>JARLJA010000078.1 GCA_031291445.1 Xanthobacteraceae bacterium | reverse complement strand
TTCCCATCAGGTCGAACTGGCCGAGGATCTTGTTGTCGGCGGCCATTTCGCGCTCGCCCTGGAACACCCGGATGGTCACCGCATTCTGGTTGTCTTCCGCGGTCGAGAACACCTGGCTCTTCTTGGTCGGGATCGTGGTGTTGCGCTCGATGATCCGGGTGAACACGCCGCCCAGCGTCTCGATGCCGAGCGACAGCGGGGTGACGTCGAGCAGCAGCACGTCCTTGACGTCGCCCTGCAGCACGCCGGCCTGGATCGCCGCGCCGATGGCGACCACCTCGTCGGGGTTGACGCCCTTGTGCGGCTCCTTGCCGAAGAACTGCTTCACGACTTCCTGGATCTTCGGCATGCGGGTCATGCCGCCGACCAGCACCACTTCGCTGATCTCGCCGGCGGTGAGGCCGGCATCCTTCAGCGCCTTGCGGCACGGCTCGATGGTCTTCTCGACCAGATCGCTCACCAGCGCCTCGAACTTGGCGCGGGTCAGCTTCATCGTCAGATGCTTGGGACCCGATTGGTCCGCGGTGATGAAGGGCAGGTTGATTTCGGTCTGGGTCGTCGACGACAGCTCGATCTTGGCCTTTTCAGCGGCCTCCTTCAGGCGCTGCAAGGCGAGCTTGTCGTTGCGCAGGTTGATGCCCTGCTCCTTCTGGAATTCGTCGGCCAGATAGCTGACCAGGCGCATGTCGAAGTCCTCGCCGCCGAGGAAGGTGTCGCCGTTGGTCGACTTCACCTCGAACACGCCGTCGCCGATCTCGAGCACCGAGACGTCGAAGGTGCCGCCGCCGAGGTCATAGACCGCGATGGTGCCGGTCTTGGCCTTGTCGAGGCCGTAGGCCAGCGCGGCCGCGGTCGGCTCGTTGATGATGCGCAGCACCTCGAGGCCGGCGATCTTGCCGGCGTCCTTGGTGGCCTGGCGCTGGGCGTCGTTGAAATAGGCCGGGACCGTGATCACCGCCTGGTCGACCTTGGCGCCGAGATGGGCTTCCGCGGTCTCCTTCATCTTCTGCAGGATGAAGGCGGAGACCTGCGAGGGCGAATAGGTCTTGCCGTCAGCCTCGACCCAGGCGTCGCCGTTGCCGGCCTTGACGATCTTGTAGGGAACGAGGCCCTTGTCCTTCTCGACCATGGGGTCGTCGTAACGCCGTCCGATCAGGCGCTTGACCGCAAAGAACGTGCGCTCGGGATTGGTGACCGCCTGGCGCTTCGCCGGCTGGCCGACCAGCCGCTCGCCATCGTCGGTGAACGCCACGATGGACGGCGTAGTCCGCATCCCCTCGGCATTCTCAATGACTTTCGACGATTTGCCGTCCATCACCGCGACACACGAATTGGTGGTGCCGAGGTCGATCCCAATGACCTTTCCCATGGTCCTCAATCCTTCTCTTGCGGCAGGTAGAATGGGCCCTGACGGCGCGCCACTCCGAACCCCCTTTTTGCTTCAAATCTCCGCGACATGCGAAGCTTCGCCTCATATAGGAGGGGGGGTGGGGCCCGCAAGGACCGAACACCCCGCCGCATCGGAAATCCGCGGTCCGTACGCAGGTCCCGGCCGACGTCGCGGGCGACCCCGGGCCGCCCGTGGCCGGCGCAAGGGCCGTCAAAGGATCCTGGCCGGGCCCTGTCGCGGACCGGCGAATGGGGTTAATCAAGGGCGCCGGGGCTGCCGCGCCCAGGGCGGCTCAGGGACCCGGTCCCCGGCATCATGGAACGGCCTTATTGCGATCCCAAACCAACCTGTAAGAGACCTGCCATGACCCCTGCCTCCCGACGCTTCCGCACCCTCGCCCTCGCCCTCGCCCTGAACGGCCTTGCGCTCGGCGGCTGGCTGGCGCCCGCCCGCGCCGACGACGTCGTCTATCCCAAGGGGGTGCGTGTCGGACTGGTGCCGCTGGAGGGCCTGACCCCCGCATCGGCCTATTCCGGCTTCGAGGCCACCGATCAGCGCGTCAAGGTGATCGTGGCCGAACTGCCGAAGGACGCCTTCGCCGCGGTCGAAGCCGCCATCAAGTCCAACAGCGCGGCCGGCGGCCATGCGGCGATCGAGCCGTTCGAGCTGGAATCCGGCGCCAAGGCCTACATCACCCGCGAGACCGCCACCGACAACGGCACCGGCGTCCGCAGGTTTTCCCTGCTGGTCGGGGCCGCGGATTTCTGCGGCTACGTCGCCGTGCAGGTCCCCGACGAGGCCGGCCCCGGATATTCCGACCAGGCGGTCCGCAAGATGCTCGCCACCATCACCCTGCGCGCCAGCGTGCCGCCCGAGGAACAACTCGACCGGCTGCCCTTCAAGCTCGCCGACACCGCCGGCTTCAAGTCCATCCGCGCGCTGGCCGGCGGCACCGTGCTGCTGACCGACGCCACCGACGAGGAGGGGCTGGCCACCGCCCCCTACGTGCTGATCGGCGTGATGCCCGACGGACCGGCGACGCCCGACGACCGCGACCGCTTCGCCCAGGAAATCGCCCGGACCCTGCCGGGCCTGCGCGACGTCCGGATCATGTCGTCCGAGCCGATGCGGCTCGAAGGCATGGCCGGCTTCGAGACCCGGCTCGAGGCGGTGACCGGCAAGAGCAACACCCCGGTGCGGCTGGTGCAGTGGCTGCGCTTCGGCAACACCGGCGCCACCCTGCGGATCGTGGCCGGCGCCCCGCGCGACGCCTGGCAGCCGGCCTTCGTGCGCTTTCGCGCGGTGCGCGACGGCATCCGGCCGCGCTGACCGCGGCTGCGGCTGATGCCGCGGCGAACTGCCGTATTTATTTGCATACAAACGGCTTGTCAGGTTCGGGCCCGCCTGATTTGCTGGATGCACTTTGGCTTTGGATGGTGTTGAAACAGCACAGGCGGAGGGCTTTGCGATGCTGGACAGACGACAACTTCTCGGCGGGATGGGGGTTGTGACCATGAGCGCGTTCACCGGAGCGGCGATGGCCGCCGGCAAGATCGCGATCGACGATTCCTCGGTCCTGATCGTGGTGGACGTTCAGAACTGCTTCCTGCCGGGCGGCAGCCTGGCGGTGAAGGACGGCGACCAGGTGATCCCGGTGATCAACCGCATCGCCAAGGGCTTCGCCAACGTGGTGATGACGCAGGACTGGCACACCCCGGGCCACATCTCCTTCGCCTCGGCCCATGCCGGCAAGAAGCCGTTCGAGGCCATCGACCTGCCCTACGGCAAGCAGGTGCTGTGGCCCGATCACTGCGTGCAGGGCACCGACGGCGCGTCGATCTCCAAGGACATCTCGATCCCGCAGGCCGAACTGATCATCCGCAAGGGCTATCACAAGGACGTCGACAGCTATTCGGCCTTCACCGAGGCCGACGGCAAGACCTCGACCGGACTGGCCGCCTATCTCAAGGCCCACAACATCAAGCGCGTGTTCGTGACCGGGCTGGCCACCGACTTCTGCGTCGCGTGGACCGCGATGGACGCCCGCAAGGCCGGGTTCGAGACCTACATCATCGAGGACGCCTGCCGCGGCATCGACGCCAACGGCTCGCTCGCCAAGGCCTGGGCCGATACCGCCAAGGCCGGCGTCAAGCGGATCCAGTCGTCGGATCTCGCCGTCGCCTGAGCCTCGACGCACGGGTTCGGACAAAAGACGACGCGCGGGGAAACCCCGCGCGTTTTGCATCTCGGCGATGTTTCGACCGCGCGCCGCTCAGGCCTTGATGTCGGTGGTCGGCGCCGGCTTGGCGCCACCCTTGGCGACGCCGACCAGCGCCGGGCGCAGGATGCGCTCCCCGATCATGTAGCCGGACTGCACCACCTGCACCACGGTGCCCGACGGCACCGAGGCGTCGGGCACCTCGAACATCGCCTGCTGGAAATTGGGATCGAACTTCTCGCCGCTCGGGTCGAACTTCCTGACGCCATTCTTTTCCAGCGTGGACAGCAGCGAGCGCTCGGTCAGCTCGACCCCCTCGATCAGCGCCTTCAACCCGGCATCGGCCGCGGCGCGGGTATCGGCCGGCACCGCGTCGAGGGCGCGCTGCAGATTGTCGGCGATGTCGAGCACGTCGCGGGCGAACGACGCGATGCCGTAGGTGCGCGCGTCGGCGACCTCCTTGGCGGTCCGCCGCCGCAGGTTCTCCATCTCCGCAAGCGTCCGCAGCATCCGGTCCTTGGCCTCGGCGGCCTCCTGCGTCAGGGCCTCGACCGACCCTTTTTCGGGCTCGTCGGGCATGATGTAGGGCTTGGACACCACCGGCTCGGCGGCGGCGCCCTCGGCCGCGGTGTTGGTGGGTCGTTCGGCATTGCCGTGACCGTTGACTTCGCTCATCACTGCGCCTTCTCGAAATGTGTCTGGACCACGATCGGATCGCGATCACCTGGGCGGGATATCAGGGCTTTGCCCCCGAAAATCAAGCTCCCGGCCGGCCCAAGGGGCTATTTGCCGAGCATCTGGCTGACGATTCGCGCGGCGTAATCGACCATCGGGATGACCCGGGCATAGTTCAGCCGGGTCGGCCCGATCACGCCCAGGACGCCGACGATGTGCCCGGCGCCGTCGCGGTACGGCGCGATGATGGTCGACGACCCCGACAGCGAGAACAGCTTGTTCTCCGACCCGATGAAGATCCTGACACCGTCCGCCCGCTCGGCCCGGCCGAGCAGGTCGATGACGCCGCGCTTGGTCTCGAGATCGTCGAACAGCAGCCGGACCCGCTCGAGGTCCTCGAGCGCGTGGAGATCCTCGAGCAGATTGGCGTGGCCGCGCACGATCAGCTGGCGCTCGTCGCTGGCGCCGCCCGACCAGCTGGCGATGCCGGCCGCCACCACCTTCTGGGTGAGCTGGTCGAGCTCGTTGCGGCTATGCGTCAGCGCGTCCTCGAGCTCGATTCGCGCCTCGGCGAGGGTCTTGCCGCGGATCCGCGCGTTGAGGAAGTTCGACGCCTCGCTCAGCGCCGCGGCGGGCACGCCGGGCGGCAGCGGCAGCACGCGGTTCTCGACCTGGCCGTCCTCGGCCACCAGCACCACCAGCGCGCGCTCCGGCTCGAGCCGGACGAATTCGATGTGCTTGAGCCGCACATTGGCCTTGGCGGTCAGCACCACCGCGGCGGTGCGGGTCAGCCCCGACAGCCGGGTCATCGCGGCGTCGAGCGCGGCTTCCACCGTCTGCGCCTTGTTGACCGAGGCGAGCTGGGCCTCGATCGACTGCCGCTCCGGCTCGCTGAGCTCGCCGACCTGCATCAGCGCGTCGACGAAGAACCGCAGCCCGAGCTCGGTCGGCAGCCGCCCGGCCGAGGTATGGGGCGCGTAGATCAGCCCGAGCTGCTCGAGATCCGACATCACGTTGCGCACCGAGGCCGGCGACAGCGGCACCGTGATCAGGCGCGAGACGTTGCGCGAGCCGACCGGTTCGCCGGTCGCCAGGTAGTTCTCGACGATCTGGCGAAAAATGTCGCGCGAGCGCTCGTTGAGCTGCGCCAGCCCCTGGTGAGGGGTGATCAGATGACCGATGGGATCGTGGTGGGCCACGGCCAGTGTTCCGCCTTCGACGTTTGCGACAAATGGCCCCTTCATGTGTGCAGAATCCGCGCCAGTTGCAAGCCGGATGGGGGCATGGCCGGCGGCAAGGCCCCTTGCCGCGACCGGGGCTCGCCCGTAAAAGCAGCGCAGGCCGGTCTGACCTGACCTCTTTCGCGCCGCGGCAGGCTCGCCCGGCAGATCAGATCTTCGAGCCCGAATTCGACGTTTCCTTGCTGTGGAGGACTTCCCATGCGGCCCAGTCGCCGTGCACCCGATGAACTGCGTCCCGTGTCGCTGGATCGTGGCGTGGTCAAATATGCCGAGGGGTCCTGCATGGTGAAATTCGGCGACACCCACGTCCTGGTGACGGCGACGCTGGAGGAGCGGCTGCCGCCGTGGCTCAAGGGCCAGGGCCGCGGCTGGGTGACCGCCGAATACGGCATGCTGCCGCGCGCCACCCTGGAGCGCACCCGCCGCGAGGCCGCCGCCGGCAAGCAGGGCGGCCGCACCGTGGAAATCCAGCGCCTGATCGGCCGCTCGCTGCGCGCCGCCATCAACCTCGAGGCGCTGGGCGAACGCCAGATCACCATCGACTGCGACGTGATCCAGGCCGACGGCGGCACCCGCACGGCGTCGATCACCGGCGCCTGGGTCGCGCTCGCCGACTGCCTGACCTGGATGAAGAGCCGCAACATGATCCGCGACGGCGTGCTGCGCGACAACGTCGCGGCGGTGTCGTGCGGCATCTACAACGGCACGGCGGTTCTCGACCTCGACTACGCCGAGGATTCGGAGGCCGAGACCGACGCCAATTTCGTCATGACCGGCGATGGCCGCATCATCGAGGTCCAGGGCACCGCGGAAAAGACCCCGTTCACCCAGGACGAGTTCCTCAAGCTGATGGCGCTGGCCCAGAAGGGCGTCGCGCGCCTGGTCGACCTGCAGAAGATGGCGGTGGGATAGGTGGCGCATCAGGGTCCGGCGCACATCTCGAGCGATGAAAACCTGCCGCTATTGAAAAACTCGTCATGCCCCGCCAGCGCGATCCGTCTTCGACGGATCGCGAGGACCAAGGTCTGCCGGGCATCCACGACTTAACGGCGTTGCCGCAAGAAAGACGTGGATGGCCGGGACAAGCCCGGCCATGACGACGAAAGGCACCGACCGCACGATGCTAGGATGATGCCGATGCACCGCCGAATCACCGGACGCCTCGTGATCGCGACCCACAATCCCGGCAAGCTCGCCGAGATGCGCGAGCTGCTGGCGCCGCACGGCATCGACGCGGTCGCGGCCGGCGATCTCGGCCTGCCGGAACCCGACGAAACCGGCGCGAGCTTTGGCGCCAACGCGGCGATCAAGGCGCGCGCCGCGGCGCAGGCCGCCGGCCTGCCCGCCTTCGCCGACGATTCGGGCCTGGTGGTCGACGCGCTCGACGGCGCGCCCGGCATCTATTCGGCGCGCTGGGCCGGCGAGACCAAGGACTTTTCCGCCGCCATGGCGCGGATCGAGCGGCTGCTGCAGGAGCGCGGCGCCGTGGCGGCGGCGCAACGCACCGCCCATTTCGTCTCCGCGCTGTGCGTGGCCTGGCCCGATGGCCATCTCGAGCAGGTCGAGGCCAGGGTCGACGGCACCCTGGTCTGGCCGCCCCGCGGCCACGCCGGCTTCGGCTACGATCCGTTCTTCCTGCCCGACGGCCACGACCGCACCTTCGGCGAGATGACCAGCGAGGAAAAGCACGGCCTGCCGCCGCGCGGCCGCGGCCTGTCCCATCGCGCCCGCGCCTTCATAAAATTGCAGCAGATCTGCCTTGCCCCGGAGGTCTCGGGTGCCGAGCGCTGAAACCC
Source organism: Xanthobacteraceae bacterium (assembly GCA_031291445.1). GTDB lineage: Bacteria > Pseudomonadota > Alphaproteobacteria > Rhizobiales > Xanthobacteraceae > Bradyrhizobium_A. The sequence goes on along the minus strand of JARLJA010000078.1, from coordinate 18,087 downwards.
CCGGCGCCTTCGGCGTCTACGTGCACTGGCCGTTCTGCCTGTCGAAGTGCCCCTATTGCGACTTCAACAGCCATGTCCGCCACGCCGCGATCGACGAGGAGCGCTTCGCGCGTGCCTTCGCCGCCGAGATCGCGACCACCGCGGCGCGCATCGGGCCGCGCACGGTGTCGTCGATCTTTCTCGGCGGCGGCACGCCGTCGCTGATGCGGCCGGAAACCGTCGGCGCCATTCTCGACGCCATCGGCCGGCACTGGCACGTCGCCGCCGGCGCCGAGGTGACGCTGGAGGCCAACCCCACCAGCGTCGAGGCGAGCCGGTTTCGCGGCTATCGCGCAGCCGGCGTCAACCGCGTCTCGCTCGGCGTGCAGGCGCTCGACGACGCCTCGCTGAAGGCGCTCGGCCGGCTGCACAGCGCGCGCGAGGCGCTCGACGCGGTCGCGGTGGCGCGGACGCATTTCGAGCGCTATTCGTTCGACCTGATCTACGCCCGTCCGGACCAGACGCCGCAGGCCTGGGCTGCCGAGCTTCAGCAGGCGATCGGCGAGGCCGCCGAGCATCTCTCGCTCTACCAGCTCACCATCGAGCCGGACACGCCGTTCCACGGCCTGCACGCCGCCGGCAAGCTGAAGACGCCGGATGAGGACACCGCGCGGGCGCTGTTCGACGTCACCCAGGAGATCTGCGAGCAGCACGGCCTGCCGGCCTACGAGATCTCGAATCATGCCCGGCCCGGCGCGGAATGCCGGCACAACCTGGTGTACTGGCGCGGCGAGGAATATGCCGGCATCGGCCCCGGCGCCCATGGCCGGCTCGACCTCGACGGCGCGCGCCACGCCACCGCCACCGACCGCCGCCCGGAAGCGTGGCTGATGCGGGTCGAGGCCGCGGGCCACGGTGTCGCCACCGACGAGATCCTCAACCGCGAGGAGCGCGCCGACGAATTCCTGCTGATGGGGCTGCGGCTCGCCGAGGGCATCGATCCCCAGCGCTATGCCGCGCTGGCGGGCCGGCCGCTCGACCCGGCGCGGGTGGCGCTGCTCAGCGCCGAGGGCGCCATCAGCGTCGCCGGCGACGGCCGGCTCAAGGTGACGCGCGAGGGTTTTCCGCTGCTCGACGCCGTGGTCGCCGATCTCGCGGCGTAAATCCGCCGACAGCGACTTTGCGTGGACGCATGTCGGGTCCTCCGCGATCGAACAATCATTCCGACGACGTGGAATATTTGCATCTTGGTCGTGGAGCGAGCCCCGAATTCGTTATTTTGGCCGAAATCAACCACTGAGTTCGCAATGGCTAACGTTTTCGAGATTTCCCTGAATCAAGACCCAGCCGCCCTCTTCGAGCAGGCCCGGGAGAACGCACGCCAGCTCGCTTATCCAGGCGCCTCGGAGAGCCGGGTGGCGGAGCGGTATGGGGAAGCGGCAACCGCTGGCTGGTCGCCTGTGCCCGATGTGCTGCTGTTCAACCAGCACAGGCTGAAGATTCAGAGCGATGACCTAGTGGTGCTGCTCAACCTGATGGCCCACTACTATGTGAAAAATGAAATGCCCTTCATCCGGCCGACCACAATTGCCAAGCGCATGGGTGTCAGCCAGCGGTCCGTGCAACGCTCAATCGCCAGGCTGCGCAAGCAGGGCCTGATCCTGAAAGGCAAGCACGAGACCAACGGGCATATCACCCACGACCTGACGCCGCTGATCGAGCGGTTGCGGCCCTTGGGACTTGAACGCATTGCCGATCGCAAGATGCGGCAAGAGGAGAAACGCAGCGTAGCTCAACAGGATAGAGCTCTCGGTTTCGACGGCCGGATCTGATTCGCGGTCTAGAACCGGTTGGCCGGGGAGGTTGCAGGTTCGAGCCCTGCCGCTGCGCCCAATACACACCTAGCGTTCTGCGCGAGGCCGCGATGTTCTCCCCTCGCGCACGCAGCGGGAGTGGAGTCCAAGGCCGTGATGAATCGTCGAGGCAACGATGTTCTTCTTGATCGTCTACTCAACAACAAGAAGCGCGCCGATGAGCGGCGACGGCCGGCTGAAGGTGATGCGCGAAGGCTTTCCGCTGCTGGACGCCGTGGTCGCCGACCTCGCGGCGTGAGGGTCTCATCGAAAAGCGACGCTGTCAGCCGCGCCGTCACGTTCGGGAGGCATGGCCGCGACACATCCCACCTCGTTGCCGCCCGGCTTGACCGGACGACCCAGACGGGTGGGATTGCATTCGTTGACGACGATAAGCAGCTAGGTGTTGTCGCGCCGCGCTAGCTGTGATTCTATGGGCACAAGGGACGCGCAACTAAGGTTTGGACCCCCTAGCTGCGCGGGTATTCTGGAAGTCGCCCTACACCGGTGGAAGGGAGTAGGACGTGGCCCTTGTGGAAGGGGCCGAAGGCGGAGGTAGCGGGACTTGCACCCGCCGGGGACGCGGCTGGACAACCTTGCCCCTGCATTGTGCACCCCCAATTCTCTGAACCGGAGCCGAAAGGCTCCGGTTTTCGTTTAGCTCTTCAAAAACCACTTCCTGTGCCGGTTCGCGAGAAGTTGCCGCTTCTCCAGCCGCGAAAGGGCGGTTCGGATTTGAGCTTCCCCTACGTCATGACCATCAGCGCGCACGGTGGCGATCACTTCCGCGCCGGTCATGCCCTGCTTCCGCTGGACCGCCTGATAGACGTAGTGCGGCGTCGTCCCCACGGTCGGGAGTGACCCCCTCGACTCTGCCGGGGTCTGCCGCGTCGGCCCCACAAATGGATGAATGATAATCCCCGGCTCTGTGCCGTTGCCGACACTTGCGACCGCCGCAGATACAGCCTCCAATGCTGCCTTCCACCCTGCCGCGTAGGCTTCCCGGCGGATTTGCTCCACCGCGTCCCTAATCGGGTCGGCACCAGCTTGCGGTATATCGGCCATATCGCCTCAGTTCGGGATGTCTGATTCTGCATGATATGTATCATCGGCGGCGTTATAGGCGCAAGATATATTTTGGTCGGACATAACGTCCTCCCATTGATCCGTGTATAATTGGTAGTGAGGTGTCTCGGTAGTTGATACTATTGCGCCGCTCAACCCTCGATTCGCCGACCCAATGGAGGCTCTGATGGCAAAGAAAGAGCGCATTATCCCGCCCAAGAAAGGTGGGGGTACGAAGGCAAGCGGTGGCCTTAAGAAAGGCGACCCCATCTCCGCCCGCTACATGGCCGACCTGTCGGTCGCCAAGCGGCAGGGAGCTAAGCGGCCAAAGGGAAAGGGCTGATTCAATTAACCCGCCGCTCCGAAAGGATAGCGGACTTAGGAATCATCATTCCCCATACGTGTGCCGATTATCCGGATGTTCAAAATCCGCGATCGTCGGCGCAAGTATTTTGCCGTGGGCGTTCTCGGCGACCAGAAAGCCAACACTGACGCATTTGTGCGGGCACGGCTCCGGGATCTCGACGTAGTCCATCCAGCTATTGGCCAGCTGACTGGCGTCTACCCATTCGATCACAACCAACGGATGACCGGCCGCGATTGGGCCGATTTAGCTTGGTTTTTCCATGCTCTGGCTTTGGTGAGTTTGCTACTGGAGGCCGGATCGAACGCCGGGGTTACGGGATCGTCCGCTTTCGCGGACGATGACGCTGAATAGCTAGAAAAGTCTTGGCCTAAATCTCACGAACAGGACAGCCGCAGGTCAAGCCCGGCCATGACCGAAGGATGAGTCAAGTCATCCAGAGATGATCTTGGCTAGGTCCCAAAGCTCTTCGGCGAGGCGGCCACGGTCTGGGCGCCGCCGTTCGCCACCCGCATCACCGCCAGGCCACGCTCGTTGGTGCCGTCGGCGCGGAAGCGGAACAGGCCGTCGATGCCGGCGAAGCCGGACGGGTTGGTGAGCACGTCCGACGAGAAGCGCTGCGGCCCCTGGGTGCGCGCCAGCGCCGCCACCAGCGCCACCGCGTCGTAGGACAGCGCGGCCGGGCGCACCGGCTCCTGGCCGAACTTGGTGCGATAGCGGCCGGAAAAGGCGCGAAAGCCCGCCGGATCGGGCGCCGCATAGAGCCCGCCCTGCATGGTCGCGCTGGCGGTGACCCGCGGATTGTCCCACACGCCGGTGCCGATCAGCTGGACGCGCTTGAGATTGCCGCCGCTGGAATTGAGCGCGTCGGCGACCGCCACCATGGCGCCGCCGTCGTCGTCGGCGAGCAGCAGGGTGTCGACGTTGCCGAGCGACTGCGCCACGTTGCGCACCGCGACGCTGCGGTCGGCGCTGTATTTCTCGAACGCCACCACCCGGCCGCCGCGCCGGGCGACCTCCTGCTTGAAGGCGGCCTCGACCACGTTGCCGTAGGCGCTGTCCGGCAACAGCCCGGCGAACGCCTGCTTGCCGGTGCCGGCGATGTAGCCGACGATCCGGTTGACCTGCGACTCGGGCAGGAAGCTCAGCAGATAGACGCCGCGGCCGGCGACGCTGGAATCGGTCGAGAACGCGATCATCGGCACGTTGCGGGCGCGCGTCAGTTGCGCCGCCGCCGGCACCGACAGCCCGAACAGCGGGCCGAGAACGATCTCGGCGCCCTCGTCCAGCGCCTGCTGCGCGCCCTGCTGGGCCCCCGCCGCGGTGCCGGCGTCGTCCTTGATCAGGAGCTGGATGTTGGGGTTCTGGAACTCGGCGAGCGCCATCTCGGCGGCGTTCTTCATGGCCTGGGCAACCACCGTGGCGTTGCCCTGGCCCGACAGCGGCAGGATCAGGCCGACCTTGACCCCGCCGGTGCCGACGGCGGTCGGCTGCTGCGGCGGTCCCGCCGGCGCCTCGGTCGGACCGTTCGGTGTCAGCGATGTCAGGCTCTGCTGGATGCCGGAGCAGGCTGCGACGAATGGCGCCGCGACGATCAGGCCGAGCGCCGACCGCCGGGTCGATCCCCGGCGGGTCGTCAGCGCATCGTGCAAGGAAGCCATCGCAGCTCTTTTACCATGGTCGTCGACCGGCTCCTCCTCCGGATCGACGGGCTGCGGAGACCGGACCCGTGGGGTCTGGAAGGGATCTGGAGCATAATGTGGTCAATTGGTTAACCAAGGCAAAAGGTTTTGTCTGGGCGCGACGGCGCGAAAACCCGGCCCCTTTTGGCATTTTCATGGGCTAGATTGACGCCATGCGATCCCGTGCCCTGCCCCCCTCCGAGCTGAACGACCATCCGGCGCCCCCCGCGGCCCACGGCCTCCTGATCGCCGGCCATGCGCTGGCGGCGCCGAAGGCGGCGCCGGGGCTGCACGTGGTGGCGACCCCGATCGGCAATCTCGGCGACATCACCCTGCGCGCGCTCGAGACCCTGGCCGGCGCCGACCTGATCGCCTGCGAGGACACCCGCGTCACCCGCAAGCTGACCGACCGCTTCGGCATCACCACCCGGCTGACGCCCTATCACGAGCACAACGCGGCCGAGGCGCGGCCGCTGATCCTCAGGCACCTGGCCAACGGCGAAGCGGTCGCGCTGGTATCCGATGCCGGCACGCCGCTGATCTCGGACCCCGGTTTCAAGCTGGTGCGCGAAGTCTCCGCCGCCGGCTTCGCCATCCACACCCTGCCCGGGCCGTCGTCGGTGCTGGCGGCGCTGACCCTGGCGGCGCTGCCGACCGACCGCTTCTTCTTCGAGGGCTTTCTGCCGCCGCGCCAGGGCGCACGGCGCAGCCGCATCGCCGAGCTGGCGCGGCTCGACGCCACCGTGGTGCTGCTGGAGGCCGGCAGCCGGGTCGCCGACTGCCTGCACGATCTCGCCGAGGGCCTCGGCCGACGCGACGCCGCCATCTGCCGCGAGCTCACCAAGCTCCACGAAGAAGTCCGCCGCGGCAGCCTGGCCGACCTCGCGGCGGAAGCCGCGGAACGCGAGACCCGCGGCGAATTCGTGCTCGTGATCGGACCGCCCGACGCCACCGCGCAGGCGATGCCGCAGGCCGCCCTCGACGAACTGCTGCGCGCGCGGCTCAAGCACGACAGCCTCAAGGACGCGGTCGCCCACGCGGTCGAGGCGTCGGGACGGCCGCGGCGCGAGGTCTATGCCCGGGCGCTCGAGCTTGCCAGGGAGGGCGGCGATGACGAAGGCTGACGACGGCGGCCGCGACGGGCCCTCGCCGGCGCGGGTGCAGGCGTTCCACACCGGGATCTCGGCGGAGAGCCGCGCCGCCGCCTATCTCATCGCCAAGGGCTACCGGATCCTGGCGCGGCGCTTTCGCACCCGCTTCGGCGAGATCGACATCGTGGCGCGGCGGCGCGACCAGATCGTGTTCGTCGAGGTCAAGGCGCGCGCGAGCCTCGACGACGCCGCCTATGCGGTGACGCCGCAGCAGCGCCAGCGCATCATCGCCGCGGCGCAGATGTGGCTCGCCGGCCATCCCGAGCACGAGAGCCTCGCCTGCCGCTTCGATGCCGTGCTGATCGCGCCGAAATCGCTGCCGCGCCATCTCATCGCGGCGTTCGATCTCACCGGCTGACGGCCGTCGGTCGGGTTACAAGGCGGCCGCGCGATGCTATGCACAGTCACCCTCTTCCGGATCACCACGCGGAACCGCTCATGGCCCTGAACATCGCCGTCCAGATGGACCCCATCGCGCGCATCAACATCCGCGGCGATTCCACCTTCGCGCTGTTGCTGGAGGCGCAGCGGCGCGGCCACGCGCTCGCCTACTACACGCCCGACCAGATGTCGCTGCGCGGCGAGCAGCTGGTGGCGCCGGTGCGGCCGCTGACGGTGCGCGACGACGAGCGCGACCATTTTTCGCTGGGCGAGGCCCGGCGCACCGACCTCGCCTCGTTCGACGTCATCCTGCTGCGCCAGGATCCGCCGTTCGACCTCGCCTACATCACGACCACCCATCTGCTCGAGCGCATCCACCCCGGGACGCTGGTGGTGAACGACCCGGCCAGCGTGCGCAACGCGCCGGAGAAGGTGTTCGTGATGCAGTTCGGCGACCTGATGCCGCCGACGCTGATTTCGCGCGACGTCGACGAGATCAACGCGTTCCGCGCCGAGCACGGCGACGTGGTGATGAAGCCGCTTTACGGCCACGGCGGCGCCGCCGTGTTCCGCGTGATGCCCAAGGACATGAATTTCGGCTCGCTGCACGACATGTTCTCGGTGACGTTCCGCGAGCCGTGGGTGATCCAGCGCTTCCTCCCCGAGGTGAAGCACGGCGACAAGCGCATCATCCTGGTCGACGGCGAATTCGCCGGCGCGGTCAACCGCGTGCCCGCCGACAACGACCTGCGCTCCAACATGGTGCGTGGCGGCGCGGCCAAAGCCACCGACCTCAGCCCGCGCGAGCGGGCGATCTGCGAGCGCCTCGGCCCGGCGCTGCGCGACCGCGGCCTGCTGTTCGTCGGCATCGACGTCATCGACGGCTATCTGACCGAGATCAACGTCACGTCGCCGACCGGGATCCGGGCGATCGCCCGCGTCGGCGGCCCGGACATCGCGGCCAGGGTCTGGGATGTGATCGAGGCCAGGCGCAGCTAGGAGCATGATCCGGAAAAGTGGCACCCGGTTTTCCGAAAAGATCACGCTCAAACAAAGAGATGAGATCATGATGCGATTCGGTCTAATCGCATCATGATCTGGTGTCCCGGTTCCAGCGGCGCCCGGATTGCGCCACCCCTCTTAATCAATTGCTGACGACCTTGTGGCATTGAGAGGTATCGGCATGGGGGCCCGCGGGGGCGCGCCCGGCCACGGGGCTCGCAACGCCCGCCTGTCGGGCAATTTCGGGCCGCGAAACGTGTGACTGGGGCTTTTGTCCGCGAATCCGGACAGGGGTGGTGGGGCAGCGGCTAGAATGGCCATCGAGGTTTTCCACGGATCGACGATCCCGCGCGAGCTGGCGACGGCTGGCCTGGAATATCTCTGGGTCAAATGGCGCACGCTCCAGGCCACCGGCGGCCTGACGGTGCACCGGCTGATCGACGAGGCCGGCACTGCGTTCCAGCCGCACTGCGCCTTTCTGATGCCGGACGGCGACGACTTCGCCTACATCTACATCGGCAGCGCGCTGCAGGACGCGATCTTCCGGGGCCCGACCGCGACATTGCTGTCGGCCGACGACAGCCTGATCGTCCGTGACCTCGCGGAGATCTATCGCCGGGTGATCCGCGACATGACGCCGGCCTTCACCCGCTTCACCAGCACCAGCTCGCCGCCGGGCACCATGTGGCACAACGCGGTGATGCCGGTGCGGATTTCCGAGACGTCGGTCGTCCTGGTGGCCTACTTCGAATTGATGAGCCATCAGCTCGAGGTCTACGAGCACCTGTTCCGCCTCGCTCCCGACGCCATCGCGGTGGCCTGCCCGATCACCAACGACGCCGGCCATGTCACCGACGGCTGGGTGCTGATGATGAACGATCGCGCCCGCGAGCTGCTCGATTACCACGGCCCGCTCGCCAATCTTCGATTGCGGGCGCTGCCGCAGTTCAACGGCGTCGACCTGTGGGGCCGGATCTACGCGCCGCGGTCGGCCGCCACCACGCAGGTCGCCGCGGCGAATTTCGACGTCGAGATCCTGCGATTCCCCCACGTGCTGGGACTGCGGCTGAAGCCGAAGCAGGCCACGATCGTGGCATCGGCACCGAGCCTCGCACCGGGGCTCGACGGCCTCGACGCCCATCTCGCGATCAAGTAGGCCGCGGCGCGCGGGCTACCCGTCCTTCTCCTTCGATCCCGGATTCGATCCCAAAAGCTTGCCGCTGACCCGGTTGACGAAATGGATCCTGGTGCAGGCCGGGCAATCCACGACTTCGTATTCGGTCGCATCGCGACGCGGGTCGTCGCTCAGCTGGCGCTGCACCATCATCCCGGTTTCCGGGCACCGAAACACGATCAACCTCATCCGAGAATTTATGGAGGCGGACCGGCGGACCGCGTTTGACCCAGCGCAAGACGTTGCTCCCGCGGCGAACGCGGTCCGCGCCCCGGCGGGAACCGCGGGTCCGCCCGCACGCGGTGTCAGTAGATCGGCACCTTGGCCAGAAACGCCGACCGGCCCGTGGCGGTGATGCGATAGCCCGGCGCGAGGCCCAGCCGCGCGGCTTCCTCGATCCAGCCCCTCGCCAGCAGCGTCCCGATGATCCGCGGGCCGATGGGCTGCAGCTGCTCGGCCGACTTGCACCGACCGGACAGCAGCGCCTGGAGCGCGACGCGCTGCCGGCTGTTCGGGACGCCGCTCGGTGCGTCGACCCTGCGACGCGCCGCCGTTGCCGCCCCGGCGCGCGGCCCTGCCGAGCCTTCGGCATCGCAATGGCCGCTGCTGCGCGGCTGCATCATCATCATCACATTGCCGTCCATGCCGCGACCATCAGATCCGTTGACATCGCCGTTCCGATCCGCCGGCGCTAGGCGCCGATCCTGGCGGCTTCGGCCGCCGCGCGCTGCATGCTGCCGGACATCTCGCTGGTGACGGCGCTCTGCTCCTCGACCGCGGCCGCCGTCGAGGTGACGTATTCGGCGACGTTCTGGATCGATCTGCGGATTTCGGTCAGCGCCGCGACGACGTCGGTGGAGATGCCGTTGAGGTTGCCGATCTCGCTGCCGATCTTGTCGGTCGCGGCCTTGGCCTGGTTGGCGAGGTTCTTGACCTCGGCGGCGACCACCGCGAAGCCGCGGCCGGCCTCGCCGGCGCGGGCCGATTCGATGGTGGCGTTGAGCGCCAGCAGGTTGATCTGCCCGGTGATGTCGCCGATGATCTGGACGATGTCGCTCATGGCCTCCGCGGCCTCGTTGAGCCGCTTGGCCTGGCCGTCGGCCGCCTCGACCCGGGTGACCGCGTCGTTGGTGGTCTCGCGCGACTTCGCCATCGCCTCCGAGATCTCGCGCACCGAGGCGTTGAGCTCCTCGGCGCCCGAAGCCACCGACGACATCATGTTGGCGACGTGCTCGTTCCTCTTGCGCGCCAGCACCTGGCTGGTCACGTCGGTGGCGAATTTCACCACCCTGAACGGATGGCCGTTGAGGTCGAGGATCGGATTGTAGGACGCCTGGATGAAGACCTCCCTGCCGCCCTTGCCGATGCGCCTGTATTCCGCGGCCTGGTATTCGCCGCGATTGAGCTTGGCCCAGAACTCGCGATAGGCCGCGCCGTCGCGCTCCTCGGCCGCGACGAACATGCTGTGGTGCCTGCCCTGGATCTCGGCCATGGTGTAGCCGAGCGCGTGCAGGAAGTTGTCGTTGGCCGAGCGGATCGTGCCGTCCATGTCGAATTCGATCACCGCCTGGGCCTTGTTGATGGCGTCGATCTGGCCGGCGAGATAAGCGTTGCGGAGCTTCTGCTCGGTGACGTCGGTGGCGAATTTCACCACCGCGAACGGCTTGCCGTCGGCGTCGAGGATCGGATTGTACGACGCCAGGATCCAGACTTCCTTGCCGCCCTTGCCGATGCGCTTGTACTCGGCCGCCTGGTATTCGCCGCGATTGAGGGCGGCCCAGAACTGGCGATAGGCGGCGCCGTCGCGCTCCGCGGGCGCGACGAACATGCTGTGGTGCTTGCCCTGGATCTCGGACAGCGTGTACCCCATCACGTTCAGGAAATTCTCGTTGGCGGTGACGACGGTGCCGTCGAGATTGAATTCGATCACCGCCTGGGCGCGGTCGATCGCCGCGATCCTGCCGGCATCCTGCAGCGACTGCTGCTTCTTGGCGGTGACGTCGGTGGCGAACTTGACGACCTTGAACGGCTTGCCGGCCTCGTCGAGGATCGGATTGTACGACGCCTCGATCCAGACCTCCTTGCCACCCTTGCCGATGCGCTTGTACTCGGCCGCCTGGAACTTGCCGCGATTGAGGCTGGCCCAGAACTCCCGGTAGGCCGCGCCGTCGCGCTCGGCGGGAGCGACGAACAGGCTGTGGTGCTTGCCCCTGATCTCGTCGAGGGCATATCCCATGACGTGCAGGAAATTGTCGTTTGCCGTGATGATGGTGCCGTCGAGCTTGAACTCGATGGTCGCTTGCGACTTGTCGAGGGCAGCGATTTCAGCGAGCGCGGTCTTGGCCTCGGACGTGTTCAACCAATCAAACATCAAAATGACCTCGGGGGCGACGGAGCAAAAATTTCTTAACTTTGAAATGTCTTAGAGCGAATGCGTTAATGCATGCTCTGTCCGATCTCTGAAACCATTGCTCGAAAAATGCGGCGCGCGTGACAGGCCGTTAGGCATCGCGGTCGGTCGGGAGTCCGACGCGCGGCACGGGCAGGCGCAACTCCCGGTTAGCGTCGCGGCGCCGTGCCGTGGAAAATGGCTGCGCCGCCCGCGCGCGCGGCGGGCCTCTGCAGCGGCGTATTCACCCTTTGTTCTTACACCGGGATTCGGCTACCGCAGGTTGCAGCAAGTGGGCTTCGACCGGGCTTGGGGCAGCATGGTCCAGCGGGTTTCCACCGTGGCGTTCGAGGGCGTCGAGGCGCGCGCGGTCGACGTGCAGGTCCAGGTGGCGCCGGGACTGCCGGCTATTTTTTGTCGTCGGCCTGCCGGACAAGCCCGTGTCGGAAGCCCGCGAGCGGGTGCGCGCGGCCCTGACGGCCTCCGGCCTCGCGCTGCCGGCGCGGCGAATCACCGTCAGCCTGGCGCCGGCCGACCTCCCCAAGGAAGGCAGCCATTACGACACGCCGATCGCGCTCGCGCTGCCGGCGGCGATCGGCGCCAATGCCCGCGACGAGGGCCTGATCTGTCCCGCGCCTGCGGCGCCGAGGCGGCGTCTCTATCGGGCGGCCTGCTCCAGGGCATTGGCCAGTTCCTGATCGAGTTCGCGGCCCACTGACGTCACCCGCCTGTCGCCGAACCGGCCGAACAGGGTTGACGGCCTGTCGTATTCGAACGTCGAGCCCCCCGCCGGGTTTTCGTACAAGACGACGCGCAACGGTGCATACAGTGCGGCCGCCACTTGATGCCGCGTCATGCGCGTGGCGGTGACCGGATTGCCGATTTCATATTGATGCGCCTTGGCTGGCCGGCGCACGACTTGCAGACGTTCGCGCTGCAAAGGTTCGCCCGGCAAAAGTTCGCCGAAGTTGCGCTTCAGGAATATGAACAACGTGTGGCCGTTTTCGAGCTGCTTTGCACGGGCCTCGTCGCCCTCGGCCAGCGCCCTCCGCACCCCAGGATCGATGTCGGGAAGCGATCGCTCGAGCGCGGCCGCGGTCTCGTCGAAGGGCTTGGTCGACACGATGCGGATATGCTCGATTCGCTCGGACTGGCGCGTCACCTTGGGGTCGGCCGCTGCAGCGCCCCCAACGGTGGCGAGCAGCAGCGCCAACACGGAGAAGGCTTTCGGAAAGCTGGTCATGGGTCTGCGTCACTGTGCTCGGGTTACGTGATTGCCGACGCGCAGGGAGCGCGTCGGCCGTCTGCGTCGCGCGTCACGGAGCGTAGCGCGGCGCCGGTTGCCCGCGCATCAGGCCGCCGACCAGCGCCTGGCGCGCTTTCTGGAAATCCTCCCAGGCACCGACATCCGGCAAGGACGGGAACACCCAGGCCTCGCCGCGATCGAGCCCCTTCAGCGCCGCGCCGACGAGATCCTGTGGCGTCATGACCGCACCGGCTGGCAGATTGCTGACCGGAATGCCGGCGGCCGTCCAGAACGCGGTGTCGACCGCGGGCGGCACCACCACCTGCACCAGGATGCCCTTGTCCGCCACCTCGCCCTGCAGCGCCTGGGAGAAGCTCACCACGTAGGCCTTCGACGCGTCGTAGACGCCGAACTCCGGCCACGGATGGAAGGCGAGTACCGAGGCAAAGTTGACGATGGCGCCTGTGCCGCGCGCCGTCAGTCCAGGCAGCACCGCCCGCGTCAGGCGCGTGAGCGCGGTGATATTCACAGCGATGGTATCGTCCAGCGCCGCGAGGCTCAGCTTGCCGAGCGGGGCGAAAGTCGCCGTGCCCGCATTGTTGATCAGCGCGCTGATCGCCGCATCGTTGGCGATCCGCGCCTCGACGCGGGCCAGGTCTTCCGGCTTCGCCAGGTCGGCGATGATCGTCTCCACGTTCACTCCGGCCTTCCGGGCCGACGCGGCCGTGGCATCGAGGGCCGCCGGTTGGCGTCCGGTGAGAACGAGGTCGTAGCCCCGCTCTGCCAGGCCGTACGCATAGAGAGCGCCGATCCCTCCCGACGCACCGGTCACCACAGCGGTTCCCCTGGAACTGGACATGTTGTTCGCCTCCATTGCGCGCCACCATATAGTGGCATATACCAGCAATAATGTCGGCATATGCCATGATGCAAGTGGCTCCGCGCCGGCGAGTGATGAAATCGCCGTGATCCGCCCGCAGCATGGGCCGCCCGGCGGCACTTTCATTCGCAACCGCGGGTTCCTGTCGTCGGCGATTGCTGGAAGAGGTTGGCGATGAAACGCAAGGAAGAGGCCGCCGCGATGGCGACCGTGACGGACCCGCTGGGCGCATGCAACAACGCCACGCTGCGCAAGGCGGCGCGACGGCTGGGCAAGCTCTACGATGACGCTCTAGCGCCGAGCGGCCTGCGGGCGACGCAGTATGTGTTGCTCGCGCAGACCGCCGCGCTCGGTACTCCGACCATGGCCGAGCTCGCAAGAAGCCTCTTGATGGACCTGTCTGCGACCCGCCATTCCCTGGGCCCGTTGATCCGTGACCGCATGGTGAAGGTGCGGGTCGATGCCAATGACCGCCGGGTCAAGCGCGTGTCGCTCACCGCCGCGGGCGAAGCCAGGTTTGTCGAGGCCGGCAAGTTGTGGCGCCAGGTGCAGGATCATTTCGAGAGGGCGTTCGGTGCCGCGCGCGCGGCCAGGCTGCGGGAGGAGCTGAGCGTGGTGGCGTCGGACGCGTTTGAAGACGCGCTGTCGAGCGAATGAGGGCCGCCGCTGAAGGAGCGTCGTGAAGGACGACGGCTCCTGCGCGCCGGTCCGCCCCCCGAACGACGGCGCCGCTCGGCGCGGCTATCCGGTGGCGCTGACGCAGTGGGAGTTGCGGGCGCAGGGGAATCAGGACGCCTGTCGAATGTTCTCCAAACGTTCTTGATGCGCTGGCCGCTTTCCGCTACCCTCGATTGCGGCCCGCAAGGGCCGGTGTGGCGGGAGATCGAATGGTCCAGCGGGTATCCACCGTGGCGTTCGAGGGCATCGAGGCCCGCGCGGTCGACGTGCAGGTCCAGGTGGCGCCGGGACTGCCGGCCTTTTTTGTCGTCGGCCTGGCCGACAAGGCGGTATCGGAAGCCCGCGAGCGGGTGCGCGCCGCGCTGACCGCCTCCGGCCTGGCGCTGCCGGCGCGGCGAATCACCGTCAACCTGGCGCCGGCCGACCTGCCCAAGGAAGGCAGCCACTACGACCTGCCCATCGCGCTCGGGCTGATGGCGGCGATCGGCGCCATTCCGCCCGATGCGCTCGCCGGCTTCACCGTGCTCGGCGAGCTCGGCCTCGACGGCTCGATCGCGGCGGTCGCAGGCGTGCTGCCGGCGGCGATCGGCGCCAATGCCCGCGACGAGGGCCTGATCTGTCCCGCCGCCTGCGGTGCCGAGGCGGCGTGGGCGAGCCCGGACACGCAAGAGATCCTCGCCGCCGGCTCGCTCATCCAGCTCGCCAACCACTTCAAGGGCACGCAGGTGCTGTCGCGGCCGCAGCCGAAGATTCGCGCCGCGACCGCGGGCGGGCTCGACCTGCGCGACATCAAGGGCCAGGAGAGCGCCAAGCGGGCGCTCGAGGTCGCCGCCGCCGGCGGGCATCATCTCCTGATGATCGGCGCGCCCGGCGCCGGCAAGTCGATGCTGGCGGCGCGGCTGCCCTCGATCCTGCCGCCGCTGTCGCCGCCGGAACTGCTCGACGTCTCCATGATCGCCTCCGTCGCCGGCGAGATCGCCGACGGCGCGCTGACCGCGCAGCGGCCGTTCCGCGCGCCCCATCATTCCGCCAGCATGGCGGCGCTGACCGGCGGCGGCACGCGGGCGCGGCCCGGCGAGGTCTCGCTCGCCCACAACGGCGTGCTGTTTCTCGACGAGCTGCCGGAATTCGAGCCGCGGGTGCTGGATTCGCTGCGCCAGCCGCTGGAGAACGGCGAGGTCGCGGTGTCGCGCGCCAATCACCGCGTCACCTATCCGGCGCGCTTCATGCTGGTGGCGGCGATGAACCCGTGCCGCTGCGGCCACGCCGCCGACCCCGGCCATGTCTGCGGCCGCGGCCGGGCGGCGAAATGCGTCGCCGACTACCAGGGCCGGCTGTCGGGGCCGCTGCTCGACCGCATCGACCTGCGCATCGAGGTCCCCGCCGTCAGCGCCGCCGACCTGATCCTGCCGCCGCCGACGGAAGGCTCCGCCGAGGTCGCCGCCCGGGTCGCCGCGGCGCGGGCGCGCCAGGCCGCGCGCTACGCCGCCGCCGGACTGCCCCATGTCCGCACCAATGCGGAGGCGCCCGCCGCAGTGCTGGAGGAGATCGCGCGGCCCGACCGCGACGGGTTGGCGCTGCTGCGCGACGCCGCGGATTCGCTGCGGCTCTCGGCCCGCGGCTATCACCGGGTGCTGCGGGTGGCGCTAACGCTCGCCGATCTCGACGGCAGCAACGCCATCGGCCGGCTGCATCTGGCCGAAGCGCTGTCCTACCGCGCGCTGGCGGAGGGGGCGCGGCAGGTGGCGTGACATATCCGCGCCCGCCCACGCCAACGCAAAAGTAACGATTTCCCTTTACCGTTCACCAACCATAAGGGCCCGACAATACTCTGATCGCGGGCCGTGTTGCGTGAGTAGCGTGCCATGTTGCGTTTCAGGATTCTCGCGTCCGCCGTGCCGCTGATGGTGGCCGGCGTGCTGGCCGGCCGCCAGGTCGTCGCCGACGTCCATCCCTGCATCTCCACGGCCGAGGCCGCGGTCGAGCTCGCCGACTTGCCCTGGCAGGCGTCGCGCCTCGTCGGCTTCACCGCCGATCCCGCGCGCGCCACCGTCCGCGTCCAGATCGTCGACGATCCCGCGGTCGCCGATTTCGCCGTTGTCGACGACGGCGTCAGCCGCGAAAGCGACAGCTGCACCGGGCTGGGCCCCACCCGCTTCATCGGCATCGGCGATGCCGCGGCGACAGCACCCACCGTGATCTACCTGTCGCGCGACGACAACGCCGACTACCGCATCTACGTCCGCTCCAGGAGCTTCACCATGCGGGAAGCCGCGGCGCTGATCGTCGGCGCCCACACCGAACGGTCGCAGACCGCGGCCGGCGCGTTGTAACGCAGCCTTAACCACGCCGGCAGCGGCCGCGGCGGAGCCGCCGCGCCGCAAGCACTTCGCAACGTTCCGCGCGGCAGTCTGCGTTGGGGATTCAACACGCGCACAACGCTCAGGACGTCGGTCATGACGAGAGGCTCAGGCATCAGGAGGCGGTGGCGCCGGCTGGCGCGGCGGTTTCCGCGGGCGGTCACCGTGGTGCGATCGTTCGTGATCTTCTCGGCGGCGTTCGGCGGCTCCTTCGGCTTCCTCACCGGCAGCCGCCCCGAGCACTCCGGCTACAATCCGCACACCTTCGCCATCGGCGCCAGCGCGCTGTTCGCGGTCGCCTGCGTGGCGCTGGCGACGCTGAGCTTCCGGCTCCGGATGATGCGGCGCAGGCTCACCCGGATGGCTCTCCACAACGAGGCGCTGGCCGACCGCAACTGGGAGCTCAAGGAAGCCGAGGAGCGGGCGCGCAGCCTGTTCGAATCCCAGAGCGACCTCATCGTGCTGCGCGACGAGGCCGGCCGCATCACCTTCGCCAACGAGGCCTTCTGCGTGCTGGCGCAGCGCTCCCGCGCCGAGCTCACCGGACAGATGTTCAGCCTGCCGGTGCTGGAACAGGGCGACGCCGCCTTCGAGCCCGACGGCACCCGCGTGCACGACCAGAAGATCGCGAGCGCGCTCGGGGCGCGCTGGGTCGCGTGGCGCGAAACCCTGGTCCGGCGCGAGGCCAACCGGCCGGCCGAGATGCAGAGCGTGGGCCGCGACGTCACCGACCGCACCGAGACCGAGCGGGCGCTCTCCGAGGCCCGCGACCACGCCAACGCCGCCAACCGCGCCAAGTCGCGGTTCCTCGCCATGGCCTCGCACGAGATCCGCACGCCGCTCAACGGCATCATCGGCATGAGCGGACTGCTGCTCGACACCCCGCTGACCGCGGAGCAGACCACCTACGTCAAGGCGGTGCAGTCGTCCGGCGAATCGCTGTTGCTGCTGATCGACGAACTGCTCGACTTCTCCAAGATCGAGGCCGGCAAGATCGACCTCGAGCACCGCCCGTTCGCGCTGGCGGCCCTGATCGAGGAGGTCACCGAGCTCCTGGCGCCGCGCGCCCAGGCGCGCGGGCTCGAGATCGCCGCCTATGTCGACGAGCGCCTGCCGGCGGAGGTCGTGGGGGATGCCGCACGATTGCGCCAGGTGCTGCTCAACCTCGCCGGCAACGCCATCAAGTTCACCTCGACCGGCGGCGTCGCGCTGATCGTCGAGCCGGGCATCTGGCCGGGCGAGATCAGCTTCCTGGTCCGCGACACCGGCATCGGCATCGCGCCGGAGGCGCAGGAGCGCATTTTCCGCGAGTTCGAGCAGGCCGACGAGCGCACCGTGCGCAACTTCGGCGGCACCGGCCTCGGGCTCAGCATCTCCGACCGCATCGTCCGGCGGATGGGCGGACGGATCGCGCTCGACAGCGCGCCCGGCCGCGGCTCGACCTTCGAGGTCGCGATCCCGCTGCCCGCCGCCGACGGCGCGACCGACCGCCGCGGCTTCGTCGCGCCGGACCTGCACGACAGGCCGGTGATGGTGGTGGCGACCGGGACCATCGAAGCCTCGCTGGTGGCGCGGCGGCTGGAGCGCTGGGGCGCCCTGACCTGCACGCTCGCCGACCCCGAGGTCGCGCTGGCGCTCTTGCCCGAGCGGCCGTGGCACGCGGTGATCGTCGACCACGGCCTCGGCGCCGACGCGGTGCGGATGATCGGCGACGCCGCCCGCTTCCACGCCGCCCATCGCATCGTGATGCTGACGCCGGCGGAGCGGCGCGAGCTGCCGCCGGCCGACACCAGCCCCTATACCGGCTACCTGATCAAGCCGTTGCGCGCGGCGTCGCTGGCGGCGCGGCTCGCCATGCCCGAGGCCGCCGACGCGCCGCGGCT
>JARLJA010000077.1 GCA_031291445.1 Xanthobacteraceae bacterium | reverse complement strand
TGCGGCGCCGGCGCCCGAGGTCGCCATCGGCACCGCCCGCGCCACGGCGCAGGCCGCCGCCACCCTCGACGAGCTCGCCGCGGGGCTCGCCGCGTTCGAGGGCTGCGCGCTCAAGTTCACCGCGACCAGGCTGGTGTTCGCCGACGGCAACCCCGCGGCGCGCATCATGTTCGTCGGCGAGGCGCCGGGGCGCGACGAGGACATCGAGGGACGGCCATTCGTCGGCCGCTCGGGCAAGCTGCTCGACCTCATGATGGCGGCGATCGGGCTGGACCGCGGCAGCGTCTACATCGCCAACGTGATCCCGTGGCGGCCGCCGGGCAACCGCACGCCGACGCCGCAGGAAACCCAGATCTGCCTGCCGTTCATCCAGCGCCAGATCGAGCTGGTGAACCCCGACATCCTGGTCACGCTCGGCAACCCGTCGACGCAGACCCTGCTCAACACCCGCGACGGCATCATGAAGACCCGCGGCCGATGGATCGACTACGATACGGGGACGCGCAAGATCCGCGCCATGCCCACCTTCCATCCGGCCTATCTGCTGCGCTCGCCGGCCTACAAGCGCCTGGCCTGGCAGGACCTGCGCGCCATCAGGAAGGCGCTGGCGGAGGTGACGGAAGGGCGCTGAGCGAAGCGGGGCGGTGACCAGGTCACCGCGACGCATCGGCGTCGAACGCCGAGATCGTTTCGATCCATGCCAGCGCGTCGCGCTCGCGATCCGGATCAAGCGCGGCGACCTGCTTGGCGATCCGTCGTCGGACGACGCGCGATCGGGCATCCGCGACGACGAGGCGCACCTCGCGCAGCCGCCGCTGCCGCATCAACTTCATCCGGTCAGTTGGTGCCGTCATGGATATCTCCATCCGTAACGCGTACGGGCCGCAGACGAGGGTCGAGACCGTCGCGCCACGGCTCACCGCGACGCCGGCCGCACCACGCCCCAGCCGAGCCGCAACAGCGGCTGGCGGCCATTCACCATGCGCTCGAACGCCCGCGGCAGCTCGGGCGCGAGATCGGGAAACTGGCGGACGATCTCCGCCGGCGGGGGGCCGGCGGTGTCGGCCGCGCGCCACACCACGACGCCGCCGGTCTCGCGGAATTTCGCGGCGCTGAACCAGGGCGTGCGGTCCGGAGTCGCGGCGAAGAACACGTGCGGGCGCTGCGGCAATCCCAGCGCCACCAGCGTGGCGAGCCGCGGGTCGCCGGCGACCGCGGGCAACGGCTTGCCGGTGCGGTGTTGGAAGTTCTCGCCGAAGAACTGGGCCATCGCCCGGGCCGGAAGCGCGGTCGAGACCTCGGTGCTGATGATCCAGGGCTGCACCACCGCCTGCACCACCAGCGCCGCCGCGGGAGCGGCGATGATCACCGCCCACACCGTGCGCAGCGTCTCCTGGCGACGCAGCGGGATCAGGTCGCCGCTGACCACGATCACCGCCAGCCCCACCAGCAGCATCACGGTGCCGGCGCCGCCGAAGATCTCGCCGAGGCCGAAGGCCGCCGACACCAGCGTCGCGGCGAGCACCGGCGCCAGCGCGAAGAAGAACACGAACCGTTGCGCGTAGGGATCCACCGGCGGGCGGTAGATCTCCGGAACCTCGTCCGGCTTGCGCGTCCAGCGACGGGAGTTGACGACCAGGAGAATGGCGATCCCCGACATGGTCAGCAGCAGGCCGCCGAGCAGCTCTCCCCAGCGTTCCGCGCGCGGCGTGAGTTCGGCGAGCGGCGGCAGCGGCGGCCAATGGGGCCAGGAGAAACGGGCGAGCCAGACAACGTAGGGCAGCACCATGACGACGATGACGGCGAGCGCGAACCAGGGATCGGGCGTGAGCAGGGCGCGCCGGCCGCGGCGCGTCGCCAGCAGGAACACGAACACCAGCGCCAGCAGCAGCGCCGCCGCCGGCGTGGTGAGCAGCAGCAGGCCGCTCTCGATGGTGAGCGCGAACCACGAGAGCCGGCTGCCCTGCCCGGCGACGCGCCAGGCGTGCAGCAGCACCAGCGCCCACAGCGGCCGCGCCAGCACCGCGGGGCCGAACTCGAGGCCGGGGAAGCTGAACATCGTGAGCGTCGCCGTCAGCAGCACGGCCAGCGCCGCCTGCTGCCGCCCGACCACCGCGCTCGACAGCCGGAACAGCGCCAGCATGGTCACCACGAAGCAGGCTTCGGCCAGCAGATAGACGCCGACGACGTGATTGCCGGCAAGGCGGAAGACCATGTCGGCGAGCCAGAACGGCAGCGGCGGCCCGAGATCGGTGCCGACCTGATACTCGCGGCCGAAGGCGAGCACGGTTGCGACATCCTCGGGCGGGCTCGCATAAATCAGGCTCGGCACCACGATCCACAGCGCCGCCTGCAGCAGGACCGCGACCCAGACCACAAGCTTGGGACGCGCGCGAACCAGTTCGACGATCAGGGACGTGAAACGCATGGAAGGCCGAGACCGGTGGCGGGCGAAGCGGCGAGGACGATGATGAAACAGCGCGACGGCGGGTGTGGCGTCGAGAAGCTCTCCCCGCGTCTCACCGAGTCATTAAGGTAAATTCCACAGCAAGACCACAGCGGAATCATCGGTGTCCCGCGGCCGCGCGGGTGCGTTGCGACGCCGAGAGGCGCCGCCAAGGACCAGGCAGGAGACGCTCGAAGGTCGGTAGCGCGTGCCGGTCAGGCCACGGCCTGCGCCGCGGCGACTTCGGAGACGCCGGTATCGGCCGGCGCGACATCGTCGGGCTTGATCGCACCGCGGCGCGTGCGGTCGAGCCGGTCCCAGGCTGCCGCCACCGGCGCAAACAGCCGCCGATGGTGGACCGTCGGGCCGAACCGTTCGAGCGCCGCGAGATGCTGCGGCACGCCGTAGCCCATGTGCTGATCGAAGCCGTAGTCCGGAAATTCGCGGGCCAGTTCGCACATCAGGCGGTCGCGAGTCACCTTGGCGACGATGGAGGCCGCCGCGATCGACACCACCAGGCCGTCGCCGCCGATCACCGGCTCGCAGTCGCACGGCACGTCGATGCGGTCCCTCCCGTCGACGAAGACGTGGCGGGGCGCTTGCGGCAGCGCGTGGACCGCGCGCGCCAGCGCCCACAGCGAGGCCCGCAGGATATTGTCGCGCTCGATCCGCGCCGGCGAGGCCACCGTCACCGCGAACGACGCGGTGGCGCAGATCTCCTCGAACAGCTCTTCCCGCCGCTCCCGGGTCAGGCGCTTGGAATCGTCGATGCCCCTGGGAACGCGCTTGGGATCGAGGATGACCGCGGCCGCGACCACCGGACCCGCCAGCGGGCCGCGCCCGACCTCGTCGCAGCCCGCGATCGGCCAGATCCCCTTCTTGATGAGCGCCCGCTCGCGGCGAAAATTGGCGGCGGCGGCCGGCTTCCCGGCGGCACCGGCAGTCGCGGCCTTGGACGTCGCCGCGGAGGCGGAGGAAGGGCGTCGAATCATGGCGGCGATGCTGCGGTCGCGATTTCGCCGAGGCAACCCGAAAATGCCGGATGTGCCCGCAATTCAGCGCCGCGCCCCGGGCGCCGGCCATCATCTCGGCGTCGTGTTGGCGGGCTATGGAGCGGCCGGCGCGGCCTGGCGCCGGATTCGCAACCGCAGGGGATCGATGAACGTCTGGGGACTGCTCGGGCTCTGCATCGTCGCGGAAGTGACCGCGACGACGCTTCTGACCAAATCCGAAGGCTTCGCGCGACCGCTCTACGGGGTTGCGTCGATCGTGCTGTTCTGCGGCTGCTTCTGGGCGCTGTCCCAGGTGCTGACCAGGATCCCGGTGGGCGTCGCCTACGCGCTGTGGTCGGGGCTCGGCATCGCCCTGATCTCGCTGACCGGCTGGCTGTTCCTGCGCCAGTCGCTGACGGCGATGCAGATGGTGTTCATCGGCCTGATCCTGCTCGGCGCGATCGGGCTGAACCTGTCGACCCGGGTGTCGTGAGCAGGCCGCACCCGCCTCAATCGATGATCGCGGCGTAGACCAGCTGCTTCACCAGCCGGCGGTGAACGACGCGGCTGGCGAACGGCGCCTGCGACATCAACACCACGGCAAGCTCTTCTTTCGGGTCGACCCAGAAGAACGTCCCGCCGGCGCCGCCCCACATGTATTCGCCCGGCGAACCCGGCACGCCGGCGATGCCCGCGCCCGTGCGCACCATGAACCCCAGTCCGAAGGTGTAGCCGGGCACGCCCAGCAGCAGCTCGCCGGGGCCGACCGGCGAACTCGGCCGGGCGCCGAGGTGGTCGGAGGTCATCAGCGCAAGGGTGCTGCGGGACAGAACGCGGGCGTCGCCGAACTTTCCGCCGTCGAGCAGCATCTGGCAGAACCGCAGGTAGTCCATCGCGGTGGACATGCCGCCCTCGCCGCCCAGGTCGTTTGCCGGCGGCACCGTCGGGTCGAACATGGTGAAGGCGTGCGGCAACAGCGGCTGCGCGATCCGCCCGGCCTTGTCGCCCGGCACCAAGAAGCCGGACTCGGTCATGCCGAGCGGCGCGAACAGGCGCTCCTCCAGGAACTTCGACAGCGGCTTGCCCGACACCGCCTCGACCACCCGGCCGAGCAACGCGGTCGACAGGCTGTATTCCCACTGGGTGCCCGGCTGGCTCGCGAGCGGCGCCCTGGCCAGACGCTCGACGAAGTCCGCGGCCGTCAGCTTGTCGCGGATCTCGACGCCGACCGCTTTCAAATCGCTCTTCTCGTAGGCGTCCTTGACCGGCGCGTTGCGGGTGACGAAGTCGTAGGCGATGCCCGAGGTGTGGCGCAGCAGGTCCTGGACGGTCGGCTCGCGCGCGGCGGGCACCAGGTCGTAGGTGGTTTGCCCGGTCGCGCCGTTCGCCGTGGCGACACTGACGCTCTGGCCCTTGAACGCCGGAAGGAATTTGGAGATCGGATCGGGCAGCTGGATCCTGCCGTCCTCGACCAGCATCATGGCCGCGACCGAGGTCCAGGGCTTGGTCATCGAATAGACGCGGAAGATCGAGTCCTTCTGCATCGCCTTCCCGGCCGGTTTGTCCTGATAGCCGAGAGCCTCGAAGTAGACGAGCTTGCCCCTGCGGGCCACCGCGACCACGGCGCCGGGCAACCTGCCCTGATCCACCTCGGCGCCGAACACCTTGGCGATCCGCGCCAGCCGTTCGCCGGAGAGCCCGACCGTCTCGGGCGCGGCCGAAGGCAGGCTCTGGGCGCGGACCCCGGGGAGCGTGACCTGCAACAGGCCGGCGACAAGAGCAGTGACGAGAAACGCGTGCCGCATGGGCTCCCTCCGGCTGCCGTTGTTGTCGATGCACGCGGAGACTTCAGGGGCGCGCGCCGTGGCAGTTCCTGGATCAGGGTAGACCTGTTGCCGGGACAAAAGGAAGAGGCGCGGAGCCGGCTCGTGATAAGCGCCAGACCGGTCGGCGGGTCTGGCGATGTCTGTTCATGCGGGTCGGCCGGAAGTCGCTGGCTCAGGGGCACGCCGACGCGATTGACCCTAAGCATACTAGATATGAGAGCCGTCGCGGTGGTCTGTACACGCTCGAAGACCTGGACAACAATGCCGACTAGCAGCGAGCGGTCTTCAAAATGTTTGGACTTTTCCTGATCATCCTGGGTGGTGCCATCCTTTACGGTTACTGGCGCTTCATACAAGACCGCCCGACAGATCGACCTGCAATTGAAGTCTATGCCAAGCAAAATGGCTTGCGCATCGTCTCGGTGACACGCTCGTACAAATATTGGCGCTATTTTCGCTATTATTTCTCTGGCTATATGTTTCGTGGAAGCCGCTCAGGGGGATTAAGCAGTCTTGCCCGTTTTTATGATGTCATAGTTGTAGATTCCGAAGGTAATCACGGCAGCGTTCACGTAGTTTTTGATCCCCTTTTCGGTACTCAAATGGATGTGCTGTATTCAAAAGGGTCAGATGCTTGTTCTGCCAAGCGGATCAGTATGGCCGACGATGTGATTCAATAGACGAGCGCATGTCGCCTTTTTGGGTACTTACCCGACATGCCGCCGGGCGCCGTCGATGTCTGTGTCCGAGACGAGGACATCGCCTCGCCCTCTCGGCAACGCGGATTGATGAGGACCCGCGCTGGAGCATTTTCCGCCCGGCCGTGACGAAGGATGGGTCGACTGACCTGGAACACGCCCTAATCGAACAGCCCGAGCTGCTGGCCGCCGCGCTTCGGCCGCATGAAATGCTCGGTGGTCAGCCTGGCGCGCTTCTTGTTGAGGCCGAGCTTGGCGCAGGCGATCTCGAAGCGGCGGCCGATCATCCACGCCACCGGCCCGGTGCCCTTCATCCGCGTGCCCCACTGCGAATCGTAGTCGCGGCCGCCGCGCATGTCGCGGATCAGGTTGAAGACGTGCCGGTAGCGGTCCGGGTAGTTCGCCATCAGCCACTCGCGGAACAGGTCGCGCACCTCGAGCGGCAGCCGCAGCAGCACGTAGCTCGCCTCGCGCACGCCGGCGTCCGCCGCGGCGTCGAGAATGCGTTCGATCTCGGCGTCGTTCAGTGCCGGAATCACCGGCGCCACCATCACCGTGGTCGGCACCCCGGCCTCGGCGAGCCGGCGCAGCGCCTCGAGCCGCCGGGCCGGCGTCGTCGCCCGTGGCTCCATGCTGCGCGCCAGCTTGGCATCCATGGTGGTGACCGACAGCGCCACCTTGACCAGGTTGCGCGCGGCCATCCGCGACAGGATGTCGACGTCGCGCACAACCAGCGCCGACTTGGTGACGATGCCGACCGGATGCCCGGCGCGCTCCAGCACCTCCAGGATGCCGCGCATGATCTGGCGCTCGCGCTCGATCGGCTGATAGGGGTCGGTGTTGGTGCCGATCGCGATCATCCGCGGCTCGTAGTCGGCGGCCGCCAGCTCCTTCTCGAGCAGGGCGGCGGCGTCCGGCTTGGCGAACAGGCGGGATTCGAAATCGAGCCCCGGCGACAGGCCGAGATAGGCGTGGGTCGGCCGCGCGAAACAATAGACGCAGCCGTGCTCGCAGCCCCGGTACGGGTTGATCGAGCGATCGAAGCCGATGTCGGGCGACTCGTTGCGGGTGATGACCTTGCGCGCGGTGTCGACCGCGACCGTGGTCTGGAACGGCGGCAGGTCCTCCAGGCTCTGCCAGCCGTCGTCGAACGCCACCCGGGCCTCGGCCTCGTAGCGGCCGCTGGCGTTGGACTGGGCGCCGCGGCCGCGGCGGCGCTGGCGATCGACCAGCGTCTCGTGATCCCGGTTCTCGTGATCCGGCTTCTCGGGAACGCCGAACGGCGCCACCGCCCCGACCGGCGGGGCCGGGCGCGGCGGCAGGTTTTGCTTCTTCAGCTGGGAGGGGGCGCGGCTCATAACTGAAAGAGTAGGGATTCGACTTGAACAAAACAAGAACAAATTGACAATATCCCCGGACGAGTTCTGCGCGCGCGGAGAAACCTTAACGCGCGAAGTGGCTTTGCTTGCGTCATCAAACTGCTAAGTTGCGGCGCACAACAGGATGCTGTCGTCGATGGTGAGCGTCATCATTCCGACCCGTGGCCAGGAGGCACCGGTGGTCGCCACGCTGGCGGCGCTGGTTCCCGGAGCCGCCGCGGGCGTGATCAGGGAAGTGCTGTTGATCGACCAGCCGGGGAACGAGACGATCGCGCGGGTCGCCGACGTCGCCGGCTGCGATTTCCTCAGCATGGCCGGAACCCGCGCCGAGGCGCTGGCGGCCGGCGCGCGCCGGGCGCGCTCGGAGTGGCTGATGTTCCTGCATCCGGGCGCGGTGCTCGACAACGGCTGGATCGACGAAACCTCGCAATTCATCCAGGCGGTGTCGCTCGGCGGCGGATTTCGCGCCGGCGTGTTCCGCTATGCGCGCTCGCCCTACGCCGCGGCGTCGCCGCGCGACGTCGCAAGCCGGCTGCTGCGGCTCGTGGCCGGCCCGTTCAGCGACCAGGGGCTCCTGATCGCACGCGCCCACTACGAGCAGCTCGGCGGCTATTCGGCGAGCGCGCGCCGCGCCGAAGCGCGGCTGTTGTCGCATCTCGGCCGCTCCGGCCGCACCATGCTGCGGACGCGGATCTTCGTGCCCGCCAGCACTTGATTGATTCCGTCAAATTTATTGATTGACTCCGTCAATTGGATTGACCGACACTGCGCCGGACCGATGAACCCGGAGGCGCAGCCAGCAACCATGTCGACGATGACCGACCCCGTCGCGGATGCCGAGGTCGCCGCGGTCCGGCACTTCAACCGGCTCTACACCCGGATCATCGGCGTGCTCGACCAGCATCTGCTCAGGAGCCCGTTCTCGCTGACCGAAGCGCGGGTGCTGTTCGAGATCGCGCAGCGCGACGGTCCGACAGCCACCGAGATCGGCGCGAGCCTCGGGCTCGACGCCGGCTATCTGAGCCGGATCGTGCAGAACTTCTCCGAACAGGGCCTGGTGGTCCGCAAGCCGCTGCCGTCGGACGGGCGGCAGCACGGCCTCAGGCTGACCGCCAAGGGGCGCGCGGCCTTCAAGGCCCTCGACGATCGATCCCGCGACGACGTGGCCGGCATGCTGATGCCGCTGGCAAGCGGGTCGCGCCCGCGGCTGATCGAGGCGATGAAAACCATCGAATGGATGCTGGCTCCGTCTGCCGGCAGCAACGGCACGATCGCGCTGCGTGCGCACCGGCCGGGCGACCTGGGCTGGGTGGTGCAGCAGAACGGCGCGCTCTACGCCGCCGAATACGGCTGGGACGTCTCCTATGAAGCGCTGGTGGCCGAGATCGTCGCGCAGTTCGTGCGGCAGTTCGACGCCGACCGCGAGGCCTGCTGGATCGCGGAGCGCGACGGCATCCGGATCGGAGCGGTGTTCGTGGTGAAGCAGTCCGACGAGGTCGCCAAGCTACGCCTGCTGCTGGTCGATCCCGCGGCGCGCGGCCTGGGCGTGGGCAAGCGGCTGGTCGACGAATGCATCGCCTTCGCCCGCGCCCGCGGCTACCGCAAGCTGACGCTGTGGACGCAGGATATCCTGTTCAAGGCGCGGCGGATCTACAGCCAGGCCGGCTTCGTCCGCGTCGCCGTCGAGCCGCATCGCAGCTTCGGCCACGACCTGGTCGGCGAGACCTGGGAACTGGATCTGTGAGGAGCGCGCGCTGTTCTCCCCTCTCCATGAACACGCTGTCAGACGAGGCGGAACCCCGCAGCCACGATACCGTGTTCATGGTTCGTGTGCAGCGCCAGTTTCGGCGCTGGAGGCTCATGGTGAGGAGGCGCTCTTGCGCCGTCTCGGACCATGAGGCCGGCGCGCCCGCCGGTCGTGGCCTCATCCTTCGAGACGCCCGCTGCGCATGCTTCTTAGCGTCTGAATCAGGCCGTCATTGAAGAACTCGTCATGCGCGGCCTTGACCCGCTCATCCACTCTCTACCGCCTCGCCGCGTCGCAAAGCGTGGATTGCCGGGTCAAGCCCGGCAATGACGCGGAAACGGGAGAAACGCTGCGTGCTGATCGGAGGCGTCGCCTCATTCTCAGCGTCACCCGCGGGCTTGACCCGCGGGTCCACCCTTCGCAGCAGTTGTTGTCAGAGGAAGAGTGGATTGCCGGGTCAAGTGTTCAGCCCGGCGATGACGACAAAAAGCGATCACCGCGTGACGCCAGCATGGCTTGAAAATGCCCGCTGCATTTCCGGTCGAACTCTCAGGACGAAGAGGAATGTTCGCGGACGGAGCTATCCCTTGGCCTTGCCGCGCTTCAGGTGCTCGTCGAGCCGCGGCATGATCTCGACGAAGTTGCAGGGCCGCGTGCGGTAATCGAGCTGCGCCGCCAGGATGCCGTCCCAACCGTCGCGGCAGGCGCCCGGCGATCCGGGCAGGCAGAAGATCAGCGTGGTGCCGGAGGTGCCGGCGGTGGCGCGGCTCTGGATCGTCGAGGTCCCGATCTTGGCGTGGCTCAGCAGGTGAAACGCGATCGAGAAGCCGTCCATGCGCTTGTCGAACAGCGGCTCGATGGCCTCCGGCGTGACGTCGCGGCCGGTGAAGCCGGTGCCGCCGGTGGTGATCACGACGTCGACGCCGGCGTCCGCAATCCACGCCTCGACCTGATCGCGAATCACCGCGATGTCGTCGGTCACGATGGCGCGCGCGGCGAGCCGATGCCCTGCGGCGGTGAGCCGCTCGGCCAGCGTCGCGCCCGACTTGTCGTCGGCCAGCGCGCGGGTGTCGGACACCGTCAGCACCGCGATGTTGAGCGGGATGAACGGCTTCGCCTCTCCGGTTGCGGACGCGGTCACAGGTTGCTCGCCTCGAAGGTGTTGCAGGCCTTCAGGGTGCCCTGCTGGTAGCCGGTCATGAACCAGCGCTTGCGCTGCTCGGCCGATCCGTGGGTGAAGGAGTCGGGCACCACGCGTCCCGTCGACTGACGCTGCAGCGTGTCGTCGCCGATCGCCGACGCGGTGCGCAGCGCGCCGTCGATGTCGCCCGCCTCGATGAAGCCCGGCCGCTTCTTCTCCTCGCGGTTGACCCACACCCCGGACAGACAGTCGGCCTGCAGTTCGACCTTGACCTGCAAGGCATTGGACTCCGCCTTGCTGCCGGCCTGCTGCTGCAGCCGCGTGACCTTCGGCAGGATCCCGAGCAGGTTCTGGATGTGATGGCCCGCCTCGTGGGCGATGATGTAGGCGGCGGTGAACTTGCAGGCGCTGCCCTGGCAGCCGTGGAACCGGGTCTCGACCTCGCGGAAGAACCCGGTGTCGAGAAAGATCTGCTGGTCCGGCGGACAGTAGAACGGCCCCATCGCCGACTGCGCCATGCCGCAGCGGCCGCCGTTGGTCGCGTTGCGGAACAGCACGATGCGCGGACCATGATAGGTCTGCCCGCTGGCCTGGAAGATCTCGGTCCAGCGATCGTCGATCTCGCCGAGAATGCCCGAGATCATGCTGCCCATCTCGTCGGTCGGCACGCCGCTGCGCGCCGACGACGTCCGCCGGTCGCTCTGGGTGCTCGGAGACTGGCTGCCGCCGCCGGACAGGATCTCGGCGCCGCCGATCAGCACGCGCGGATCGATGCCGACCGCCCAGCCGATCAGCCCGAGCACGATGATGGTGCCGATGCCGAGCCCGCCGCCGCCACCGATCGGCAGGCCGAAACCGCCGCCACCGCCGCCGCCGTCGTCGCGACGATCCTCGATGTCACCGCTGCGACGGAAGTCATCGTAACGCATGAAAATCTCCTCGTTCACGGCCGCCGCGATGGCACGTGTCTATCGGTGCCGCAGCCACGCCGTGCGTTGTTCCGCCCACTCATTCAAATAGCCCGCCCGGCAAAAAATGCCTAGCGCGAACATGCCTACCATTAAGCCGATTTTTACCTTGGACCGTCATGGTGAGCGCAGTCGGTTTGTTGGTCCCGCGTCGCCGGCTGCGTCGCCTGAGTCAGAGTTTTGAGTCATGGGTGTGTCGCGTCGCGGGGCGTCTGCAAAGGCGCCCCGCACTAAATTTGAAGCCTCGCCGTCGTCCCGCATCATCGTGGGCGATTGCGTCGCCGAAATGTCGAAACTGCCGGCAGGGTGCGTCGATCTGGTGTTCGCGGATCCGCCCTACAACCTGCAGCTCAAGGGCGAGCTGAAGCGTCCCGACGAATCCCACGTCGACGCCGTCACCGACGACTGGGACAAGTTCTCCTCGTTCTCGGCCTACGACGATTTCACCCGCGCCTGGCTTCTGGCCTGCCGGCGGGTGATGAAGCCGTCGGCGACGCTGTGGGTGATCGGCTCCTATCACAACATCTTCCGCGTCGGCGCCATCATGCAGGACCTCGGCTTCTGGGTCCTCAACGACATCGTGTGGCGCAAGTCCAACCCGATGCCGAATTTCCGCGGCCGCCGCTTCACCAACGCCCACGAGACCATGATCTGGGCGGCGCGCGACGAGAACGCCAAGGGCTACACCTTCAATTACGAGGCGCTGAAGGCCGCCAACGAGGACGTCCAGGCGCGCTCCGACTGGCTGATTCCGCTGTGCACCGGCGAAGAGCGCCTCAAGGGCGCCGACGGCAAGAAGGTGCACCCGACGCAGAAGCCGGAAGGGCTGCTGGCGCGCGTGCTGCTGTCGTCGTCGAAGCCGGGCGACCTGGTGATCGACCCGTTCAACGGCACCGGCACCACCGGCGCGGTGGCCAAGCGGCTGGGGCGCAGCTATATCGGCTTCGAGCGCGACCGCATTTATGCCTCTGCTGCGGAAAAGCGCATCGCCGCCGTCGAGCCGCTGCCCGAGGCGACGCTGGCGCCGTTCATGACCGCGCGCGACGCGCCGCGGGTGGCGTTCTCCGAACTGGTCGAGCGCGGCATGATCTCGCCCGGCGCGGTGCTGGTCGACGCCAAGAAGAAGCACGGCGCGCTGGTGCGCGCCGACGGCGCCATCATGCTGGGCGACAAGGTCGGCTCGATCCACCGCATGGGCGCGCTCGCCCAGGGCGCCCAGGCCTGCAACGGCTGGACCTTCTGGCACATCGAGACCAAGAAGGGCCTCAAGCTGATCGATGAGCTGCGCGCCGAGATCCGCCGCGGCATGGCGGCGGACTGAATCGCCCATCGGCCGCGGCATCCTTCCCGCTGCAATTCGCCGCCATGATCGTATAGGCTTCCTCCCCGCTGCCCGCGGGACTGCGCGGCGCCGGAGCGGGAAGGACGTCATGGTCAAGGTGCTGATTCTCACGCCCATCAAGGACGCGACGTCCCATCTCGACCGCTATTTCGCCAACCTCGCCGGGCTCGACCCGCGCGGGATCACGCTGTCGCTCGGCATGCTGGAAAGCGACAGCGCGGATGCGACCTTCGCCCATGCGCAACGCGGCATGGCGGCGCTCGCCGAGCGGTTCGCGCGCACCGCGCTGTGGCAGAAGCCGTTCGGCTACCGGCTGCCGCCGGGGGTGCCGCGCTGGAGCCACGAGCACCAGCTCGACCGGCGCAGCGTGCTGGCGCGCTCGCGCAACCACCTCCTGTTTCACGCGCTCGACGACGAGGACTGGGTGCTGTGGCTCGACGTCGACGTCATCCAGTATCCGCCCGACCTGATCCAGCGCCTGCTGTCGACGGGCAAGTCGATCGTGCAGCCGCATTGCGTGCTCGGCTACGGCGGCCGGACCTTCGACCAGAACGCCTGGGCCGGCCAGCCGCCCCGCACCATGGATGCGATGCGCGGGCAAGGCCCGATCGTGCCGCTGGATTCGGTCGGCGGAAGCTGCCTGCTGGTCGCCGCCGACCTGCACCGCGACGGCCTGGTCTTCCCGCCGTATCTCTACGGCCGCGCCAGCCCGGTGGCGCGCACGCCCGGGCCCTGGGCGCCGCTGCCGCCCGGCGAGATCGAGACCGAAGGCTTCGGCCTGATGGCACGCGACATGGGCGCGCAGTGCTGGGGGCTGCCGACGTTCGAGATCCTGCATGCCAACCGCTAGCGCGACTCTCGGGCGCCGCGCGGCTCGAGCACCCCGCTAGGCTCGTCCGGCCCGGCACCTGGGTGTCTGACTGAAAATGCAGCCAACTGGAATCGGACGATAACTGATGAACTCGTCATGAGCGGGCTTGACCCGCGCATCCACTCTTGGCGGCCGTGTGACGCTGCAAAGCGTGGATTGCCGGGTCAAGCCCGGCAAAGACGACAAAAAGCAATATTCGCGCAATGTGAGAATGGCTTAAAAATACGGATGGCATTTTCAGTCGGACTCTGAGGCAGCGCAGCATGAGCCTGATCCTGTTCTACAACTGGCCCGATCACGCCAACCCGTCGTATCTTCCGGTGGCGGACCAGCAAGCCTTCACGTCGGATGCCGGCTGCTTCGATCAGGCCGATGCGGTGGTTTTCCACCTGCCGACGCTGGGCCGGATCGAATCGCTGCGCAAGCCCGCCGGCCAGCTCTGGGTGCTGTGGTCGATGGAGAGCGTGGTGAACTATCCCGCGATGTCGGATCCCTCGGTGCTGAAGGTGTTCGATCTCGTCATGACCTACCAACGCGCGGCGGACGTGTGGACGCCCTACATTCCGGACCACACGACGTGGGAGAATGCGGTGCGAAGGCCGGTGCCGCGCAAGACCGCAACGGCGCCGGCCGTGATGTTTCAATCATCTCCATTCAACCGCTCGGGGCGCATCGGCTACGCCGCCGAACTGATGAAGGCCATCAGGGTCGATTCGTACGGGCACGTTCTCAACACCATCAAGCTGCCGGTGGCCGACCGCGGCCACGTCACCAAGCTGGCGACCATCGGCCGCTACAAGTTCTGCCTTTCATTCGAGAACTCGATCTGCGACGACTACGTCACCGAAAAATTCTTCGATCCGCTGCTCGCCGGCACCGTGCCGGTCTATCTCGGTGCCCGCAACGTCGATGCCTTCGCCCCGGCCGACGACTGCTACATCGACGTCCGCGATTTTGCCGGCCCGCGCCAGCTCGCCGACTACCTGACATTCCTGGACCAGAATGATGCCGCCTATCAGCGGCTCCATGCCTGGCGCGGCGCGCCGCTGCGGCCGTCGCTGGCGGCCGACCTCGCGCGGCGGGGCTCGCCGTTCGAGATGCTGCTGCAGGCCGTTGTGGCGAGAAGATCACGGCCGGCGACGGCGAGCGATGCCCCGACGATGCTGTCCTACGATCCGGCCCGCTATGGCACGCTGGATCCCAGCCGCACCTCGGTGGCGTTCTACATCTACGATCGGCCCGCCGGGAGCGGGCGCACGGGCTTGTCGAGGCTGCGGGCGTTGCCGAGGCGGGTGCTGCGGGCCACGCGGCGGTGGTTCGGCGCGCCCGGCAAAGCGGATCCGCCTCGGCGGAAGAGCTAGATTTTTGTCATTCCGGGACGGCGCCCGAGAGGGCGCCGGGCCCGGAAGCCATAGCCACCAGCGTCCGTGCGAGAGCACGACGTGGCCGACGCGGTGGCCACACCTACACCGGGGCTATGGGTTCCGGGCTCGCGCGCGTTGCGCGCGCCCCGGAACGACGACCTGATGCGAAGCGCAACGCTGGCGGGATGTGAGTTTGCGCGCGCCCCGGAGCGACGGATCAGCCCTGATGTTCGGCGTTGCGCCTGAACACGTCGCGGATGTTGCGGATACGCTGCGGCCACCATCGCGGATTCAGGAGGTTCAGCGCCAGCCGCGGATCGCGGACGAACCAGAAGGCATATTCGCGCAGCATCTCCCGCAGCACCTGGAGAGGGGACAGCTTGACCTCGACCGGGCGCGCCACCGCGGCGCGCAGCCGCGCCATCACCCGCTCAGGTTCGCGCTCGGCGGCCGGCAGAGCCACGCCCATCAGGTCGCGGCACTGCGTCGCCTGCTCCGACAGCACGCGCCCGCGGCCCTGCGCCGCGAACCGGCGGGCGACGTCGGCCCAGTCGATCGCCTCGCCGTGGCGCAGCACCAGAAGAGCGAGCTCGCGCAGCGAACGCAGCTCCACCGCGCCGCGTGCCGACAGCTGGTGATGCAGCTGGGCGTGGACGATATTGTGGACCACGCGGTCGGCGGGATCGAGCTGACGCACCCGGCCGCCGCGCCACTCCTGCTCCGTGGACCGACCCAGCACCGCTTCGCGCGGCAGCATCGGGTCGTATTCCTTGTCGAGCAGCCAGGTGTGGACTTCGATGGAGAAATCGCCCGACGGAGCGCGCAGCGGCGGCAGATGATGCGTATCCTGTGCCACCCAGCGCTGGTGCGGGTCGTGCATATCCTCGTAGCCGATGGCGCGCAGGACATCGGCACAGGCCAGCGCCTGGTCCGGGGCGACGAGCAGATCGATGTCGAGCATCATGCGCTCGGCCGGGTCCCGATAGAGCCCGCTGGCGACGCAGGCCGCGCCCTTCAGCAGCGCCGGCACCATGCCGCGCGCGTTGAGCTGCGCGACAGCCGTGGCGAGGCCCTCCATCAGCGCACCGTTGCGCCGGGCGCTCATGTCGTGCAGCAGCTGGAAATAGGCCTTGATGGGATTGGGAATGCCGGCGCGGCCTTCGATCGCCCGCCAGACCGCCGGGTTGACCTTGTGGTCCTGCGCCTGACGCACCAGCGCATCCCAGTCGACCGCGTCGAGGTCGACGGATGCCCCCGAACGCGACGGCGCCAGCAGCGCGCACAGCGTCCGAAACGCGTCCCACGCAGCCGGGTCGTCCTTGGTCCGCCTAGCCACCTGCGCCCTCTCCCGCCATCGACGTTTCATGCAATGGCGAGGGCTGCGAAATCAACCCATACGGGACCACCATCCGCCGCTCCAGCAGCCACTTGCGGAGCGATCGCAGCCTGCGGGCAACCGCCGCCGCCGACATTCCGTCACGCGATCGCGCCGGAGCCGCAGCACCACCCGGGAGCCCGTGTCCGCTTTGCGCCATCGCCGCGTGGAGATCGCGCGCGACCGTGCGCACGCGCTCGATGCCGCTCGCGAGCGCCGGCGCATGGCCGGTCGGCGCGAGAATGACGCCCTGCACTGCGAGCGCGGGAACGACCTGATAGGCGCGCAGCGACCCACCGATGGGATGCGCTGGCGAGAACAACGCATCGTCGACCGGCGCGTCGAACGCCTCGATCCGATCGATCAGGATGCCGGCGGCCCGGCGCGACAGCAGGTAGGCGCCGCTGCCGTGGTGCAGCGAGCGCAGACGATGGAAGCCGATGCCGGCGCCGCAGCACCGCGCGATGCGCGACAGCGAGACCTCGATGCCGGTGGTTTCGAGCTTGATCAGGTCGGCATCCCCTGGAATTTGCCGGCGGCCGTCGAGCAACGGCTCGAGCGCCGGATCGACGAACAGGTCGTCTTCCAGCACCGCGGCGAACGGATCGCCGCCGGAGGCGATCCTGTGCCAGACCTCGTAGTGCGACAGCAGGCAGCCGATTTCGGCGGGCGCCCAGCCGCGCTCCGCCATCGGCGGGATCCGCGCAAAGCAGCGATGGCTGCGCGCCGACACGGCGTCGATGGCGTCGAACCGCTCGAAGGCGATGCCGGCCGCGCCGAGCACGCGCGTCATGTGCGCCAGCCGCTCGACCGCCGCGGCGAGGTTGATGACGTGAACGCGCACCGGCTCAACCTTTCCGCGTCATCGCGGCTGTCCTCGTGCCGCAGCCTCGAGCTGGATCAGGCGCGCCGTGGTCTCGTCGTGCAGGTTGATGTGGGAACGCAGCACGTGGGGAAGCGTGGCGGCGTCGACCACGCGATAGTCGACGTCCCGCGCATGGTTGATCTCCATGCCGCCGAACGCGCGCTCCTGAAACCCCGGTTTGGTATAGGTGCCGGCGGCACCGGTGTGGGTCGCTCTCGCCAAAGCGGGTTGCAGCGACACCATGTCGCCATCAGCGATCGCCCCGTAGACCGACCAGTCCCAGCCCCAATGGGTCCGCCATCCGGCGACTGCCGGGCTGGCCGGCGGCTGGTCCGATCCCATCCAGACCGGGCGGAACAGCGCATGCCATTCCGCCCGGCGCACCACGAAGCCGAGCGAATTGAAGGTGCGGGCTTCGAACAGCACGTCCGGGTAATCGGAGTTCGACAGCAATCCCGCCGAGCCGCAGGGCCCGCTGACCAGGTTCAGGCAGGCCCATCCCAGCCGATGATTGCGGTGGTACCACAGCGCCAGCCGGGTGGCATCGGGCGACACCAGCAGGTCTTCCTCGAGATAAAGGTTGAGCAACGATCCGGCGTCGAACACCCGCGACAGCAGGCGGAACGGATTGAGCCGGATTCCCAGCACCGTTCCGTTGCCGCTGAGCTCGAAATCGACGCCCTGCAATTCGGCCCGCGCGATCTCGGCGAACTCCTGGCCGCGGTCGCCGTCGATCGCGATCACGACGCGCCATCCGGTCAGGTCGTTGCCCCGCAGCGATACCAGCATGTCGCGAAACAGTCCGGGCCTGTCCTTGCCGGTGACAGTGATGGTGAACACACGCTTCCTTTTCGATGACGAGGACGGTTGACCTGCGCCGGGCCGACGGCCAATGCTAACCGATCTTCCGCAGTTTGGGTGCAGCATTTGAGCGATCCACCGCCTTCCGATCTGGCCGCGCGGCTGGCCGCGGCGGCAAGCGCCGCGCCGCCACCGATCGGCGCCTGCGCGGGCCGCGGCATCGTGATCTGCGCCGGCGGCACACGGCTATTGACCTGCGCGTGGCTCACGATCGCCATGCTGCGGCGGACGTTCGCTTGCCGACTGCCGATCGAGCTCTGGCACATCGGGCCGAACGAGATGGGCGCGCCGATGCGGACGCTGCTGGAAGCCCTCGACGTCCGCATCACCGACGCGCTCACCGTCGCGCGCCATCATCCGGTGGATAGTCTCGGCGGCTGGCAGCTCAAGACCTACGCGCTGATGCACTCCGAGTTCCGCGAGATGCTGCTGCTCGATGCCGACAACATGCCGACGCGGGATCCGTCGTTCCTGTTCGAGGCGGCAGAATTCGCCGACGCCGGCGCGGTGTTCTGGCCGGACATCGTCCGCTTCAAGGCCGGCAATCCGGTCTGGCAGGTCACGGGGTTGCCCCCGGACGGCGGCCCCAGCTTCGAGACCGGCCAGTTCCTGATCGACAAGGAGCGTCACTGGCGCGCGCTGACGCTCGCCGACTGGATCAACCAGAACCACCTGGCCTTCGAGGACATGCTCTATGGCGACAAGGATGCCTGCTACGTCGCCTGGCGGATGGTCGGCGCGCCCTATCGCCTGATCCGGCACGCGCCGCGGCAGCTGGAGCACACCTTCTGTCAGCGCGCCCCCGACGGCGAGGTCCTGTTCCAGCATCGCAACGGCGCCAAGTGGCTGCTGCACGGTCCCAACCCGCACATCGAGGGCTTTCGCTTCGAGACCGAATGCCTGACGCTGCTCGCCGAACTGCGGACTTTGTGGGACGGCACCTTGTTCAACCCGCCGCAGCGCTCCGCCGCGGCGCAGGCGCTGGAGCGCGAGTTGAGCGAGCTCGGGCGCTTTCGCCTGGTGTGGGTCGGCTCGCACGCGCACGTCGTGACCCTGCGCCCCCAGCACGTCGTCGAGGGCGGAAGTCCGGACGAACGCTGCTGGTTCGTGGCCGACGGCGCAAACGGCCCCGAGCTGCGCATCGTCGCCCGCGGCCTCCTCACCTGCGCGCTGCGACGCGCGGCGGACGGCATCTGGCGCGGCACCGCCGGCGCCTTCAGCGTCGAGCTGCACCCCGAGGTGCCCGACTTCGCGCGCGGCCGCGAGGCCCCCGCCGGCGAAACCGCCGTGCTGCTCGCCGCGGTCGACCGGCTGCTCGATGGCGCCGGGCCGGACTCCAGCGGCGAGCAAGGCGATCTCGCCGTCACGCTCGCGGTGCTGGCCGGCCTCGACGACGCGCTGGTCCCGCACCTCGCGCGGCGCGCCGAGGGTCCGTCCCATGCCGCGGCGGCGGCCCGCGCCGCGCTGGCGCGGCTTCAGGCCTCCCCCGGCGCGGCCATGGTGCGGCGAGGCAGCGGCTGGCTGTCGCCGTCCGGCAATCTCTCGACGCAAACCGAACCCGTGCCGAGGCGATGACGGCGCGCCGCACGCTGCTGTTCGTCAGCCCGATCATGCCGCGACGGAGCGGCAACGGCCTCGCCATGCGCGCCGGCCTGGTGCTGGAGGGACTGGCGCGTCAGTTCGAGGTGCACCTGCTGGTGCTGCCGGCAAGCGGCGGAAGCCTCGACGTGCCGGATGTCGTGCGCGCGCTCGCCGCGCGGGTGGGCGTGCTCGACCTGCATGATTGCATCGACACGCATGCCGCGCTGATCGGCCGCATCGACGACGAAACGGAGCGTCGGCGCCATCGCGCCGCCTATCCCCGCCCGTGGGCCGCGCGCTTCAGCGGCGCGGCGGCGGCGATGAAGGCGATGGAGTTCCTCGCCGGCACGCGGATCGACGTGCTGCACGTCATGCGGCTCTATCTCGCGCCGCTGGCGCCGCTGATCCTGCACGCCCTGCCGGCGCCGGCGCCGCTTGCAATACTCGATCTCGACGATGACGACGTCCGCACCCATGAACGGCTGGCCGGACTGCACGATTTGCGCGGCGAGGCCGCGGAGGCGGAGCTCGACCGCGCCGAGGCGGCCAAATACGCCGCCTGCGCGTCCGAGCTGCTGGGCCACTTCAGCGCCGTGCTGACCGCATCGCGCGATGACGCGCAACGGTTGTCGGCGCTCCATGCCGGGGCGCGGTTCGACGTCGTGCCGAACGGCTATGCCGAGATCCCCCGGCAGGCGGGCTCGGCCGGTCCGCGCACCGAGGGCCACCCCGTTCGCCTGCTGTTCGTCGCCAATCTCGGCTACGTCCCCAACGCCGATGCCGCCGAGCTGCTCGCCCTCGAGATCCTGCCGACGTTGCGCCACCGCGGGGTCGACGCGCGGCTCGACATCGTGGGCGGCGGGACGCCGGACGACCTGCGGGCCGCGCTGGCGCGCGCCGGCGAGGGGCATGTCGCGCTGCACGGCTGGGTCGACAGCGTCGCCGCCTGCTACGCGGCGGCCGACATCGCCGTGGTGCCGCTGCGCGCCGGCGGCGGCACCCGCATCAAGATCCTCGAGGCGTTCGCCTACGGCGTCCCGGTGGTGACGAGCACCTTGGGCGCGGAGGGGCTCGACGCGGTCTTTGGAACGCACCTGCTTTGCGCCGACACGCCCGAGGAGTTCGCCGGGGCCTGCCAGCGCCTCGCCGCCGATCCCGCGCTCGCGGCAAGCCTCGCCGCCGACGCGAGCGAACTGCACCGCCTTCACTATACACCCGGGCGGGTCCATGCGAAAATGGCGGCCATCATCAGCAACCTCTTCGAAGGACGATAAAATGTCGGAGCCGGAGCGCCCGATCCGCGCCGATGGGCTCGAGATCAACATCATGCACGACGGGGTCGTGATCTATCAGCGCGACCGCAACAAGATCCATTACCTGAACCATACCGCCGGCCTGGTGCTGGAGCTGTGCGACGGCACGCACGAGGCGTCGGACCTCGCCGCGATCGTCGGCGAGACCTACGGCCTGCCCGAGCCGCCGCACGACGACGTCGCCAGCTGCCTGCAGGAACTTGCGGCCAAGGAGCTGCTCCGCTGACCCGTTCAGAGACGATCCGGATCCTCTCCACCGCGTTCACGGTCACCAGCAACAAGCCCGATCTGATCGAGCGGCTGCCCTACGTGGCGCAGCGCGCCGAGCAGGAGCTGCCGCTGCTGGAGCGCTGCGAGATCACGGTGACGTTCGCGGACGGAGAATACCGCATCAGCGGCGGCGGCGAGGCCGACGAGATCGAGTTGAGCCTCGCCGTGACCTTCAGCGCGCTGTTCACCCGGATGCACGAGCATGCCCTGCGGCACTACGCCGACCACATCCGCATTCATGCCGCCAGCGGCTTCGCCCCCGACGGCCTGGTGCTGCTGGTCGGCGAGAAGGAGGCGGGCAAGACCACCACCGCCATGCATCTGCTGCTCGAGGGGTTCGAGATGGTGGGCGACGAACTGGTGCTGCTGCGGCACGGCGAAGCCATCACCTTCCCGCGCCCGTTCTACCTGCGCCATGGCGCGCTCGCGCTGCTGCCCCCCTTCGGCGAT
The DNA here is from genome assembly GCA_031291445.1 of Xanthobacteraceae bacterium. Taxonomy (GTDB): domain Bacteria; phylum Pseudomonadota; class Alphaproteobacteria; order Rhizobiales; family Xanthobacteraceae; genus Bradyrhizobium_A. The sequence goes on along the minus strand of JARLJA010000077.1, from coordinate 2,713 downwards.
ACCTCGACGGCGCCGTTCGTCAATTCGGACGTCGGCGGCAAGCTGATCGCGGTCGATCCCCAGAAACTGGGGCGGCGCTGGCGCATCAGGCCTGCTCCGGTGCGGGCGATGGTCTTCCTGGAGCCAAATCACGGCGGCACCACCAGCTTCAAGGCTTGCAGCAAGGTCGAGATGGTGCAGCGGGTTCTTACCCAGGCCTCGCCGCCTTCGTCCGGGCGGGCGGACTGGGTCAGCGACTTCTGCAGCACCATCAATCAGGCCGAGACCGTCATCGCCCGGATGGGCGACCTGCACTCAGCTACCGCGCTGTTTCGGCGGTTGATGACCTGATTGCCTCTCATTTGCTCAGGCCGTTGCGCCGGCGCAACACCTTCGAACCGTCCCCAGCCGAAACGACCCGTGCGACCTGGGAGATATTGATCTTGCTCCCGGCCTCACGGATAAGTTCGGTTCAGGAATCCTTGTTTGGGGGCTTGCCATGACTGACGACAACGGCGATCGCCGGCTCGACGCGGCCGAACCGGCCGACCTGGAGCGCCGTTCCGCCCTGCTGGCGATGGCCAAGGTGATGGCCTACGTGCCGCCGGCGGTCGCGACCTTCGCCATGGGTGGCATGTCCGCCCGGGCGGCAGCGGCCTACCTGACCAACCTGAGCTGACGCCGCGATCGGGTGATCGGGACGTAACGAACGGGGGCGGAGCCATGGTCGATCAGACAAATACCCGGCATGATGCGGTCGACGCCGACCGCCGCTCCACGTTGGCCGCGATGGCCAAGGTCATGGCCTATGTGCCACCGGCGATTGCGACCTTCGCCATGGGCGGCATGTCGGCCCGCGCCGTTCAGGCCTACGTGACCAACATTCCGGCCTAGCACCTCGCGGGGGACGACATGAGCAATGACAGCCTCGACACCAAAGCGAGCGTGACCGGACCGGCCGACGCGGAGCGCCGTTCGGCGCTGTTGGCGATGGCCAAGGGCCTGGTCTACGTGCCGCCGGTGGTCGCGACCTTCGCCATGGGCGGACTTTCGGCCCGCGCGGCAGCGGCCTACGTGACCAATTTGCCGGTCTGACCGGCTCCTTGATCCAATTTGATGAGGTTTGGCATGGTCGACGGCGAAGCCAATCGGACCAACGGCGAGCAGCGGGTCGACGCGGAGCGCCGCTCAGCCCTGATCGCCATGGCCAGGGGTATGGCCTACGTGCCGCCGGTGGTTGCGACCTTCGCCATGGGCGGCCTTTCGCCCCGTGCGGCCCATGCTTACGTGACCAACATCACCGGCTGATGCGCGCCGGGGACGGACGGTTGCGTCCCGCTTGAGCAGATGGGCCTGATTTCCGCGACCATGATCGTGCGGGACGAGGAGCATTTCCTCCCCGCGTGCCTGGCCTCGATCGTCGACCTGGTCGATGAAATCGTCGTGGTCGATACCGGGTCGAAGGACCGCAGCCGCGACATCGCCCGCGACTTCGGCGCCCGGCTGGTCGACTTTGCCTGGATCGACGACTTCTCCGCGGCGCGCAACGTCGCCATCGAACACGCCCGCTTCGACTGGATGCTCTATATCGACGCCGACGAGCGCGCGCGGCCCATCGACCGGACGATCCTGGCCCGCGAGCTCGACGACCCGCTGCTGCTGGCGGCGAAGGTGCAGTTCCGCCCGCGGACCGGCTTCACCGCCTATCCCGAGCACCGCCTGATCCGCCGCGACCCGCGCATCCGCTTTCACGGCGCCATGCACGAGACCTTCCTGCCCGACGTCACCGGCCTGGTCGAAGCCGGCCTCGGCCGGATCGGCACCACCACGCTGACGCTCGACCATGTCGGCTACGACGGCGACCAGTCGCACAAGCTCGACCGCAACCTGCGGCTGCTGCTCAAGCAGATCGCGGCGACGCCGCGCCGACCCTATCTGCGCTGGCACCTTGGTTCGGTGCTGCACGATCTCGGCCGTCTTGACGAGGCGGAAGCGTCGTGGCGCGAGGGTGCGCGGCTCGCCCGCGAGATGGAACGGCCGACCGAGGACGCGGCGCTGTGCGCCGTCGAACTCGCCAAGCTCGCGGTGGAGGCCGGGCGCGACCCGGGCGAGGCCATCGCCGACGGGCTCAAGGTTCACCCCGGCAACTGGATGCTGCGCTGGCTCGGCGGCAAGGCACTGCTGCAACGGGGCGCGTTCGAGGAGGCGCGCCCGGTGTTCGAGGCGCTCGCCGCGATCGACCCCGCGACGCTCTCGGACAACATGTCCTACGACGCCCGCATCTTCGGCGCCGGCGCGCTCCAGGAGCTGGCGGAAGACGCCTTCGCGCGCGCGGACTATACCGAGAGCGCCGCTCTGTTCGGGCGCGCGCTGACACGCGATCCCGGCCGGCTCGAGCTGCGCGCCAAGCACGCGCTGGCGAGCGCGCGGGCGGCAATGGCGACGCCGGGGGCCTAAAGCACGATGACACAAATCGTCTGAGGGCATCGCGCAGCGATGCGTCTCGAAGGATGACAGCCTAGGCCGTTCATCCTTCAAGACGGCGCGAAGCCTGTCATCGGGCTGCGCTTCGCGCGGCCCCGGTGGCGCCTCCTCAAAGTCTGACTCAAAATTGCAGCCAATAAAATCAGGCCGTTATTGGAGAACTCGTCATGCCCGGCCAGGGGGGGGCGGGGTTGGCCGGGGGGGGGGGGCGGGCGCGGCGGGCCACAAAACCCAAACCCCAAAACATATA
>JARLJA010000076.1 GCA_031291445.1 Xanthobacteraceae bacterium | reverse complement strand
GACCGGCGATTCGAGGGAAACCCAAAAACGAAATTGCAAGATTTCGCGCTCTCAAACCCCAAAAGCTGGCAATCTCAAATGCCGCCACACTCAGAAAATCAAAACCCGATCAATGATTTGGGAGATTATTCACGGCCGACTCGTCAGATCGTGGCGTCCCGATGAAGCACGGAAGGCCGGATCACCAGGTTCGACATTTCGATTTCGTCATGGCCGGACTTGACCCGGCCATCCACTCTTCGTTTCTGAGCGAAGTCCGAAAGCGTGGATCCGCGGGTCAAGCCCGCGGATGACGCACAATATCAGGCAATGCAGCGGCTCCCACCGCCCCCAACCGCCCGCCTCACTCCAGCCGCGGCAGGCCCAACCGCTTGACCTCTTCCAGCACCGCGTCGAGGTTCTGGTGGCCGGCGCCGTAGTGGCTCTTCGGGTTGGTCAGCTTGACGGTGCGCACGCCGGGAAGCGTGTAGTACTTGTCGTGCACCAGGCAGTGCCGGCGGATCAGCGGCCACAGCATCTGGCCCAGCATGCGCTGGTCCTGGCCGTACTTGGCGCTGGGGCCGAAGGTGAAGTAGCGCCGCATCAGTTCGACGATATCGATGCCGCAGTCGGTCCGGCCGGCCCAGGTGCAGCCGATCATCAGTTCGTTGTGCAGGACGTGGTCGCGAACCACGTGGAACGGGAGCGCGCTGTCGATCCACTCCTTGACCAGTCCGGCCTCGCCGGCGGAGAGCCGCGCGTCGCAGTCGCGCACCAGGAAGCGGCCGACGCTCTTGTCGTTCATCACCAGGAAGCGCTGGAACAGCCCGACCGCGGGATACTCGTCCTCGATGGCGCGGATCTCGGCGCCGTTGTCCTTGAGAAAGTCGACGCAGCGCCTGGGCACCGCGCGGTCGACGTAGAAGCGGCAGGTCCAGCCCGGATAGACGCTGCGGCTGAGCACGAAATTGATCATGGCGCCGTAGACGTAGCAGGGATTGGCGCCCCACAGCGAAAACGAGATCACGTCGCGCCCCTCGGGCGGCGTCGCCGGCACCGCGATCTCGGCCGCCTTGGCGCGGCAGGCCTCGGCGTCGCGCAGCTCCAGCGCGCGCTGGCCGAAGCCGACCGCGGCCTCGACCCGGTCGGTGTAGAAATGCGCCACCTTCAGCGCGTCGAGCACGGTGACGTCCTCGCCGAAGCGCTCGAGATGGGCGCGGGCGCGGGCGATCGCCTCCTCGAAGCTCTTCATGTTGCTGAGCGTCGCCACCACGAACATGGCGGCCTGGGCGCTGTCGGGCAGGCGGCGCGACAATTCCTCGGCGAGCACCAGGGCCGGCGCCCAGTCGCGCTTCTGGAAGAAGGCGTCGAACAGGATCTGCTTGGCGTTGAGGTCGTCCGGCGCGGTGACGATCACCCGGCACAGCCGCGCGATCGCCTCGTCGTTGCGCCCGGCCCGCAACAGCGCGCGAATCTCGGCGTGCGGCTGCGCATCCGCCGTCGCCGTCCCCGTCACCGCATCCGCCATGGCCGCCCCCGCCGCCCCTGTCCACGCCACCGGCGCGGATCGGACGGCCCCCCGAGGCGGCAGCCCTACATGGCGCGCACGCTGACGATGAAGCCGTCGACCTCGCGCTTCAGCGTCTCGGCCTGCTGCGACAGGTCGACCGCCGACTCGCGCGCGTCGTTGGCCATCCGCCCGGTTTCGGCGGATGTCGAGGTAATCTGCACGATGTGATTGGAAACGTCGAGCGTGCCGCGCGCGGCGTCCTGGACGCTGCGGGCGATGCCCTGGGTGGCGGTCCGCTGCTGGGCGGTGTCGACCTCGATCCCGCTCATGATGGCGCTGATCTCGGCGATGGTGTTGGAGATCTCGTCGATGGCGCCGCGGGTCTCGGCGGTGATGCTCTGGATGCTGGCGACCTGCGCCGAGATTTCCTCGGTCGCCTTGCTGGTCTGGTTGGCGAGGTTCTTGACCTCGGAGGCGACCACCGCGAAGCCCTTGCCGGCCTCCCCGGCGCGGGCCGCCTCGATGGTGGCGTTGAGCGCCAGCAGGTTGGTCTGCGAGGCGATGTCCTGCACCAGCTGGACCACCGCGCCGATCTTGTCGGCGCCTTCGGACAGGATGTGGATGGTGTCGCGGGTCTTCTGGCCCCGCGCCGCCACCGCCTCGGCGCGCTGGGTGGCGTCGGTGACGCGCTGGCTGATGGCGCCGATCGACGTGGTCAGTTCCTCGGTGGCGCCGGCCACCGTCTGCACGCTGGTCGAGGCCTGGCTGGCGCCGCTGGCGACCGCATTGGCCTTGCTCGAGGTGTCGTTGGCGGCCTGCGACAGGGTCTCGGCGTTGCTCTTGAGCCGCACCGCCGAGGACGCCACGCTCGAGACCACGTGGGACACCAGGTCGTTGAAGGCGCGGATCCGCTCATCGAGGTAGCGGGTGCGCTCGCCCTGGTGCTCGGCCTCGCGCAGCTTCTGCTCGGTCAGGCGCTGACGCTCGATGCCGTTGGTCTTGAACACTTCGAGGGTGGCGGCGAGCCGGCCGATCTCGTTGGTCTTGCCGAGCCCGGGGATCGGCGTGTCGTAGTTCTGGTCGGCGACCTGCCGCATCGCCGTCACGATCCGCGCCAGCGGCGCGAGGATGCCGTTGCGCACGGCGAAGTAGGTGGTGACGCAGACCGTCGCCACGACCACGGTGATCGCGGCGCAGGCCATCAGGAAATAGGCGAACGCCGCCTGGGCGGCGCGATAGACCTCCAGCGCGTGGTCGTGGCTCGCGCCGGTCAGCGCGCCGAAATCGCCCGACAGGCTGGTGATCTGGTTGTTGAGATAGAGCACCGTGATGAAGCCGGCGCCGCCGCCGAAGGCCAGCATCAGCAGCAGGGCGGACACCACCGCGTAGACCAGGAAGCGGATCGTCAGATTGCTGTCGGAAAACATCGGAACGGGCTCGCGGGGCACTTTCGGGGGCCCCCCAAAGTTGACGAAAAACGTCAAGATTTGGTGAAGTTTGCCGCGCCGCCCTGCCGGATACCGTTTTGATTACAGGGGCATGACGGGCGCACGCCGGTCCGGACCGGATATCGGGACCACAGATCGCTCCGCGGCGGCCGGAAGCAGGCGCTCGGCCATGAAATCGACGAACACGCGAACCTTAGGCGACAGGTGACGGCCCGATGGCCACAGCAGCCAGAACTGCCCGGGATTGACCAGTTCATCGTCGAGCATGGTCCGCAGCGCTCCGGTCGCGATCGCCTGCCGGGCCAGGAAGTCCGGCATGTAGGCGATGCCGAAGCCGTCGATCGCGGCGGTCAGCAGCGCCTCCATGTTGTTGCAGGTGAGCACGGTCGATAGTCGCGCGGCGGCGTCGGCATCGCCACGCATCGACCAGTCCTGCAGCTTGCCGGAGGTTGGAAAGCGAAACCGGATGCACCGGTGGCGCGCAAGGTCGGCCACCGTCGTCGGCGCGCCGGCTTGCCCCAGATAGCCTGGAGCCGCGCACAGCACGAAGCGGAATTCCCCGAGCCGCCGCGACATCAGGCGCGAGTCCGCCAGATCGCCACTGCGGATCACGACGTCGAGGCCTTCGTCGATGACGTCGACGATGCGATCGTTGAAGTCGAGATCGAGCTCGATCGCGGGATAGAGCGCCGCGAACTCCGGCAGCACCGGCAGCAGAAACCGGTAGCCGATGGTGGGAAGGCTGACGCGCAACTTGCCGCGCGGCGTCTGCGCGGCGTGCGACAACATCGCTTCGGCCTCCGCGAGGTCGTCGAGAATGCGGCGGCAGCGCTCGTAGAACAGCACGCCCTCCGCCGTCAGGTTCACGCGCCGGGTGCTGCGCTGGAACAGGCGAACCCCGACGGCCTGCTCGAGCCGCGCGACGTTCTTGCCCACCGCCGATGCCGAGATGCCGAGCAACCGCCCCGCCGCGACAAAGCTCAGCGTCTCCGCGGTTCGCACAAAAGCCAAGAGGCCGGTCAGGCTGTCCATTCGCAGATATTAGATCGTTTTTATCCGTAATCAATGGAAGTTGAGGCCATTTATCGGTTGCCATATCCGCAATATCTCCATGCAGCTTCGCCGGAGGCCGAGAGCCTCGTCCCAACCTGTGAGCTGCAATGACCAATCCGCCCCACTCCCGCGACCGCGGCAGGCCGTCCGTCCTGCTCGCGGTCTGCCTCGCCGCCATCATCCTGCCGATGAGTTTTTCCGGCGGGGCGGTCGCCACGCCGGCCATCGGCCGCGCGCTCGGCGGCGATGCCACGGCGCTGAACTGGATCACCAACGCCTTCATGCTGACTTTCGGCGGCTTCCAGATGGCGGCCGGCGCACTCGCCGACGCCTTCGGCCGCAAGCGGCTGTTCGTCGCCGGCGTCGCGCTGTTCGCCGCGGCGTCGCTTGCGCTCGCGCTCGCGCCGTCGGTCCTGGTCATCGACCTCGGCCGCGCCGTGCAGGGCGTTGCGGCCGCGGCGACCCTGGCGGGCGGCGGCGCGGCGCTGGCGCAGGAATTCGAAGGTCGCGCCAGGACGCGCGCCTTCAGCCTGCTCGGCACCACATTCGGCATCGGCCTCGCCTTCGGCCCGCTGCTCGCCGGCTCCCTGGTCGCGGCCCTCGGCTGGCGCGCGGTGTTCGTGTCGACGACGGTCGTCGCGCTGCTGGCGCTGGCGTTCGGCGCGCCACGGATGCGAGAGTCGCGCGATCTCGACGCGACGGGGCTCGACTGGCTCGGTACCGCGACGTTCACCGGCGCACTCTCCCTGTTCACCTTCGCCCTCATCCAGGCGCCGGAGAACGGCTGGACCAGCCCGCTGGTCGTCGGCCTGTTCGCCGCCGCCGCGCTGGCCGCCGCGATCTTTGTCGCGGTCGAAGCCCGCGTCGCACGGCCGATGCTCGACCTCTCGTTGTTTCGCTATCCGCGCTTCGTCGGCGTCCAGGCGCTGCCGATCGCGACCTGCTACTGCTACATCGTCCTCCTGGTGCTGCTGCCGCTCCGGTTCATCGGCGTCGAGGCCATGAGCGAGGTCGACGCGGGCCTGCTGATGCTGGCGTTGTCGCTGCCGATGCTGGTGGTGCCGTCGATTGCGGCGACCCTGGTGCGATGGTTCTCGCCCGGGGTGATCTCCGGCGCGGGCCTCCTGATCGCGGCCGCGGGCCTGTTCCTGCTCGGCCGCGCCGAGGTCGGCGATGGGACGGCGACCGTCGTGCCGATGCTGGTCATCGGACTGGGCGCGGGCCTGCCCTGGGGCCTGATGGACGGCCTCTCGGTCAGCGTGGTGCCGACGGAGCGTGCCGGAATGGCGACGGGAATCTTCAGCACCACCCGCGTCGCCGGCGAAGGCGTGGCGCTGGCGCTGGTCAGCGCGATTCTCGCGGACCTGATGCAGGCGCGAATCGGCGGCCTGCTGCCGGACGAGGCCGCGCCCGCCGCCGGCCGGATCGCGGAAGCCGCCGCGCGGATCGCCACCGGCGACGTGTCGCGGGCGCTGTCGTTGCTGCCGGGGATCAGCCGAGACCAGCTGGTCCACAGCTACGCCGACGCGTTCCGGATCCTGATCTACGTCCTGATCGCGATCACCGTGGTGTCAGCCATCGTCGTGCTGGCGTGCCTCGCGCGCGCATCGGACCGGGACGCTCCGGCGCCCGACGCAGCGACCACGGCCTCCGCCCCGCTCGACTGCGATCCGGCTTGACCGCCGAGCCTCAGCCGAACACGTCCTGCAGCACGCCGTCCTTGATCACCGTGAGGTCGTCGACGGTGATGGTGGTGCCCATCATCGGCAGGTCGAAATGGCCGGCGGTGTAGCGCCCGGCGAACTCGTTGGCGCCGGTCGAGAACAGGAAGTTGCCCGCCACCGCGCGCAGCTCGGTGCCGTTGGTGTCGTCCTTGTCGTACATCGTCAGCGCCTCGTAGCGGGCGCCGGGATTCATGCCCCAGCCGACATGGGACACCGCATAGGCCTCGCGGTCGCCCCAGGCGGCGAGATAGCGCTCCATCATGGCGGCGTCGGCACCCTCGCCCTTGAGGTCGACGATGTAGTCGTCCTTCAGGGTGAGCTCGATCGGCGTGGCGAGGTAGCGCTTGAAGGTGAGGTTGATGTCGCCGGGCGCCATCACCAGCTTGCCGTTGATGGTGCCGGGCTTGGGAAAGCTGACGATGATGCCGCCGGGCCAGTGCGCCAGCGTACCGGGCCGGTCGGTCCAGCCCCACACCCCCACGGTCGAGGCGCCGACCATGTCGACGTCGAGGTTGGAGCCGGCCTTGGAGGTCACCTTCATCCGCTTGGCGCCGCGCAGCATCTTGGCGGCGGCGCGGACCCGCTGCTCCAGCGCCGGATCGGGCACCATGCGCTCCAGCGCTTCCGGATGCTCGTTGGAGATGTTGAGGATGCGGGCGCCGGCCTTGAGGATGTCCGGGGTCTCCACCGCGTGCATCAGGCCCTCGATGGTGCAGTCGACCACGAAGCCGGCCTGCTGCAGCGCCGTCACCACCGGGCCGAGCCGGCCGATCGCCTCGCTGGCCCCGGTCGAACGCACCGGCACGGCGTGGCGGTTGCGCGGGGTCGGCACCACCACATGGAACGGCCGCGCCCCCATCCGCAGCAGCGCCAGCTCGGCGAGCTGGACGTTGAGCGCCCGCGACTGGGTCTCGGACAGGATCGCCGCGGTGTCGCCCGGCTTCACGGCGCAGCGCTCAAAGATTTCGCAGAAGGCGTCGATCCACTTCGCTTCGATCCGGTCGGCCCGCATGGCATCCTCGTTGTGTGCGATAGGCGTTGGAGGGTAGGTCCATTTCTGATATATGAAAAGGAATATTTTTAGAGTTCAAGCACCCCGGCGCGCCGCCGCGCCGGCGGGGACGTAACAGGAGCCGCCGTGGCCGCAAAGCCGATCGTTACCGCAAGCATCGCGCCGGAACCAGCCTCGCCGCTCGACCCGGCGACGCTGCGGCGCGCGCTCGGCCAGTTTCCGACCGGCGTCACCATCGTCACCGCCGCCCACGGCGCGCAGCGGCTCGGCATGACGGCGAACTCGTTCTCCTCGGTGTCGCTCGATCCGCCGCTGGTGCAGTGGAGCGTGGCCAAATCGGCGCCGAGCCACGACGCCTTCGTCGCCGCCGACGCCTTCGCCATCCACTTTCTCGGCGAGGGCCACCGCGACCTGGCGCTGCGCTTCGGCGGCCGCAACGACGAGAAGTTCACCGGCATCCCCCACGAGGCCGGCATCACCGGCGCGCCGCTGCTCACCGAGCTCGCGCCGATCTTCGAGTGCCGGACCTGGGCGCGCTATCCCGGCGGCGACCACACCATCCTGGTCGGCGAGGTCGCCCGCCTCGTCACCCGGGCACACGAGCCGCTGCTGTTTCATTCCGGCGTGCTGCGCGGCATCGGCGTCGCGCTCAACCGCCGCGCCCCCGTCGCAGGCGCCGGCTTCGTGCCGAACTACCTCGCCTATCTGCTGGCGCGGGCGAGCTTCGTGGTCTCGAACGAATTCCACGGCCGGCTCAAGGAATGGGACCTCTCGGTGCCGGAATGGCGGGTGCTCGCCTGCCTCAGCGACACCGACGGCCTCTCGGTCGGCGAACTCGCCGCCATGGCGCTGATGAAGCAGCCGGGGCTGACCAAGGTGCTCGACCGCATGGTGGGCGACGGCCTGGTGGAGCGCCGCGGCACCGCGGCCGACCGCCGGCGCACCCCGATCCATCTCACCGCCAAGGGCCGCGCCACGGTCAAGCCGGTGTTGCGCGCGGCACGAGTCCACGAGGAAGCCCTGCTCGAACAGTTCTCGGAGGAGGAGCGCAGCGTGATCAAGCACGCGCTCGATCTGTTGATCGGCGGCAGCGAGCAGAAGGGGTGAGAGGCGCAAGCCCATCGCCCCCGCGCCGCCCGCCCGGATGGCGATCACCTGCGACTCCACGAGCGTCATCGCTGTCAACCGACAGGATGACGCAGCGCGCCGCTGTTTAAATCACCCATTTTTAATTCCGGCGTCATTAAACCGCAAGACGATTAAATCATCGTCGCGGCGCAACCTGAAATTTTGCCCCGCCCGGCGCGCACTCCCGTTTCGACATACTCCGATCAGAAAGGACATCCCATGTCGACCACCGTCACCTCCGTGACCCCGTCCACCCAGGGCGCGCTCGGCGCGGGCGCCACCCTCAGCCTGACGGTCGGCATGAGCGCCGCCGTGACGGTGTCCGGCGGCACGCCGACACTGACGCTGAACGATGGCGGCACCGCCGTCTACGACGCAGCGGCGACCGCAGCGCTGGGCGATCCGACCCAGCTGGTGTTCGACTATACGGTGGGTACCACCGACACCGACGTCGCGCAGCTCGCCATCGTCGGTGGATCGCCCCAGGGCGCCACCATCGTCGACGCCGTCGGCAACGTGCCCGACTTCACCGGGCTGTTCACGACCTACTCCAACGTCGCCGGCGTGGCCACCGACGTCAACGCGCCGGCAACGGTGACCGCGGTGGCCGCATCGCGGACGGGCTACCTCGCGGTCGGCCAATCCGTCGCGATCACACTGACATTGAATCAGGCCGTGACGGTGTCCGGCGGCACGCCCACGCTGACCCTCAACACCGGCGGGGTCGCCACCTACGACGCGGCGGCGACGGCCGCGCTGAAGAATCCCGACAAGCTGGTGTTCGACTACACCGTCGGCGCGACCGACACCCAGCAGCGCTACGTCGATTTCGTCGGCGGCAGCCTCAACGGCGCGACCATTGCCGACGCCCACGGCAACACCCCGGACTTTTCGCCGCTGTACACCAACACGTCCTACGTGATTTCCAAGCTCGGGTTCAGCACCACCACGGAACAATGGCCGGGCGGCATAACCGGCGTCACCTACACCGCGCCCGACGGCAGCGCGCTCACCGGTCCGCTGGGCGCGGGCCAGTCCGTCCACATCAACGTCGGCCTGCAGTACGGCGTCACGGTGACCGGCGGGACGCCGACGCTGACGCTGAACGACGGCGGCACCGCGACCTACGACGCCACTGCGAGCACGGCGACCAACCTGGTGTTCGACTACACCGTCGGCGCGACCGACCGCAACGTTCCTTTCCTCGTCATCGTCGCAGGTTCGACCGGCGGCGCCGTGATCGTCGACGGCGTCGGCCTGGCGCCGAACCTGTCCAGCCTCTTCGCTACGTATGGAACGTACCCGTATCCGGGACCCGCCGTATTGATTCAGGCCCCGACCGTGGTGACCAGCGTCACCACCTCGGTCACCGGCGAGATGCAGGTCGGCCAGTCGGTACAAATCACGCTGACCATGAGCAATGCGGTGACGGTGACCGGCTCCGGCAAGCCGACTATCAAGCTCAACGACGGCGGTACCGCGACCTACGACGCCGCCGCCACCGCCGCCCTCGATGATCCGAGCAGGATGGTGTTCGACTATACCGTGGGCACATCCGACAAACGCGCCGACCAGCTCAGCATCGTCGGCGGCGGCGGCAACGGCGGCGCCACCATCACCGACGCCAACGGCAACGTCCCCGACTTCTCGGCACTGTTCTCCACCTTCGCCAACCTGCCGGGGCTCGGAGTCTATCAGCCGACCAATATCGTCGGCCGTATCGTCAACGACGTCGGCGTCTTCCGCGCCGGTGACACGACAAGCTTCACGCTCGAGTTCGACCAGGCGGTGAAGGTCGACGGCACGCCGACGCTCGCCCTCAACAACGGCGGCACCGCGGTCTATGATGCGAATGCCACTGCCGCGCTCGACGATCCGACGAAAGTGGTGTTCGACTACACCGTCGGCGCAACCGACCAGGCGAAGGCCCCCCTCGACATCATCGGAAGCGGCTTCGGCGGCGGGGGCAGCGTCGTCGACAGCTTCGGCCTACCTGTGAATTTCTCCTCGCTGTCCACCCACTACGCCCAGATCCTCGCCGGCATCGCGGTCAGCATCGGGCCCGATATCAACTTCAACGGCAGCGCGGATTACGGCGCGTACGCTCCGGTCTTCGTCGACGCCAGCGGCGACATCTTCACCGACGGCATCGACGAATTTACGCCCACGGCGACCGGCTACACCGGCCCCACCCTGGTTGCCCCCGATAGCAACTCCACCGCCACCGAATTGAAGGGTGGTCTCATCGCCGACGCCAGCGGCGATCTGTTCGGCGTCGCACAATTCGGCGGACTCGGCGTCAGGGGAATCAACGCAGTCGTCTTCGAGCTCGCCAAGACCGCGACCGGCTACGCCTCGACGCTCACCCCGATCGCATCCACGACCTATGATGCCCAGGGCACCCTGGTGATGGACGCCAGCGGCGACCTGTTCGGGATCGGTGGGAACAGCAGCACGATCTTCGAGGTGGTCAAGACCGCGAGCGGCTACGCCAAGTCCACCACCCAGATCGCGAGCTTCGCCGCCTCGACCGCCGGGCTCACCGCCGGGCTGGTGATCGACGGCAACGGCGACCTGTTCGGCGTGTCGCAGATCGGCGGCGCGGGCGGCAAGGGCTTCGTGTACGAGTTGGTGAAGACCGCGGGCGGCTACAACGCCACCCCGGCGATCCTGACGAGCTTCAACGGAACCGATGGCGCGACGCCCGCCCCCACCGCGCCGCTGCTGATCGACGCCAACGGCGACCTGTTCGGCACCACTTACGCCGGCGGCGCTTCCGGCTACGGCACGGTGTTCGAGCTCGCCAAGACCGCCTCCGGCTACGCCGCGAGCCCGACCACGCTGGTCAGCTTCAGCGGCCCGGACGGCGCCGGCCCCGCGTCCAACCTGCTGATGGACGCCGCCGGCGACGTGTTCGGCTCCACCGCCAGCGGTGGCGACGGCTACGGCACGGTGTTCGAGATCGCGAAGACCGCGTCCGGCTATGCCTCCAGTCCGACCCTGCTCTCCTGGTTCGACGGCGCCAATGGCGGCGCCGCCAACAGCCTGTTTGTCGACGGCCAGGGCAACCTGTTCGGCTACAGCACCGTCGGCGGCCCCTACGGCTACGGTACGTCGTTCGAGGTCAAGAACACCGGATTCTTCGTCACCCAGGCGCCGGGCGGCGCTTCCGACGTTGCGTCGCGGCCCGCAGGCATCGATCTCGCCAGCATTGCCTTCGGCGCCGATACCACGCTGGCCTACGCCGCCAACTCCGACAACTCAGGCGGCTCGCTCTCGGTCACCGACGGCGCGCATAGCGCCACCATCGCGCTGATCGGCCAATACGCCGCCGCCAACTTTGCGCTAGCGAGCGACAGCCATGGCGGCACGCTGGTGTCCGACCCGAGCCTCTCCGGGGCGGCGCTGACCGCGTTCCTGGCCTCGCCGCATACCTGAGGCAACCGCGAAACGCCCCCTGACAAACGCGCGTCCCGGGCAACCGGGGCGTGCGAGCGTCATCGAACCGATATGCTGCCTGCATCCGGGGGACTGCCATGAGCGCCACCACCGTGGTTTCCGTCACTGCGTCCCAGTCCGGCCGGCTGACCGTCGGCGAGAGCGTTTCCATCAGGATCGCCATGAGCGGCGCCGTCACCGTGATCGACGGCGTTCCGACACTGACGCTGAACGACGGCGGCACCGCGGTCTACGACCCGCCCGCGACTGCGGCGCTGAACGATCCGACCCAGCTGGTGTTCGACTATACCGTCGGCGCGACCGACAGCAACCAGCCCTACCTCGCCGTCGTCGGCGGCAGCCCGAACGGCGCCATCATCTTCGACGCCGCCGGCAACGTGCCGGATTTTACCGCCCTGTTCACCACCGATTCGGTGCTGCCGGGCCTCAATACCGACCTGCTGCCGCCCGCCACCGTAACCGGGGTGACGCCGTCGGTCACCGGCACGCTCGACGCCGGACTGTCCCTGGCACTCATCGTGTCATTCAGCGACGCGGTCAGCTTCTCCGGCGGCACGCCGACCATGCTGCTCAACGACGGCGGCACCGCGACCTACGACGCCGCCGCCACCGCGGCGCTGAACGATCCGACCAGGGTCGTGTTCGACTACACGGTGGCCGCGACCGATAGCAATGTCGCCGAGCTCGCCATCGTCGGCGGCAGCCTCAACGGCGCCACCGCCGTCGATGCCAACGGCTACGTGCCGGACTTCACCGGGCTCTACACCGGCCTGCCCGGCGTGTCGGTGTTCACCGGCGCGCCGGCGACCATCGCCGCGATCACGAGTTCGGTCGGCAACGGCAATGTCGCGGTCGGCGAGACCATGACCTTCACCATCACCATGAGCAAGGCGGTCACCATCTCCGGCGGCGCGCCCGAGCTGTTGCTCAACGACGGCGGCAGGGCGGTCTACGACCCGACCGCGACCGCGGCGCTCGACGATCCGACCAGGTTCGTGTTCGACTACACGGTCGGCGCTCAGGATAAGCCGGTACTGCAGCTCGCCATCACTGGCGGGACGCTCGGCGGCGCGACGATCCGGGACGCAAATGACGGCAACTTGGCCGACCTCTCGAATCTCACCACGCTGCCGTTCACGGCGCCCAGCGCCGGCACAGGACTCTTTGGTCTGGCTGGGCTTTCGTACAACGGTTACAATTCAGCTCTTGGCGGAGCGAGCATCATAGGCTTGCCCATCAACGGAAACGGCAGCTTGATCGCCGACGCCGCGGGCGACCTTTTCGGCACGACCGTCGATTATGGGAGCAATAGTATTGGTGGCGTCTATGAAATGCAGAAGACCCAAGGAGGCTATCTCTATCCGACCTTCCTTGCCAGCTTCAGCGGGCCCGACGGCTCGTATCCGGTTGGAGGCGTGATAGCCGATGCCAGTGGTGATCTGTTCGGCACGACGAGCTTAGGCGGATCGAACAACAAGGGTACCGTTTTCGAGATCCGGAAAACCTCTGCTGGTTATGACACGTCGCCAACTACCCTGATAAGTTTCAATGGGCTGGATGGATCCTCACCTGACGCCGGCTTGTTTGCTGATTCTCAGGGCAATTTGATCGGGACGACAGCGACGGGCGGTCTTTACGGCTACGGTACGGTCTTCGAAATTCAGAAAACCACTAGCGGTTTTGCTTCCGAACCGACAACGCTGGTAAGCTTCAACAAGCAAGACGGGTCCCATCCGTTGGGCGCACTGATCGCGGATGCTGATGGCAACTTATTTAGCACGACGAGCTATTGGAATAGTGGGTACGGCACTGTTTTCGAAATCGCAAAAACGTCGACGGGGTACGCTTCCAGTCTCACTACTCTGACGACGTTTGACGGTGCCAACGGCGACAACCCAACCGGCTCCCTCTTACTCGATACAAATGGCGACTTGATCGGCACAACCATGCTCGGCGGCTCCAACTCGGATGGAACCGTGTTCGAGATTCGGCACAGCGTATCGGGCTATGACGCCTCCCCGACTACAATTGTAAACTTCAGTGGCATCGACGGTCGCTATCCTGTTGCCAATCTGATTACCGACGCAGATGGCAATTTGTATGGAACCACCAGCAGCATCGGCGTGGCAGATGGCGGTGCCGTGTTCGAGATCGCCAAGACAACTGACGGCTACGCAAATATCCCCACTCTTCTGGCATCATTCAACGGGTCCGACGGGTACGGCTATGGGACCGACAGTGGCCTATATGCTGATCCAAACGGCAATCTTCTTGGAACGAATGCCTATGGATGGCTAGCACCGGAAGGCTTGGATGCAGTCTTCGTTGGAGGAACAGTCTTCGCCGTAGTCGGCGGCGGCTTCGCTGTGAATGCGACTCAAACATCGACCTCTGCTGCAACGGCGTCGTCGCAGCCGGCCGGCATCGACCTATCGTCGGTCGCATTCGGGGCCGACACCACCCTCGCCTATGCCGCGAACAGCGGCAACTCCGGCGGCGCGCTCTCGGTCACCGACGGCACCCACGCGGCGACCATCGCGCTGATCGGGCAATACGCCGCGGTGGATTTCGCGCTGTCGAGCGACGGCCACGGCGGCACGCTGGTGAGCGACCCGCACCTCACCGGCGCGGCGCTGACCACGTTCCTGGCCTCGCCGCACAGCTGAGAAGCGCGGCGGTCCGTGACTCGGCCCGGCGCCCCGGACAACCGGGGCGCGTGTCGTTACGGCGGTGATACAATTCTGTTACGATATCTATTTAATCTTTCGCCTGCAGATTGATTTCGGCCCAGAGGAGGATCCATGAGCGCCACCGTCGTTGGGGTCACGCCTTCACAGACCGGTCAGCTGACCGCGGGCCAGAGCATCACCATCAGGGTCACCATGAGCGGCGCGGTCTCGGTGGTCGGCGTTCCGACGCTGACTCTGAACGATGGCGGCACCGCGACCTACGACCTGTTCGCCACCAGTCTCCTCAACGACCCGACCCAGCTGGTGTTCGACTACACCGTTGGCGCGGGCGACAGCAACGTCGCCGAGCTCGCGATCACCGGCGGAAGCCCGAACGGCGCCATCATCCTCGACGCAACCGGCAACGTCCCCGACTTCACCGGCCTGTTCACCACCTACGCCGCCCTTGCCAGCGTCGCCGTCTCGACGCCGCTGAAGGCGACCAGTGTCAGCAGCTCCGCCGCGGGCACGGTGCTCGCAGTCGGCGAGACCGTCACGATCACGGTGTCCATGACCAAGGCCGTGACGGTGACCGGCGGCACCCCGACACTTGCCCTCAACGATGGCGGCACCGCCATCTACGACGCCGCAGCCACTGCCGCGCTCGGCGATCCCACCAGGCTGATGTTCGACTATACCGTGGGGGCGGCCGACGCGCAGTTGCGCCACCTCGATTTCGTCGGCGGCAGCCCTGGCGGCGCCACGATTGCCGGCCCGGACGGACAGGCGCCGGACTTTTCGCTCCTGTTCGACAACCCCCAATACGTGGCGACGGCCCTCAACCTGTCCACCACGTCGGAGCTCGTGTCGCCCAAGGCGAGCGCCCCGACCTTCACCGCAGTGGACGGCAGCGCGCTCGTCGGGCCGCTTGCGCCCGGACAATCGATTCACATCGACGTGGGCCTGCAGAACGCCGTGACGGTGAGCGGCGGCACCCCGACCCTCCTGCTCAATGATGGCGGCACGGCAACCTACGACGCGACGGCGAGCACCGCGACGAATCTGGTGTTCGACTACACGGTCAGTGCCGCCGATCACAATGTCTCCCAGCTCACGGTCGTCTCCAGCAGCCTCGGCGGGGCGGTCATCGTCGACAGCGCGGGTCTCGGCCCGGACTTCTCCAACCTTTTGCTCGGGAGCGGCCCGGCGGTGGTGGTGCATGCGCCGGCAGTCGTGACCGGCGTGACGCCCTCCACCACCGGCGCGCTGACCACCGGCCAATCGATCACCCTCACGATCAGCATGAGCAGCGCGGTGACCGTTACCGGCGGCACGCCGACGATCACGCTGAACGACGGCGGCACATCGTATTACAGCGGCAAAGCGTACTACGACGCCGCGAAGACCGCTGCGCTCGGCGATCCGACCAAGCTGGTTTTCGACTACACGGTGCTTCCCTCGGACATACGCGCGGATCAGCTCGCGATCATCGGCGGCAGTCCAGGCAACGCGACCATCACGGATTCCAACGGAAACGTGCCGGACTTCTCGGCGCTGTTCTCGACTTACGCGATCTTGCCGGGACTTTCCGTGTATGAGCCGGCGACCGTCACGGGCGTCGCGTTTTCGCAATTGCAAGGCATTCTCTGGACCGGCCAGTCGATCAGCGTGACGGTGTTCATGAGCAGCCCCGTCGCGGTGTCGGGCACGCCGACGCTCCAGCTCAACGACGGAGGCATCGCGACCTATGACGCGGCGGCGACGGCCGCGCTGGGCAATCCGGCGGCGCTGGTGTTCGACTACACCGTGAGCCCGTCCGACCAGGGCGTCAACAGCCTGAGGGTCACGGGTATCGGCGGCGGCACGGTGGCCGACAGCTTTGGAAAGTCCCCAAATTTCTCGGGGTTGGCAGTCCTCTCCCAGTACGCCGGGCAGCTCGCTGTCAGCAACGGCTCCCACATTACGTTGCTGAGCAGCAACTTCACCTATGGCCCCTATGATTCCCTGAGCTACAGCATTCCGAATGACCCGATCGTGGACGCCAACGGCAACATTCTCTTTACGTCGTCCGGCACCCTCTACGAACTGGCCAGGACGCCCACGGGCTATGCCACCAGCCCCACGGCGGTCGAATCGTGGATCCCGCCATATCTCCCTGGAGGGACGGGCGGCCCGGACGATGGCGTGGTCGCCGACGCGGCCGGCAACCTGTTCGGACTTGGAAGCGGATTCTTTGAGATCGCCAGGACCGCGACCGGCTATGCCAGTACGCCCACGATGATCGCGACGGCGCCCTCGGAAACGGCAGGCGATCTTCTCGTCGACTCCAACGGCGACCTGTTCGGAGTGACGACCGTCGGTGACATCTACGAGCTGGCCAGGACCGCGACCGGATACAGCACCAGCGCCGTGCAGATCGCGAGCTTCTATGGCGCGGTCCCTACCCCTGCCACGCTGGCCTTTGGCCTGGTCGCGGACGCCAGCGGCGATCTGTTCGGCGTGTCGCTGGCGGGCGGGTCGAACAACGACGGCTTCGTTTTCGAAGTGGTCAAGACCGCGGCCGGCTACAGTCCCGTGCCCGTGACTCTCGCCAGCTTCAGCGGCGGTTCACCCTATGCTCCGCTGCTGATCGATGCCAACGGCGATCTGTTCGGTACCACCGCCTCCGGCGGCGCCTACGGCAACGGGACGGTATTCGAGCTCGCGAACACGCCCTCCGGCTACGCTACGGCAATGACGACGCTCGCCAGCTTCAACTTCACCGACGGCGCGATCCCGGCCTCGAACCTGATCGCCGACGCCAATGGCGACCTGTTCGGCACCACCTATTCCGGCGGCCCCGGAGGCGACGGCACGGTGTTCGAAATCGCGCGCACCGCAACCGGCTATGCCTCGACCCCGACCATCCTGAGCTGGTTCGACGGCGGCAACGGCAACGGCCCCGTCAGTCTCGCCGCCGGTCCCAACGGCGACCTGATCGGCAGGACCACTGGCGGCGGCTATACGACGGTTTTCGACGTGGCCAACACCGGCTTCTTCGTCACCCAGTCGGCGGTCAGCACCGCGGCCGCGGCCTCGCAACCGGCCGGCATCGACCTGTCATCCGTCGGCTTCGGAGCCGATACCACGCTGGCCTACGCCGCGAACTCCGCCGACTCCGGCGGCACGCTCTCGGTCAGCGACGGCACCCACGCCGCGACCATCGCGCTGATCGGCCAGTACGCCGCGGCGGACTTCTCGCTTTCGAGCGACGGCGCCGGCGGCACGCTGGTGTCCGACCCGCACCTCACCGGCGCGGCGCTGACCGCGTTCCTGGCCTCGCCGCACACGTGAGGCGACTGCGCCTCTACGAGGCGGCTCTGCACGCGCAGCTCTCGGACGAGGAACGCGCGGCGCGATCAAGCATGCGCTCGACCTGTTGATCGGCGGCAGCGAGCGGAAGGGGTGAGCGG
The DNA here is from genome assembly GCA_031291445.1 of Xanthobacteraceae bacterium. GTDB lineage: Bacteria > Pseudomonadota > Alphaproteobacteria > Rhizobiales > Xanthobacteraceae > Bradyrhizobium_A. Next base: position 47,620 of record JARLJA010000076.1, on the reverse strand, counting down.
CGGCGCGGCCGGAAAGAGCGAAACGTCGCGCCGCCTCCGGCAAGTCGCCGATGCGCCGGGCGGCAACAATTCGGTTGACCGCGGCCAGGCGACCCGGCTATGACGCGGCGTCGAAAAAGGCAGGCTTGGTCTGGGTAGGCCCAAGCACTTCCGAGACGGACCCGTCCGATATCGGAAGCTCTGTTCCTTGCATCGCAGTTCCCTGCGACGCATGAGATCCCCCGACGATCCCGGCGCAATTGCGCCCGAGGTTCGTCCGTGTGGGTGTCGTGCGACGCGCTGCTCCGGGTGGACCTTCAACCTGGAGAATTGCGATGAACACCCTTCATACGGCAGACGCCGACCAATACCCCGCCGATCATGCCCATGCCGGCAAGTCCTTCAAGGGCGCCACCCTTGCCGTCGCCATGTCGGTATTCCTGAATGTCGCCGGGTTCACCCTCATCATTCCGGTGGTCCCGTTCCTGATTGGCCGCTATGTGCCATCATCCCGGATCGGCCTGTTGGTCGGCCTGATCGTTTCCATCTATGCCGCCTGCTCGTTCTTCGCGGCCCCGGTGCTGGGAGCCTTGAGCGACCGCTTCGGCCGCCGGCCGATCCTGGTGCTGTCCCTGCTCGGGTCGGCGGTCGGCTACGTGATTTTCGGCATCGGCGGCGCACTGTGGGTGCTGTTCGCGGGACGGATCATCGACGGGCTGACGGCGGGCAATATCAGCACGATGTTCGCCTACGTCGCCGACACCACCGCGCCCGCGGAGCGCGGGCGCGTCTATGGGCTGCTGGGTGCGGTCGGCGGACTGGGATTCATGCTCGGGCCCGTCGCCGGCGGGCTGCTGGGCGCGATCCAGCCCACGATGCCGCTATTTGCCGCGGCGCTGCTGACGATCGTCAACATCGCGTGGGTCTGTCTGGCCATGCCCGAAAGCGTGGCGCCCGGACGCGCGCGTCCGGCCTTGACCTGGCGCCACCTCGATCCCCTCGCCCCGCTCTCCAGGGCCCTCGGCATCGCCACGCTGCGCAGCGCATTCGCCGCCGCGTTCCTGTTCTTCTTCGCGGGCGCCATGCTGCAAAGCAATCTCGCGGTCTATCTGAAGGACGTTCTGGACCTCGGCCCGGGCGGAATCGGATGGATCCTGTTTGGCGTCGGCGTGATGGACATCGTGAGCCAGGGCGTGCTCGCCCGGACGCTCCTGCCCTATGTCGACGCCCGCGTGCTCGCCCGATCTGGCCTCGTCGTCAACGCCGTCGGCTTCGCGCTGATCGCCGCCACGACCTTGGTCCCGCACGCCGGATTCCTGCTCGGCGCCATCATGGTCTTCGCGCTGGGGGACGGGCTATTCCAGCCGTCGGTCAGCGGCATGATCGCGAACGCCGCGCCCGCCGACGCGCAAGGGCTGGTGCAGGGCGCCAACCAGGCGCAACAGGCCCTCGCGCGGATGCTCGGCCCCCTGCTCGGCGCCCTGCTCTACTCTTTCGGCGCCGGCGCGCCCTATTGGGCGGGCGCGGGCGTCGCGCTCGCGGCCGCCGTGGTGCTGGGCGTTGGAGGCCGCGAGCCGGAGCGGACGTAACCGGGCGCCCAGGGGGCGCGTTGGACGTCATCGCCGCCCGCCCCCCCTCACTCCTCGTCGAGCTTGCCGATATGCTTCTGGGAATAGAGCTCGGCGCCGATCCGCTTGACCAGGTCGATCTGGGTCTCGAGGAAGTCGATGTGGTGTTCCTCGTCCTTCATCAGCGCCTCGAAGATGTCGCGGGTGACGTAGTCCTTGACGCCATGGCAGTAGTGCGCGGCCTCCTCGTAGAGCGCGCGGGCGGAATATTCGGTCTTGAGATCGCACTCGAGGATCTCCGGCACGGTCTGGCCGATGTGCAGCGGATCGAGCACCTGCAGGTTGGGAAAGCCGTCGAGGAAGATGATGCGGTCGATCAGCTTGTCGGCGTGCTCCATCTCCTCGATGGATTCCTTGCGCCACTTCTTGCCGAGGTCCTTCAGCCCCCAGTTGTCGAGCATGCGGTAGTGCAGCCAGTACTGGTTGACCGCGGTCAGCTCGTGGCGGAGCGCCTTGTTGAGATAGTCGATAACCTTGGCGTCACCCTTCATCGCGGGCTCCTCGCTTGCAGCGGATTCGGAAGCTTAACTCAGTCTTTCGCCGCGCAAAGGTCAAGCGCCAAAACCGCTGTCCCGGTTCCGGCATGTGCGTGACTTCGCGAGCGGCCATTAGCGGTCGGCGCAGTCTTCCATCAGTTCGGGAAACACCGCAAGCTCGGGGAAGGCCTGCGATTTCTGGTGCATGCAGCCGTCGATGCAGCCGTTGACGCAGGCGCCGAGCGCATCGTTGATGATCCTGCGGATGGTGCGGGCGCAGCGACCGCATTCCGGACTGCAGCCGAGGCAGGTATAGACCTCCGACACCGTGCGACGGGGCTCCTCGTCGGCGTGCACGGCGGCGCGGACGTCGTGGTCGCTCAGCACGTTGCAGGAGCAGATGATCATGAAGGCGCAGGTCCCGGCGTTGGTGCGGCTTCACCGATACGGGGGCGGCGGCCGGCATGCAAAAGGAAAGATCCCAGTTTTGATGGATTCCAATCCGGACGCCGCCGCCACCGGTTGATTCAGGTCAAAAAGAGCCCGCCGCGCCGGAAATATCGATCGATTCAGCCGCCAACGCGCCCCTGTTTAGAACCGTTCAAATTAAGGGCCTCCCGCCTTCCGGGGGCGCCGGTCGGCCGGGGCCCCGGAACGGCGGCGCCTGAGGCAACGGCTACGCCGCGTGACCGGCGAGGTGGGCGACCTCCGCCGCGCCGGAAACGCCGGACGTCGTCGCATGCCGCTCGATCGCGCGCGCGACGAATTCGGCATCTCGCCCGACCCCGACGAAGCGGCCCGAGCCCCAAGTGTAGAGCCACGGCATGCCGAGCACATAGACGCCGCCCACCGAGGTGACGCCGCGCGTGTGGGTTGGATAGCCGGCGCCGTCGAACATCGGCAGATCGATCCACGACCAGTCGGAACGAAACCCCGTGGTCCAGACGACGCCGGTAATGCCGGCGGCGGCGAGATCGAGCTCGCTCGCCATCGGACCCGGTTGCCACACCGGCGCGTAGTGCGCCGCTGCCGGCGCGTCGATGCCGCTGCGGGCGATGTGGTCGTCGATCAGGCTGCAGATGCCGTTATAGACGCGGTCGGCATTGTCGAGGTTGGCGGCGAGATCGTCGGCGAAGCGCACGCGGCCGCCGTCGATGTCCTTGAGCCGGCCGTGGAGCTGCATGCCTTCGAGCGCGAAGCGTCGCAAGTCGATGTCGCGGCCGCCGTCGCGGCCGGTGAGATAGTGGTTGGCGTTCCTGCGGACCTTCTCGCCGAGCGGATGCCGGTCGACCGGCAGGTCGTACTGACCGAGGTCGTCGAGCCACTCGACCGCGTCGCGGCCGCGATAGACCCGCGGGCAGCGCGGCGCGCTGCCGACCGCGAGATGTACCTTGCGGCCGGCGAGGTGCAGATCCTCGGCGATCTGGCAGCCCGACTGGCCGCTGCCGACCACGAGGACGGCGCCCTCCGGCAGCTGGCGCGGGTTGCGGTAGGCTGACGAGTGGATCTGCGTCACGCCGGGCGCGAGCCTTTCCGCCATCCGCGGAATGTTGGGCACGTGATAGCCGCTGACCGCGAGCACCACCTGGCCGGCGGTCATCGGGCCCGCGGTGGTTTCGAGCGCGAAGCCGCCGGCGCCGTCGCGGGACAGCCGCGTCACCGCGACGCCCTCGCGCACTGGGGCGTCGATGTGCCGGGCGTAGCCCTCGACGTAGTCGACGATCTCCTGCCGCGCCATGAAGCCCTTGGGATCGCCGCCCTGGTAGGGATAGCCGGGGAGCCGGCACTGCCAGTTCGGCGTCACCAGGCAGAACGCGTCCCAGCGCTGGGTCTTCCAGGTGTGGGCGATGGTGTTCTTCTCCAGGATCACGTGGTCGATCCCGGCGCGCCGCAGCTGGTAGCTCATGGCGAGGCCGGCCTGGCCGCCGCCGATCACGATCACCGCGTGGCGCGGCGCATTTGCACTCGACATCTCAACCTCCGTTTCGATCTTCAGTCGTGGAACGCCAGCACCGTGACGCGGGCGTTCGGGTCGTCGGCGAAACGTCGCGCCGCCGCCTCGATGCGGGCGAGCTGGCCGAGCGCCCGCGAGCAGGCAAAGCCGTATTTCTCGCGCACCCGGTCGCTGGCGATGGTGAGCGCGACGCGGCCGCGCGCGAGGAAATCCTCGAGCGCGTAGCATTCGCCGACCGCGAGGTGATCCTTGATCACCAGCGAGGGCGAATAGCAGGTCTCGGTGGCGCCGTCGGGCCAGCGCACGTCGAAATGCATCTCAGGCATCGGCGGTCTCGCGGATTGCTTCATAGACCGGAAGTTGGGCGCGCGCGGTGCCCAGCCAGTCATGCGCCCGCGCCGCCAGCAGCCCGCCGGCGGCCAGCCGCGCGCGCAGCGGCGCGGCAAGCACGCTCGCCATGGCGTTGGCGATCGAGCCGGCATGATGAGGATCGCACCACGCCACGTCGTCGTCGCCGAGGTATTCGGTGAACGGGGCGATATGCGAGACGATCACCGGGCAGCCGCTCGCCATCGCCTCAAGCACGACGAGGCCGAAACCCTCGCGCAGCGAGGCGAACACCAGCGCGCTGGCGAGCCGGTAGAGCGCCGGCATCTCGGCGTCCGGGATGACCCCCGCCAGCACCACCGCGGTGGCCGGCAGCCCCTGCGCCTCGAGCCGGGCGCGGAATTCGCGCTGGTAGGCGTCGTGGTCGAGCACCGACGCGCCGCCCGCGATCACCAGCTGCGCGGTCGGCTGGATGGCACGCAGCTGGTGGAACGCGTCCAGGATCATCAGCGTGTTCTTGCGCTCCTCGATGCCGCCGACGCACAGGAACACCGGCCCCCCGCGCAGACCGAGCCTCGCACGCAGGCCTGCGTCCTCGGCCGCGGGCCGTGGACCATAGCGACGGATATCGACACCGTTGCCGACCACCACCGGCGTCGCGCCGAACTCGCTGGCGATGCGCTCGGCCCAAGTCCGGCTCACGGTGAGGAGGCGGTCGGCCTGCATGATCGAGCGGTGCTGCAGGCCGGCGAGCCGGGGATCGTCGAACGCGTCCATGTGGTGCACGGTACGGGCGAAGGCATGGATCAGGCGCCGCTCCTTGAGGGTGGCGAGCGCATTGCCGGAAATCCCGTCCTGGGCGTGAAACACGTCGAAATGCCGGTGCTCGGCCTGCTCGAAGTGCCGCACATAGTCGGCGATCCGCGCCTCCACCATGGCGGTGACGCCGCGCGGCGCGCGGCCGGCCGCGACCGGCTGCGTCGCTACCTCGGCGTGGTGGGAGAAACCCTTGCACTCCGGGTCCGGCGCATGCACCACCGCGACATGGCCGAGCCGCACCAGCGCCGCGCCGAGCTCGAGCCCGTGCACGACCCCGCCACGGGCGTTGGTGGAGTGGGTGAGGATCGCGATCCGCAGCGGGCGTGTCATGCCGGCATCCCCCGCGGCGACGGTTGCGACGGCGCACAGCCGATCAGCGGCTGGCGCGCGAAATCCCAGACGGTCTCGCGGCGCAGGCCGTCGCGGATCTCGACCTCGGTTCCCGCGGTGACATCGCCGATCGCGGCGGCGGCGATGTCGCGGCCCCGGAAGGCGGCCAGCGTGTCCTCGACGAGGTCGGGCCGCACCGCCAGCAGGTAGCCGAAGCTCGGGAAGGTCATCAGCCAGCGCTCGAGCGCGACGCCGTCGGGCCGCGGGATCGCCGCGAGATCGATGGCGACGCCGACGCGCGAGCACTCGGCGAGCATCGCGGCGGTGCCGACGATGCCGCCCTGGCTGATATCCTTGGCGGCGCGCGACAGCCTGCGTTCGGCGATCTGCGGCAGGATTTCCAGATCGCCGCGCAGCCGCGCCGGCGACGCGTCGGTCGCCGCTTCCCAGTTGGCAAACGGCTCGCGGTAGCGCCCGCGCAGGTCGATCGCCGCGATCAGCCGGTCGCCCGGCCTGGCGTCGAAGCTCGTCAGCAGCGCCCGGGCGCGGCCGAGAATCGCCACCGCGAACTGCCGCTCGCGGCTGCGCACGTTGGTGTGGCCGCCGACCACCGGCACGCCGAAGCTCCGCGCCGCCGACTTTAATCCATCCAGCAGCGGCGCGGCGTCGCGCTCGCCGGCGGACCACACCGCATCGACCAGCGCGACCGGCCGTCCGCCCATGGCGGCGACGTCGGAGATGTTGACCATGGCGCCGCACCAGCCGGCGAACCAGGGGTCGGCCGCGACGAACTCGCTCATGAAGCCTTCGATGGCGAACAGCGTATAGCCGTCGCCGTCGGGGATCGCCGCACAGTCGTCGCCGACCGCGATCGCATCGCTGCCCGAGAGGCCGAGCGACGCAGCGACGTGGGCGATGTCGCCCTTCGCCGCCAGCCCGCTGCTGCGGCGAAGCCGTTCGGCAATCTCATCGATGGCGAGCGAGCCGATCATGGAGCATCTCCAAATCGGCCGCATTCGAGCGTGGACCCGCGGGTCAAGTTTACAGCCGGACCGGCCGAAGGCCGGATCCGGTTGCCCGCGGGTGACGACTGAATGTTCGGCACCGCTGTTGTCTCACTCACGCCCGTCATGGCCGGGCTTGACCCGGCCATCCACGCTTGTCTTGGCGGCCACAGCCCAAAAGCGTGGATGCGCGGGTCAAGCCCGCGCATGACGGCTGAAACAATGGATTGTCCAGGCATTGCCATGATCTAAGCCGCCAGCCTGGACAGCGAGACGAAGCCGATCTCCGGCGTCGCGAACGGCGGATAGCGGTCGAGGTCGGCCTCCATGCGGTGGTGCGGCCGACCGAGCAGTTCGAACTCGCCGAGCGAGCGCCAGTGCAGATGCTGGAACAGCAGCGCGTTCTGGCTCTGGACGTTGGCGATGAAGCGGCGGCAGCCACGGGCATGGGCCGAGCACACCGCGAGGCGGATCAGGCTGGCGCCGACCGCGCCGAGCTTGCGGTAGCTCCGCTCCACCGCGAGGCGCGAGCCCCACCAGGTGTGCTCTTCGCCGTCGTCGCGGTGGATGCGGACGGTGCCGACCACCTCGCCCTCGGCGACCCCGAGCAGCGACAGCGCCACCAGCGGAATGGCGTGGTCGTCGATCGGGTCACGATCGTCGGCGGTGAAGATCCCCTGCTCCTCGCAGAACACCCGGCGGCGCAGCGCCGCGGCGGCATCGCGCTCCCAGGCCGCGGTGGCGAACCTGACCTGGAATTCGGAGGCGACGAACGGCTTGAATGGCTCGAACATCATGGATTGATCCTCCGCTCGTAGGTCGACAGCGCCGAGCAGGCGCCGCACTTGCCGCAGCCCGCCTTGATGTCGGTCGCCTTCAGGCCGCCGTCGCGCAGCATGGTTGCGAGCGGCGCGAGGATGGAATGCATGAAGGCGGGCGTCGGCGTCGCATGGCTCTCCAGCGGCGTGCCGGCGATCGGCACGAACGGCACCACGAAGGGATAGACCCCGAGCGCGACCAGCCGTTCGCAGACGGCGAGGACGTCCTCGGCGGAATCGCCGAGGCCGGCGAGAATGTAGGTCGAGACCTGGCCCCGGCCGAACACCGGCACCGCGGCCGCGAAGGCGTCGAAATAGCGCTCCAGCGAGACCTGCGCCTTGCCGGGCATGATGCGGCCGCGCACCGCGGGCGTCACGGCTTCCAGATGCATGCCGAGCGCGTCGACGCCGGCGTCCTTCATGCGGGTGAACCAGGCATCGTCGTCCGGCGGCTCGCACTGGCCCTGGATCGGCAGATCGACCGCGGCCTTCACCGCCGCGGCGCTCTCGGCCAGGATCGCCGCGCCGCGGTCATTGCCCGGCGGGGTGCCGGTCGTCATCACCATGTGCCTGACGCCGTCGAGCGCAACCGCGGCACTCGCGACTTCGGCGAGTTGCTGCGGCGTCTTGCGCTCGATGGTGCGGCCGGCGGCGAGCGACTGACCGATGGCGCAGAACTGGCAGGTCTTGGTACGGCTGGCGTAGCGGATGCAGCTCTGCAGCACCGTGGTCGCCAGCACGTCGCGGCCGTGCAGCGTGGCGATGTGCGAATAGGGAATGCCGTCGGCGGTGGCGAGGTCGTAGAACCGCGGACGCAGCGGGAACGTCACCTCGCCGAGCACGACGCCGTCGCGGCTGATGCGGCTGTGGCCGAGCGTGTCGGGCTTCTCCACCACGTAGGGGCTCTCGAACGCCGGCGCGTTGTGCACCGGCACCATCACGGTCGCGCCGTCGATGGTCAGCGGCGTGTGATCCGAGGGACCGGCGCCGCCGCGACGGCTGACGCCGGTCGCCTTGGGATCAACGAGTCGAGCTCCGAAGGACTGCAACTCGTTGATCAGCTGCTCGGTCGGCATCGCCGAGGGCTGCGCGTGCGGGGTCAGGTGATTCATCGGACATGTCTCCGGCGGCGGCGGGAAGGCGGGAGGAGTTGCGGCTGATCATCGGCGCGGTCGGGCGGTCGTCGATCAGCAGCGACAGCAGCTCGGGGCGGGCGTAGTGGCCGACCGAATCCATCATGCGCTTGCGCTTGACGATCAGCGCCATGTCGAGGTCGGCGACCAGCATGCCCTCGCCGGAGGTCAGCGGCGGCACCACGTGGCTGCCCTCGGGCGAGACGATCGCCGTCATGCAGCCGCCGCGCAGGCCCTTGCGCAGCCCCTCGTCGGGCGAGATCGCCGCGATCTGCTCCTCGCTCAGCCAGCCGGTGGCGTTGACGACGAAGCAGCCGCTCTCCAGCGCATGGTGGCGGATCGTCACCTCGATCTGGTCGCCGAAGATCGGTCCCACCAGCGAGCCAGGGAACTGGGCAGCGTGAATCTCCTCGTGCTGCGCCATCAGCGCGTAGCGGGCGAGCGGGTTGTAGTGCTCCCAGCAGGCCAGCGCGCCGACGCGACCGACCGCGGTCTCCACCACCTTGAGGCCGGCGCCGTCGCCCTGGCCCCAGATCATCCGCTCATGGAAGGTCGGCGTCAGCTTGCGCCGCTTCAGCAGCAGGCTGCCGTCGGCATCGAACACCAGCTGGGCATTGTAGAGTGAACCGTGGTCGCGCTCGTTGACGCCGAGCACGACCACCATGGCGTGGCGTTTCGCCGCCTGCGCGACCGCCTCGGTCACCGGCCCCGGCACCACGACCGCGTGGTCGTAGAGCCGGATGTGCTCGGCGCCGCTCTGGACCGGCGGGCGGACGAAGGAGAAATAGGGATACCAGGGCACGAAGGTTTCCGGGAAGACGATGAACTGCACGCCCTTCCCGGCGGCCTCACCGATCGCCGCCAGCACGCGATCGAGCGTGCCCGTCGGCGCCTCGAGGTCGGGCGCGATCTGCACCGCGGCGACCCGCACTTTCCGTTGATCCGGCATGGTGATCCTCCCTCGTCCGTCCGGCGCCTTCAGAGCGTCCAGGTGTGGAGCATGAAGGCGTTGTCCTTGCGGTGAAGCAGGATGAGGTCGAGCACGTCGAGCGGATTGATCGGGCGGATGCCCGGGATCAGCGACGGCTCGCCGTGGCCGTAGAGCGCCTGCAGCGCGAATCGGCACGCATAGACCTTGCCGCCTTCGTCCATGAACTTGGCGAGCTGGTTGTTGAAGTTCTGCGCGCCGGGGAACGCCTCGTCGCCGATCTTGGGGAAGCCGCGCTGAATGCCGAGCGTGACGCCGGGCCCGTAGAGCAGCACCGAGGTTTCGAAACCCTTGCGCTTGAGACGCAGCGCCTGGAGAATGTTGACCAGACCGATGGAACCTTCGAAGGCGACGGTGTGAAACGTGACCAGCGCTTTCTCTCCCGGCGCCGCCTTGACGTCCTCGAACACCTTCTCCTCGTAATCGACCAGGAAATCTCCCTTCTTGCGGGCTGGCATATCGACTGCAGGCATAACGCACTCCCTTTCGCTGTCATCCGGGCCGTCCCGGCCCCGCGAATGAGAATTGCAATCAATGTGCCAGACGACGCCCTGCACAGCGAATATTCAAACCAGTCAATTTCCATACATTGATACATTCAATCTTGAATGGAAACTTGACGGGCTCGCGCCCGCAGCCGTCTTCCATCGGCTGGAACTGCCTATCATTCGCAGGCAGAAAGCTCGATTGCTGGGCAATGCGACCGTACGCGGCCCGTCGGCGTCCGCAGGAAACTGGGTCAGGATTGTTGCCAGATACAATGCAACAATCTACAGTCAATTCGCGATGAAACCTGAACCGGGAACCCGATGGCCGACTGGCGCCCCGACCTCTCGCAGAGCGACAAGCCGCGCTATCTCGCGATCGCGGATGCGATCGCCGACGACATCGCCGCCGGCAAACTGCTGATCGGCGACCGGCTGCCGCCGCAACGCAAGCTCGCCAAGCGGCTCGACATCGATTTCACCACGGTGGCGCGCGGCTATGTCGAGGCGCGCAAGCGCGGGCTGATCGAGTCCAAGGTCGGGCAAGGCACGTTCGTGCGCGACAAGCCGCGGCCGCGCCGCACCCAGGCCGCGCTGCCGCCACGGCCGGTCGACCTCTCCATGAATCTGCCGCCCGAGACCGACGATCCCGACCTGATCGCGCGGATGCAGGCCGGCGTCGACCACGTCACCCGCGACATCGTCGCGCTGTTGCGCTACCAGGGCTTCGGCGGCACCCAGGCCGACAAGGACGCTGCCTCGAGCTGGCTCGGCCGGCGCGCGCTGGTGCCGGCGCAGGAGCGCGTGTTCGTCTCGCCCGGCGCTCACCCGGCCCTGCTCGGCATCCTCACCATCCTGGCCAAGCCCGGCGACACCGTGCTGTGCGAGGCCATCACCTATCCCGGGATCCGCGCCATCGCCGCGCAGCTCGGCGTTTCGCTCGCCGGCCTCGCCATGGACGACGACGGCATCCTGGCCCAGGCCTTCCAGGACGCCTGCAAGAAGCTGAAGCCCAAGGCGCTCTACCTCAATCCGACGCTGCAGAACCCGACCACGCTGACGATCCCCGACGAGCGGCGCCGCGAGATCGTCGCGATCGCGCGGCGCTTCAACGTGCCGATCATCGAGGACGACGCCTACGGCTTCATTCCCGAGCACGGCCGCGGCCATTCGCCGTTCGCCGCCATCGCCCCCGACCTGACCTGGCACGTCGCCGGCCTCGCCAAGTGCATCGGCGCGGGCCTGCGCGCCGCTTACGTGGTGGTGCCGGACACCCGCGCCGCCTGGCCGTTCGCCTCGGCGCTGCGCGCGGCCACCGTCATGGCCTCGCCGCTGACGGTGGCGCTGGCGACCCGCTGGATCGAGGACGGCACCGCCGACACCATGCTGCGCTTCATCCGCGCCGAGACCTCGGCGCGGCAAAAGATCGTCGCCGACATCCTTGCCAAGGGCAGCTACCGCGGCGACCCGCTGAGCTTCAACATCTGGATGCCGCTGCCGGCGCCGTGGACCCGCGCGGCGTTCGTCGATCACACCCGTTCCACCGGAATCGGCGTGGTCGCCAGCGACCCGTTCTGCGCCGCGGGTCCCGCGCCCGAGGCGGTGCGGATCTGCATCGGCGGCCCGACCGGCCGGGCCCGGGTGCGCAGCGCGATCGAGTTCATCGCCCACACCCTCGAAGGCCCGCCGTCGCTGACGTCGCCGTTCTTGTAGGGGTCGGCGGGTTACGGCGTCGTCGGCCTATTTCGCATGGCCGAAAACCCCATACGGCGCGAGGTGCGAATCGTAGCCCGGGCTCTTGATGATGCTGTGCAGCTGGCGGCGCCGCGCGCCCATGTTGCCGCCGTCATAGAGCGGGAAGCACATCGCATCGTTCATGAGCTCGGCCAGCGGGTGCATGTCCGTATAGCTGTCGACCCCGACGACGCGCATCGCGTCGTAGACGACATCGACGCACGTTTCCGAGCAGAACACCTTCGTCATCACGGCGAGCTCCTGCTCCTTGCCTCCGGAGAGATCGAATTGCTGGCATGATTTCCAGGTCAGATAGCGGCAGGCCTCGATCCTCATCTTCATGTCGGCCAACATGTAGCCCACGGTCGGGTAGTCGATGATCGGATGCGGTCCGGAACGCGCATCCTTCTTCGCGAACTCAAGCGCATGGTCGAAGGCCGCACGCATGACGCCGACGCAGGCGGCGCCGATCAGTGCGGCCGTCCAGGCGAAGTTCGTCGAGACGATCTTGATCCCGTCGCCCGGCTTGCCGATCATGTTGTCGAGCGGGACCCGCACATTCTCGAACTTCATTCGGGGGGAGACGGTGGCCCGATGCCCGACCGTATCGATCAGCCCCGTGACCTTGATCCCGGGCAGGCTGCCGGGCACCATGACCACGGCCAGCGATTCCTGCGGGCTCTTGCCCGGGTCCGTACGGCAGACCACCGCATAGAGATGACAGTTCTTGCCGTCCCAGCCGGTGCCGTTGGTCGTGTAGTGCTTCTCGCCGTTGATGACCCATTCGTCGCCTTCCCGGATCGCGAAGGTCCGCACTCCGTAGCGGGGATCCGGTGTGTCGTAGTTCGCGCCACCCGTCACTTCCGTGTAAGCCAGGGCACCGAGACGCGTGCCGTCCTCGACGAAATCCGGAAGAAAGCGCCGCTTCTGCTCCTCGGTTCCGAATATCACCACCGGCTTGACGCATAGGCCGTTGCCGAGCAGCGTGCTCGGAACGTTGACGTCGACCGCCGCAAGTTCCTCCGCGGCCAACGCGAAATCGAGCGTCGGAATCCCGGCTCCGCCATATTCCTTCGGAAACAGGCCCTTCACGAATCCCGCATCCGCCGCCTTCTGGAGGAAGGGGCGGGTCGCATAGAAGCGCTCGTCGGGCCTGCTGTACTGGCGGATCGTCTTTCTCACATCCTTGAGGACCTGCGTCGCGAAGTCCCGCGCCGCCTGCCGAAGACCGATCTGTTCTGCGCTGAGCGTGAAGTCGATACCCATGCTGTTCCCCTCGGGTTGATGGAAGCCCGATGCTGCCACCGGGGTGATCTCCGCCTCTTGGGGTTTAGTGCCCGAATAGTTGGCGTGTAGCGTATTCGTCGAACCGCCGGAGCAAGCCGCATTCCGGCGCCTGTTGCCAGTTTCGGGAAAAGGTGGCAGCATTTTTGCATCCTCAGAAGAACGCAGCTGACGATCAACTGAAGCGCACGGGCGCTAGCGTGCCCTTGTGGGAGGAATGGTGTCATGCCCCGCTGGACGACCCAGGACGTTCCCGAGGACCAGCAGTTCGGATACTGGCGTGAAGTCCTGTGCGAAGCCTTCATCACGCTCGATCCGAGGCGGACGCGAAGTCGCGACGTTCCCGGGTTCGCGGGCGACGTGACCGCCAACATGATATCCGAGGTCAACGTAACCAGCCTGATACACGAGGCTCACCTGGTCCGTCGCGGCCCCGCCGAGATCAGGAAAAGGCCGCTCGAATACTATTTCGTGAATATGCAGATCCAGGGCGAGGTGCTCGCCATGCAACGAGGCCGGCAGGTCCTGATCCGGCCGAACGAATTCTACATCGTGGATTCGACCGAGCCCTACGACCTCGATTACCGCTCGAAACCGGAGACCTACTCGTTTCGGATTCCAAAGGCGATGCTGGATCCGCTGCTGGTCGATGCCTCCCAGCTGACGGCGACACGCGTATCCAGAGTGACCCCGATGGGCCGGCTTGCGATCGAATTCCTGCAGTCGATGCTGCGCCAGCCGGAGGCGATACCGGCCACGGCGAGCGACTCCGTCGCCAACATGATCACCGAAATGGTGGCCCTGTCTCTCGGCGGAAACCCCCGTGCCAGGGAGCTGGCTCGTGTCAGAGGGTCCGCGCGCGCCGTTCTTCTCAATTCCATCCTCAGGTTCGTCGACACGAACTTGCTGGATCCAAGACTTTCAGTGGAAGCGGTCTGCCGCCGATTTGGCATCTCGCCACGCTATCTCCACAAGGTCTTTGAAGCGGCCGCACTGAGCTTCGGCGACGAGGTGCGGACCAGGAGACTGCAATTCTGCGCCTCCGAGTTGTCGCGCGCCCCTGATCGGCCGATTTCCGCGATCGCCCTTTCAAGCGGCTTCAGCGACATCTCGCACTTCAATCATTGCTTCAGAGCCCATTTCGGTGTTTCGCCGCGGGAATACAGACGCGCCGCGCGATCCGGACCGTTGCAGATTGGAGCACCGGTCCCCGAAAAACGTGGACCCGCTGATCAAGTCGGCGGGTGACGTCCGAACTGGCTAGCCGGCTCCGATCGTCTTCCAATCCTCCGACTGCTCGAAGGCATGAGCCGCCCGGTAGATTGTCGTCTCGGCGCAATGCTTCCCGATCAGCATCATGCCCACCGGCAGCCCCTGGCTCATGCCGCACGGCACCGACATCGCGGGATGGCCGGTCACGTCGAAAGCCGCCGTATTGCCGAGCATCTCGAACGCACGCTGCAGAACTTCCGACAGCGGAGCCGACGGCCCTGGCAACTTGGTGGCCTTCAGGGGCAACGTGGGCATGAGCAACAAGTCGCAACCAGCTAACGCATCGTCGTACGCCGCCCGCAGCCGCCGCGCCAGGTTCTGCGCCTTGGCGTAATACACACCGCGGTACTTCTCCAGCATGTATTGGCCCATCATGATCGTAACCTTGAGGGTGTCCGACAGGCCATCGGCGCGCGTGCGCCAGGCGTCATGGGCCTGCATCAGGCTCGTGACGTAGAGCCCCTTCCAGTTAAATCCGTAGCCATTGCCATGCATCATCTGCACGGTCGCGCCCTCGTGGGCAATCGCCGACCAGATGGCGCCGGCCGCGAGATGCATCGGAATCGATACCTCCCTGACGTCGGCACCCAGCTTGCGAAACCGGTCCGCGGCCTTTCTTACCGATGCATCCACGTCTTCTTCTGAATTGGGATGGCCGAAGCCTTCCTTGACCACGCCGATCCGCAGCTCCTTGACGTTCTTGCCGAGCGCGCTCGTGTACTCGGCGGTCGAAATATCGACCTGCCGAGGATCAAGGCCATCGGGACCGGCCAGAACCTCGAGCAGCAGCGCGTTGTCCGCGACGCTCGCCGTGATCGGTCCAGTGTGGTCGAGCGTCGCCTCGATCGGCATCACGCCGGTATAGGGGACCAGCCCGTGTGTCGGCTTCATGCCGTACGTCCCGCAGTAAGCGGAAGGTATGCGAATCGATCCACCTTGATCCCCACCAATCGCCATGTCGACCTCTCCTGCGGCGACCAGCACGGCGCTGCCGGACGAAGAGCCCCCGGCGGAATAGCCGGCCTTGCGCGGATTGATCACTGGACCGAGCGCGCCGGTATGGCTGCCGCCCGAAAAGCAGAAATACTCGCAATGGGCCTTGCCGACGATCGTGGCGCCCGCGTCGAGCATTCGCGTCACGATGGTCGCG
This sequence comes from Xanthobacteraceae bacterium, assembly GCA_031291445.1. Taxonomy (GTDB): domain Bacteria; phylum Pseudomonadota; class Alphaproteobacteria; order Rhizobiales; family Xanthobacteraceae; genus Bradyrhizobium_A. The sequence continues at coordinate 32,239 of JARLJA010000076.1, read as the reverse complement.
TCGACGTCAGGGATGTACCCTTCCAGACTCGACGCCCCGTTCATCATCGGCACGCCGGCCAGCAGCACGTTGTCCTTGAGCACGACCGTCTTGCCATGCAGCTTGCCCGACGAAGCCCCCCTCACCTCGGTCTTGCGGTACCAGGCGTTGTATGCGTTCTCCGCGCCACTCGGCCGGTAACCCGGCGTGCGGGGATATTTGACCGGCGGCAGCTCATCGGGCATCGCGTCGAGCGCGTTGTACCCGGCCACGGCTCCGTCCATTTGTTCGATGAAAGCCTCGATCTCCGCAACCGACATGTTCATGCCGAGCGTTTCACAGATCGCGGACATTTCTTTCGTGGTCGGCCTCTTCACACTCATGGCATTTCTCCAAAACGGGACAGGCTGTCGGCAATGCCGGCAGCGGATGGACTCGCGAACGTGCAGGCGGCGGAGGCGATCGCGGCCGGACTATTGTGCCAGGCACGCGGTCAGATCTGCGATCATCTCCGCTTTCGGAAGCCTGCGGCCGATGAAGACCAGCTTCGAGGCGCGGGTCTCGTCCGGCGACCAGGGGGCCCCCAGATCGGAATTCATCAACATATGGATGCCCTGGAAGATTACGCGATGGTCGAGACCCTCGAACGCGACGATGCCCTTGTATCTCATCAGGTCCCTTCCCACCCGGGCGACCGCCTCGCGGAAGAACTCCTGCAGCCGGTCCTGATCGAATGGCTTAGGGCTCGAGAATACAAACGATTGCACCGAATCGTCGTGCGTGTGGTGATCCTCACCGAGAAAGCCGGGCTCGATCTGCAGAATGCTGTCCAGAGAAAAGCCGCGAATGTCGAGCAGCTCGGCGATCGGAGCATCGCCGAAGCGCGCCGACTTGATCGGCGCACGCGGATTGATCTGCACCAGCCTTTCGGAAAGTCGCCCCAGCTCCGTCTCGCTCACGAGATCCGCCTTGCTGAGCAGGATCCGGTCTGCGAACCCCACCTGCTCCTGCGCCTCGTGGAATTCGTCCAACTGAACGGCAGCATGCTTTGCATCGACGATCGTGACGATGGCATCGAGCAGGTAGTACGAAGCGACGTCATCCTCGACGAAGAAGGTCTGGGCGACGGGAGCCGGGTCGGCCAGCCCTGTCGTCTCGATGATGACGCGATCAAACGAGTCGCGGTTCGCCTCCCGGCGCTTCCGGAGGTCGCCCAGGATCCGGACCAGGTCGCCGCGCACCGTACAGCAGATGCAGCCGTTGTTCATCTCGACGATCTGCTCCTGATCGCCCACCACCAGGAGATCGTTGTCGACGCCCGCCTCTCCGAACTCGTTTTCGATGACGGCAATCCGCTCACCGTGCCGCTCGCGCAGGATGCGGTTCAACAGCGTGGTCTTCCCGGCGCCGAGAAAACCGGTAAGAATCGTAACCGGAACCTTTTGCCTCGTGTTCGTCATCGTGGACCGCGTCATTTCATCACATTGGTCGGTCCGACCGAACCGGCCGCGAAGCGTCGTGCGCGCAACTGCGCCTCGTTCGTCACTCCCCTGGCGATCAGAAGCTTCTCGGCCGCGCCCAGCCACTGCTCGTAGTAGGGGCGCGGAACGCCGCCCGACGCCTCGACCGCGGTCTCGGCGGCGACCTCCCTGGAGAAGCACTCCACCCACTCCGACCATTCGAAATAGCCGTCCTGCGCCAGTCGGACAATGATCGCGAATGCCCTGGCCTCCCACGGTTCGTCGAACTTTACGTCGCTGTCCGGACCGATCGGAAGCCCTTTGCAAAGCAAGGGCGACTGCGCCTCGACTTCCATGGCCACCTCCGTCACACCAGGTCCATGTAGTCGTCGAAAACGTCGACCCTCAACGTATCCCGGTCCGACGCCGTTTCCCCCCACAGTTCGCGAGCGGTGAACCGAACGCTGTAGCAATGCTGCGGCTTCTCACCCAGGCTGTGCGCGTGGGTATCGGGAAATGCGAACACGCCATAGTCGGCTTCGACGATGCCGCGCTTCCCCCGTAGATAGCCGGGCAGCCGCGTATGTGTGGCGGGGTTGTAGTTTCGAACGAGAATCCTGTCGCCGACGCGGAAGCGCGGCGCGACGTGCTCGGCGACACGGGCCGAGGCACCGGTGGATGCAACGGCTGAAACGATATCAGGCGTCAACAACATCGTTTCCTCCATTTTTCACGAGCTTGGCGATGCGCGCGTCGTATTCCTCGCGCGTGATGAAGCCGCGCTTGACCAGGATATCTTCGAACGCATGCAGCCAATGCTCGTAGTAGCTCGATTCGAGATAGTGGGCCGGATCGATGTTCTCGATGGCGTGGCGAAACTCGTCGACCGAGTAGCCGGCGAAAACGAAAGTGCCCGCAAACATTGCGAATGCCCGCCGCTCCCACTCCGCATGGAAGACCGGCTCGTTTTCCTCGCGCACGATCGGCCCTATGCCGTGCCTGCCGCCTAAATCGTGAATTCCATTCATGGGGTCGTTCCTCCGTGCTCAGTGCTTGGAAGCGGAAGTCGGCGCCGATGAACCGAGCGTCGTGACGCCGATCATCGAATCCCGCGTCACGAGGTCGGCCAACTGCTGTTCCGTCAGGTTTTCCGTGTCCGCGGGGCGTTCAGGCAACACGAGGTACCGCAGCTCCGCCGTCGTATCCCACACGCGGACCTCCACGTTCTCGCTCAGCGTGGTGCCGAATTCCTTCAACACGCCACGCGGATCACTGACGGCACGGGCGCGATAGGGCGCCGACTTGTACCACACCGGTGGCAGGCCGAGCGTCGGCCACGGATAACAGGAACAGAGCGTGCACACGACGAGGTTATGGACCTCGGGCGTGTTCTCGACCACGACCATGTCCTCTCCTTGCAGACCGGAGAAACCCAGCTCCTTGATCGCGGTCGTCGCATCGGAAAGCAGCCGCTTCTTGTATTCCGGATCGACCCAGGCACGCGCCACCACCTTGGCGCCGTTACGTGGACCGACCTTGTGCTCATAGATATCGACCAGAGCGTCGAGCGCCTTCGGATCGAGAAGTCCCTTTTCGACCAGAATCGACTCGAGAGCGCGCGTCCGAACGGCAGGATCGGATTCAGGCTTTGAGACAGGCTTCGACATCTTGGCTCCCTCGCTGTTTCAAACGCGCGACCTTCGCCCGCGGACGCGTCGCATTTTCCAGACCCGGACAATTACTAGTAATTACGAATAATACATCGGAGCTCCACCTTGTCAAACTGCGAAACGCGGTCTCGTGCGAAATCATTCGAGCTTGCAATGGCGGCGCGGCTTGTTACACGCGGACACAGCTGCCCTGGCGCGAACAGCGGATGAAGATCCGGGCGCGCTGTACGAAAATTGGTCGTCGCCTCTCGGCACGTCACATGCCGAAGACCGGCGTCAGGCTCCCTCGTCGATCCGATCGTGGCGCCTGCAACGATGGATCGCGACCGACACTCCCCAGCTCACGACGAACAGGACAACGATCGCGCAGCCGAGCATGCCGAAGCTTGCGTTGAGTTCGACGATCCAAGCCCAGAGTCCACCATCGAGGTCCAGGCGTTGAGCGATCAGCCCGAGCACCTCTATGCCACCGATCAGGAAGGCGACGAGGACGGAGATCGATGTAACCGTCAAGTTATAGAACAGTTTGCGCGTCGGCTTGCGATAGGCCCAGCCGTAAGCGCCGAGCATGAGGATGCCATCCACGGAATCAAGCAACGTCATGCCGGCCGTGAACAGCAGGGGAAAGATCAGGATCGTCCAGCCGGAGACTTCGCTGGACGCGCCGGCCGCCAGACCGAACAGGCTCACCTCGCTCGCCGTTTCGAACCCGAGCGCAAAGAGAAATCCGACGGGAAACAGATGCCAGCTTTGCGATACCAACCCGAATACTGGCGCTAGCAGACGCGCCAGCCATCCGCGCCGCACCAGCAGGGCATCGACCTCCTCGTCGCGAAGAGTCCGGCCGTCGTTGCCGCCTCTGAGTGCGCCAAGGACCGCGACCAGCACACTGAGGTTCGCGGCTGCAATCGCGAGCAGAAACAGGGCTGAGGCCGACGTTCCCAACAGGCCGCCGATCTCCCGATAGGGAGCCAGTTGGTCGGCATACGATCTCGCCGTGGACGCAACCGCGATGGAGGCGATCACCACGACCGCGGAATGGCCGAGAGCGAAGAAAAGGCCGACGGCAACGGGCCGCATTCCTTCCTGCATCAGCTTGCGCGTCACGTTGTCGATTGCCGCAATGTGGTCCGCATCGAGGGCATGGCGAAGCCCGAGGCTGAACGCAAGCAGAGCCATTCCCATCAGAACCGGCTGAGCGGAGAACGCACTGGCCGCCCAACCCCACGCCAGCAGATTGGCCAGGATGAGAGCCGTAATCACCCCAGCCAGCTTGGCCCGGAATCCACCTCGCCCCTCACACTCGAGCGCTCCGCCATGGATCAGCACCAGCTCTCCTCCGCTCGCTCGCGGTCGTACCCGATCGATGACATGCGACAGGCGGCCCACCCGACAATCTGATCAAGTTGACGATTAGTGTCAATTACGATATTTGTAATCGCTAGTAATTAAGCGGGGACGGAGACGCGCCTCACGTGCATTCGGGCGCGCGGACGCGACCGCTCGACTGCGAACTCATGAATTGTCCTCGTGACCGGGAGAATCGGTTCGCCAATGCAACCCGCGGCGCGGCGCTTCGCTCAACTGTTCGGCATCCGACGCCCAAATAACTTGCAGGTCGCCGGAACTTCATCCATTCTGAGTTGAGATACTCGCGAACGACGCCGTTTTGAACTGGGATCTCTCGTGGCCGACCGCACGACTATGCAAGATCAAATCGCCTATTTGATCGCCACCGTTAATCGTCAGCTTGAGGAAGAACTGCAGGAATCCCTTCGTCCCGAGGGGATTCCAATCGAACAGTTTCGAATCCTGAACGCGCTGGCTGAATCGGACGGTCTATCGATGGGAGAGCTCGCATCGGCCGTGCTCGTCGACGCTTCGTCGCTGACCAAGATCGTGGATCGCATGGTGGTCGAAGCGCTGGTGTACCGCGCCGTCGCGCCCAACGACCGGCGCCGGATTCGGATCTTCCTGGGGACAAAGGGCAATGCGCTGCACAAGCGGCTGAAGGGAATTCTGAGCGCGCAGCAACGCAATCTGGTCGAGCGGCTGGACCTGGCGAAAGCCAAGGAGCTTACCCGCCTGTTGCGCGGGCTGATGCGCGAGTGATGCGGCCGGCTCCGGCTTGCGCGCCGTTGAGCTCGCTCCGGTTTACCGAGGCGCGATCACCCGGAAATCGTGTCCCTCGGCTATGGCCAAGTGGATCGGGTGAGCGGCACCTGCAACGATTTGGTTCTTGAAGCCGCGAGCCGTCCGTTCCTGCGCCGCACGTCCGACTTTCCGGCGCAGGTCCCAAGGATGCAGGCTGCCAGCCGCCTCGACCAGACCCGCAACGCAGTGAACGCCTTCGTAGAGGGATTCGCCAAACGCGTTGATAGGCGGCGGCGTGTCTCCAAAATAGGTATGATAACGCTCCAGAAACGCGGCGTTGTTATGAGAACGGAGGCTGGAGAAATATCCCGAGGCGACATAGAGATCCGCAGAACAGGCTTCCCCGATGGCGTAGAGGATGGTTTCGTCGATAGCGGTGCTGAAACGCAGGATTCGGGACGACAGTCCCGCAGCCGCGAAGGCTCGATTGAAAACGACCGCCTCCTGCCCCAATAGCCATGATACGACGACGTGCGGACGAGCTTGGGAAATCCGCCTCAGCAGTTGCTCGTGATCTTCGACACCGAAAGGGACTATGGCGTTTCCAACGACGAGGCAACCCATATCGCAGATCATATGACGTGCTCGCGTCATTGATTGCAGCGGCCAGACGTAGTCGTTGCCCACCAGGAAGAAACGGCTGGCGTTCTTTTCGTCGGCAAGCCAGGAAAGTCCCGGCCTCAACAGGTCCTCGGCGGTCTCACCCACGGCGACAACACCGGGATCGAGTGCCCCACCCTCGAACTGCGGTGTGTAGATGAATGGCACGCAGCGCCTGTGCAGCTCGCGCGCGACCAGCTTTCTCGCAGAGCTCGTCACCATCGCGACAACGACGTCGACCCTGTCGATGCCGGCGACCGTCGCTGCTGCGGCGGCGGCACTGGCATCGGTCATGCCGGCATTCACCACGACGAGGTCCAGCTGGCGCCCAAGAACGCCGCCGTTGTAGTTGAGCTCCGCAACGGCAAGGATGGCGCTTGCCTCGCAGGACGGCGCCCAAATTCCCATCGGGCCTTCTTGAGGCACCAATAGGGCGATCTTCAGACTTGCTCGACTCACCGCTCTAACCCCAGTGCACTGGGCACGCATGGAACCGCCAAGCTGCGAGGTGGAACGCTACCAGAACGATCGTTCAGCGCGCAATATGGAAACGACCGCGCTGAGCAGTCCCTGACGCCAACCTAAGACTACCGACGCACCCTCGCCTTCAGGACGGTTCGTGCGGCAGCTTCAGTCCCGAAGGCCCGCCCTCGCTGACGTCGCCCTTCTTGTAGGGGTGGTTGATTCGCCATTCCGAGGCGATGCGAAGCATCGAGCCCGGAATCTCGAAGTTGGGATGCTCAGCGGCTCAAATTGCGGGGTTCCGGCTCGGCCCACTGCGTGGGCCGTCCGGAATGACGAAGTGCTCGGCACCGGAAATGGCGGCTCGACACGCTAGAACTGCCAGTGGACGCGGCCGGCGAAGATGTTCACCGGGCCGCGGTCGGCGTTGTAGCCGGGATCGGCGATGAACTGATAGTCGAAGGTCAGCTTCGTCGACGCGGTGAGCGCGTAGCTGTAATAGGCCTCGAAGATCTTCTCGATCCCATAGTTGGTCAGCTGGCCGTCGCCGATCAGGATGCCGAGCCCGCCGGCGTTGAGGAACGCCACGTGCTGGCTGGAAATGCCGTTGAGCACGCCGGCCACGCCGATGGTGTCGTCGGGCCGGCCCCAGGCCTTGCCGCTGATCGACACGCCGAGCTGCGCCGTGCGGTCGATGTCGGTGAAGTCCCACGGCTCGACGTTGCCGTCGGCCCAGCCGGCGCGCCCGAACACGCCCAGCGTCTCGGTGAGCTGCTGCTCGAAATTGACGCTGACGCCGGGCCGGCTGGTGGTCGCGCGCACCGCGTTGATATCGGCGGGCTGGCCCGTCGCCTGCGCGATCGCCACCGCCGCATCGTAGGCGCCGGCCGCGCCGCGGCTCAGGAACCCGGTGACCTTGATCTTGCCGGGCTGGCCCCACAATTCATGCCGCTCCTCGATCTCGCCGACCATCTGGAACTGCCGGAAGGTCGGATCGAGCGCGTAGGCGGTCGGGCTCGCGCCGCCGGCCGGCGTGTTGGAGAGGTCGAACACGCCGGCGCGGAAGGTCCAGCGCCCGGTGTACCATTCGGCCGCGGCGCCGTAGGTGTAGCCCCAGCCGTCGCCGGCATAGTCGAAGGTGCCGGTATTGATCATCGACCAGTTGAGGAAGTCGGACTTGGGGTTGTTGGCGAAGCGGTTGGTGTCGAAGATGTCGACGACGCCGAAGCGCCCAACCGTCAGCACCAGGCGGTCGGCCGAGCGTGTGCCGGCGAACTGGGTGAAGTCGGCGTCGACGGTCTCGGGTTCGCCACCGAGGTTGATGGTCTGGCGCACGAAGGCGCGCTGGACGCGCGCGTAAGGATAGGCCCAGCCCAGCTTATAGGACTCGGCGCTGGGAAAGCCGGCGAGACCGTGGGTGTTGTTGAAGCCGAAACCCTGGTCGATCTCCGGGTTGGCCCAGAACTCGGCGCCCGGCCACAGCTTCACCCCGGTGGAGAGCGTGGCGTCGATGGTCTCGCGGCCCTGCGCGGTGCCGTCGAGGCTGTTCTGGCCCGCATAAGGCGAACGGAACGAAGGATAGGCCTGTTCGGTGAACGTCGCCTGGCCGTGGACGGCGAACACGTCGGCCGTCGGCGTGAACCGCGACGGGGCGAAGGCCGCGGGCCGCGACGGATCGTCGAAGCGGTAGTTCAGGCTGAGCCGAAGCTCCTGCAACGCGAGCGAGGAGCCGATGCGCTGCCCGGAGGCCGGATAGCTGACGCTCTGGCTCGGAAAGCCGGTCCACAGGTACTCGCCCTTCACCGTCCAGCTCGGCGCGATCGGCGCCTCGATGCCCGCGCCGGCGGCCCAGCCGAGCCGCCACAGCAGCGGGGATTCGGAAAAGCCGGAGGCGGCCTGCGTCAGCGTCTGCTGGTCATAGGTCCAGGCGAAGCCGAAGGTGCCGTAGAACAGCCAGTTGCCGGGCGCGTAGCCGATGCGGCCGCGCACCGTGCCGGACGACAGCATGGTCTCGCTGTAGGTGACCGCGCCGAGGGTCGGCGCGGTGAAGCTGGCGATGCCGCCGGTGGAAAGCCCGGCGGGGTTCTGGAATGCCGGGAACGTGGCGTCGACTTCGACGCCGAGCACCATGCGATTGGTCAGCATGTAGTTGTAGCCGCCCTGCACGCCCAGCAGCCAGCTGCCGCTCTCATAGAACGCGTTGGGCGACTGGTACATGGTGAGCGATCCGGCGGCGGCCGGCGTCCCCGCCCCCGTGGCGCTTGCGGTCCAGTTCGAATCCCCGAACGCGAGGCCGACATGGCCGCCGACATAAAACCCGGTCCAGTCGTATAGCGGCGAGGCCGGCGGCGCCTTCACGGCGAACGGCGTGGCGAAGTCGGCGGCGGCCAGCGGCGCACCCAGGAGCGGAAGCGAAACCGCGACCGCGCCGACCCGCCGATGAATTCCCAGCAGTCGCACCAGTCCCCGCTCCCGCCTGCCCGCGACACCCCGTTCGTGGGCCGCGCCCGACGCAAGTGCTGCTCACGACAATGATGTGCAGGAGTACGCGACCGATCGGCGCGATCAAGCGACCGGCGGCCAGTCTGGAGCGATTACAAACTGACTCACGCAGTCTCGAGCCGTTCCAAACGGCAGGATTTGTCGTTGAGTTTCGGGCATTTGCGAGGCCCCACCCGTTCCCGGGCAGCGGCGGCGCGAATTTAGAATCGCTTGAAACTACGCCAGGCAGCGGGTGGAGCGCCGCGCCGCCAGCGGTCGTCTCATCCGGCGACCGGCGCCTCGGCCGCGACCGGCGGGCTCGCGTGCAGCGGTGACGGCGGCACCTTGGGATGGGCGTAGAGACGCTCGGTGGAGGTCACCAGCCGGTAGGCCCGCTCCCGGGGTTCGGTCCACGATTCCAGCAGCTCGCCGCAGCACACGCAGACGAACTCGCCGGCGGTCCCGCTCAGCGTGTGCGACTCCGCGCACCGGTATGACGCTCCGCACTCGCATGTGACGTCAGTAATGATCATCGCATCCCCGATCTTCCGATCCGCCGATGACGTCGCCGCGCCGGTGAATCGCGCGACAGTGCCAAGCACCAACCTGTAGTCGCTGTTTGCGTTCCTTTTGCGAACGCCAGGGCGGCAGCGATGATAAAGGACTCGGCGCCGTTTACAGGCTATGGCGGCTGCGTCTTTTTTTTCAAGGGCCACCCATAACGCCGGCCGCGCGAGACGCGATTGATCCACCGCAATTGCGACCCATCCACCGTCGTTTTGCCGGCCCGGCGCGTCGCGGCGAATGCGACACTTTCATGAATGATCTAGCGCAAGGCTGCGTTCCCCGCTCCGCATAATGTGACCGGCGAAACGCGGACGGAAACCGATGAAGTCACGGATCATAGAGGAACTCGGCGAAGGCGGCATCCTGCTTCCCGCGCTGGTGGGCGAAGGGCTCGCCGCCAACGATCGCATCAAGCTGCGCCTGAGCGTGCTGCAGGCGGCGGCCGCGCGCGCGGAACAGCCCGGCCGCGTCGCCGTCGATCTCGAGGCCGAATGCCGCGCCGCCGGCGTTCCGGCCGCGGCGATGACCGCCCTGATCAACGGGGCGCATCTCAACGCCGCGGGCGGCATCGAGGCCGCCAACCTGGGAGCGCTGCTGGCCGACATCGCCGGCGACGCCGACACCATGATTCACGCGGTCGCCGCCGGCGACGCCGCCGCCGGCGCCGCCATGACAAAGCGGTTCGAGGCGATCGTGGCCGCGGGGGCGCTCGCGCCCGCCGACACCATCCCGCCGGCGCGGGTCGCAGCCCTCACCACGGTCGCGTCCGACGGCGCCGACAGCCTGCATCGCCTGGTCATGGACCTGCACAAGGCGCTCAACCGCCTCGCCGCGGCCTGCGCCGAGGAAACCGTCGCCGGCGCCCATGCGTTCGGGCTGCGGCCCGACGACCACGGCGCGGTGCAAGGCTTCATGCGGGGCCTCAACGAGACCAGGCCGTTGAAATTCGATCATCCCGGCCTCGACACCATGGCGACGCGCGCCGGCGAACGGCTGGTGATCCAGAACGACATCGGCACCACCGACGCCCATGTCGTCGTCATCGCGGTCGAAGACAACACCGTGACCGTCACTTATACCGACGTGCACCGCGCCCGCGCCCGTTTCTTCGTCAGCCTGCTCGACGGCTTCGCCATGACCTGGAGCGGGCTCGACCGCCACGCCGCGCAGGGCCTCGGCGACGACGGCACGTTCTACCTCGTCACCGGACGCTTCGACGCCGAGACCGCCACCGACCGCGACCGCTGCCTCGCCGCGCTCGGCGCCGCGCTGGTGTTCCTGATCGACTGGAACAAGGCACGCAAGGTGCTGCGCAACCTGGTCTCCAAGTCCGACGCGGTGCAGATCCTGACCTGGGCGGCGCGCCACCGCGTCGGCCATCGCGGCTTCCTCGAACTCGGTGGCGAAGCCCTGATCAGCGCCGCCGTGCGCAACGCCGCCCCGACCCGGATCGGCTTCGGCGAGCGGCTCGAACAGGCGCTGGGCCGCGACGCCGCGATCGACTTTCTCAAGACCGTGCTGCGGATCTCGACCGAATCCCTGGTTGCCGGCCGCTCGGCGCGGCTGATCCACGACCAGATCGAAGCCGAGCTGATCCGCCACCTCGAGCGCGTCGACAGCACGCTGCTCGCCATCGTGGTCCGCCAGGCCGGACTCGGCCGCGACATCGCGGGGCTGCTCGCCCATCATCTGGCGGCGCTGCAGGCCGGCAACGTCACCTCCGCGGCCAACCTCGCTGCGCGCGCCGCGCAGATCGAACAGAAGGCCGACCGCATCGCGGTCGAGGCCCGCGCCGAGACCAGCCGCCTCAACGCCCACGGCGTGATCGCCCAGCTCGCCGATCTCGTCGAGCAGGCGACCGACGAACTGGAGCAGGCGGCCTTCATCGCCTCGCTGCTGCCGGCCGGCGCCAACGCCGAGGTGCTGGCGGAGGTCGCCGCGCTGTGCGGCGTCGCCATGACCGCGACCGAGGCCGCGGCGTCGGGACTGGTGGCCGCTGCCGACAGCCCCGAGGGCCATCGCATCGACGCCGACGACGCGCTCGCCCAGGTGACGCGCCTGATCGACGCCGAACACGAAGCCGACCGGCTCGAGCGCGAGGTGACGCGCCGCATCCTGACCGACAGCTTCGAGGTCGCGGCCGCGCTCGGCCTGCTCGAACTCGCCCGCGCGCTGGAGCGCGCCACCGACCGGCTGGCCGGGTTCGCACACCTGTTGCGCCACCACGTCATCACCGACCTCTCCACCTGAGCGAAGGAGCCGACAGTGCAGATCATTCGGATCGGCGACGGATCGGGGCATCTCCATTCCGCCGCCAGCGTCGGCGCCAAGGCGGCCAATCTGATCCGCATGGCCGCGATCGGCCTGCCGGTGCCGCCGGGCTTCGTGCTCCCCATCAAGCTGTGCGCCGCCGTCATCAGGGGCGACGCCCGCGCCGCCCAGCACCTCCACGACGGGCTGCGCGACGGCATCGCCTATCTCGAACATGCGACCGGCAAGACATTCGGTGACCGCCGCCAACCGCTGCTGGTTTCGGTGCGCTCCGGCGCGGAGCGCTCGATGCCCGGCATGCTCGACACCGTGCTCGACGTCGGCTGCACCGCGGACGCCGTCCACGGCCTGATCCGCGCCACCGGCCGGCCGCGGCTCGCCTGGGACTGCCGCCGGCGCTTTCTCGAGAGCTACGCCGAAACCGTGCTCGGGATCGATCCCGGGCCGTTCGCGCAACTGCTCGCCGGCATGAAGACGGCCGAGGCCGCAGCCAGCGATCGCGACTTCGACAGCGCCGCGATCGAGGAGCTGGCGCATCACGAACAGCTCCTGATCGAGGAGCATGAGGACGGCTTCGCCGAGGACGCCATGAGCCACCTCGAAGCCGCGGCGCGCGCGGTCTACCGCTCGTGGATGAGCGAACGGGCGAAGACCTACCGGCGGCTGGAGAATCTGGAACACCTCGCCGGCACCGCGGTCACGGTGCAGGCGATGGTGTTCGGGAATGCCGGGCTGACGTCCGGCGCCGGCGTCGCGTTCTCGCGTGATCCGTCCACCGGCGCGCCGGAGCCGATGATCGACATGGTGCTCGAGGGCCAGGGCGAGGACGTGGTCTCGGGCCGGCGGCCGCCGGACGGCCCGGCCATGATCGCGCGCGCGCTGCCGCGGCTTTCGGGCGAGCTCGGCGCCGTGCTGAGGTTGCTGGAGCGCGAATTCGGCGACGTCCAGGATGTCGAGTTCACCGTCGAGGACGGCAAGCTCTATGTGCTGCAGACCCGCGCCGCCAAGCGCACGCCGCGCGCGGCGCTGCGGATCGCCGCCGACTTCGTCCGCGAGGGCCTGATCGCCCCGGCCGAGGCGCTGCGCCGGATCGAGGACATCGACCTCGACGCGCTGACCGAGACCCGTCTCGCCGGCGACGGCGCCGCGGTGCTGTCGGGCACCGGCGCCTCGGGCGGCGTCGCCGTCGGCCGCGCCGCCTTTACCGCCGAGGCTGCCGCCCGTCTCGCCGCCTCCGGCGAACCGGTCATCCTGCTGCGCCCCGAGACCTCCACCGCCGACGTCGCCGGCTTCGCCACCGCCGCCGGCATCGTCAGCGCGGCCGGCGCCCGCACCGCCCATGCCGCGCTGGTGGCCCGCCAGCTCGGCAAGCCCTGCGTGGTCGGCTGCGGCGGGCTCGTGATCGACGAAGCCGCGGCCTGCGCCCGGCTCGGCGACACCGCGCTGGCCGAGGGCGACTGGATTGCGATCGACGGCGACACCGGGGGCATCTATCCGGGGCGCCGGGACATCGTGGTGAGGCGGCCCGAGGCCGAGCTCGCCGAGGTCGAACGCTGGCGCGCGGCGGTCAGGGCGGGAAGCGTCCACGCGCCGTCGGTGTGAGGGGGCGAGCGGCGATGAGTCGCTATTTTATTCGTCATGCCCGGCCATGACCCAGAAGTTATCGAAACGCAGCAGGTCAATTAGCGCGCACATTCACTGAACCCAAAGCGGATAACCACGACCTCACCAAATCTTCTGCGTCACCCGCGGGCTTGACCCGCGGGTCCACTCTTCACGGCTGCTGCTGAAAGCAAGAAAGCGTGGATGGCCGGGACAAGCCCGGCAATGACGAGGAGATTGCGGAAGCTCAGCGGATCAATCGCTCGCCCGCGAGTGGACGGCCCCCCACTCGACGCCGATCAAGCCCCCGCTCCCTTGACCCAGGTCAACGCCACCTCGCCGCCCCGATCCATGATGCGTTACCTCACGCAGTCGAGCGCGCTCGCACCCTCGCGGAGACAGCCATGTCACACCAGTTCGATGCCATCGTGATCGGGTCGGGGCTCGGCGGCCTCACCGCGGCCGCGCTCTACGCCCGCGCCGGCAAGCGGGTCCTTGTGCTCGAACGCAACGCCGCGTTCGGCGGCGCCGCCACGGTCTATCGCCACGGCGCGCTGTCGATCGAGGCCTCGTTGCACGAGATCGACGGCCTCGACGCCGGCGACGCCAAGGCGCCGATCCTGCAGGCGCTGGGGCTCGACCGCGACATCCCGTTCGTCGAGATCGGCGCCCTCCACGAGGTCCGCAGCCCGCTGATCGGCGAGCCTTTCGTGCTGCCGCACGGCTACGACGCCGCGCTCGATGCCACCAGCCGGCGCTTTCCGCGCCACGCCAAGGCGCTCGAAGACTATTTCCGCCGCCTGCGTGAACTGCGCGATGCGGTCAGCGCCCTCGCCCAGCACCAGGACGACCGCAGCTGGTGGCTGCGCAACGCCGCGCGCCTGCCGGCGCGGCTGTGGCCGCTGATCCGCCAGCGCCACGCCACCGTGAGCGGCGTGCTCGCCGAACTGTTCGGCGCCGACGAGGCGGTCAAGCTCGCGCTGGCCTCGAACCTCGGCTACTACACCGACGATCCCGACACCATGCCGTTCGTCGCCTACGCGATCCCGCAGGCCTCCTTCCTCGCCGGCGGCGGCCACTACATCCGCGGCGGCTCGAAGGTGCTGGCCGACCGGCTGCTCGCCATCGTGCACGAGGCCGGCGGCGAGGCCGAGTCCGGGCGGGTGGTCGACGCCATCCTGCTCGACGGCGACCGCCCGCGCGGCGTGCGCCATGCCACGCTGGAGGGCAACGACGTCCGCGAGGAATACGCCGCGGTGATCTTCGGCAACGCCGCGCCCGCCGTGCTCGCGGCGATGCTGCCGCAGGGCAAGCGCCAGGATTTCCTCGCGCCCTATCAGGCGCGCCGGCCATCGATGTCGCTGTGGAGCATGGCGATCGGGCTCGACCGGCCGTCGCGCTCGTTCGGCGTCACGAACTACTCGACCTCGGTGCTGCCGGACTGGCTCGACGCCCTGGCGCGGATGAAGGAGGCCACCGGCCTGCTCGGCGAGGATCAGCCGTCGCGGCTGACGCCCTACAGCCTCGTGGCCTACGACCAGGTCGATTCCGGCCTCAACCGCGAGGGGCCGTATCTCGCCTCGCTGGCCGGCCCCGACCGCATCGAGAACTGGGCCGGACTGTCCGACGACGCGCGCCGCGCCCGCAAGGAGCGCTGGATGGACCTCGTCGTCGCCGATCTCGACCACCGGTTTCCAGGGATCGCCGGCGCCGTCACCCAGCGCGAGCTGTCGACGGCGGAGACCATGCAGCACTATCTCAACACGCCCGGCGGAGCGACCTACGGCTTCGCGCCGCAGTCCCGTGGCTTCCGGCCGCTGGCGCGCACCGCGATCGACGGGCTCTACCTCGCTTCCGCCTTCACCGGCGGCGGCGGATTCACCGGCGCCATGCTCGGCGGCGGCTGGGCCGCCCGCGCCGCGCTGGGCCGCAAGCTGCCGAAGGCGGCGTGATGATCACACCCACGTCATTCCGGGGCGGCGCGCGAAGGCGCGCCGAACCCGGAATCCATACCCCCAGTGTCTGCAGTGGTCTGCGGCGTCATTGATCTGCACGCCTGTTTTCGGTCCGAAGGCTTCAAGCCGCACCGGGAGTATGGTTTCCGGGCTCGCGCGGCTTCGCGGCGCGCCCCGGAATGACGCTGTTTCCCCTCGGCTGGCGCTTCGATGGTTCGCTCCTACTCGATCGGCGCGACCACGTTCGGATTGTAGAACTGCCGGACGCTGAGCTTCGGCAGCATGCCGGTCTCGGCGTAGATGTCGAGCATGAGCTGGATGGCGTCGAAATTCGGCGCCGCCTTGGGGTCGCGGCCGAAATCGTTGTCTTTCAGGAGATAGGTATCGAGCACCGGGATCGGCGCCTTGAGCACCTCGTTGACGACCTTCAGCGTCTCGGCGCGATCGGCCAGCGCCATCTCCATGCCGTGGGTGATGTCGCGGACATAGGCCTTCGCCAGCGCCGGGTTCTTGTCGACGAAGTCGGCGCGGCAGGCCTCGAGGATGTGGACGATGTTGGGCATCGCCTCCGACAGCGAGAACAGCTTGTGGATGCCGCCCTTGGCCTCGGCGCGGGCGGCGAACGGCTGGTTCATGTTGACTGCGTCGACCCGGCCCTGGCGCAGCGCGTCCTCCGACACCGCAAATCCGGTCTCCACCAGCTTGATGTCCTTCTCCGGATCGACGCCGGCCTTCCGCAGGATCATGGCGAACGGCCCGTAGGTACCGCCGCCGAGCACCGAGATGCCGACCGTCTTGCCCTTCAGGTCGGCCACCGTCTTGATCGGCGAATCGTCCTTGACCGCCCAGTAGACCGAGAAACCGCCCGGCTTCTCGTAGACGTGCTGGGCGACGATGTAGGCCTTGAGGCCGCCGTTGACGGCGCCGTTGGCGAGCGACAGCACGCCCTGGGTCGCGCAGTCGACCGCGCCGGCGGCCAGCGCCTGGGTCATCGGCGAGGTGCCCTGGAATTGGGTCCACTCGATATTGTAGGTCTTGCCGATGTCGGGGAAGCGCTCGGGGCGCTTCATCATCCAGTACTTGGATTCCTCCGCCGGAATGGTGAAGCCGACCCGGATGGTGTCGATCGCGAAGGCTGACCCCGCCGACAGCACGGCACCGGCCGTGGCAGCGATCAGCATGAGGCGTTTCATCGTCGGGCGCATTCGGAGGCTCCTCGCAGCATCGGGGTGGCGGTCAAAGTGTTCCATGCTTCAAATGTCCGGGCAACGGGCAATGCGCGTCGCACGAAGCCCTCGTTGTCGTCATGGCCGGGCTCGTCCCGGCCATCCACGTCTTGCTTCGCGGCGACGTCGTAAAGACGTGGATGCCCGCGACAAGCGCGGGCATGACGCCGAATATCGGACTGGCGCGACGAGACACATGAATGCCGTTCGCCGCACGCCCCATCACACCTCCGGAAAGCCGCGCAGCAGCACCTTGCGGGCGCCGTACAACAGGGCGTTGAGGATCAGCCCGAGCAGCGAGATCGAGATCAGCGGCACGAACATGTCGACGGTCTGGAAGCTGCGCGCCGCGCGCACCAGCAGGTAGCCGAGCCCGTCGGTCGAGGAGATCATCTCGGCGAGAAACACCACGATGCACGAGATCACCAGCGCGATGCGGCAGCCGGTCAGGATCGAGGGCATCGCCGCCGGCAGCACCACCTTGTAGAGCACCTGGTGCGGCGGCGTGCCGGCCGCCAGCGCCGACCACACCAGCTTCTGCTCGATGGTGGTGGCGCCGTAATAGGTCGACAGCAGGATCGGAAACAGCGCGTCCGCCACCACCAGCGCGATCTTGGAGGCGTGGTCGAAGCCGAGCAGCAGCAGCAGCGCCGGATAGAGCGCGACCTTGGGCACCGGCGCCAGCACCCGCACCAGCGGCCGGACCACGGCGTCGACGCCGCGGTGCACCGCCGCCATCAGCCCGATGCCGATGCCGAGCACCGCGGCGATGGTGAAGCCGACGAACAGCCGCAGCAGCGTGGCGCCGCCCTGGGCCAGGAAATCGGTGCCGCCGAGCTGGTGGACGAGGCGGACGAAGACGGCGCCCGGCGGCGGCAGCAGCGCCGCCGGCGCGTAGCCGAACGACACGATGGCCTGCCACACCGCGGCGATCAGGATGAGCGGGATGGCGCCGAGCACGATATCGCGGGACAGGGTCGCTCTCATGAGAAGCTCAACGGGATGTCCTGGCGGGTGTCCGACCATGCCACCAGCGCGCGGCGCAACCGGTCGAAGGCGGCGTCGAAGATGATGCCGAGCGCGCCGATGATGATGATCATGGCGAACACGGTGTCGTACTGGCCCATGTCGAGGGCGTTGAACAGGATGTTGCCGGCGCCGGACTTGCGCGCGATCATCTCGCTGGTCACCATGGTGATCAGCGCCAGCACCAGGCCGGTGCGGCAGCCGGCGAGGATCTCCGGCAGCGCCGCCGGCAGCACGATGCGGGCCATGATCTGCAGCCGCGACATCCCCATGGCGGCGCCCGACCAGATCATCTTCTCCTCGACCGCCTTGGCGCCCTCGAAGGAGTGGTAGATGATCGGCAGCGTCACCGCGAGGAAGATCACCAGCGTCTTGGAGAGATCGCCGACGCCGAGCCACAGCATGATGACCGGCATCAGGGCCGCCTTCGGCACCGGATAGGTCACCATCAGGATCGGGTTGAAGAACGACGCCACCGCCGGCACCCGGCCCATGGCGAGCCCGAGCGGGATCGACACCACCACCGCGCTGGCGAGCCCGATCGCCATGCGGCGGATCGAATCGAGGATGTTGGCGAGCCCGCTGCGGTCGCCGAGGATGTCGGGCACGGCGCGCAGCGCGTCGAGCGCGGTGGGGATGCTGTCGGTGCCCAGCAGCAGAGCGCCGATCTGCCACGCCGCCAGCAGGCCGAGGCAGGCGAGCAGCGGCGCGAACGGAGCGATGCTGATGCCGATGCGGGCCGTTGCCGTGCCGTCGCCGGCGACCGCGCTCATGGATGCACCGCGTCCTCGGGCGCGTCCTCGATCAGCCGCTCGATGTCGACGACGTATTTCTGGTAGTGGACGTCGAGCAGCAGTTCGGCGCGGCGCCGCGGCCGCGGCAGGTCGATGTCGACCACCTTCTTGATCCGCCCCGGCGAGCGCGACATCACGATCACCTTGTCGGAGAGATAGACCGCCTCGTCGACCGCGTGGGTGACGAACAGCACGGTCTTGCGGTCGCGCTCCCAGATGTCGAGCAGGTCGTTCTGCAGCCGGGTGCGGGTGTGGGCGTCGAGCGCGCCGAACGGCTCGTCCATCAAGAGCACGCTGGGATTGTAGGCGAGCGTGCGGGCGATCGCCACGCGCTGCTTCATGCCGCCCGACAGCTCCTTGGGATAGAACGCCTCGTACCCCTTGAGCCCGACCATGGCGAGCAGCTTGTGGCCGCGCTCCTCGGCCTCGGCGCGGGGGACGCCCTGCTGGCGCAGCCCGTAGATGACGTTGCCGAGCACGGTCTTCCACGGAAACAGCGCGAATTCCTGGAACACCGGGCCGCGGTCCGGGCCCGGCCCGGTGATCGCCTTGTCCTTCACCTTCACGATGCCGGCGGTCGGGGCGACGAAGCCGCCGACGATATAGAGCAGGGTCGACTTGCCGCAGCCCGAGGGGCCGAGGATCGAGACGAAGGCGCCGTCGGCGATGTCGAGATTGATGTCGGAAATCGCCAGGTGATCCTTGCGGCCGGCGGTCTTGAAGGTCTGCGACACGCCCTGGATGGCGATCATCGGCGGCGCCGCGCGCACCGGCACCGCCGGCGGCCCGTTGGCGATGCTGTCCCTCGGCATTGTCAGCGGCCTCATGCACGACCCTCTGCGTTGGCGATCCCGTCCGGGCCAGCATAGCCCAACCCGCCAATTCGTTTAAGATTAAAATGATGACTTTTCATGTTTCTGGGAAGCGCAAATTCGAGGCAAAGCGCTTGCGGCGGATGCAGCGCGGGCGCGGCAGGTCGGGAGCGGGGCGGCACCGGGCGAGACTGTCACATCCGCCCAAGGCGGGCAATTCGACTCGGCCTTGAACCCTCCGTGCTCCGGTTCCCCACGGCACGGCGTCACGCGGCAGCGCGACATGCGCGACCGCCGCGGCGACCGCCAGCACCGGCGCCGGCGCCATTGCAAATCCGCCCGGCCCCGCTATGTCAGGCCGCATGGGCGACAGCAGCGGAATCCCCGGCCTCATTCTCGCCGGCGGGCGGGCACAGCGCATGGGCGGCGGAGACAAGCCGATGCGCACCCTCGCCGGCCGGCCGCTGCTCGACCACATCATCGCCCGGCTCGCCCCGCAATGCGACGGCCTGATCCTCAACAGCCACGGCGATCCGGCGCGATTCTCGATCTACGGCCTGCCGGTGATCGCCGACGCCGTCGAGGGCTTCGCCGGGCCGCTCGCCGGCATTCTCGCCGGCCTCGACCACGTCGCCCGCGAACGGCCCGACGCCCGCGAGATGCTGAGCGTCGCCGGCGACTGTCCGTTCCTGCCGAGCGACCTGGTGGCGCGGCTGTCGCACGCCCGCGCCCATCAGGGGGCCGACCTCGCCATCGCGGCCTCCGGCGGCCAGCTTCATCCGACCATCGCGCTGTGGAGCGTCGAGCTCCGCCACGACCTGCGCCATGCCCTGATCGACGAGCACTGCCACGCCGTGCAGCGTTTCGCCGCGCGCCACCGCGAGGCGGTGGTGGGCTGGCCCGACACGCCGCTCGATCCGTTCTTCAACATCAACACCGCCGAGGATCTCGCCGAAGCCGAACGCCTGCTGCGGGCGTGACGGGATGATCGATGGGGGCGGACACACGACGGTTTTGGTCGTCATGGCCGGGCAGCGCGATCCGTCTTCGGCGGATCGCCAGGACTGAGGTCTCCCGGCCATCCACGACTTGCTTGTTGCGAAGCAGTGAAGACGTGGATGCCCGCGACAGGCGCGGGCATGACGGGTAGGTCGCTTTCCTGTGGCCGGGCGGCAACAGGCGGTGACATACCCGGGCGCGCGCGGTCCCGCCGGCGTCCATTTGCCCGCCCGCTTCCGCTATGGTTCAACCCGCTTCCACCGTCGTCCGAAGGTCCGCATGCCATGCCCATGAGCCAGACCCACTATCTCCCGCTCACGCCGGTGGTGTTCGCGATCCTGTTCATCGTGGTCGCCGGGCTCATGATCCTGATCCAGCTCAACGTGCTGCGCTACGCCTTCATGCGGCTCGGGCTGTCGTCGCAGGGCGCGTTCCTGCTGCTGATCGGATCGCTGGTCGGCAGCTACTTCAACATCCCGGTGGCGATGGTGCCGGGCCAGCACGTCACCGGCCAGATCGTCCATATCTTCGGCATGGACTACGTGATCCCGCACGTCGTGGACTGGCCGGGCACGGTGATCGCCGTCAATGTCGGCGGCGCGGTGATCCCGGTGCTGATGTCGGCCTATCTCCTGATCCGCTATGGCGTCTGGCTGCGCGCCGCCATCGCCACCGCGATCGTCGCCGCCATCATCCACGCGCTCGCCAATCCGGTGCCGGGGCTCGGCATCGCCGTGCCGGTGTTCGCGCCGGCGCTGATCACCGCGATCACGGCGATGCTGCTGTCGCGCGCCACCGCGCCGCAGATCGCCTACATCGCCGGATCGCTCGGCACCCTGATCGGCGCCGACCTGCTCAACCTCGACAAGATCGGCGGGCTCGGCGCGCCGGTCGCCTCGATCGGCGGCGCCGGCACCTTCGACGGCATCTTCCTCACCGGCATTCTCTCGGTGCTGCTGGCGAGCATCACCTCGCCGCGGCCGAATCCGGGTCTGCGCTGACATGTCGAGGGAGCCGATCGCGGCCGCGCTGGCCTGGCTCGCGGCCGAGACCCGGCTGGCGCTGACGACGTTCTCCGGCCCGCAAGCCGCACAGGCACGCAACGCCCGGCTGCGCGCCGTGGACGTCGCGCTGGTGGTGGCGGCCGCGGCGCTGCCCTGGACCACCGCGGGCGCGCTCGGCGCGCTGATCGCCGCCTTCGCCCTGCTGCTGCTGACCACGCGTTACGCGCAGTGGCCCTCGACCCTCGCGCGGCCGGCCTGCGGGCTGACGCTCGCGATCTTCCTGCTGGCGCTGGCCGGCACGCTGTGGGCCCACGGCGTTTCCGGCCACGACAAGCTGCGCGCCATCGGCCAGGTCTACAAGCTGACGATGATCCCGCTGCTGGTCATCCACTACCGGGAATCGCCCCGCGCCGGCTGGGTTCTGGCGGCCTTCGTTGCCTCCAACGTCGCCCTGCTCGCGTTCTCCTACGGCGTCTACGCGCTGCCGCAGGCCGCGCTGGTCGACAAGCCCGACCAGCCGGGCGTGGCGGTGAAGAACTACATCGACCAGAGCCACGGCTTCGCGCTCTGCGCGGTGGCGTTGGCGGCGCTGGCGATCGACGGCGCGCGCGCCGGCCTCAGCCGTCGCGCCGCGCTGTTCGGCGCGCTGGCGGCGGCCTTCGTGCTCAACCTCGCCTTCGTCAACCTGGCCCGCACCGCGTTCGTCTACCTGCCGGTGATGGCGCTGCTGCTGCTGATCCGCAGCCTCAGCGGCCGGCGCCTCGCGCTCGCCGTCGCGGCGCTGGCGGTCGCCGCCGCCGCGGCATTCGCCGCCTCGCCCAACCTGCAGCACAAGGCGGCGCGGATCTCCAGCGAAACCGCCCGGTACGGCGCTCCGATCGGCGCCGAGGGCCCAGCCTCGGCGGCGATGCGGCTGGAATACTGGCAGAAGTCGCTCGCCTTCATCCGCGCCGCGCCGCTGATCGGCCACGGCACCGGCGCGATCCGCGAGCTGTTCCAGCGCGACGCCGCCGGCAAGACCGATCTCGAAGCGCTAGTGACTTACAACCCGCACAACCAGACGCTGGCGACGGCACTGCAATGGGGCCTCGTCGGCGTCGCGCTGCTGTGGGCGATGTGGGCATCGCACCTCGTGCTGTTCCGCTGGATGGCGGGCTTCGCCGGTTTCATCGGCCTCGTCGCCGTGACGCAGAACATTCTCGGCTCGCTCTTCAACTCGCATCTGTTCGATTTCTACCAGGGCTGGGTCTACGTGCTCGCGGTCGGCATCGCCGGCGGCGTGGTGATGCGGGAGCGATTGGGCACGGCAGGGCCACGCCGGAATCCATATCCATCAATGTCAATTGGAGATCGCAGCTGACGCGGTGGCCTCTTCGGCACCGGGGAAATGGATTCCGGGCTCGCGCCGCTTCGCGGCGCGCCCCGGAATGACAAGGCCTCACATCACTGCGTCGTTCCGGGGCGACGCGAAGCGTCGAGCCCGGAACCCATAACCCCGGCATTGGTGGTGGCCACCGAGCCGGCCACGCCGTGATCTCGCATATTGCGCTGGTCGATATGAGCGCGCGTGCACGCGCTCTCGAGGCCGCCCCGGAATGACGGAAGCAAACCATCACCGCTCGATGGTGCCGCTGCGACGGATCTTTTCCGGAGCAGCAGGATGCCGTAGAGCAGCGCTTCCGCACTCGGCAAACGGCCCGACATGCAGATGTCGACTGGACGATGCGGACGCGTGACGGCCTTGCCCGCCGGCCCTTGACGTTGTGTGATCAAGCGGGGAGGATTGGCGCGGATATGGCTCCGATTGCCGCATACGATCAGCGGGCCAGTATGCCCGGTGCGTCCGATAGAATGACGATCAAATGACGGGCTTCAGCCAACGCGATGGCTTTGACGCCCTCCGGTAGTTTCTGAGGTCAGGAACAGGTCCATGCCAGATCCAGCCGACCCTCCAAACCAACAGGTCGCCACCGGCGCGGGAGCCGGCGGCGGCAAATCGGCGGGAGGCGGCGGCACCCTGATGGCGGTGGTCGGGATCGGCGCCGCGCTCGTCGTCGGCGCCACGGTCATCGGCGCCCGAATGCACGGCACCCCGTCGAACGGCTCGGAGATCGCGATCGTCGCCCAGGGCGACATCGCCGCGGCGGCGGCGACGCTGAGCGCGCAGGCAGCCAATGCGGTCGAAGAGGCCAAGAGCTGCAAGACGCCGATGGCGGCCATCACCATTGCAAAAAAGCCGGGGACCGCACCGGGCGTGATCCGGATCCGCTCCGGCTCCTACGTCTCGCCGGCCTTCACCCTCGGGGACACGCCGCAGCGCGTGGCAATCCCGTTCCCGACGCCCTACCCGACCGGCATCGGCACCCTCAACGTCGAGGGGGAGGCCAGCGGCGCCGTGGTCAGTCTCTACCCGGCCGTCAACATCGAAGCCCTCAAGGGATCGAGCCCGATCTCGGTCTGGTGGGTTCCCAGGAAGCCCTGCTGATGCGGAGCCGCGTGCCGTGAAGAACTTCTTTCGCGACCACCAGATGCTGGGCTTCACCATCGTCGGCATCGCCGGCGCGGTGATCGCGGCCTGGATCCTCAATCCCGAGACCGGGCCGCTCGGCTGGTTCAAGCTGCTGGACGCCGCGACGCAATCGGAGATCACCTCCGGCGTGCTGATCTGCGGCCTGGTCGCGATCGGACTGATGGTGAGCTACATCGTCGCCATCGCCGCCCGGGGCGGCGCAGCGCAACCGGCCGGGACCGGCGCATCCGATGCGCTGGCGCTGATGTTCGCGCCGCAACGAACCGTCGCCGAGCAGTCGCCGAACGACGCCATCGAGGCGCTGGAGGAGATGGTCGGGCTGGCCGCGGTGAAGCGCGAGGTCAATTCGCTGATCGCGCGGCTGCAGATCGAACGGAAGCGCCGCGAACAGGGCCTGCCGGTGGCTTCCACCAGCATGCACATGGTGTTCACCGGTCCGCCCGGTGTCGGCAAGACCGAAGTCGCCCGGGCGCTCGGCGCCATCTTCCGCTCGCTCAAGGCGCTGCGGTCGGGCCACCTGATCGAGGTCGATCGCTCGAGCCTCGTCGCCGGCTGGATCGGCCAGACCGCGCCGAAGACGCTGGAGATGTGCCGCAAGGCGCTCGACGGCATCCTGTTCATCGACGAGGCCTATACGCTTGCCGGCACGCCAGGCGCCGAGGGCGACTTCGGCAAGGAAGCGATCGACGCGCTGCTCAAGTTCATGGAAGACAACCGCGACCGCATCGTGGTGATCGTCGCCGGCTATCCCAACGAGATGCGCCGCTTCATCGACACCAATCCCGGGCTTGCCGGCCGCTTCACCAAGACCATCGAGTTCCCGAAATACAGCCCGCAGGACCTCTGCGAGATCCTGCGGCGGATGGCGCGCAAGCAGCGCTTCGTGCTCCCGGACGGCTTCGAGGCCAAGGTGGTGACCTGGGTCAACGAGCGGATCCGGAGCGACAGCTGGGCCAACGCCCGCGAGATGCGCACGCTGTTCGAGCGCGCCCGCGAGGCCCAGGCGCTGCGGGTGGCGCGCCAGCCGGACGCCGACCTGTCGCGGATCGAACTCGATGACCTGGTCCAGGCGATGTCGCGGAGCTGAGATGACGACGGACATGGGGCGCCCGGTGCGCGGGATGAGGAGGACGGTGTGAATTCCAGGGGCGGGCTGCCGAGTCTCCTTGCGGGGCTGGTGATCGCGGCGCTGATCGTGGCGCTGGTCGGCACGCGAACGCAGCTCGTGGCTGGCGGGCCGCTGTTTGCGAAGGCGCTGATCGGGCTGTGCGCGGCGCTCGCGGTCGCGAGCTTCGGCTACATCGCGCTCAGGGTGTCGCAGACCCAGAAGGCGCTGGCGCTCGCCAGCGCCGGCGCCGAGCCGATCCGCCCGATCGCGTTCACCGAAACGGAAGAGACCGGACCGCCGCCGAGCGGCGCGCTGGAACGGCTCGAGGCCATGGTCGGCATCGCGCCGGTCAAGCGCGAGGTCAAGGCGCTGATGGCCCGGGTTCA
Organism: Xanthobacteraceae bacterium; assembly: GCA_031291445.1. Classification (GTDB taxonomy): domain Bacteria; phylum Pseudomonadota; class Alphaproteobacteria; order Rhizobiales; family Xanthobacteraceae; genus Bradyrhizobium_A. The sequence continues at coordinate 7,153 of JARLJA010000076.1, read as the reverse complement.
GGTCGAGCAGAAGCGGCGCGAGCGCGGCCTCGAAGTCGGCGCGCTGAGCCAGCACATGGTGTTCACCGGGCCGCCCGGCGTCGGCAAGACCGAGGTGGCGCGCTGCGTCGGCGAGATCCTTCGCAATCTCAACGTGCTGCGGAAGGGCCACGTGGTCGAGGTCGACCGCGCCCAGCTCGTCGCCGGCTATCTCGGCCAGACCGCGATCAAGACGCTGGACCGGTGCCGCGAGGCGCTCGACGGCATCCTGTTCATCGACGAGGCCTACTCGCTCGCCGGATCGGAGTCCGGCGAGAACTTCGGCAAGGAGGCGATCGACACGCTTCTGAAGTTCATGGAGGACAACCGCGACCGCCTGATCGTGATCGTCGCCGGCTATTCCAACGAGATGCGCCGCTTCCTCGATACCAACCCGGGCCTCGCCGGACGCTTCACCAAGACCATCGAATTCCCGAAATATTCGCCCGACGAGCTCGGCCAGATCCTGGCCTACATGGCCAAGCGCCAGCAGTTCGTCCTCCCGGAGAACTTCGGGGACAAGCTGCTGCCCTGGATTGCGCAGCGCTCGCGCGCCGACAACTGGGCGAACGCGCGCGAGATGCGCACGCTGCTGGAGAAGATGCGGGAGGCCCAGGCGATCCGCATCGCCGCCGACGCCGACGCCGATCTGTCGCAGCTCACCATCGCCGATCTCGAACAGGCCATCGGGGTGCGCGAGGAGGCCGCAGCGCCGCCGCTCGACAACGCGCTGGCCGACCTCGACCGCATGGTCGGCCTCGCCTCGGTCAAGAGCGAGGTGGCGTCGCTGGTGGCCCGCCTCGAGGTCGAGCAGCGCCGCCGCGAGCAGGGGCTGCCGGTCTCCAACATCGCGCTGCACATGGTGTTCACCGGACCGCCCGGCGTCGGCAAGACCGAAGTCGCCCGCAGCATCGGCCGGATCTACCAGCAGCTCAAGGTGCTCACCAAGGGGCATCTGGTCGAGGCCGACCGCTCCGGCATGGTGGCGGGTTACATCGGCCAGACCGCGATCAAGACCCTCGATGTCTGCCGCAGCGCGCTCGACGGCATCCTGTTCATCGACGAGGCCTACACGCTGGCGGGAAAAAGCGAGAGGGATTTCGGTCAGGAGGCGATCGATACCCTGCTGAAGTTCATGGAAGACAACCGCGACCGCATCGTGGTGATCGTCGCCGGCTACCCCCGCCAGATGGAGGAGTTCATCGGCAGCAATCCGGGGCTTGCCAGCCGGTTCGGAAGAACCATCGCGTTCCCCCCCTACGACAGCGACGAACTCTGCCGGATCCTGGCGGGCCTCGCCGCCCAGCAGCGCTTCTCACTGCCGGAGAATTTCGCCGCCGCCCTCGGGCCCTGGCTGGAGACCCGGATCGGCCGCCCGGACTGGGGCAATGCGCGCTCGATGCGCACGCTGTTCGAGCGGACCCGCGAGGCCCAGGCGATGCGCATCGCGCGTGATCCGGCAGCCGATCTCGGCATGCTCACGACCGAGGACCTGATGCAGGCGGCCGGGAAGATGTCATGACGTCGCTGATCCCGGCCCACGGCAAGCTCTGGTACGACGACCCATGGTATCGCGCCGCGTGGCTGGCGCTGCCGCAGGCCGCCGCGCTGTTCGTCGTCGGCTGGGCCTGGCTGGCGCGGCCGGCGGCGCCCGGCGACGTTCCCTGGGCGAAGCCGGGCGAGCAGTCCGAGAAGCGGCCCGCCGAGCGCAAGGACGAACCGCCCGCCCAAAACCCGCCGCAGCAGAAGCCCTACGAGGCGCCTCCGCTGGCCGAACAGAACCTGCTGGCGCCCTGCCAGCGCACCGACGACTGGAACGCGGTGGTGCAGGCATGCACGCTGTTGTTGTCGTCGGCCTCGACGCCGGCCAACCTGATGCCGGAGGGCTACTTCCAGCGGGCCTGGGCCTACCGCCAGGTCAACCAGCCGCAGCTCGCGCTCGACGACTACAACCGCGCCATCGCTCTCACCCCGAACGATTACCGCATCTTCAACGACCGCGGCCGGCTCTGGCGCGACGTGCTGAAGAACAACGAACGCGCTTACGAGGACTTCAGCCGGACCATCGCGCTGAAGCCCGATTTCGCGGAAGCCTATGCGAGCCGCGGCTGGCTCCTGATCGCCGCCAATCGCCCCAACGACGCGCTCGGCGACATGAACAGCGCGCTGATCCGCGACCCGAAAAACACCCTCGCCTACGAAGGCCGCGCCAACATCTTCGAGAAGCTGAAGAGCTGGCGGCTGATGTTCGAGGACGCCGCCAAGATGATCGAGCTGATGCCGAACGATCGCACCGGCTACGAGTACCGGGGTCACGCCTTCTTCGAGAACGGGCAGTACCAGGCGGCGATCGCCGATTTCACCAAGGCGATCACGATCGCGCCGCAGGAGATCTACTCCTACCGGCTGCGCGGCCGCTCCTACTACTTTCTCAACGAATACGACAAGGCCGCGCTGGACTATTCGATCGCGATGCGGATCGTTCCCAACGATTCTGACACGCTCGGCTACATCCGCGACATGCAGCGGCGGAGACGCTAGCGATGAGGTGGCCGCCGCTCGCCGCATTGCCGCCGGTCGAACCCGTGCCGCGAGGCCTGCCATGAGCGGGCTGGCGCGCTGGCTGCCGAGCCACGGCCAGCTTTGGTACGGCGACCCGTGGTATCGCGCCGCCTGGCTGATGCTGCCGCAGGCGGTCGCGCTCGGCATCATCGGTGCCGTCTGGCTGTGGCAGCCGCAGGGCGCGGGCGGCGTGCCCTGGGCGAAGCCGAACCCGGAGGCGCCGGCGGACAACCGCGACACCTCGCCACCGCTCGCTCCGCCGAAGGATCTGCTCGGCCCCTGCCGGTCGGGCACGACCCAGAGCCGCATCGCCGCCTGCACCCTGGCCCTGAAATCCGGTGAGCTGAAAGGCAATGCCATCGCCGAGGGGCACTACCGTCGCGCCGCCGCCCTGGCCGCGGCCGACAACTACCGGGACGCCATCGACGACTACAACATCGCGATCTCCATCGTCCCCAACACGGCGCTCTACCACAACGACCGCGGGGTCGCCTGGCGCGTGCTCAAGGACTACGACCGGGCGATGCAGGATTTCGACAAGGCGGTTGCGATCGACGCCAACTACGCGCTCGGCTACGCCAACCGGGGACGAATCCTCTACCTCCAGAAGCGCTACCTCGAGGGACTGGAACAGGCCAATATCGCCATCACCAAGAACGACAAGCTGGTCTGGCCCTATGTGGTGCGTGCCGGAATCTACGAGGCGCTCAGCAACTGGCGGCTGGAATTCGACGACGCCAACAAGATCCTGCAGATGGAGCCGGATTCGGTGTTCGGCCACGAGTTTCGCGGCCGCGCCTACTACGAGTCCCAGCAATACGCCGCGGCGATCGCCGACTACGGCGCCGCCATCGCGCTCGATCCGCAGGGCAACTACCACTATGACATGCGCGGCCGGTCCTACTTCCTCTCCGGCCAGTACGACAAGGCGATGGACGACTACAGCGCCGCGCTGCGCATCGATCCGACCGACACCTACGCGATCGCCTGGATGAACGAGCTCAAGGCGAAAAAGAAGTAGGGTTGCACTGAACCGTGTCGTGGCTGGATTTTCCGCGTCACCCGCGGACCTGATCCGCGGGTCCACGCTTTGCGGCCAACGCCTCGAAGGAAAGAGTGGATTGCCGGGTCAAGCCCGGCAATGACGAAGGTGGGTCCGTCGTGTTGATCAGACGCCGCTCACCGCTCGATGGTGCCGGTGCGGCGGATCTTCTTCTGCAGCAGCAGGATGCCGTAGAGCAGGGCTTCCGCACTCGGCGGGCAGCCCGGCACGTAGATGTCGACCGGCACGACCCGGTCGCAGCCGCGCACCACCGAATAGGAATAGTGGTAGTAGCCGCCGCCGTTGGCGCACGACCCCATCGAGATGACGTAGCGCGGCTCCGGCATCTGGTCGTAGACCTTGCGCAGCGCCGGCGCCATCTTGTTGGTCAGCGTGCCGGCGACGATCATCAGGTCGGACTGGCGCGGCGAGCCCCGCGGCGCGGCGCCGAAGCGCTCGACGTCGTAGCGCGGCGTGATCACCTGCATCATCTCGACGCCGCAGCAGGCGAGCCCGAACAGCATCGGATAGAGCGAGCCGGTGCGGGCCCAGGTGATGAGGTCGTCGCTCACGGCGGTGAAGAAGCCGCGGTCGGCGAGGTCGTCGGTGATGTCGCGGAACAGGCGGTCGTGGCCGGGTGTGATCACGCCGGGCGAACCGGACCCCGGCGCTTCGGTTTCGAGGGACAGGGACATGGCCGAGCCTCAGCGAAATTCGCAACGGCTGGATTGTGCATCGCAATGGGCCGAGGTGCAAGGCCGACCGATATTCGTTGCCCGTGCACGACGCGTCTTGAATCTTCGAGAAACGCAAGTTATAATTTAAGTTATAACATCATTCCTCAGGAGCATGCGGTGGCCCAACTCAAGGTCCGTCAGGTCGGAAATTCTCTCGGCGTTGTGTTGCCGAAGGAGACGCTTGCGCGCCTCAACCTGCGGGAGGGCGACGCTCTCTACCTGACCGAAGCTCCCGACGGCTCGATGCGGATCACGCCCTATGATCCCGAGTTCGAAAGCCAGATGCGGATCGCGCGCGAAGGCATGGCCAAGTTCCGCAACACACTGCGCGAACTCGCCAAGTAAGGCGGGCAATGAAGGATCCCGTCTGGGTGCGACGAAGCACCATCGACGCAATTCACGACGTGCAGCTGGCGGAGCATGGCGGCGCCGCCGGCATCCGCGACAGCGGCCTTCTGGACTCCGCCCTCGCGCGGCCGCTCAACCTGCACGCGCACGGCGAGAACGACCGCTGCGCGCTTGCGGCGAGCTATGCCTTCGGCATCGTCCGCAATCATCCGTTCATCGACGGCAACAAGCGAACCGCGTTTCTGGCGGCCTATGTATTCCCGCGCCTCAACGGCCGAGACCTGATCGCGGACGAGGTCGCCGCGACAACGACAATGTTGTCTCTCGCGGCGGGCACCATCACGGAGGCGGACTACGCTGAATGGCTGCGCGCCAACACGACGGCGGTGCGGAAGAAGTGACTGCTCGTGCGTTCTTTGGTTCGAATGAGCGAGGTCGGTTCCCCAAACGCTGCTGCCCCGCTCACTCAATCTCGCGACGCGAGAAATAATAGCTGAACCGCGCGACAATGCAGATGGACATCGCAATGAGACACACGTGGCAGGGGACCGCGAGCGCACCCGTTCCATCGTCATGGCCGGGCTTGTCCCGGCCATCCACGACTTTTCTCGTCGACGAGCAGTCAAGGCGTGGATGCCCGCGACAAGCGCGGGCATGACGAGCGGAGAGGTAAGACGAACGGGGGGACGCCTATGCGCTGAGGTTTGCCGCCCCTACTCCTTCACCACGCGCACCGCGCCCCGCGCCGCGCTGGTGGTCATGGCGGCGTAGGCCTTCAGCGCCATGGTGATCTTGCGCGGCCGCTTGGCGGCCGGCTTCCAGGCGTTGGCACCCTTCGCCACCATGGCGTCGCGGCGGCGCTTGAGCTCGGCGTCGTCGACCGCGAGGCGGATGCTGCGGCTCGGGATGTCGATCTCGATGCGGTCGCCCTCCTCGACGAGGCCGATCAGCCCGCCCTCGGCGGCTTCCGGCGACACGTGGCCGATGGAGAGCCCCGAAGTACCGCCGGAGAAGCGGCCGTCGGTGATCAGCGCGCACTGCTTGCCCAGGCCCTTCGATTTCAGATAGCTGGTCGGATACAGCATCTCCTGCATGCCCGGGCCGCCGCGCGGCCCCTCGTAGCGGATCACCACCACGTCGCCGGCCTTGATCTTGTTGGTGAGGATCAGTTCGACCGCGGCGTCCTGGCTTTCGCAGACCCGCGCGGGGCCTGAGAACTTCAGGATGCTGTCGTCGACGCCGGCGGTCTTCACGATGCAGCCGTCGAGCGCGATGTTGCCGGTGAGTACGGCGAGCCCGCCGTCCTTGGAATAGGCGTGGGCGGCGTCGCGGATCACGCCCCTGGCGCGATCGGTGTCGAGCTCGTCGAAGCGCCGCTCCTGGCTGAACGCGACCTGCGTCGGCACGCCGCCGGGCGCGGCCTTGTAGAAGGTCTTCACGCTGTCGCTCGTGGTGCGCACCACGTCGAAGCGCTCCAGCGCGTCCTTCAGCGTCGGCGAATGCACCGTCGGCAGATCGGCATGGATCAGCCCGGCGCGGTCGAGCTCGCCGAGGATGCCGAGCACGCCGCCGGCGCGGTGGACGTCCTCGAGATGGACGTCGGCCACCGCCGGCGCCACCTTGCACAGCACCGGCACCCGGCGCGACAACCGGTCGATGTCGGTCATGGTGAAGCCGACCTCGCCCTCGTAGGACGCGGCCAGCAGATGCAGCACGGTGTTGGTCGATCCGCCCATGGCGATGTCCAGCGTCATGGCGTTCTCGAACGCCTTGAAGCTCGCGATCGACCGCGGCAGCGCGCGAGCGTCGTCCTGCTCGTAGTAGCGTCGCGCCAAGTCGACGATCAGGTGACCGGCCTCGACGAACAGGCCCTTGCGGTCGGCGTGGGTGGCGAGCACCGAGCCGTTGCCGGGCAGCGCCAGCCCCAGCGCCTCGGTGAGGCAGTTCATGGAGTTGGCGGTGAACATGCCCGAGCACGAGCCGCAGGTCGGGCACGCCGAGCGCTCGATCACCTCGACCTCGGCGTCGGTGACGTTGTCGTCGGCGGCGGCCACCATGGCGTCGATCAGGTCGACCGCCCTGGCCTTGCCCTTGATGGTGACCTTGCCGGATTCCATCGGCCCGCCGGAGACGAACACGGTGGGGATGTTGAGGCGCATCGCCGCCATCAGCATGCCGGGGGTGATCTTGTCGCAGTTGGAGATGCAGACCATGGCGTCGGCGCAATGAGCGTTGACCATGTATTCGACGCTGTCGGCGATGATCTCGCGCGACGGCAGGCTGTAGAGCATGCCGTCATGGCCCATGGCGATGCCGTCATCGACCGCGATGGTGTTGAACTCCTTGGCGACGCCGCCGGCGCCTTCGATCTCGCGGGCCACAAGCTGGCCCATATCCTTCAGATGGACGTGGCCCGGGACGAACTGGGTAAAGGAGTTGGCGACCG
>JARLJA010000075.1 GCA_031291445.1 Xanthobacteraceae bacterium | reverse complement strand
TTCCACTGGGATCGCAGCTCGACCCGGGACGAGGATCGCACTTGCTGGATCCGTGTCGCCCAGAGCTGGGCGAGCGCATCCTGGGGGGCGATGTTCATCCCCCGCGTGGGCCAGGAGGTCGTGGTCGAGTTTCTGGAGGGCAATCCCGACCGGCCGCTCATCACCGGGGTGGTCTACAACGCCAACAATCACGTGCCCTACAAGCTGCCCGACAACAAGACGCGCAGCACCATCAAGTCGAACTCAAGCCCCGGCGGCAGCGGCTTCAACGAGCTGCGCTTCGAGGACAAGGCGGGCGAGGAGGAAATCTATCTGCATGCCGAACGCGACTGGCATCGCGACGTCAAGCACGACGAGATCGGCAAGATCGACAACGATCGCGACATCAAGATCACCGGCGGCAACGACACGCTGACGATTTCGTCGGGCAACCACACCATCACCGTCTCGGCTGGCAAGAGCGAGGTGACGGCGGCGCAATCCATCACGCTGTCGGTCGGACCCAACTCGATCAAGATCGATACGACTGGCGTGACGATCAACGGCATGAAGGTCGATGTCCAGGCCAGCGCCACCATGTCGCTGCAGGCCGGCGCGACGCTTTCGGTCACCGGCGCCATGATCTCGCTGAACTGAAGCGATGGACCACGCGCCACTCGATCCGGACTTCGAGATGCTGCTGGGCCAGGCACCAGCGACGGCGAACCTGCCGGAGGCGACAGTGGAGACGCTGCCGACCGGTGCGGTCGAGACGCTGGCGGAGCAACTCGCCGCACAGGGCGCGATGACCGAAGGCCGCGTGCGGGATGCCGTCGAGGCCGTGATCGCCGAGCTCGACGATCGGCTGTCGCAGCAGGTCAACCTGATCCTGCATGCACCGGAGTTTCAGGCACTCGAGGCCTCCTGGCGTGGCCTCGCCATGCTGGTGCACGGTGCCGACCGGGAACTTGGCGTGAAGGTCCGCGTCCTCACTATCAGCAAGCGCGAACTGGGACGCACGACGCGCAAGTTCCGCGGCCAGGCGTGGGATCGCAGCCCGATCTTCCTGCAGATCTACGAGGAGGAATTCGGCCAGTTCGGCGGCGAACCCTACGGGGTGATCATCGGCGACTACCAGTTCGATCATCGGCCCGAGGATGTCGCGCTGCTCTCCGACATGGCGATGATCGCCGCGGCTGCCCATGCGCCGTTCATCACGGGTGCGGCGCCCTCGCTGCTGATGATGGACGACTGGTCGGAGGTCACCAACCCGCGGGACCTGCAGCGGATCATGAGCACGCCGGAATACGCGGCATGGCGGGCACTGCGGGACCAGCAGGATAGCCGCTTCGTCGGCCTGTGCATGCCACGCTTCCTCGCCCGCCTGCCCTATGGTGCCGCCACCGATTCGGTGGATGCCTTTGCCTTCGAGGAGGCGACGGAACATGCCGATACCAGCCGCCTGCTCTGGGCGAACGCCGCCTGGGCGTTCGGCGCGAACCTCGCGCGTGCCTTCGCCGAATATGGCTGGTGTTGCCGGATCCGTGGCATCGACCGTGGCGGTGCGGTCGAGGGGTTGCCGGTGCTGCACCACCCGACGGCTGATGGCGATGTCGATCGGCGCACCATCACCGAGATCTGCATCAGCGAGCGGCGGGAGGCGGAGCTCTCAGGCTGCGGGCTGATGCCGCTGGTGCATCGCAAGAACGCCGACATCGCGGCCTTCATCAGCGCGCAGTCGCTGCAGCGGCCTCAGGTGTTCGATGATCCGGACGCCACCGCCAATGCCAGCCTCTCGGCCCGCCTGCCCTACCTGTTCGCGAGCTGCCGGTTCGCGCACTACCTGAAATCGATGGTGCGCAACAAGGTCGGCTCGACCATGTCGCGCGCGCAACTTTCACGCTGGTTGTCGGAGTGGCTGATCGGCTATGTGGACGGCTCGCCCACGACCTCCTCGGAAGAATTCAAGGCCGCCCATCCGCTGTCGGCCGCGCGTGTCGTGCTGGAGGACATGCCGGAACGGCCGGGACATTACGACGCGAAGGTATTCCTGACACCGCATTATCAGCTTGAAGGCGTGAGCGTCGCGTTACGGCTCGTCTCGCGCCTGGCAACGGCATCATAGGAGGCGGAGGTGGATAGCAACAAAGCCGACATCCTCATGAAATTCGTCGACAAGAAGCGCCAGCCCGTCTGGGCCGAATCCACTCTCGATGTGCTGAAGACCGATGCCTTTCTGAAGGACTTCGACCCGGCGAGCGAATACGCCGACTACAGCAATTTCTTCGAGGTCAAATCGTTCAACTATACGATGAAGCTGAATCCGCACGATGATGCCGTCAGCAAGCTGAGCAACACGCGTGCGACCACTTCCGTCGTGCACGAGGCGGCCGACGAGTTCTCCCGCTGGCGCAGCGCCAAGGGCGACGAATACAAGAAAATCAAGTTCCCGCTGGCATTCGACAATTTCAGCTTCAGCCGGGTGATCGACGGCGCTTCGCCGCTGTTCTTCGGCGCCTGCTGCAACCAGGACAGCTTCCACAGTGCGACACTCGTCAAGCGGGTTTCGGTGGGTGGCGTCAGCGGCACCGAACGGGTTGCGATGGGCTATCTGCGTTTCGACTTCCTCGACGTGATGATCACCAGCCTCGATTGGGACGACGGCGACCTGGTGACCGAGAGCTGCAATTTCATCTGCAAGGCGATGCGGGTCCGCTACCGGCAGCAACAATTCGACGGCAGCTTCAGGGATCCGGCGACCTGGGACCCGCTGTCGTTTCGTCTCGACGGCGGCCACGGCTTCGGCAGTGCCACGGCCGGTGGCCTCGAGGCCGTGTGGGATCAGAAGAAGGATGGGCAGGCGAACGGCGGCGGAGGCATGTGATGGCTGCAGGTGCCAGCAGTGACATCCTGATGAGGTTCGTGCTCGACGGCGAGCCGATCGCCGGGGAGAGCATGACCGAGCTCGATATTCCCGGTCGGGAACGCAGCCCGCTGCTGAACGGCTTCGGCAAGGCAAGGATGTTTGCCATCGACAGTTTTCGCTTCTCGGTCGGCCTCGACGACGACAGCATGGACCCCACTCAGAAGACGGCGCTGCAGGCATCACGCGGGCAGGCTCATCCGGGACCGGGCGGTCATCCGGTGGTGGGCGCTCCCGCCGCCGCCGCACCCGCGGTGCGCAGCGCGTTCAGCGGCTGGCGCGCCGGGCGGAACGTCAAATATGGCGTGCGCGTGCAGCCGATCACCTTCACCCGCTCACTCGACCGCGCCTCGGTCTCGCTGCTGCAATATTGCATCAAGTGCACGAGCTTCGACAGCGCCGCGCTGATCAAGCGCAAATCCGCCGGCAGCGCATTCGCCGGCGAACCCTATCTGCGCATGGACTTCAAGGACGGTGTATTGCTCACCGAAGTGAGCTGGAGCAACGACGAGCCGGTGACCGAGACCTGCAAGTTCATTTGTCGCTCCATCACCGTACAGTATCGTCCGCAACTACCCGATGGCTCGCTCGGTATCATCCGGCCCGGCTACTGGAGCATGCGGCCCTGGACGGAGGTCAACCTTTGACGGTGCGCTGGTCATCCTGGGCAGCGACCGATACGGGGACCGTCCGCAGCGGCAACGAGGATGCCTTCGTCGATCGCCCCGAAGCGCGCATCTGGGCGGTGGCGGACGGCGCGGGTGGCCAGGAGCACGGCGAGATCGCCTCGGCGGAGCTGAAGGCGACGCTCGAAACCCCCGTCGTGGTGACCGGTGCCGAACTGATGGGCGAGATGCGGGCGCGCGTCGCGGCGGTGCATCATGCCTTGCGCCGACGCGCGGAAGCCGAGGGCGAGGCGACCGGTCGCCCCATCGTCATTGCTTCGACGCTCGTCATCTTCGTTACGCAGGACGCGCATTTCGCCTGCCTGTGGTGCGGCGACAGCCGGGCCTACCTGTTGCGCGGGGGTGTGCTGACCGCGCTCACGCGCGATCACAGCCTGGTGCAGGAGATGGTCGATACCGGGGTGCTGGACGAGGCCATGGCCGAGAGCCATCCGCATGCCAACATCCTGACGCGCGCGATCGGCGGCGAGGATGAGCCGCCCGAGCTGGAGAAGATCACCGGCTCGGCCGAAGCCGGCGACCGCTTCCTGCTGTGCAGCGACGGGCTGTTCAAAGCGCTCGACACGGCCGCCATCGGCCGTCTGATCGCGGAAGACGATCCCGCCCGCGCGCTGATCGACGCAGCACTGGCCGCCGCGGCACGGGACAACGTAACGGCGGTGGTGATCGTTCCGGCGTTCGATCAGGCCGGAGACGGCACGGTGCGAGTGCGGACGGACGACCCTGCCGCGTCAACCTGACGTTGGTGGTCAGCGCCACCTTACGGAACGGTGGTCTGCAGCTGGCCCGGCATGACGATGCTGATCGTGCCGCCCCAGGCACACTGGCAGGTCGAGGTGTTGTTCAGGATCGGCATGCCGCCCACGGTGACCGTGGGAGCCCCCGTGACCCAAGGGGCGACGGTATTCGGCACGCACGGCATCGGCGTCAGGACGCCCAGGGCCGCCGCAGTCGCGGCTGC
>JARLJA010000074.1 GCA_031291445.1 Xanthobacteraceae bacterium | reverse complement strand
GCGTGCACGACCGGCGGCGGCGATGGCGGTCGCGGCGGCGGCGCATGCACCACTGGAGGCGGTGTCGGCCGTGGTGGCGGAGCATGCACCACCGGAGGCGGTGACGGCGGCCGCGGCGGCGGCTTGATCACGGGCGGCGGCGCCGGCGGGTGCACCACGGCAGGTGGCGGTGACGGCGGATGCACCACCGCCGGCGGCGGCGGATGTGCCACGACAGGCGGCGGCGGTGACGGCGGATGCACCACAGCCGGCGGCGGCGACGGCGGCGCCACCGGATGCACCGGAGGCGACGGCGGCAAGCCAGGTCCCGGCGGTCGCGGTCCGGTGATTGTCGGCGGCGGCATCACCGGATGCGGCGGTGGCGGTGACGGTGTCACCGTCGGGGACGGAGGCAGGCCTGGTCCCGGCGGCTTCGGTGGTGTGACCACAGGCGTGGTGACCGTCGGCGGTGTGCCGTGTGGCCCTGGGACCGGCGGGATCGTCGGCGTGGTGACAGCCGGCGGCGTGCCATGCGGTCCCGGCACCGGCGGGATCGTCGGCGTGGTGACGGTCGGCGGCGTGCCATGCGGTCCCGGCACCGGCGGGATCGTCGGCGTGGTGACGGTCGGCGGCGTGCCATGTGGGCCGGGCACCGGCGGGATCGTCGGCGGCGTCACCGGGGTTCCGTGCGGGCCCGGACCCGGCGGAATCGTCGGCGTGGTGACAGCCGGCGGCGTGCCATGCGGTCCCGGCACCGGCGGGATCGTCGGCGGCGTCACCGGCGTTCCGTGCGGGCCCGGACCCGGCGGAATCGTCGGTGTGGTGACGGTTGGCGGCGTGCCGTGCGGGCCGGGCGCCGGCGGGATCGTCGGCGGCGTGACCGGAGTTCCGTGCGGGCCCGGACCCGGCGGAATTGTCGGCGTGGTGACGGTCGGCGGCGTGCCGTGCGGGCCGGGACCCGGCGGGATCGTCGGCGGCGTCACCGGCGTGCCATGCGGTCCTGGCGGCGGCGTCACCACCGGCGGATGCGGTCCGTGCGTCGTCGGCGGGATGGTCGGCGTCGTGGTGGTGGTCGTCGGCTTGGTCGGGCCGATGTTCTTCGGTCCGTGGGTCGTCGGCGGTGGCGGCAAGTCAGGCGGCCGCACGCCGGTGTGCTTGTTGGGCGGTGTGGCGCCGTCGATGCTGACGTGCTTCGGCGGGACCACGACCGGTGGCGGCGTCACCAGCACCGGCGGCGCCGGCGGCAGCACGATGCGCGGCGGCCGCGGCGGGAAGAAGAATGGCGGCGGCGGAGGAGGAGGCGGCAGGAACAACGGCGCCAGCAGATCGAACACGCTGGGCGGCGGCTGATCGCCGTACGGCACGATCTCGCCGACATCCATTCCCTCGTCATAATAGTCCGGCGGCAGCGGCACCGGCTGCGGGACGTAGGTCGGCGGCGGCCGGACCGGCGCGGTCATCGACGCCAGGGCCTGCTGGGCTTCGGCGGCGTGAATGCCGTTGGGGAAACGATCGAGGTAGTTCCAGTAGCCGTTGCGGGTGTTCACCGCGACCGCGCGCTGCCACAACAGTTCGTCGCGTCGCGACGTGATCACGTCCCAGATCTGCCCGGCGTACTGGTATTGCGGAAACAGTTCGACGAACCACTGGTAGACCTGAAGCGAATCCTCCTCGATCGCCACCGTGTAGGCATCGTCGGGCGACAGCCGGCTCAGCATGCCCTTGGTGACGGTCCGCTCGCCCTTCGGCGGGACCGTGGGTGCGGGCGGCGCGTTGTTGGCGGGGACGATCGGCGGCTGGAGCGGCTGCGGCACCACCGCAGGCTCCGCCGGAAACAGCATCACTTGCGCCGCAAGCCCCATGGCGGTCCACGGCGTCTGTTTGCCGCCGGTCACCTGGTTGACCTGCGCGCGCGCGGTCTTGAAGATCTGGTCGAGATCGAGCCCCGGCTGGCGCATCAGGCTCACCAGCGTCGCTGTATAGAGGCTGTACTGCGTGCCGCTTTCGGGGGCGATCTGGCCGGGCGCCGCCGCGAACGCGATCAGGGTACCGGCCGGCGCCTCCATGATGGCAAGACCCGGCGGCACCGCGGCCGGCGTGCCGCGTCCGTAGCCGTGGTCGTGCGATGCATCGAGCACCACGATGCGGGCCGCCGCCGGCAGCGCGGCCAGCGCGTCGACGAGATCGTTGAGCCGCAGGGACTGCGCCGGCACGTCGCCGATGCCGCCGATCTGCGCGTCCACCGGCACCAGATAGTTCTCGCTGCCGGCCTGAGCGGCCTGGCCGGCGTAGTAGAAAAATGCCACCGCCTCCGGACCGGCGGCGGTGACCTTGTCCAGGAACGTGCGCATCACCGCGCCGATGTCGGCCGCACGGACGTCGTCGACCTCGGTGACGTCGTAACCCGCCGCCCGCATGGTCTCGGCGACAACCGCCGCGTCGCCGTTCGGCGTCGGCAACTGGCCGCCCGCATAGGCGCTGTTGCCGATGATCAGTGCAACGTGGGATTGGGATTGTGCCTGCGCCGGGGCGATCGGCGCCACCGTGACGAGCGCGGCAAGTGCCAGCCCGAGAATGCGAGCGATGAACATGGTCGTCCCCCAGATCGCCATCGACCAGGAAATGATGGCTTATTGCGATACGCTGCGGGTTTGTCCGGCCTCACACCTTGATCAGGCTCAAGTGCGCCCATCTGTTGCACTGCGGCGCGACTGCGTCGCAACGACGCAGTCGCCGCCCGTCAGTGGTGCGCGCCGGCGGTGACGTTGATGACCTGCACCCTGCGATTGACTCCGTCCTCGGGGCGGTTCGGATCGAGCAACTGGGTCTTGCCGTAGCCCCTGGTCGCCAGCCGCTCCGATGCGATCCGGAATTTTGCGACGACATAGTCGCGCACCGCGTCGGCGCGCCGCTCCGAGAGCTTCTGGTTGAACGCGTCGCCGCCCTTGGCGTCGGTGTGGCCGGCAATCAGGAAGCTGAAACCCGCAAGCCGCGGGTCGGCGAGCGCGGTGCCGAGGCCGTCGAGGGTGATGCGGGCGTCGGAGGTCAGCTCCGCGGAATTGTAGGCGAAGTTGACGTAGAGGTTGACCGAGAGCGGCTGCTCGTCGGGGGTGCCCTCGACGATGACGCCGCGCTGCGGCTGCCACGACCGCGTGCGCGGTTGCTGCGGTTTCGCGCATTTCGGATCCAGCGCGCAGGTGATGTCGCTCGGCGACAGCGCGCTCTGGGCGAACACCGCATCGCGCGTCGCCGGCGAGGCCGCAAGGATGGCGATCGCCAGAACCAGACGTCGTATCATGACTACCTCGCGCTCGTTTGCAGGGTGGTGATCGCGGCCGCGAGTTCGCGGTCGGGCATGGTGGCGACCGGCTTGTAGATCAGCGCCCGCCGCAGTTCGCTGAGATAGTCGCGCTCGGTCTGCTGCGCCGGCAGCGGGTGGTCGAACAGCGGCGAGCGGGACGCGATGGCGATGATCATCTCGCGGCCGAACGGCGGCCCGACGGTGAATTTCGGCTTGCCGCCTTCGCCGCTGCCGAACACCTGCGTCTGGTTCGGCAGCGTCGGCTCCGGCACCAGCGTGTTGGGCTGCACCAGGTGCACCACCGAGCCGTCGGCCTGGATATAGGAGACGTAGAGGTAGCTGATCTGCGACGGCGAGCGGACCTGGATCCGGAGCGGGTCGCCGCCATGCAGATCGCTCGACCCGCCGATGTCGATCCCCGGCCGGTCCGCGACCACGAGCGGCTTCTCGAGCGTCTGCAGCGCCTCGCATTGCGGCCATGGCGCCACGGTCACGGTGCCGAGCGAGGTCCTGGGCACGCTCGCGGCGATCAGGCGGACCCGGTTGAGATCGTCGTCGGTGGCGACGTAGCCGGTCAGCACCGACTGGCCGCCGCTGGCGCGGACATCGATGTGGCCGCAGGCCAGGGTCTGCAGGTCGGCGAGCCGCAATCCCGGCACCGGCGCGATCGGTGCGGGAGCCGGCGGCACCACCACCGGCACCGGTGCCGGCGGGTTGGGCGGCGCCGGCGGCGTCACCGGCTGCACGGGAGAGGGCTCGGCCTGGAACAGGGCGATGGTGGCGGGCGGATTGCCGGTCATCCACGGCACCTCGCGGCCCTGGCTGATCTGCTGGACCTGCTGCTGGGTGGTCTTGAAGATCTGGGCGAGGTCGACGCCGGTCTGGCGCATCAGCCTGACCAGGGTCGCGGTATAGAGGCTGTAGGGCCCGGCGTTGTCGCCAGCGATGCGGCCGGGCGCGGTCGGAAACGCAATCGTCATTCCCGCCGGCGCCGACATCCTGGCCAGTCCCGGTGGCACCAGATCGGGCTTGCCGCGCCCGTAACCGTGTTCGTGGGCTGCGTCGAGCACGATGACGCGCGCCGCCGCCGGCAGCTTGGCGAGCTCGCCGACCAGATCGTCGACATGCAGCCCCTGCATCGGAACGTCGCTGACGCCGGCGATATCGGCGTCGACCGGCACCAGATAGTTCTGGCCCGCCGCCTGGGCGGCATATCCGGCGAAGTAGACGAATGCCACCGCGTCGGGACCGGCCGCCGCGACCTGGTCGAGGAAGGTGCGCATCGCGCCGCCGATCTCGTCCTTGCGGGTGTCATACAGCTCCGTCACCTGGTAGCCGGCGCCGCGCAGGGTCTCGGCGACGATATCGGCGTCTGCCGTCGCGGTCGCGACCGCACCTCCCGCATACGTGCCGTTGCCGAACACCAGCGCGACGCCGGGATGGGTGCGTGCGGTGACGACCGGCGCAGGCGGCGGCGAAGGCGGCACGGGCTTTGGCGGCGCCGGTGGCACCACCATTGGCGGCGGCTGCACGGGTTTGGGCGGCGCCGGCTGCACCACGGGCTGAGGATGCGGCGGGGGCGGGGGCAGAGGAGGTGCGGGAGGTGGCCGCGGCCGCAGCGGGCCGGGGTCGAGCACATAGGCGCCGCGAAAGCGCGAGTTGGTGAAGATGTCGTAGCTGAACCAGGCGTAGCCGTGGTCGCCCCAGTTCCTGCCCCAGGAATTCTGCACGCGGAACGCCTGGCGCTGGTCGTCGTAGCCGACCAAGGTCATGAAGTGCCAGCCTTTGATCTTGTCGTCGGCCGGGGGAGTCACTTCGGTAAAGGTGTCGGCGCTGCGGATCTTCTCGAAGGCGGTGGAGACGTTGAAATCGATCAGCACCGGGTTTGAGCGCGCCAACTGCCCCTTGATGTCGTTGACCTTGGTGTAGTCGACCCGGATGAAACCGCGCACGCTGAAATCGTGCGCCCGTGCGACCTCGTCGGGCGTCGCCGGCGCAATGCACTTGTCGGTGAACGGCGAGTCGGCCAGCGACAGCGCGCCTTTCTGGAGAACGCCGACGACGCGGGCGATATTGGTGCCCGAATCGCAGCCGCCCTGCCGGGCGAGGTGATAGACGTAGCTCGGGCTCGGCAGGTTTGGCGGCTGCGAGATGTCGCGGCGCTCCAGCGCGCCGGTGTAGTAGCTGCGCGCGGCATAGGCGGTCGCCCAGGCCACGCAAGACGACGAGCCGCCCTGGTTGCCAACCGCCGGCACCCGGCTCGTGATGTCCACCGATACCGGCAAAAAGGCTCGATGGGGCTCGGCGAGCGGCAAGGCGCCCTCGACCTGCGGATCGTTGGGCAACGAGCCGGTTCGATAGACGGTGTCCGGTGCGTCGGCGACGTCCGAACTGCGCTACTGCAGCGAGCGACATGCAGGGAAGCGCCAGCGCGACCACCATCATCCGCGTCATTGCGCAATGCATTGTCAGCCTCGCGGTGGGGCGTGAGTCCGGTCACGCCGATCGAAGTGACCAGAGCCGCAGACGACCCACCTCACATTGATCAGGCGCAAACCCTGCTCTTTGGGGCGCGGTAATCTTTGATTGATTTTGGGGATAGGCCCGAAAGGCGGCGAGAACTGACGTCATGGGCAACGAACTCCGAGCGGGCTTGCGCGGCTGCGCTCGCGTATCTTCAGGCCTTAGGCTGAGCGTTGCGTTCTCGTTCATCCTCCTTGTTGCGCTCACGGTCGGGCCGCCCGCCGCGCGCGCCGACTGCGCCAACGCCGGCCTGGCGGCGGACGCGGCCATCGCTGCCTGCAGCCGCGTGATCCAGGCGGGCACGCTCTCCGGTCATGCCCTTGCCGACGCCTATGACGGCCGCGGCGGCGCCCATACGCGCAAGGCGGAGTTCGACCTGGCGGTCGACGATTTCTCCGAAGCGATCAAGCTGGATCCTTATTTCGCGCTCGCCTGGCGCAACCGCGCCGACGCCTGGCTGCGCAAGGGCGACCGCGATCGTGCGATCTCCGATTACGGCAGCGCGATCGCACTCGATCCCAAGGACGCCTTTGCGGTCGCCCGCCGGGCCGACGTCTGGCGGCTGAAGGGCGATCTCGATAGCGCGCTGGACGGCTTCAACCAGGCCATCGCGCTCGCTCCGACCTTCGCCGCTGCCTACGGGCAGCGCAGCCTGATCTACTGGGCCAAGGGTGACCTCGACCATGCCATCGCCGATGACACCGAAGCGATCCGGTACGATCCGAAACTTGCCACGTCCTTCAACAACCGCGGCATGTATCTGGACCAGAAGGGCGATCACGACCGCGCTATCGCCGACTTCGACGAGGCGATCCGTCTCGTGCCATCCTATGCGCATGCCTGGCGCAATCGCGGTGACGCCTTTGAGAACAAGGGCGACCACGACCACGCCATGGCCGATTACAACGAGGCGATCCGGCTCGATCCGAAGGACGCGCCTACGTTCACCCGCCGCGCCGTCGTGCTTGCGAAGAAGGGCTCGGTCGACGGCGCGCTGGCCGACTACAACGAGGCGATCCGGCTCAATGCCTCCGATCCGGTGAACTTCAACAACCGCGGCAGAATTTTCCGCAGCAGGGGCGACACGGACCGCGCGATTTCGGACTTCAGCGAGGCGATCCGGCTCGATCCAGCCTACACCGGCGCCCTGACCGACCGTGGCCTCGCCTACGAGGCGAAGGGCGACGTTGCGCGCGCGCGGGCGGACTTCCAGGCCGCGGCCGCCTTGCCGCCGAAATACAGCAACGGCCCGTGGGCGCTGGACACGGCGAAGAGCCGGCTTGCCGTGCTGGCGCCGCCGCCCGCCGTCGCGCCGGCGACGCCGGCCACGGCCAACATCGTTCTGCCGAAGGGGCCGACCGGCAGCCGGCTGGCGCTGGTGATCGGCAACGGGGCCTACCGCAACGCGCCGCAATTGCCCAATCCGCCGAACGACGCCCGCGCGGTGGCGAAGACGCTGCGCGACATCGGCTTCCAGGTCATCGAAGGCACCGACCTCGATCGCGGCGGCATGGAAAAGGCGCTGCTCGAATTTCTCCAGCGCGCGCCCACTGCCTCGGTGCGGCTGCTGTTCTATGCCGGGCACGGCATTTCGATCGACGGCAACAACTACCTGGTGCCGATCGACGCCATGGTCGCCACCAAGAGCGCCGCGATGTTCGAACTGATCGACATCGACCGCATCCTCAAGGGGCTGGACGACGAGGCCCGCGCCAACGTCGTCATTCTCGATGCCTGCCGTGACAATCCGTTCGAGCCGCGGCTGATGCCGAGCCGCTCCACCAGGGGCTCGGGCCTCGTCGCCTATCAGACGGTGGGCAGCGGCACGCTGATCGCGTTCGCCACCGCCCCCGGCAACACCGCGGCCGACGGCACCGGCACCCACAGCCCGTTCACCACCGCGCTGCTCAAATACATCGGAACGTCGGGAATGGAGGTCAACCAGATGCTGACGCGCGTCCGCATCGATGTCGCCACCGCAACCGAGCGCAAGCAGATCCCGTGGGTGAACTCGTCATTGCTTGGCGACGTCTATCTCGGCGCCGAGCAGCATCCCAAGCGATAGCGCGGCCGTGGCAAAGCCGCTGACCCCGTCGCCGACATTGATCGCGCGCAAACGTGCTCCCGCGCGCCGCGGTAGAAAGACCGCGTCATATCCGCCTCCGGGTGCCCGCGAGACCTGCCGTGATGGACATTGAGTTTCGAGCGAGTTTGCGCCGTCGGGGCCACCCGCGGTGGGGCCGCGGGCAGGGCGCTGCTCTCGCGTTCGTCCTGGCGCTCATGATCTGGCCGCCCGCCGCGCGCGCCGACGATGCCGCCGATGCCGCCGCCTGCACCAGTGCAGGCCTTGCGGCGGACGCGGCGATCGCAGCCTGCACCCGTGTGATCCAGGCCGGCAAGCTGTTCGGTCACGAACTTGCCGTCATCTACGACGCCCGCGGCGCCGCCCATTCGCGCAAGTCGGAGCAGGACCTCGCCATCGCCGACCATACCGAGGCGATCACGCTTGACCCGAACTTCGCGGCTGCGTTCCGCAACCGCGGCGACGCCTGGGAGCGCAAGCACGACCACGACCACGCCATCGCCGACTATGGCGAAGCGATCCGGTTGGCGCCGAAGGACGCCGTTGCCTTCAGCGACCGGGCCTTCGCCTTTGGGCAGAAGGGCGACCACAATCGCGAGCTGGCCGACTTCAACCAGTCCATCGCCCTCGATCCGAACTACGCTTTCGCCTTTCTGCTGCGGGCCGGGGCCTACGGCGCCAGGGGCGATCTCGACCACGCCATTGCCGACGATACCGAGGCGATCCGCCTCGACCCCAAGCTTGCTCCCGCCTTCAACAACCGGGGACTGTATCAGGAACAGAAGGGCGATCACGACAAGGCCATCGCCGACTACACCGAGGCGATCCGTCAAGCGCCGGGCTACGCGCACGCCTTCCGCAATCGCGGCCTGGCCTACGAGCGCAAGGGCGACCACGACCACGCCATCGCCGACTACGGCGAGGCGATCCGGCTCGACCCGGGCGATGTTTCCACCTGGCTCCTCCGCGGCGTCGCTCATCGCAGCAAGAACGAGGAAGATCTCGCGATCGCCGACGACACCGAGGCGATCCGCCGCGCACCGAACAACGGCGTGGCGCACCGCGACCGCGGCCTCTCCTACATGAACAAAGGTGATCTCGACCGCGCCATCGCCGACTACGGCGAGGCGATCCGGCTCGATCCAAAGGATTCGGTGGCCTTCAACAACCGGGGCGACGTGTGGTCGCGCAAGGGCGATCCCGACCATGCGCTCGCCGACTACAGCGACGCGATCCGCCTCAACCCGAACTATGCGCAGGCCTACCTCAACCGCGGTCTCGTGTTCGAGCGCAAGGGCAACCTCGACCGCGCCATCGCCGACCAGACCGATGCAATCCGGTGCGACCCGAAAAATGCCGCGGCCTACAACAACCGCGGCTACTATTTCGACGTCAAGGGCGACCACGATCACGCCATCGCCGATCTCAGCGTGGCGATCGGCCTCGATCCGAAGTTTGCCCGCGCCCTGCGCAACCGCGGCCTGGCCTGGCAGCACAAGGGCGATCTCGATCATGCTATCGCCGACTTCAACGCAGCGATCGCGATCGAGCCCCGCGGCGTCAACGGCCTGCTCGATCGCGGCAATGCGCGGCGCAGCAAGCGCGACTTCGACGGGGCGATCGCCGATTTTTCGGCTGTCCTGCAGATCGATCCCGGCAGCGCCAAGGCGCGGCGCGGAATCGGGCGGGTCTACGAGGACAAGGGCGATCTCGACCACGCCATCGCCGACTACGGCGAGGCGATCCGGCTCGATCCGAAATATGCCAATGCCTATTTCAGCCGCGCCTACGCGCTGAGGAAGAAAGGCTCGCTCGACAGCGCGCTGGCCGACTACAGCGAGGCGATCCGGCTCGACCCGACCTATCCACTGACCCTGAACAATCGTGGCACTATCTATCGCACGAAGGGCGACACCGATCGCGCCATCGCGGATTTTACCGAGGCGATCCGGCTCGACCCGGCCTATTCCGGCGCGTTGGTCAACCGCGGTCTCGCCTACGAGGCCAAGAGCGACGTCGCGCACGCGCTGGCGGACTTTCAGAAGGCCGCCGCGCTGCCGCTGAAATACGACAACGGCCAATGGGCGCAGGATACGGCCAAGAGCCGCCTGGCGGTGCTCTCCAAGCCGGCGGTTGCGCCGCCAACGCCTCCGCCGCCGTCGCCGCCGCCTACGACCGTAACGCCGAAGGTCACGCCGCCGCCCGCACCGCCACCCAAGGGGGTGAGCCCTGTTGCGCCGCCGCCCGTCGTCGCGACGCCGACACCGGCAGCGCCGGTCGCGGCCAACATCGTTCTGCCGAAGGGACAGACCGGCAACCGGCTGGCGCTGGTGATCGGCAACGGGCTCTACCGCAACGCGCCGCAGTTGCCCAATCCGCCGAGCGATGCGCGCGCGGTGGCGAAGACGCTGCGCGACATCGGCTTCCAGGTCATCGAGGCCACCGATCTCGATCGTGGCGGCATGGAAAAGGCGCTGCTCGAATTTCTCCAGCGCGCGCCCACCGCTTCGGTGCGGCTGCTGTTCTATGCCGGGCACGGCATCTCGATCGACGGCAACAACTACCTGGTGCCGATCGACGCCATGGTCGCCACCAAGAGCGCCGCGATGTTCGAACTGATCGACATCGACCGCATCCTCAAGGGGCTGGACGACGAGGCTCGCGCCAACGTCGTCATCCTCGACGCCTGCCGCGACAATCCGTTCGAGCCTCGGCTGATGCCGAGCCGCTCGACCGGCCGGGGCTCCGGTCTCGTCGCCTACCAGACGGTCGGCAGCGGCACGCTGATCGCTTTCGCGACGGCGCCCGGCAATACCGCTGCCGACGGCACCGGCGCCCACAGCCCGTTCACCACCGCGCTGCTCAAATACATCGGAACGTCGGGAATGGAGGTCAACCAGATGCTGACGCGCGTCCGCATCGATGTCGCCACCGCAACCGAGCGCAAGCAGATCCCGTGGGTGAATTCGTCGCTGCTCGGCGACGTCTATCTCGGCCCGGAGCAGCGCTCGAAACGATAGCGCGACCTCGGCGCGGGGCGGCCTCGGTGCCTCTGCGTGGCATGCCGGAGCGTCCCACTGCGTGACGGCCGCGCGCTGCGCCGGAGTTCAGACTTTCTTAACCACGTTTGTTTACCTCTCGGCAACCAAGCGCCGCCAGCCCTCCGGAGCCTTGCGATGACCGACCAAGTCCATCTCGTGGTGGCGACGCCGTGCTTCGGCGGGCAGATTTCCACCATCTACGCCAAGTCGCTGTTTCACCTGCAGCGTGTCGTGCATGCGACCGACGGCATCGGTCTGACCGTGCATCTTCGCGACGGCGACGCCCTGATCACCCGGGCGCGGGCCAATCTGGTGACCCTGTTCCTCGAGGACCCGAAGGCCACCCATCTCCTGTTCATCGATGCCGATATCGGCTTTTCACCGGAACAGGTGTTCCGCCTGGTCGAGTGCGGTGCCGACATGGTGGCGGGGGTCTATCCGATCAAGCGCGTCAACTGGGACAAGGCGCGACGCGCCATCGAGGCCGGGCGGCCGGACGTTCCTGCGGCCTCGCTCGACTACGTGCTGGAGGTCGAAAATCCCGACCAGATCGCGGTGGTGAAGGGTTTCGCGCGCGTGCGCTTCGCCGGCACCGGCTTCCTGATGATCCGCCGTCACGTCATCGAGCGGATGTGCAGGCATCCCGACTACGCGCCGCTACAGTTCTTTCGCGAGCATTCGCACGATGCGCTGGCCGGCAGCTCCAACCGCTTCGCGTTGTTCGAGTGCATGATCGATCCGGCGACCGGCACCTATCTCAGTGAGGATTTCGCGTTCTGCAAGCGCTGGACCGACATCGGCGGCGAGATCTGGGCCGACCTCGAGGGCCGGCTCGATCACGTCGGACCCTCGGTGTTTCACGGCAACGTCGCCTCGCAGTTCGCCGCCCCGGGCGCGTAGGGCGCAATAAGCGCAGCGCATTGCGCCATCGTGTGTTCACGCGCGTTCGCCGAACTCGCCTTCCACGACCTCGCCCGCCCAATCCTCCGGGACCAGTCCCGCCCGCACGTCGCGGTGGAACGACGTGAAAGGGGGAAGCGTCCGGGATTTTGGAAGTGGGGCGGCGCAATGCGCTACGCTTATTGCGCCCTACTATTGCGCGCTACGGCTGCCGGCCGCGGCGCCGCCGTTAACGCCGGCTTAACGATATTTCCTCCGCCGGACCGCAATTTGGCGCAAGGCCGTTAGCCTTTTTTTTAGCACAATCAGGGAAGCTTCCCGCCAGCGCGTTTTGCCTGGACCGTTTCATCTTTCGTTGAGGAATTGATTCCAGGGTTCGGCTCTCCCGACCACGAAGGTCGGTGTTGCGTAACACCAGAAAGGTATAGTTATGTCCGGTATCGTTCTTTCAACTGCGGTCTCGCAGAACCTGCTCTCGCTGCAGTCGACCGCCCAACTGCTGGCGACCACCCAGAACCAGCTCGCGACGGGCCAGAAGGTCAACTCGGCCCTCGACAACCCGACCAACTATTTCACGGCGCAGTCGCTC
>JARLJA010000073.1 GCA_031291445.1 Xanthobacteraceae bacterium | reverse complement strand
CGGTGACGCGCCCCCCCGCCCCCCCCGCGGCCCGCGCGCCGCCCCGCGCCGCGACGCACGCACCCCCCCCCCTGCCCGGGCATGACGAGTCAATTCAAGCGGAAACCGCTCTAGTGCGACTGCTGACTGATGGTGTCGGCAAGATTCTTCCACAACTGGTCCTTGAACTGGGTGATGATCGGGCTCGCCGGCACCAGCGGCGGCGCGTCGCGCTTGCGGCAGTCCTCGGTGAGCAGCAGCACCCAGAGTTCGCCGTCGGTGAAGTAAAGGTCGCCGCCGCCGTTGCGCGCCATCAACGTCGGCCCGATCCCTGAAATGGTGTAGCGCGCCTCGAGCAGCCGGGCGTCTTCCACGCTGGTGGCGATCAGCTTGCGTTCGAGATCGATGTCGGGCGCGATGCGGTGGGTGACCGCGCCGGTGTAGCGGCTCAGCCTGATGCCGAGATCGTAGGTTGCGGCCGCCAGCCACACCGGCCGGTCCTGGTCGCCGCTGTCGAGCACCCGCCACAGCCGCACGTGGTGACGGCGGTCGGCGCTGCGCCCGTCCGGCTTCTCGAAGGCGAGGTCCTCGGAGCGTCCGGCGTAGTACAGCGGGCTGACCGGGGCGGTCGGATAGGGCCGGTCGAGCAGCACGCTGCCCGAGATCTCGATGCTGGTGCGCAGCGTCACCGGATCGGCGGGGTACCAGCCGGCCTCGTGCATGGCGCAGAGAATGTCACGCGCGGAGCCGACGAAGGCGAGGTTGATGGGATCTCCGGGAAGGCCCAGGGAGGTGGTCGTCACCATCGGCAGCCCGGCGAGCTTCTTCTCGTGCTCGTAATGCTTCCACAGCGCCGGCAGCGCGCCATAGGCCAGCCCGAGGTAGCAGGACAGCGCGAGCGTCATCAGGCCGACCGCATGGTGGGTCTTGCGCGGTGGCTGGTGCCAGGGATGGATCGGTGGGGATGGGAGAGAGCCCTGGCCGGAACCAGGACCGGGATCGGGCGGCTCCGCGCCGCCCGATGTCAGGTTGGCCGTCATATTGCAGGTGCGAGGGATCAGCCCTTCAGCCGCTTGTTGCACTCGCTGTAGTAGCCGCCGCCCTTCATGATCCACTTCAGGCCGCCGTTGCCGTTGGTTTCCTTGTTGGCCTTGTACTGATCGAGGCAGGTGTGCTCGCGGGCCTTGCCGGCGGACTCGCTGGAGTATTTCGGCGAGACGGCGGTCGGGAACACGGCGTTGCCGGTCGGCGCGGGCGCGGGGGCAGCCTCGGGCGCGGTTGCGGCCTTCGGCGCAGCCTTCGGAGCGGCGTTGGGGGCTTCCGCCGCCGGCGGCGGAGCAGCCGGAGCGGCCGGAGCGGCCGGCGCCGCGGCAGGCGCGGCTTCGGCGGCGCACTGGCTCTTGCGGAAGTCGTTCCACTTCTGGTCGCCGAGCGTTCCGGCGTCCTTGGCGGCCTTATACTTTGCGCTGCACTCCTGCATGGTCAGCGCCTGCGCCGGCAGCGCGGCGCCGCAGAGCAGGGCCGACACCAGGGCGGCACCGATGATATGTCGATCGATCGTCATCGCAAATCTCCCCAAAAAACATACGTTCCACCGGATATTCTAGTTCAGATTCGATCCGGTGGATAACGGTTTTGACGGCGACGCGACGCCGCGCCCCGGATCCGTTCCTCATTCACCTGACGTTCATCGCAACGCGGTGATTCTCACCTGCGTCGACGTGCCGATGTCGACTGCACAGCAAGAGGTTCATCATGACAATTGTGTCCCGTGCCACCGCCGTCGCCTTCGCGTCCGTCCTGCTGATGGGAACGGCCCTGGCCCAGAACGCGCCGCCCGCGGCCGCGCCGGCTGCCCCGGCCGCGAAGTCCGATACGATGGCCAAGCCCGCCGCCAAGGAACGCACCCCGGAATCGATCGAGTGCTCGAAGGAAGCCGACGCCAAGGGCCTGAAGGGCAAGGAGCGCAAGAAATTCCGCTCCCAGTGCAAGAAGGACGCCAAGACCAAGGCCAAGCAGTAGTCGCGACAGGGTCGCGAGCGCGGCGCCGGCCCGGCCGGGATCCGGACCGGCCGGCCGGCGGCGACACCAAGGGGCGGCCCGCGCGGCCGCCCTTTCGCTGTGCGGAAATCGGCACGGCGGAAGCCATGAGGGCGGCGCCGCGGCCCATGCGCCGGCATGCGATTGCCGCCGGCCCGCGGCATTGCCATAAGGCGCCATGATGCTGGTTTGCCCGCCCCCTCCTCGCCCGCGGCAGCCCTGATGCCGCTGGCCTCGCCCTCCTCTCGCCCGCCCCAGGTCCCGCTCAAGACCCGGTTCGCGGCCTGGCTGCCGTCGCGCGCGGGCGTGCTGCAGTTTTGCGAAACCGTCGGTGTCGGCGCCGCCGGTGGCGGGCTGTTCCTGTGGGCCCAGCTGCCCGGCGGCCTGATTTCGGGGGCCATGATCGCGGTGGCGGCGGCGGCGACCGTGATGCGCCGCCAGCTCGGGCTGCCGCCGGTGGTGGCCCACGCCGTCCTGATGACACTCGGGGTCTCGCTCGGCTCCATGGTGTCGCCGGAAATGCTTCGCAACATCGCCAACTATCCGGTGAGCATCGCGGTGCTCGCGGTGTCGACCTTCGGCGCCACCTTCGGCAGCAGCCAGTACCTGCAGCGGGTCCACGGCTGGGACCGCGCCTCGGCGTTCCTGGCCGGCAGCCCCGGCGCGCTGTCGCAGATCATCATGCTGGCGACCGAGCGCAACGCCGACGTCGCCGGGATCGCCGTGGTGCAGACCATGCGGGTGATCATCCTCACCGCGGCGCTGCCGTTCTTGCTCAGCCTGATCGGCTTCGCCCCGCACGCCGGGCTGGCGCTGCGCGCGCCGCCGGCGTCACCGCAGGCGCTGGCGGTGCTGGCGGCAACCTCGCTCGCGGCATCCTACGTGCTGCACCGGCTGAAGTTTCCCGCCAGCTGGATGTTCGGCGCCATGCTGGCGTCGAGCGTCCTGCACGGCGCCGGCCTGGTCGAGGGCGGGTTGCCGCTGTGGGCCTACATGGTGGCGCTGGCCGGGATCGGCATCCTGATCGGCTCGCGCTTCGCCCGCATCTCCGGCGCCACCGTGCTGCGCCACATCCTGGCGGCGCTCGGCTCGTTCGCGGTGGCGATCGCGATCTCGGCGGTGTTCGTCACCCTGGTGGCGATGGTGACCGGGGAGCGGCTGAGCGACGTCATCGTGGCGTTCGCGCCGGGCGCCATGGACGCCATGCTGGCGCTGGCGCTGACCTTGCACATCGACCCGGTGTTCGTCGGCGCGCACCACCTGTCGCGCTTCCTGTTCGTCTCGATCGCGACACCGGGGATCGTGCACTGGTTCGGCAACGACGACGAGGAGCTCGACGACTGACGCCGGGGCTTCGGCTCAGTCGATATCGCGGGCGCGCCTCACGCCCCACAGCGCCAGCGCCGCCATGGCCAGCGAAATCAGGGCGTTGTAGCCGGCGAGCGAGAGGCCGAGGAAGCGCCACTGGACCTCGTCGCAGCGCACCACCTTCTCGGTCTGCAGCCGGTCGAGCAGGTTGCCGGCGCTCCCTAAGTCCTTGATCGGGCCGGTGCAGTCGGTCGGCCCCGCCCAGAACCCCCATTCGACGCCGGAGTGGTAGACCCCCAGCGCCGCATTGGCCAGCAGCGCGATCAGGAGCACCGCGAACAGCGCCTGCAGCAGCAGCGCCGCGGCGCCGCGGCGCGCCAGCGCGGCGGTGAGGAGCGGCCCGG
>JARLJA010000072.1 GCA_031291445.1 Xanthobacteraceae bacterium | reverse complement strand
GGCGACACGGCGGCCCGCGCGCCGGCGCCGGTCGACGCGGCGCTCAACGACGCCGAGCTGGCGCCGAGCGCCGGCCAGACCACCGGGCTCGCCGCGCGCAACGATGATGTCAACGGGCCGATGCGCGTGTTTCTCGGCCTGCTGCTGATCGGCGCCGGGGTCTGCGTGCTGGCGGGCTGCGCCGTGTTTCATTTTCTCTATGGCGGCGTGCGCCTGCCGATCGACGCCGCCGGCGACCGGATCACCGACGGCGTCGGCTGACCGGCCCCGCGCCCGGGCAACGCCAAACATGGCACGGCGGCTGACGCCAATTGCGGCGACGGCGTGGCGGGCCGGCGTAGGTCATTGCGACGGCGGGGGGCAGTCCGGCGGAGTCTTCAGCGCGGTCCAGACCGCATCCAGGTGTTCGGAATTCTGGTTGCCGTTCTTCGTCCCCTCGGTCTGTTGATGAAGGTGGCGCTGAACCGGCTTTGACAACCACCAGCTCATCGACACGGCTTTCGAGCGACCGGAATCGCCCTGCCGTTGGGGCCAGACCCGGATGTCGATCAGGTTCGTCGCGCAACCGGTCGCACCGCGAACGGCGCTGTGCAACTCGTCGACCGCCAGGACCCCGTGCGCCGATCGTGCGTTCGAGATGGTCGTCAGAGGGGTGGTAACCTCCGAGAAGAACTCGCTGCTGTCGATCGAGGCGGGCTTCGGCGTAGAGGCGGCCGGTGTCGTGGCGGCGCTCGCCGCACTGTCATCGGCGGTGAACGCGTCGTCCGGGTCGTTCGAGATCACGATCACCAGCGGCGACAGCCCGGGCTGGACCGCGTGAAGCGCAAGCGCGATCTCCTTCGCGCTCAGGGCGCCATAGTTTTCGAAGTATCCGCCGTCGACGATGCGGTCGACGATTCCTCCGGAGCGGCTGCGAATGGACCCGGGCGGCGAAATGAACGGAAATCTCGCGGAATTGTGGGCCGCCGTGCTCAATCGGACGTCGTCGCCGTCCTTCTCCACGACGCCGAAGACGTGCCGGGCGAAGGCGTCCCTCAGCCGGCCGGATTGCCTCGGATCGGCCAGCATGTCGTGAAAGCGCGCGGCGTCCGTGAACAGCGGGCACGGTTCGATCCCGGGCGCGGTCGGACATGTCGCTTCGGGGTTGAGCTTCAGCGGGTAGGCCGACGCCAGCGCAGTGGTGATGATGCGCTGTCCGGTCGCTTCCGACGTGCCGTTGAGCACCAGCAGCGGCACCCAGTGCCCGTCGCGCGGCCGCAGCGTGAGGAACGGGCAGGTCAGCCCGGTGCACTTGCGGGCCGGGTCGGCCGCATAGCCGGGCTTCATGACCTTGTCGTAACGGCGGCTCCAGGTGTCTTCCAGCACCGCGGCGCGGTCGCGCCAAGGTCCGAACGGAAACATGTCGTTGAAGGCAAATCCGAAGAAGTCGGAGCTGAGGAAGTCGCCGCTGGCGATCGCCTCGAAGCAGTCCCGCCAGTTCGTGACCGTGTACCCCCACCACAGGCTCTCCGGCTGCTCCAGGCAAGGCTGCGTCCGGCCGTCGGCGCTGGCGTCGAGCGCCGCCGCCAGCATCACGGCGCCGACCGCTCCGCCGGACACCCCGGAGATCGCGAACATGCGCTTTCGCAGTTCTTCTGGATCGATCTCGTGCGTGTCGGCCGCGCGCTGCATGAAGTAGCCGACGACGCTGGCGGTGAAGAAGCCGGCCCGGCTGGCCCCTCCGGCGGCCGCGATGATGATGGGCCGCGGACACGTCGCGCCCGGCGCGTCGCAATGGTTCTCCTGCATCCACATCCTGGCGGCGCGGTCGATCGGCAGCGGTGAGAGGTCGACCCCGTGTCCGACCGTCGTCTCGGCATTGATCAGGCGGACCGTGTGGTTGTCGCCGATGATCAGGGCGACGAGCATGATGAGAAGCGCGAACCCGCCGATCAGCGGCGCGCGAAACTGCCGGCCGAACCCGGCAAGCCAGGACAGGAACGGAAGCCAGCCCCCGAGGATGAACGGAACGGCCATCGCCCTTGGAAACAGGTGGCCCGCCGCGTCGGCGCCGAACGCGAAGATGAACAGGAACACCAGGAAGATCGCGAACAGGATCGAACGTCCGACGCCGCGGTTGGCCTCGTCCCGGGACCCCGGCGCATCCGCGAGTCCCGGCGAGATACGGCGCAGGCGCGGTGTGATCCAGGCGTTCGCGCTCCGCAGGCGTCGAGGGACGAGTTCGTCGGCATGTTTCGGCCGGTAGGCCACGTAGAAGCCGAACAGCACCGCGGCGGCGACAACCAGCGCCGCCATGATCAGCAGCGAGTGCCGGACCGGCGCGATGACGGTGTCCTGCTCGTCGAGAACCGGCAGGTTGTTGGACGAGCGCCGGATCGCGATCAGGACCGCGACGAAGGTGAGCAGGCCGAGCACGCGGGGCACGTAGACCACCGATGCCTTGAAGACCTTCGCCACCCGCTCCGCGTCGCGGTCTTCGGCGTTGCACCCGAGCTGCGACTGCAGCCTGCTGTCGGTGTCGAGCAGCAGGCGTCCGGCATAGTGGGTCGGCATCGCCCACACCAGCATCAGCACGGCCGCCAACAGCAACTGGTTGGACACTTCGACCACCCAGCTGGGGTCGTCGAATTCGACGAAGAGGTCCTGGGCCTGCGGCGCCAGCCCGAGCAGCGCAAGTCCGAGGAGGGTGAAAGCGAGGGGCACCCGGACCACCCACAGCACGAGGCTGAGGCGGAGCACGCAATTCCAGGCCATGACGATCCCGCCGAACCGCCGGGTGGCGGGGCTCGCAGTCGTCGTGGTGTGATCTCGGCTGCTCACGTCACGCTCCCGTCCCGGTGCCCCCGCCGAGCGTCCGCCAATTCCACGGTTCGTGGCAAGGGGGCTCGAATCCGGCCTCGCCTTGGTTGGCCGCGGCTCGTTGCAAGATGTCCGCGGTCAGCTGCTTCTTGCGGGCGGCTGCGGCTGCGCCCATTTCTCGAGTTTCCCGAGCGTTCCCCAGGCGGTCAAACCGAGAAAGATCGGCAGGATGATGCCGCCGAGCCCCGGGACCGCCGCGGCCAGCGGCGCCAGGAACGATTGCGGGTTCTGGCTCACGGACTGGAGGATCGCGGTCAGGACCGCGCCAATGATGCCGATGGCGCTTTTCCTGCCGTTCAGAAGATTGCCGATTGTCTGCCCCAGTGCGCCGTTGACCGGTCCGAGCTGCGACCCGGCGCCGTTCGAGGCGAGCGCGTTGACCACGGCGGTCAGGATGCCGAGCAACTGCTGGGCCTGGTCCTGCGCCGGTGCAGGCGTATTGCCTGTCGGCTGGTTTTGCGGCGGCGCCTGCGCCAGCGCGAGGATCTGCTGCAGCAGCGTCGCCAGGTCGGCGGGAGCAGCGGCGGTGCCGCTCGCACCGCTTTGCGTGGTCGTGGGAGCGGGCATGATCTTCTCCAGCAAATCGAGGAGTTGCTTTAACGTCGACGGCGCCGGCGCGCCGCCGCCTGCCGGTGTCGACGCCGGCGACGCGGCGGCCGGCGCGTCCGAGAATCCCCAATCGACGATCGCCTTGCCGTCGATGCCGACCGCGCGCGCGGCCGCCGGCGTGAGATCGATCCCGGCCCGGTTGGTCGGTTGACCGCGCATGTTCGTTCCCGACTCGGCCTGCGGGCGGGCGCCGGTCTGCCAGTAGGGATCGTTGGTGTTCCACGGCCCGACGTCGACGATCTTGCAGACCACCGACTTGCCGCCGTTCCACACGCAGACGGTGGGCCGCGGATCGGGGAAGTGATAGGGCAGGGCGACGCCGAGTTCGCTGTCGTCGATGAGGTGGCCGTCATAGGCGCTGGTGTTCGGGTCCGCCGCACCGCCGAACATGGTCGCCGTGATGCCGCTGTAGAGCGGGACGGCGAGGGGCGACGGGGTGAGCGGGACGCTGATTGCCGCCGCCGGCGGGCGGCGGATGGCGATGCAGAGGCTTGCGGGATAACTCGAGGTCTTGACCTCGTGGCTCTGGTTGCCGCCGCGGCAGACGTAGGACTCACCCTGGGTCTGTTCGTGCAGCGTGACGTGGTGATCGTTGTTTCCGAAATCGAACACCAGCACGTCGCCGGTCTGGGGCGTGTTCACGGCCGTCCCGAATTCCCGCCAGGCCAGCGCCCAGAGAAACCTGTCGGTCGCGCTGGCGCCGAACACGGGCCTTATCCCGTTGACCGCCATGCAGTAGGCCACCGTCAATCCACACCACGCGATGGTGTCATGGGTGTAGGTGGCCGCGTAGGACGCCGTGTCCGGAAACAACTCGCCGATTTTCCTTGCCCAGCCGAGGATGACCGGATTGTCGTTGAGGGCGTGCGTGCCGGTGATCTGGCGCATGGTTGCGAGCCACGGAGGAGCAGGCGTGGTCATGGACCCTCCAAGCCGCGGCGGCTGACCGGGTATCGTCGTCCGGAAGCCGGGTCGGCGATCGACGTCTTCATCTGAAATCCACGCCGGGCGGTCCGCGCCCGCAATCTGGCATGGCGAGGATCCGGCGCCCGAAGGCTCGATCGATCGGCGGGGCATGGCTATGGCAAGAACTGGCTATTGACCCGGGACGCTGCGCACCACAGCGACCCCGGCGAACCAGAGCCGGCCCGCTGCCGCCGGCTATTTCGCCTGAGCCGCGGCATCTACCCTCATCGTGGGGAGGCGCCGTCGCGCCGTCTCGAACCGTGAGGCCGAGATGCATGGGTCTGGCGGCGTCATCCTTCGAGACGTGCTGCGGAGCCTGTCATCGGGCCGCGTTTCCCGCGGACCCGTTGGCAGCGCTCCTCAGAGTCTGACTCGAAAAGCAACGGCGGTCGACGTGAGTGTCAGCCCAACCACGACTGTCATCCCCGGCTTGCGGCATGAACATGCAGGAACGCGACGTGGCGGTGCACTGGGTCCGTCCCCCGACTTGATCCCCCGATCGAGTCGGGGGACGGGATCAAGCCGGGGACGACGGCGGTGGGTGAGGCAGCCGCCTTGCATCACACTTGATTGTCGCGACCAAATTGTCGCGACCAAATCGATTCCGCTACTCCCCGAGCCGGCCGAAGATCTCCTCAGCCGGCTGCGGCGGGGTGACGTTGAAGGTCTCCTCGAGCACCTGGTGCAGTTCGTCGGGGCTTGCGATCACCTGTTCGGACGTGACCTCGCCGTCGCGCGCCTCGATGGTGAAGCGGCGGTTGACCAGCCGGTAGCGCCGCTCGCCGCTCAGCCGCTCCAGGATCAGCGTGCCGGTGAACGGCACCAGCGGGCTGGTCGAGGTGAACCAGTTGCCGAGCTCGTAGTCCGAGGGCAGCTGCGGCTCGAGGTTGAAGACATACATCGTCCGCCAGCCCTCGCCGCGCCTGGCGGCGAGCGAGAACTGGCCGCCGGATTCGGTCAGCCGGTAGGTGCCCATGGCGGTGCGCTGCTCGACGTCGGGCTTGAACTTGAGCGGGGCGTCGAGCAGGCAGGCGCCGAAGCCGACGTCGGCGAGATAGGGCGCATCGGGCAGGTCGACCCGCAGCAGCATGTGGGTGCGCGGGCCGAGCGGACTGTCGGGCGGCGACATCCAGCGCACCCGGCCGCCGAGCCCGGTCACCTTGAAGCCGATGGCCTCGAGCGCGGCCCTGAACAGCGCGTTCTGCTCGAAGCAGTAGCCGCCGCGCCGGCCGTCGATCAGCTTGCCCTGGACCGCGGCGAGATCGAGCCTGACCGGGCGGCCCAGCAGCGGGTCGAGCCCCTCGAACGGGATGGCGTCGACATGGGCGGCCTGCAGCGCCGCCAGCGTCGCCAGATCCGGCGCCACCGGCCCGTCATGGCCGATGCGCGCGAGATAACCATCCAGCTCGAACCCGTCCGCCATCGATCGCTCCCCGCTGATGTCCGCCGCTCGGCAGGTTAGGAAAATCCGGCTCCCGGCGGAAGGGGTTTGCAGGTCCGCGATCGGCGGGCGTCAGTCGTTCCAGCCCCCGACCGGGCCTCCGTCGTGCATCCGCGCGAACCGGCAGTTCCGCGTTGGACGCGAAGGATCCTGCGTTCCAGGTCGGTTGCCAAATGCGTGACCGGCGACGATGGACGTCCAACTATCATGGAGAGGGAGTAGGCTGCCTCGATGCGGTCACCGATCTGGATTGGCATCTTCATTGGATCGACGATCGGCGGATTCATTCCCGAGCTCTGGGGCGGCGACATGTTGTCCTATTCGGGAGTACTGCTGAGCGGGGCCGGCGCCTTCGTGGGACTGTGGCTTGGGGCGCGCGCGTCGCGATGACGGCATCGAACGTCGGGCGTGCGCCCGCGTGCCGAACCGGGAGACCGGCCGCCTGCCGCGCGACGCGGAGGCCCGGGCCGTGCGCTACTTCGACGCCGAGTCCTTCGCCAGCAGCGCGATGGCGTCCTGCACCGTGGTCATGAACTGGGCGGGGAAAATGATGGTGGAGTTCTTCTCGACAGAGATCTCGGCCATGGTCTGCAGGGTGCGGAGCTGCAGCGCCACCGGGTGCTGGGTGATGATGTCGGCCGCCTGGCCGAGCTTGACCGCGGCCTGGTATTCGCCCTCGGCGGCGACGATCTTGGCACGGCGCTCGCGCTCCGCCTCGGCCTCCTTGGCCATCGCGCGCTGCATGTTCTCGGGCAGCGTGATGTCCTTGATCTCGACGGCGGTCACCTGGGTGCCCCACGGCTCGGTGTGCTGGTCGATGACGTTCTTGATCTGGTCGTTGATGCTCGCGGTGTCCGACAGCAGCTGGTCGAGGCTGAACCGGCCGACCACGTTGCGCACGGTGGTCTGGCTGATCTGGTTGATGGCGTTGTAGACGTTCTCGATGGCGATCACCGCGCGTTCCGGATCGGTGATGTGATAGTACGCGACCGCCGCGATATCGATCGAGACGTTGTCCTTGGTGATGATCTTCTGCGAGGGGATCTGCATGGTCACGGTGCGCAGCGACACGCGCACCATCTGCTGGATCGGAACGAAGATCAGCGTCAGCCCGGGCCCGCGGACCCCGGCAAACCGGCCGAGCAGGAAGACCACGCCGCGCTCGTACTGTTTCAGCACGCGCAGCGAGATCAGGAGGTAGATGACGACCGGAAAGACGAGAACGTAGATCAAGTCCATGGGTGCTCTCCCTCGGGCGGCTGCTTGGGTGTCTTGCCGTTGTTCGAGGCTAGCACGTCGCGATGGAGCGGCGACGGAAAATCGCCTGCTGCGGCCCGATCACATCGAATATCCTGGTGGAGTGGCCAGCGCGAGCCAGGAGCGCAGGTGTCTTGGCCCCTCGTGCCCGGTTTCCGAAATACGTCAGTCGCTCGCCGTGCCTTTCGCACACCAACTTTCGAAAAGCGGGAACTAGGCGGCGCCGGCGGCGATCGCGTCGCCGCGGCCGCTAAACAGGCGCCTCACCTCGGCCGCGGGCTTCGCGGCGCTGAACAGGTAGCCCTGCATCTCGGTGCAACCGAGCGCGCGAAGCCTGTCCTTCTGCCGTTGGGTCTCGACGCCTTCCGCCGTCGTCGTCATGTGGCCGGCGACGGCGATGTTCACCACGGCCTCGACGATCGCCGACGAGCCGTCCGCTTCCGCGACGTCGTTGACGAAGCAGCGGTCGATCTTGATCTTGTCGAACGGGAAACGCTTGAGGCGACTCAGCGACGAATAGCCGGTGCCGAAATCGTCCAGCGCGATGCGCACGCCGATGGCGCGGAGCTGGTGCAGGATGGCGAGCGCCGTCTCGTCGTCGCGGATCAGGACGGCCTCGGTGATTTCGAGCTCCAGACGCTTCGCGGCGAGGCCGGACGACGCCAGCGCGCTCATGATCTTCAGCACCAGCGTATCGGATTTCAGCTGCACCGGCGAGACGTTGACCGCGAGGCGGACATGGCCCGGCCAGGTCGCCGCCTCGGCGCAGGCGGTTTTCAGGACCCAGTCGCCGAGCTCGACGATCAGGCCGGTGTCTTCGGCCACGGGCACGAATTCGGCCGGCGAGACCATGCCGCGGTCCGGATGACGCCAGCGCAGCAGCGCCTCGCAGCCGGTCACCTCGTCGCGCGCGAGGTCGACGACCGGCTGGTAGTGGACCTCGAAGGCGCCGTCGGCGAGCGCTTGCCGCAGGTCGCGCTCCATGGTGAGCCGCAGCTGCGCGCGGGTCTCCATGGCGGGTTCGAAGAAGCGATGGGTCCGTCGGCCGTCGGCCTTGGCGCCGTACATCGCGAGGTCGGCGTTCTTGACCAGCTTGTCGAGGTCGGTGCCGTCCCGCGGCGCCAGCGCGATGCCGATGCTGGCGTCGGTCGACAGGCTGTGCCCGAGGCAGTCGTAGGGCTGCCGGATCGCGTCGTGAATGCGCCGGACGAATTCCGCGGCGTCGTCCGCGCTGCCGAGGTTGGTCTGGATCACGGCGAACTCGTCGCCGCCCAGCCGCGCCACGAGGTCGGTCTCCCGGATGTGACTCCGCAGGCGCGCCGCCACGGCCTTGAGCAGTTCGTCGCCGACCTGATGCCCCAGCGAGTCGTTGATGTGCTTGAATTCGTCGATGTCGATGTAGAGTAGCGCGAACGCCTTGCCCTCGGCGGTCCTGGCAAGCTCGCGTTCGATCTGGTTCCGGAACAGGGTGCGGTTGGGCAGGCCGGTCAGCGCGTCGTAATGCGCGAGGTGCGCGATCCTGTCATGGGCGCGCCGGCGCTCGGAGACGTCGTCGACCACGTTGATCAGGTACTGGAATTCACCGAGCTGATTGCGGATTCCGATGCGCTTGGACGTGATGTAGTGACTGCCCCGTCCCGGGCTGTCCCACAGGTGCTCCTCGTCCACGAACAGGTCGGCGCCGGATCCGATCGCCTTGTCGTCGTCGGTGGTGATCGCATCGGCCGCGGCCTTGGGAAACAGGTCGGAAGGCGTCCTGCCGAGGACCTGCTCCCGCGGCAGGCCGAACTCGGCCTCCGCCACCCGGTTGACCAGGACGTAGCGGCGGTCGTGCGCGTTCTTCACCGTGATGTGCGAGGGGATGTGATCGATGATCTGGTGCAGGAACGCGTCGTTGCGGTCTCGTTCCTCTTCGAGTTTCCGCCGCTCGGTGATGTCCTCCATGGTCGCGACCCAGCCGCCGCGTGCGAGCGGCTGGTGCACCACGCGAAGCGAACGTCCGTCCCCGGATTCGAGAATATTGCTGGTCAACTTGCCCTGCGCGATGTCGTTCAGGATGGTCGCGCAATAGGCGTCCACATCCTCGACCAACGTTCCCTTGGCCCGGCGGATCCGCATGACGTCGTGGAAGCTGCAGCCCGGCTTGACGAGGCCGGCCGATGACCCGAACATGTCGAGATAGCGCTGGTTGCAGATCACGATCCGGTTGGATGCATCATACAGCACGAGACCCTGCGTCATGTTGTTCAGGGCGATGTCGAGGCTCTCTTTTTGCGCTTCGAGCCGCTGCTGGGTGTCCCGGGACTGCCGGTTCATTTGCCGGACGATCAGGAACAGGATCGAGGCGATGACCAGCACGGACAGCGTGGCTGCGCCGATCATCAGTTTGGTCTGGGCGCGCCAGTCGACCAGCGCCGACGACGTGGTCGTGGTGGCGACGACGGTCAGCGGAAAGCTGTTCAGGCTGTAGATGGCGACGAGCCGCTCCTGACCGTCCACGGGACTGATCGTCCGTGCGGTGCCGCGGCCGGCGTCCAGGAAGCTCGTCTGAGCCGCCGGGCCGCTCCTGAAGTTCCGCCCCATCGCCGCCTCGTCGTGAGGATAGCGCGCCAGCAGCGTGCCGTCGCGATGAAGGATGGAAATCGTCGCCTCGCTCCCCAGCGCCACCGACGAGAAGAAATCCTCGAACCTGGCCGGCGCGATGCCGCGCGAAACGACGCCGAGAAACGCGCCGTCGGGCCCGGTCACCCTGCGGGCGATCAGCGTCTTCCAGCCTCCGGTGAAGCGGCTGCGCACCAGTTCGACCTCGCGCCGGGTCACCTCGGAGCTCGACTTCAAGGCCTGGAAATAATGACGGTCGGCGATGTTGACGGCCGGGATGACCGACACGACCGATGAATTGATGAGAGTCCCGCTGGCGTCGTAGGCGTTGACGCCGGCGATGTCGGACGATCCCCGGATCGTGGCCCTCATCCGCTCGTGCATCTCGGGCGCGGACATCGCGCGGCGGAAATCGTCAGGCGAGGCGACGCCGGCCTGACGGAGTTGCGCGACCAGGTCGTCGAGGGGAATTTCGACATCGGCCAGCTGCTGATCGAAGTGGCGCGCCAGGAGCAGCGCGGCGTTCTGCAGTTCCCGCTCGCTGCTGGCCAGTGCGCGTTCGCGGAAGCTGCCGATCATGACCGCGGTCCCGATCGCGATCGCCACGATCAGCAGCAGTCCGGCGCCGATCAGCCAGCGGATCGGGTCGCGTCGAACCGGCTTGTTGATATCGGCGACGCCGGCCGGGGCAGGCGAGGTCTCGCGCAGCCCATCGATAACGTCACCGTTCTGACGCCGCTTTTTCATTACCCCGCTCCCTAGGCGGTCACAGGGTACGGCGCGCCGATGGAGGCCGCGTTAGGAAGGACGGTTACCGCTTCGTTAATCGTCGCTTGCCGCGGGGGGCCTGGTGGCCTCGTTCGAACCGGACGCGCGGACCGCGGCCACCCGTTCGACCTGCCACCCGGGAGACGGCGGGGTTTGCTTCCCTCGTTGCTACGGAGCCGGCGAACTCGGCGTTATTCCGGCAAATGTCGCCGTCACCGGGCCGCGTCCACTGCGCTGCCGAACTCCACCAGCATTCCGTCGCCTGTGGTCTTGACGATGCGGCCACGATGGGAGGCTACCGCCGGGTCAACGAAGGACTTTCTGACCGCCTTCAGCCGGGCCAGCGTGCCTTGCTCGTCGGCGCCCATGAGACGGCTGTACCCCGCGACATTTGCCGCCAGCACCGCCGCCAGACGCCGGTCCACCCGCTCTGCGGTCAAGGAACACTCCGCGAACTGGAGTCCGGACCGGTCGTCTCGCCTTTGATCTCACGCCTGACAGTGTTCGTCCGTGGCAGGATGACCACGAATTCGGTGAACGCGCCCGGCTCCGTCGTCACCTCGATGCTGCCGCCATGCTGTTTCACGACGATGTCGTGGGTCATGGAGAGCCCGAGCCCGGTGCCTTCGCCGGCCGGCTTCGTCGTGAAGAACGGGTTGAACATCTTCTCCTTCACGGCGTCCGGAATTCCGGTGCCGTTGTCGCGAATCCGGATCTCGACCTTGCTGCCGAGGTTCTTCGTGCTCGCGCGCAGCACCGGCTCGAAGCCGTCGCCGCTTTCCGTC
>JARLJA010000071.1 GCA_031291445.1 Xanthobacteraceae bacterium | reverse complement strand
GTCGTCCGCCTTGACCGGCAGGAAGGTGCCGGCCCCGACGTGCAGCGTGACGCGGTGCAGGACGACGCCGCGCGCCCGCAGCGCCGCCTCCAGCGCCGGCGTGAAATGCAGTCCCGCGGTCGGCGCCGCGACGGCGCCCTCGTGCGCCGCGAACATGGTCTGGTAGTCGTCGGCATCGCGGCTGTCGGGCGGGCGCCGCGCGGCGATGTAGGGCGGCAACGGCGGCGCGCCGACCTCGGCGATCGCCTGATCGAGCACCGGACCGTGAAACGCGAAGGCCAGCGTGACCTCCCCGCCCTCGCCCTTGTGCTCGACGACGGCATCGAGATTTCCCAGCAGGCAGACCCTGCCCTCGTTGCCGAACCGCAGCCGGTCGCCGGCGACCAGGCGCTTGGCGGGTTTCACCAGCGCCTGCCACCGCGAACCGTCCAGCCGCTTGATCAGCGTGGCGTCGATCCGGACCTCGACGTCGCGGCCGACGCGGCGGCCCGCCAGCTGCGCCGCGATCACCCGGGTGTCGTTGACGACGAGCTGGTCGCCGGGCCGCAGGCACTGCGGCAGGTCGCGCACCAGCCGGTCGGCCAGACCGCCGTCGGCGTCGACCACGAGAAGCCGCGCCGCGTCGCGCGGCTCGGCCGGCCGCAGCGCGATGCTGGCGGCGGGCAATTCGAAATCGAACAGGTCGGTACGCATGGCCGGAACGACGGCGCCGCGGGGCCCCTGCGGGCCGCGCGGCGCCTCGATCACTTGGCGTCCGCCGCCATGTGGGCGCGGACGATCTTGTCGGGGTTCTGCACCGGCTCGCCGCGCTTGATCTTGTCGACGTTCTCCATGCCCTCGGTGACCTTGCCCCAGACAGTGTACTGGCCGTCGAGGAAGCTCGCGTCGTCGAAGCAGATGAAGAACTGGCTGTCGCCGGAATCCGGATTGGCGGCGCGCGCCATCGACGCGGTGCCGCGAACGTGCGGCTCCTTGTTGAACTCGGCCTTGAGCTTCTTGCCGGAGCCGCCGGTGCCGGTGCCGTGCGGGCAGCCGGTCTGCGCCATGAAGCCCTCGATCACGCGATGAAACACGATGCCGTCGTAGAAGCCCTCGCGCACCAGCTCCTTGATCCGCGCCACGTGGTTCGGCGCCAGATCCGGCCGCATCTCGATGGTCACGGGCCCCTGGGTGGTTTCAAGGATCAGAGTGTTTTCGGTGGTTGCCATGGTATCCTCTCGGTTGATTTCAATTTTCGGGCGTCGAACCTGATCCGCAGCGGCCGCCCCGCCACGGCGCCGCCGAGTTCCTCGGTAAATGGCATCGGCGTGCAGCGTTGCAACGCCTGCGCCAGCGCGATCTCGTAACGCGTCCGGTCGGCTTCCGTGACCGTCGGCGTTTCATAGGCAATCGACGGCCTGCCCAACAGGCTGCCGTCGCGCCGGAAGCTGACGACGACCGTGATCTCGATCCCGGGATCGCCGGCGCGAGGCGGCGGCGGCACCCAGCATGCTCCCAGCCGCGCGAACAGCTGGGCCAGCGTATTGATGGCCGGCGCCTGCGCGCCGGCCGGAACGGCGAAGCCGCAGGTCGCGGCCACGGCCAGCCAGAACCGCAGTCCCGCCGGCCGGGCCATCGCGCCCAGGCTACTTGATGTCCGCGGCGACCTGAACCTTCAGCATCTTGTCGGGATCGACCACCGGCTCGCCGCGCTTGATCTTGTCGACCACGTCCATCCCCGACACCACCTCGCCGACCACGGTGTAGTTGTTGTTGAGCGACGAAACCTCGGCCAGCATGATGAAGAACTGCGAGTTCGCCGAGTCCGGGGAGCGCGCCCGCGCCATCCCGACGATGCCGCGCTTGAACGGGGTCGGCGTGAACTCGGCCGCGAGATCCGGATATTTCGATCCGCCGGTGCCGTTGAACCGGGTGCCGTCGCCGGTCTGGGCCATGAAGCCCTCGATCACGCGGTGGAACGGCACGTTGTCGTAGAAGCCGTCGCGCGCGAGCTGCTTGATGCGCTCGACATGGCGCGGCGCGAGATCGGGCCGCAGCTTGATCACCACGCGTCCCTTGGTGGTGTCGATCACGATGGCGTTCTGCTTGTCGAGACCGGCGGGAAGCTGCTGCGCGAGCGCGGGGACCGCGACCACGAACGCGGCGAGGATGGCTAGGATTCGGATCATGTAGGCTCCAGAGGTTGGAATGGTCTTTCAGTGCCCGGCACGACACGCGGCGAGACCGTCAGGTCTCGCGGGCGCCGGTCACGTGGCGAACTTAGCCTTGAGACGTGACGCCACGATTGAAGGCACGAAATTGGCCACGTCGCCGCCCATTCCGGCGATCTGCCGCACCAGCGTGGCGGTGATCGGGCGCACCATCGGCGACGCCGGCAGGAACACGGTCTTCAGGTCGGGCGCCATGGTCTCGTTCATTCCCGCCATCTGCATTTCATAGTCGAGATCGGTGCCGTCGCGCAGGCCGCGGATCAGGATCGACGCGCCGACGCGCTTGGCCGCCGTCACCACGAGGTCGTCATAGGTCATGGCCTCGACGGTGCAGCCGACCTGCGCCGCGATCGGCAGGAACACCTCCCGCACCATCTCCAGCCGTTCCTCGGTCGAGAACAGCGGCTTCTTGCCGGGGTGAATGCCGATCGCCACGACCAGCCGGTCGACCAGGCCGACGGCCTGGCGGACCACGTCGACATGGCCGTTGGTGACTGGGTCGAACGACCCCGGGTAGAGTGCAATCCGCATCATCTCACCCCTCTACTCCGCCGCCGCGGCGCTCGCAAGCCGGGGGCGCTCTCCGCCCGTCAGCGCGGCTGCGGCTTACGCGCCATTGCCGCCATCGGCGTCCTCGGTGAGACGCTCCACCGAGACCACATGTTCGTCCTCGGCGGTGTCGAACACGATCACGCCCTGGGTCGAGCGGCCGGCGACGCGGATGCCCTCGACCGGGCAGCGGATCAGCTGGCCGGCGTCGGTCACCAGCATGATCTGGTCGGCATGCTCCACCGGGAACGACGCCACCAGCTTGCCGTTGCGGTTGTTGACCGACATCGCGACGATGCCTTTGCCGCCGCGCCCGGTGGTCCGGTATTCGTAGGACGAGGTGCGCTTGCCGTAGCCGTTGACCGATACCGTCAGCACGACCTGCTCCTGGGCCGACATCTCGACATAGCGCTCCGAGGAGAGCTGGATCGCGCTCGATGGCTCCTCGCCCTCCGCGTCCGGCGCCTCCTCGGCGCCGCCCTCGCCCGAGACCGCGCGCCGCATCTTGAGGTAGGCCGAGCGCTCCTCCGACGTCGCCTCGACGTGGCGCAGGATCGACAGCGAGATCACGGTGTCGTTCTCCAGCGCGATGCCGCGCACGCCCATCGAGGTACGGCCCTGGAACACGCGGACGTCGGTCACCGGGAAGCGGATGCACTGGCCGCCGGCGGTGGTCAGCAGCACGTCGTCGCGCTCGGTGCAGATCGCGACGTCGACGATGGCCTCGCCGTCGTCGAGCTTCATGGCGATCATGCCGGAACGCCGCACGTCGACGAAATCCGACAGCTTGTTGCGCCGGACGTTGCCGCCGGTGGTGGCGAACATCACGTCGAGCTCGCTCCACGACGCCTCGTCTTCCGGCAGCGGCATGATGGTGGTGATGCGCTCGCCCTGCTCCAGCGGCAGGATGTTGATCAGCGCCTTGCCGCGGGCGTTGGGCGCCGCCATCGGCAGGCGCCAGACCTTCTCCTTGTAGACCTGGCCGCGCGAGGAGAAGAACAGCACCGGAGTGTGGGTCGAGGCCACGAACAGCCGGCTGACGAAATCCTCGTCGCGGGTCTGCATGCCGGCGCGGCCCTTGCCGCCGCGCTTCTGCGCCCGGTAGGTCGACAGCGGCACGCGCTTGACGTAGCCGTGGTGCGACACCGTCACCACCATGTCCTCGCGCTGGATCAGGTCCTCGTCCTCGACCTCGCCCTCCTGGTCGATGATGACGGTGCGGCGCGGCGTCGCGAACTCGGCCTTCACGGCGACGAGCTCCTCCTTGACGATGGCCTGCACCCGGGCGCGCGAGCGCAGGATGTCGAGATAGTCGGTGATCTCGGCGGCCAGCGTGTCGAGCTCCTCGGCGATCTCGTCACGGCCCAGCGCGGTCAGGCGCTGCAGACGCAGGTCGAGGATGGCCTTGGCCTGCTCCATCGACAGCCGCGCGGTGCCGTCCTCCGCCAGGCGGTGCCGCGGATCGTCGATCAGCATCATCATGGTGGCGACGTCGCGCGCCGGCCAGTCCCGCGACATCAGGGTCTCGCGCGCCGTCTGGGGATCGGGCGAGGTGCGGATGACGCGGATGATCTCGTCGATGTTGGCGACCGCGATGGCGAGGCCGACCAGGATGTGGGCGCGGTCGCGCGCCTTGTTCAGCAGGAACTTGGTGCGGCGGGTCACCACCTGCTCGCGGAACGCCACGAACAGCGTCAGCAGGTCCTTCAGGTTCATCAGCTGCGGGCGGCCGGCGTCGAGCGCCACCATGTTGGCGCCGAAACTGGTCTGCAGCGGCGTGAACTTGTAGAGCTGGTTGAGCACGACGTCGGGCATGGCCTCGCGCTTGAGCTCGACGACGACGCGGTAGCCGTCACGGTCGGATTCGTCGCGCAGGTCGGCGATGCCGTCGATCTTCTTCTCGCGCACCAGGTCGGCGATGCGCTCGACCATGCTGGCCTTGTTCACCTGGAAGGGAATTTCCGAGACGATGATCGCTTCGCGGTCCTTGCGGATGGTGTCGATCGTCACCTTGCCGCGCATCATGATCGAGCCGCGGCCGAGATGATAGGCGGCGCGGATGCCCTGGCGGCCGAGGATGATACCGCCGGTCGGAAAGTCGGGCCCGGGCACGATGTTGATGAGGTCGTCGATGCCGAGCGCCGGATCGTCGATCAGGGCGATGCAGGCGTCGACCACCTCGCCGAGATT
Source organism: Xanthobacteraceae bacterium (assembly GCA_031291445.1). GTDB lineage: Bacteria > Pseudomonadota > Alphaproteobacteria > Rhizobiales > Xanthobacteraceae > Bradyrhizobium_A. The sequence goes on along the minus strand of JARLJA010000071.1, from coordinate 8,597 downwards.
GTGCGGCGGGATGTTGGTCGCCATGCCGACCGCGATGCCGCCGGCGCCGTTGACCAGCAGGTTGGGAAAGCGCGCCGGCAGGACCGTCGGTTCTGTTTCGCTGCCGTCATAGTTGGCCTGGAAGTCGACGGTGTCCTTGTCGATGTCGTCCAGCAGGGTGTGGGCGATCTTGGCGAGACGCGCCTCGGTGTAACGCATCGCCGCCGCGGTGTCGCCGTCGACCGAGCCGAAATTGCCCTGGCCGTCGATCAGCGGCAGGCGCATCGAGAAGTCCTGCGCCATGCGCACCAGCGCGTCGTAGACCGACTGATCGCCGTGCGGGTGGTACTTACCGATGACGTCGCCGACGGTGCGCGCCGACTTGCGATACTGCTTGTCCCAGAAGAAGCCGTTCTCGAACATGGCGTAGAGGATGCGCCGATGCACCGGCTTCAGGCCGTCACGCGCATCGGGCAGCGCGCGGGCCACGATCACGCTCATGGCGTAATCGAGGTACGACCGCTTCATTTCGTCGGTGATGGAAACCGGGCGCGTATCCACCGGTCCAGGGGTGCCGGACTCCGGATTGTCTTTGTCGGCCAAACGAACAAAATCCCCAAAATCTGCGTTGGCTCACATATAGGCGATTCAGCCCGGCCGACCAACCCCCAAGTCGGTTTTTCGGGGCTCGAAATCGCAATTGGTTCAGCCGCTTACAATTCAGCCTGCGGGCGACCAAACGGCGCCGTCCAAGGCCGTGAAAAAGCCCCTCGCCGGAGCTGTCCGAATGATCGTGAAGCGCCGATGTGAGAGCTGCAGGTCCGCCCACGGCGCCCCTACGACGCGCCGAACACCACGTCGTGCATCACGCGCCCCGGGACCAGGGTGAACAGCCCCGCCAACATCAGCGCGCCGACGAACGTCCAGACCATGGTCCAGCGATGGGACGGCACGCGGTGGGTGCGGGCCGCCCACACGCCGAACACGAGCGCGACCGGCGTTGCGATCGACAGCAGGTGGATGGGGCTCCATTCCCCCCAGACGCGGAGACCGTGCAGGAAGAACGAGGAGCCGCAGATGACGGCCATCAGCGCGACCCAGACCCAGCCCAGGGTCTTGTGGGGCAGCGTCCCCTTCGGAGCCGCGAATTGGACCAGCCCGAGCGCGAACGCCGCCATGGCCGCGAAGGCATGGAGCTGGGTCGGCGTCGATGCGTGCAGCAGCGGAGCGAGGGACATCGGGCAGGCTCCCGGCGGATTGGCAATGTCAATACAGCGAACATGCCATCTTGTCAGCGTCAAGATGGCGCGACCGCGCGGCGGACAATCGGGATCCGGGCGGGCCGCGATCGCGACCCTCGTCCCGGCGGGAACGGCGCCGGTCGGGGGCTCGGGTTGCGTGCGGCTGGAGCAGAATCCGGAAAAGTGGGAACCGGTTTTCCGGTAAGCATGCCGAACTTGATCCGAGGAACCAGGCTCAAACGAAGAGATGGAACAAGATGCGATTCACCCCAATCACATCATCATCTGGTATCCCGGTTCTGACGCTCGAGTGCGCGCGGTCACGTCCAACCGAATGACCAGGCGCGGCTGCCTTTAGACGATCAATCCCGGGCCAACGCCACGATCGGATCGAGCGCCGCCGCCCGCCGGGCCGGGAGGTAGCCGAACGCCACACCGATGCCCGCGGAGCACGTGAACGCGGTCAGGATTGCGGTCGCCGAGTAGGTGATGGGGAAGCTCGGCACGAAAAGGTTGAACACGATGCCCGTGCCGACGGCGAACAGAATGCCAACGAGCCCGCCGATCGCGGAAATCAGGACTGCCTCGACCAGGAACTGCTGCAGGACGTCCGACGTGCGCGCCCCCACCGCCATGCGCACGCCGATTTCCCCGGCGCGCTCCGAGATCGACACCAGCATGATGTTCATCACGCCGATCCCGCCGACCACCAGCGAGATCACCGCGATCGCCGCGACGAGCAGCTTCAGCGTGCCGGTCGTGCTCTCGATGGTCCGGCGGATGTCGTCGGTGTTGAGAATCGAGAAGTCCTTCGTGGCGTGCCGTTGGGTCAGGAGCTTCGTCACAGCCCGCTCCGCCGTCGCCGTAAGGATCCCGTCCCTGACGCGGATCACGAGGCTGCGGAGCGACCGGTCCCCGGTCAACCGGGTCTGCACCGTCGTGTATGGAAGATAGACCGATATGTTCTGGCTCGAGCCGAAGCCGCCCTGCTGCTTGGCAATCACGCCGACGACACGGCACGGCAGCTTGTTGAGCCACACGATGCGCCCGACGCCGCCGTTCGCGTCGTCGGGGAAGAACGTGGCGCGGGCGGTGTCGTCGATCACTGCCTGACGCTCCCGGCTGGCGACCGCGGCCGCATCGAACAGCCTGCCTTGGGCGAGCTTCGTACCCTTGACCAGGAAGTAGTCCTGGCCGACGCCGTTGACGAGCGCGTTCGCCTCCAGCCGCCCGAAGCGGATGGTGCCGCTCGTCGAAACCGTCGGTGTGACGCCGTCGACGTAGAACTGCCCTTCGAGGGCCTTCGCATCGGCCGCGACGAGCGTGGTGATCTTGGCCGCCCGGGAATCCCCGGCTTCCTTGCCCGGAAACACCTCGATCGTGTTGGTGCCGAGACTGGATATGTCGGATAGCACCTTGCGCTGCGAGGCGTTGCCGATGGCGACGACGTCGGCCACGGAAGCGATGCCGATGATGATCCCGAGCATCGTGAGGAAGGTCCGCATCTTGTGGACTGCCATGGCGAGCAGGGCCATGCGGAAGGACTCGCCGAGCCTGTCGACCCAGGACGAGAGACCCGATCGCGGCACTGGCGGCCTAGGCATCGTGGCCGCTGGCGAGATTGCGCGCCGGGGTCCGGGCGTCAGCCCGTCGGAGACGATGCGGCCATCCGACATTTCTACGATGCGGTCCGCTCTCGCTGCGACGGCATGATCATGGGTCACGATGACGATGGTCCTGCCTTCGGAGCGCAGTTCGTCGAGAATCCTGAGGACCTCCTCGCCGCTGGCCCGGTCCAGGGCACCGGTCGGCTCGTCCGCCAGGATCAACTCGCCCCCGTTGATCAGGGCCCGGGCTATCGACACGCGCTGCTGCTGACCGCCCGAAAGTTGGTTCGGCCGGTGTCCGGCACGCTCCGCCAAGCCGAGACGGCCGAGCAGGTCCGCCGCCCGCTTCCTGCGGTCAGCGACCGGCACGCCGGCGTAGATCGCCGGAATCTCCACGTTGCCGGCGGCGGTCAGTTCGCCAAGCAGGTGGTAGCGCTGGAAGATGAACCCGAAGTGCTCGCGCCTCAGCGCGGCGAGTTCGTCCGGCGTGAGGTCGGAAGTCTCCCGGCCCGACACGCGGTAGCTGCCCGACGACGGCCGGTCGAGACAGCCGAGGATGTTCATCAGCGTCGACTTGCCCGAGCCGGACGCTCCAACGATCGCGAGCATCTCGCCGCGGCGAATGTCGAGATCGACGCCGGCCAGAGCCAGGACCTTGCCCTCGCCCGACGGATACTCGCGGACGAGATTCCGGATCTCGATCAGCGGCGGCGCCGCGTCCCGTTCGGTCATGATCCCGCAGGCGGTGGCGGCATCGACTTCGGCTCGGAGTCGGATTGCGAGAGAACGTCGACGACGACGTCCTCTCCCTCGACCAGGCCGGCGAGTACCTGCGCCTTGTTCCGGTCATTCAGACCGATGCGCAAGTTGCGGACCACGACACGATTGTCCTTGAGCACCTTGACCGGAAAGGTGCCGTCGGCGGCGCGTTCGCCAAGCGCGGACGACGGTACGCACAGGACGCCGTCCGCCTTGCCGATGGAAATGTGAACCTCAGCCGTCATGTAGGTCCGCAGGCGCCCGTCGGGATTGGGCACGGAGAACACCCCATTGTAGTAGATCGCGGAGGTCGACGTAGACGACGTCGTGGACGAGGACGTCGATGACACCGTCCCGCTGGTGCCGAAGCTGGAGTCGTTCTTCACCGATTCCGGCGCCGGTTCGATCTCGTTCAGCGTCGCCGCGTAGCGGTGGCCCTGGTCGCCGAGGATCGTGAAATAAACAGACTGTCCGGGCGACACGCGAACGACGTCGGCCTCGGAGATCTCCGCGCGGATCGTCATGACGTCGAGCTGGCCGAGCACTACGATGGTCGGGGCAGACTGGACGGCATTGACGGTCTGGCCTTCCTGCGTGGTGACCGCGAGCACCGTGCCGTCGATCGGCGCCGTGATGCGCGTGTAGCCGAGGTTGACCTTGGCGGTCTCGACGGCAATGCCGTAGCCCGCGATCTGCGCTTCCAACGCCGCGATCTGCGCCCGGGTCTGCTTCACCGTCGCTTCCGCGGAATCCAGATCGCTCTTCGAGCTCGCGCGCTGGGAGTACGTATTGCGCTGACGCTCGAGCGCCGTCTCCGCCAGCGACAGCGTCGCCTCCTTCTCGATCTTCTGGGCCTTGCCGGCATCGAGCGACGCCTGCGCCGAAAGCAGATCGTTCTGCCGCGTCACCGGATCGATCTGCGCGATCTCGTCGCCGGCGGCGACGCGCTGCCCCACCTTCACCTTGAGCGAGGTGAGACGCCCGGAAACCTGCGCGCCGATGGCGACCAGACGCGATGGCTTGAGCGTGCCGGCCGCGACGACCTCCACCAGGACGTCGCCCTTCGCGGCCTTTACGGTGACCAGATCCTTGGTCGACGCGACGCTGGCGCGCCCCGTCCACCAAGCAGCAGCCACCGCCACGACCACGAGGCCTCCGACCACCGCGACCCAGGTTTTGCGTTTCATGCAGCCGGCCTCCTTCTCGGATGCGGCCCGGTCCCCTCGTCCGTCACCGCCGGAACCGATGGATCGACGGCGCGGTCCCAACCGCCGCCCAGCGCCTTGGCCAGCGCGACGTAGTCCTTGGCGTTGGCCATCCGGCTCTGGATCACGGAATCTTGGGCGCTGCGAAGCGAGCGCTGCGCGTCCAGCAGATCGAGGAAGCTGGACGAACCGTTCTCGAACAGGATCTTGGCCGACCGCGCTGCGGTTTCGTAGTATGCCGCCGAGGCCGAGAGGGCCCGCATCCGGCGCCGTTCCGTCGAAAGCGCCACCACGGCGTTCTCGACGTCCTCGACCGCCGTCAGCACGGCGGCGTGGTAAGCCGCGAGATACTCGTCGCGCTGCGCCCGGGCGATGTCGACCGCCGCACGCAGCTTGCCGCCGTCGAAGATAGGCACGCTGACGGAGGGGCCGAAGCTCCAACTCACCGTCGACGCCTTGGCGAAGTCCGACGGCCGCAGCGCGGTCGAAGCCAGGCTGCCGGTCAGGCTGACGTCCGGATACAGCGCCGCCTCGGCCTGGCCGATGCGTGCGGTGTACTGGGCCAAGCGCCGTTCCGCCCTGCGGACGTCGGGCCGGTTGCGCAGCAGGTCGGCCGGCAATCCCGCACGCAAGCGCGTCACCGGGAGCGGCACGCCGGACCGGCCGCCGAGCAGCGCCGCCACTGAATCGGGGCTCCGTCCCAACAGCACGCCGATGCGGTGCGCGGCGACCGCAAACGAATTCTGGTAAGACGGAATCTCCGCCTCGGTCGACAGTGCGAGCGCTGCCGCTTTCGCGACATCGGATTCCGTGGCCGACCCGGCGGCCGCCTTCGCCCGCGTCAGCCGCTCGGTTTCGCGCTCCTCGGCGGCGTTGCGTCGCGCGATTGCGATGCGCTCCGTGGCGCCGGTGGCGTCGACGTAGTAGGAGGCGACGTCCCCGACGAGCGTGACCAGCACGTACCGCAGGTCCTCCTCGGCCGCCTCGACCCCGTAGGACGTCGCCTCGACCGCGCGGTACTGCGCGCCGAACAGATCGAGCTCCCAACTCGCGTCGAGACTACCGGAATACTGCGTGAATTGCGTCGAGCCGCTGTCCACCTGGACTGTGCCGACGGAAGGCACTGCGGTCGAGGATGACCTCTCGGCAAGAACCGATCCCGTCCCCGAGACCGCCGGAAACAGACCTCCCACGGCCTGCGCGCGGGTTGCCCTCGCCTCCAGGATCCTGGCCTTGGCCGCCGCGACGTCCTGGTTGCCCTCAACCGCCTCGCCAATCAGTCGGTCGAGCACCGGATCGCGGAACGTCTTCCACCAGCCGTCAGGCTTGGCGACCGGCGTTACGTCGAGCTGCGCGTGGTCCTGCGCCACCGCCGGATTCCGGGGAGCGCCCGTGTAGTCGGGGCCGACCGCGCATCCGGCGACGGACAGGGAAAACAGAATGATACAGGTTGTGCGCACGGCGAGCCTGATTTAGAATACTCAGGCGTACCAATAATCTGAGCCAGATCGTTCGTCAAATGACGATCGTGCATTTCCAAGGGCTTCTCTTGAAGACCAAGCGTTCGGAACCGACGACAAGCGAACCGCGGCGCTCCCGCGGACGGCCGCCGACCATGTCCGAGGAGGACCGCCGGCGGCTCGTCGTCCAGGTCGGCTACGAGCAATTCCTAGAGCACGGATACGCCAGGACGACCATGGACGGCGTCGCCGAGAAGGCGCACATCTCGAAGCGGTCGATCTACGACTTCTTCGAGAGCAAGAAGGATCTGTTCGGCGCCGTCGTCGTCGCCCACCGGCAGAGCATGCTCGCGCTGCCGCGCCCTCCCGGAAACGATCTCGCGCGGGAGTTGGAGGCGATATTCAGCGCCGACCTTTCCGAGGAGGCCGAGCGAAGGCGGTCGGCGTTCGTGCAGATGGTGATTGGAGAGTCGCGATCGTTTCCCGAGCTCGGCGACGTGCTGCATCGCTTCGGTTATGCGGAGGCCGTCCGCCTTCTGTCCGAATGGCTGGAGGAGCGCCGGCGCGAGCACCTTCTCGATTTCGACGATGCCGGCGCCTGCGCCGAACTCCTCATGCAAATGGCGTTCGCCCCGCGGCCCCCCCCTCCGGGGGCGCCCCATCCAGGCCCACGCGCACTGGCTCGCGAGCCGAAGCGATGGAAGGAGCATCTGCGCTTCTGCATCGGGGTATTCCTGGACGGCGTTCGGCGCTGAACAGCGAGAGGCGTCTGCTCGCGGTTGTCACTGACAAGCGGACAGCTATCCGCGCGACATCGCCTTTAGCGCTCCAGGAAACTCCGGATCATGTTCCAGTCAGCACAAAAGTCGATCGTGGCGCGTGTTCGGTCAGGGCTATTTGCAGACAGAACCGAGTTGAAAGCAGGCCGGTGATCCGTCGAAGCGACAGCCCAAATGGGCCAAGGGATTCTCGGCTGGGTTTGTGCCGGACGAAATTCGGGGGCCGCCAAGATCCCGACGCAAGGCATCCGACATCTCGGACGCAAACCCATCCTGTTCCCGAAGCGCGGAGCTCATCGATCGTCGGGCGTGATCGCGGCCACGAGCATTTTTGCAAGCGGCCGCAGTCGACAACCTCCGTCTTCCTGGATCCTAGAACGGAATTTCGTCGTCCATGTCGCTGTTGCCGCGGCCACCGCCGCTGGCGGCGACGGCGCGGCGCGGCGGCGCCGAGGTCGGCCCGCTCGATCCGAAATCGCCGGCATCGTCGCTGAAGCCGCCGCCAGCGCCCGCACCCGAGCGGCCATCCAGCATCGTCAGCGTGGAGTTGAAGCCCTGGAGCACCACTTCGGTCGAGTATTTCTCGACGCCGCTCTGGTCGGTCCATTTGCGGGTCTGCAGCGCCCCCTCAATGTACACCTTGGCGCCCTTCTTGAGGTACTGCTCGGCGACCTTGCAGAGGCCCTCGTTGAAGATCACCACCCGGTGCCACTCGGTCTTTTCCTTGCGCTCGCCGGTGGCCTTGTCGCGCCAGGTCTCCGACGTCGCGATCCGCAGATTGGCGATCGGACGCCCGTCCTGGGTCCGCCGGATCTCCGGATCAGCCCCCAGATTTCCAATCAGGATCACCTTGTTCACGCTTCCCGCCATCGCAACTCTCCGCTTGCACGCCCCCGGACCGCAATCCGCCGACCCGACGCCCGCTACATCACCTTGAGCAGCGACCGTATACCCGCTTGCCGATCGATCGGCCGCTGACGCGCGGGTTATCCACACTGATCGAGCGCCAATATAATGTTCCTTATTCGTTCTCGCCTCAAGAGAAATTAATTCCATTTCAACCATATCTCGCCACGCCGGCGCCCGAGTCCGCCGAATTGCGGCAGAACTGCGCCGGAATTGGGTCCGCTTCGTCGATTTTATGCTAAATATTTCCTTATCTTAGCTGATTTTTTTAGTTGCGCGGTGTGGCATTTCGGAGACGGATTTTTCAGTCGAATTTGCTATAGTTTTCTTCAACGCCGGCATCGGCGATTGGAGAATTTTTGTATCAGCCGCCGTGAACTTCGGCGGCCAATCGAGTGGAGAACAACAATGAAGAAGATTTTGCTGGGTTCGGTGGCGCTGATTGCGCTGGGAACGGCGTCGGCCTTCGCGGCCGACCTGCAGCCGCGGACCTACACCAAGGCGCCGGCCTATGTGCCGGCCCCGATCTACAACTGGACCGGTTTCTATATCGGCGGTCACGTCGGTGGCGCCTTCGAGGGCGACAGCTCGCTCTCCGGCAGCAACGGCCGCTTCCTCGGCGGCGTCCAGGTCGGCGCCGACTACCAGTTCGCCCAGAACT
>JARLJA010000070.1 GCA_031291445.1 Xanthobacteraceae bacterium | reverse complement strand
GCGGCTGCGCGCCGGCGGGGCCCGATCACGCGCGGGCGCGGCGATGCCCGCCGCCGCGGTCTGCGCAGGCGCGGGAAGCCACGCGGTCGTGTCGGCGGCCGCGGTGCCGTGGGGAGCGAAATGCGCCGGCGGGCCGAGCGGCTCCGGCATCAGCACGGCGTGGGGCAGGTCGAGCCTGAAGTAGTCGCCGGGCGCGAGGCCGGCGTGCGCGGGCAGCGGCGCCAGCGCGCCGAGCGCAGCCGCGAGACCCACTGCCATGCCAACACCACGCCGCGCCGCGCCCATGTCCTTCGTCCTTCAGTCCTTATTTCTGCAACCGGAGTCCGGCGACCCACGCAGCGGCCCGCGCTTCGGACAACAACGCGCGAAGGCGCCATTCGGGTCATTTTGCCGCCAGAAAATGGCGTCTTACCGTCGCCGCGGCCTCACCCTGCCATTATAGCGCGATCTAGGAAGGCGCGGCGGAATGTCCAGAGCGATGGTTACCGGAGGGGAGGAAACAGGGGCCTGGATGGCGTCATTGCGCGGCGCGCCGCCACTGCGGCGCGAGACCGGAATGACGGCGTCGTCAGGTCGCGCCGCGCAGCCGGCACGAGGTCGAGCACGTCACCGGGGTGCCCCGCTCGCACGACAGGCACGCGGCGACGCAGTGGTCGTAGACCCGCGCGCTGAAATTCGTCGGCAGCCTGGCGGCGCAGGCGTTGCTGACCGAGCCGGTGGTTTCCGCCACCACCATCGGGCGGACCATGAAGGCGAAGCCGATGCCGACGCCGATCACGGTGGCGCAGGCGAGCGCGAACAGGGCCAGCGAACGTGGGCTGGTGCGGGATTGCGGGACTTTCGTCATCACTGCCTCCCATCCTGGCTGGCCGTTCCCCGGCGTCTTCCGGTGTCGGGGTAAGGCAAACCGGTGCATTCCGCATTCGCCGATGGGCACCACCTTGCGGGCGCATGCTCCTCGGTCGGCAGAGGCTAACAGTCAGTAGTAATTATTTGGTTTCGCCGATTGTCGACAAAGCAGCCTTTAAATGCCGCAGCGCAGCGCGCGGCGGTGGTCATGACGGTCGTCATCCCGTGCCGCGCGGGCCTCGCCCAGCGCGGCGATCACCGCGTCAGCGACCCGCCCGGCCCAGGCGTGTTCCAGCCGGTCGAGGATGCGGAGAAACAACGGATCGCCGTCGTCGAGCGCGATGCTGCGGCGGGCGAAGCGCGGCGGCGGGTCGGCGGGCGGTGGGCCGGCCGGCGCCGCCGGCAGGCGTCGCGCGCCGTCGAGGGCGATCGCCCGCACGCACCATTCGCCGTCGCCATGGAAGGAGATCTCGGCCCGGCCCGAGACCTCGGCGGCCTCGAAGCCGTCGTCGACCACCAGCGGCAGCTCCTCGAAGCGAAATTCCAGCGTCCGGCCCGTCATCTCCCCTCCCGCGATGGCGCCACCCACTCTACCGAGAAATCAGTAACGGCCCAGCGCCGCCGCGGTTGCCCACAGGGGGCGGCGGGCCGATCCGTTTCCCGCCTTGGTGCCGATGACCGGCGCCGCGCTTGAACCACGCGCCGGGCTGTGCAGAGTCAGGGCGCCGCGGGGCCGGTGTCCGGATTTCACGGCACAACCGTCCGCCGTCCGGGAGTTCACATGTCAGGTGTCCATTTGTCCGCCGTTCACGGCTTTGCCGTCCCGCTCCGGCGCGCCGGCGCTGCGCTGCGTGTTGCCGGCACGACGCTGGCGCTCGCGCTGATGCTCGCTGTCCCCGGTGCGGCGCCCGCCGAGGAGGCCGCAGAGCCGGCAGAGCTCGCCGCCGCCGACGATCATTCCAACGTGCCGGTGCCGGCGGCGGCAACCCAGGTGACGCGCACCAGCGGCTCGATCCTGCGGGAGTTGAAGGCGGTGGTCGCCGCCGAGCCCGCCGCGGTGCTTTCTTTTTATCGCCGCGAGCTCACCCGGCGCGGCTGGAAGGAAGACAAGGCCGGCGCGGTCGACGACAGCGTCGAGATCCGGCGCGGCTTCTCCGGTGCCGAGGGCACCGCCGTGCTGGTGCTCGGCCGGGCCGCGGGGCCGACCACCATCAGCCTCGTCATCCGCGCCTCCGAGGAGGTGGTGGCGGCGCGGGCGCTGGAGCAGCGCGAGGCCGAGCGCGCCAGCCGCGGCGAAAGCATCGCCGATCCCGAGTTCGTCAAGACCGACGATCCGGAAGCCGCGAAGCGCGGCGAGCGGCCGCGCCCGCACGCCGCCGCCTATCCGATCCCGCTGCCGCAGAGCGCCGAAAGCGTCACCTTCGACGGCGAGGGCGGCCGCCTCGCCTTCACCTCCGGCGCGAGCGTGCGCGAGCTCGAGATGTTCTATCGCCTGGCGCTGAAGCCGCTCGGCTTCACCGAACGGCCGCGCGACGGCCATGTGGCGGTGGCCGAACTCGCTTTCGTCAAGGGCGGCGAGCCGGTGACCATCACCTTCGCGCGCGAGGGCTCGAGGGTCGTGGTGACCGCGACCGGCGGCGCGCTCAAGGCCGCGGCGCGGTGAGGCGGAAGGCACGACCTACGTTCCGTAAGCGGCGTCACCCGCGGACTTGATCCGCGGGTCCACGCTTCAGGGCGGCCGCTGTAGAGGAGAAGAGTGGATTGCCGGGTCGAGCCCGGCAATGACGCGGAATGTGACGAAGCGCGTTTATCTGCCTGACCCCCCGCCGGAGCTATCGTGCCGCCGCCGGCGCCATCGCCGGATAGTCGGTATAGCCCGCGGCGTCGCCGCCGTAGAAGGTCTTGCGGTCGTAGGGCGTGAACGCGGCATGGCGCCGGATCCGCTCGGGCAGGTCCGGGTTGGAGATGAAGAAGCGTCCGAACGCGATGGCGTCGGCGTGGCCCGCGGCGACGCAGGCTTCGGCGCTGTCGGCGGTGAAATTGCCGGCGGCGATCAGCGGGCCGCGCCACAGCGGCCGGAACAGCTCGGCGGCCGACGGCACGTCCTGGTGGTCGACCTCGCGCTGGCCGGCGCCGCTGGCGCGCGGCTCGATCAGGTGCAGATAGGCGAGGCCGAGGGTGTCGAGCTCGGCCACCACGTAGGAATAGAGCGGCATCGGATCGGCCTCGCCGCTGTCGTTGGCGCGTCCGTAAGGCGACAGCCGGATGCCGGTGCGCGCGGCGCCGACCGCATCGACCACGGCGCGGGTGACCTCCAGCATCAGCCGGGCGCGGTTCTCGATGCCGCCGCCGTAGCCGTCGGTCCGGGTGTTGGAGCGCGATTGCAGGAACTGCTCCAGCAGGTAGCCGTTGGCGCCGTGGACCTCGACGCCGTCGAAGCCGGCGGCGATGGCGTTGCGCGCGGCCTGCGCGTAGGCGGCGACGATGGCGGGGATCTCGGCGGTCTCGAGCGCGCGCGGGATCTGGAACGGCGCCAGCTCGAAGGTCGCGGTGAGGCCCGAGCCGGCCGCCGCGATCGCCGACGGCGCGACCGGCGCGGCTGCCCCGGGCTGCAGCGAGGAATGCGAAATCCGCCCGACGTGCCAGAGCTGCAGGAAGATGAAGCCGCCCTTGGCGTGCACCGCCTTCGTCACCAGCTTCCAGCCCTCGACCTGCGCGTCGCTGTAGCAGCCGGGCGTCGCCGGGGCGCCGTGGCCGGTGGGCGCGACCGGCGAGGCTTCGGCGATGATGAGGCCGCCCGTCGTGGCGCGCTGGCCGTAATAGTCCGCGTTCAGCGCGGTCGGCGCGTTGTCGCCCCGGCTTGCGCGCATCCGCGTCAGCGGCGCCATCACCACCCGGTGCGACAGCGTCAGGGCGCCGATCTGCAGCGGCGTGAACAGCTTGGACGTCATGCGGCGTTTCCCCGTGTTGCGGCCGATCGGTGCGGGAGATTGTCGTCTGCCGCGGCGTTTTGCAACCGCGCCGCTCGAAACCGCCGCGGCGATGTGAAACAGTGGCGGCAAAGCCGCAAATCAGGGAGACGCGCCGATGACATGGAGCACCGTATCGATCGAGAAGCGCGGCCGGGTCGCGGTGGTGCGCTTCGACCGCGGCGACGACCGCAACGCGCTGTCGCGCCAGGTGCTGCACGAGCTGATGGAGGCGGCGCGCTCGTTCGAGGAGGACCTCGAGACCTCGGCGGTGGTGCTGACCGGCCGGCCGGGGGTGTTCACCGTGGGGCTCGACCTCAAGGATGCCCTGGCGGCGACCGCGGACAATCCCGGCCTCGGCGAGCGCCGGCAACTCTCGAGCCTCGGCCAGCGCATGTCGCGGGCCTGGGAAGAGCTGGCGCCATTGACCATCGTCGCCATCGAGGGCCATTGCGTCGGCGGCGGGGTGGCGCTGTCGGTGGCCTGCGACCTGCGGGTCTGCGGCACCTCCGCCCGCATCCTGGTGCCGGAGATCCGCCGCGGCATGAACATGAGCTGGCAGAGCCTGCCGCGCATCACCGCGCTGGTGGGGCCGGCGCGCGCAAAGCAGCTCGTGATCCTCGCCCAGCCGCTGACGGCGGATGTCGCGCTCGGCTGGGGTCTGGTGCAGGAGGTGGTGGCCGACGGCGGCGCCTTCGCCCGCGCCCTGGCGATCGCCGAGGAGGCGGCGCAGATGCCGCCGCAGGCGCTGCGGATGATCAAGCAGGGCATCAACGTGGCGGCGATGCCGCTCGCCCATGCGGTGAGCTACATGGACGCCGACCAGAACGCGCTGGCGCGGCTGTCGGAGGACTATGACGAGGGCGTGCGCTCGTTCCTGGACAAGCGCCCGCCGCGCTTCACCGGGCGCTAGCGGCGGCGCGCCGCCTCAGTCCACGCCCCGGGCGTAGGGCGGCAACGGCAGCGGCTTTTTCAGGACGTGGCCGTAATAGATCGGCACGTCGATTTCCTTCATGCCGGAGCGGCCGAAGGCGAAGGACGGCAACTCCTCGATCGAGTCGAAATAGGGCGTCAGTCCCTCCACCACGCCGGTCATCCGGTCGCGCCGGCCCATGATCAGGGCGTCGCGGCCGACCAGGACCTTCGGATCGATGCGGAAGGCATATTCCTTGGCATCGCCGAACACCTGCATCGGCATGGCGTCGCCGAGCGCCTGGTCGATGGCGCCGATGTCGCTCGGGCTTCCCGACACCACGAACAGCCCGTCCTTCGCCAGCAGCCCGCGGGCCTGCAGCTCGTCGCGCAGCGGCGTCCATTCGATGAAGTCGAGGGCGGGATCGCGCCGGGTGTCCTCGGTGGTGATCAGCAGCTTGCCGAAGCCGGTCTCGACGTAACCCACCACGACGACCGCAAAGATCGCGAGCAGCACGGCCGAAACGGTTGCCCAGGTTCGCGGCCGGCTGCGCACGGCGGCCTCGCGCGCCAGGTAGTCGCCGAGCACGGGATACAGCAGCAGCCAGCCCGGCATTTCCCAGTGCGGGAAGCTGCGGCCGGCCCACAGCGCCACCACCGTGAAGAACAGGACGATCGGCAGGCCGGTGCAGAGGCAGTACCAGGTGCGGTCGGGGGCAGCGCCGGAGCGGACGGCCTGGCCGATCGCCATCAGCATCGGCACCAGCACCCAGGGCAGGACGTAGGCGAACTGGCCGCCGAGATTGGTGAGGAACTGGTCGATCTTGGGGAAGTCGCCGTCGTGCAGCGCGCGCGCCGACTGGAAGGCGAACGACGCCCAGTGGTGCTGCGCGTTCCACAGGATGATGGGCATCACCACGGCGACGGCGACCACGGCCCCGACCCACGGCGCGGGGTGGCGCAACAGCGACCACCGCCGCGGCGAGGCGACGACATAGACCAGCAGTCCGGCGACGAACAGGGCGGCATGGTATTTCGACAGCCCGGCAAGGCCGATCCAGAGTCCGGCGACGATCCAGGTGCGCCAGGGCGACGGTGGCGCGTGGTGCTGCTCGGGAAAGAATGCGCGCGCGATGGTGGTGGCGGCGGCGACGAGGCACAGCATCAGCGGCCCGTCCGGCAGCGCCCATCCGCCGGCCAGGGTGAAGAACCCCGACAGGCTGAGCGCCACCACCGCCCAGACGCCGGCCCGCGCCCCGAACAGCTGGCGGGTCAGGACGAACAGCAGCCAGGTCGTGAAGGCGAACATGACGACGAACGGCAGCCGCAGCGCCCGGCCGTCGCCAAGCAGCGGCTGGAAGACATGGATGATCCAGTAGCTCAGCGGCGCGTGGTCGAAATAGGACAGCTGCAGGTCATGGGCGACCCCGATGCCATAGGCCTCGTCGGCGCTGAGGCTCAGGGTCATGGCCAGGATGCCGCGAAACACCAGGGAGATCGCGATCACCGCGGCGACGGTGCGCTCCGGCGCCAGCGCGAGCTGCCACGTCACGCCGGCATGCGACCATGCCGGTCGCCCGACGCGTACGGCCTCGTCCGACATATGACTGGTGGTCAATGCGATTCTGGCTCCGGTTCGACGTGCGGCGGCACTGCCGCCGGGCGGGGCCCGGATCCGCGGGGCGCGGTCGCCGGCAAGGCGTCGCGCGACCCGCGTCGATGGCAGGAACGATCGGAACTAGCTGTAGGGAATGGAATCGACTTCCCGCAATGGTCCATTGCGATGTGGGCAGCGGCATGCTGTCGCAATCGATCCGCTACTGACAATCACTCGCGTCTGACGGGAGCTTCAGGCCGCTTCAACCGGGCGGCGCGCCGCCAGCCTCCGGGCGCTGGCCGGTGGGCGGGATGCGGTCGGGATGACAGGATGCGCCTGGGAGCGCCGCGACGCGGCGGCGGTGCCGGCCCGGAGATCGGGCAAGCCCCGTGTTAATGAATTGGTAAGAGCGCAAGGCACGATCGTGGGACATACGCCCCGCGCGCGGCTTTCACAGCCCCCGAGGGCAGCAGGACGAAGCCGCGCCGTTCGGCGCGGCTTCGCCGGATCGGTGTCGACGCCTTACTTCAGCGACGAGCTGATGGCCGAGAACTTCGAGCTGAGCGCGGTGCCCAGCGAATTCACGGCGGCGATGATGGCGAGCGAGATGCCGGCGGCGATCAGGCCATATTCGATGGCGGTGGCGCCGGACTCGTCCTGGGCGAAGCGCTTGATCAGGGTCTTCATGGCGTGTGCTCCAACGTAGCTGGTGAGACCAATTCTCATGAGCCGCGGGTGTGCGGTCAGGCGCGATACTCCATCGGCGGTTTTGATGAACACTTAATCCGGATGCCGAAAGCCGGTCCGAGGATGGTATCGCGGACGGTTGGGTAAACGTGGGGTTAGGGCGATTGCTCGCATTCGAGTGATGTCCCCGCACCGCGCCGCCGCGGGCGGATTCCGCCGGCCCGCGGCCGTTACGCCTGCCCGAATTCCGACGCAGGCCGTCCGGGATTGCGGCGCATTGCCACCCTTTTTTTTCGCCACAAACGCGTGGGGACGGGCAGGGGCGCAACAGGGGAAGAGACCATGCAGAGCCGAGCCAGGACCGTCGCATCATCGCTGGTCGCCGCGCTTCTCGTCGCCGCGATCCCGGCGTTCGCCGGCGACGATGCGGCGCGCGGCGCCGGCGATTGCCTGAGCAAGCCGCGGGACGATACCCCGGCCGGCGCTCACTGGCGCTACCGGGTCGATCACGCCAATCACCGCAACTGCTGGTACCTCAAGGACGACAGCGCAAGGAAGGACGCCAGCAATCCGGGCGAGAGCGTGGCGGCCGATGCCGCGGCATCGCCGGCGCGCGAGGCGGCGTCGGATCCGATGCCGCGCGAAGCGCCGCAGGCGGAAGAGGCGATCCCGCCGGCGAGCGCCAACGCCCGTGCGGAACTGCTGCCGGATCCGCCGCGCGCGGCGCGGCCGCGTTCGTCGGCCGCTACCGCGGCGAAGGCCGATCCGGCCGCGCAGCCGGTGGCGTCGCAGCCCGCGCCGGCCGCCG
>JARLJA010000069.1 GCA_031291445.1 Xanthobacteraceae bacterium | reverse complement strand
GCCGTCCTGGCTGCCGCCGGCTACAACTTCCGCCGCCTCATCAAATGGCTCAGCCTTCTGCTGTTCGAAATCTTCGCTCGCCCCAGCCTCGCACTCCGCCTCAGTCCAACCTGAAATCCAGGTTCTTCACGGCCGACTACAGCGTCTGGTCGTACATAGCCAAGTCCGGTCGACGTGGTTGGTTCCAGGCATCATGCTGCCCCAATCCGCCGTCTCGGACGCCCCAACCAGGAAAGCACCGGAGGTCCGGGCCATTGGATTCTTTGTTGGGCCGACGCTGTCACCGAAGCCGAAACGGCCTGTGCGCGTGAAGCGAAGCAATTGAGGGGGCTTGAAGGACCCTAAAGGTCGGGATCGTCCCTGCGTTCCCAGGTCAAATACCGCTCCATCACGTCCAACTCATTCAATATCTGTCGAATGAGTTTGGTGATCGAATCGAGCCCATTGATGCTTCGATCAATGTAAATCGTGGATGTGTTCTCGGGATGCCCGCTGTAGTGCCGAACAGAAATCTCGATCTTGTTATCGAGCTTGAAGGACGCACCCTCGAATGTATCCAAGTCGTCGTGGCCGGAGTGCACCCTCGCGAACTTCTTGACCACCTGCGCAACCGGAAGATTTAGAACGGCCTGCGGGACGACTTCGACACTCAGATGTCTGATCGGCTCTAGCATCGCGCCATTCCATCAACAGGTTCAAGGCTGCCCGTTATCGAACCTGGATAACGGGATCGCGGCGTGGAAGGTTCCGGCCGGGTCCGCTCGTCGTAGAACCCCGGCCGTTCCATCGTACCATCGCGCTTCATATGGCGTTCCCGATCCACCGGTCGGGCTGACGGGCGTATCAAAATCGACACCGCGCGTTCCATTCGGAAGCTTATTCCGATAGGCCTTAACGCAGAGTAAGTTGCTCTGGGCGGTGTGGCTGGCCGCTCTGCCCCAGATCTCGTTCGAGAGTTGCTGTTTTTGAGCGTCGGCGACGGTCTGAGTCGGCAACTCAGTGCGATGAAACGGCCCCGGCACAGCTCAATCTCTAATTGATGAATCAATTCGTTAATCTCCCGTGGGGCGACGATTGAGTCAACAAGAGTGCAACGCACCTCAATATCGTGGCACACTACAGGCCAACTTTTGCGCCCGCACGTTAAATTGACGCAAGTGTTGCATAAATGCAACACAACGATCGCCCTAGTTTTCCGTCCACTAGGACAGCACTCGCGACCTCCATGTGGGCCACCGACGGCCTTGAGGCACCGGCCCGTCCCCGCGGTTCGCCGCGAGACCGCGACAAAGGCAGACAAATCCGCCCTCGCCCACCCGCCCCTACGCGGTGAGATTCACGGTCCCGGTGGTTGGGGCCGTGCTCGAAGCCGCCGTCGCGCTCGAAGCCGACGATGTCAATTCGGCCTTGGCGGCGCTGGCGACCGCGGCCTGGTCGGCGGCGATGACCGACGCAGCCGCCTTGGCGGCCTGATCGGCGACGAGCTTCTGCTGCGCCTCGATGAGCGCGACCTGGGGACTGACGCTGCTGCTGCTGGTGATGGTTGTCATGCGGCACCTCGTGCATCGTGCACGGCAACCGTACCGGCTCGCCGTTTACGAAGCGTTAACGATATGCCGCAGTGCGGGCGGGCACGCGCCCCGCCACGGCCCGGGCAGCGCTTCGGCCTTGCCAAACGTCCGGTTGGGCAACCACATTGAACCGGACCGTGCCCTGGCACGTCCAAATTGCGGACGCCACCTGCCCCGGCCGCCTCGCGCCGTGGTTTTTTCACGCAACGACCCGCATTGCCCCGACCGGCGGATCGATCCGCAGACCGCGCTCACGCCGGCCCTCGCGCTCACAGGACACACCATGCTTTCGGCCAATGCCCTGCTGGGCACCCGCATCGGCGCCGGGGTGGCGCTGCTGATCGTCGCCAACCTCGTCTACGCGCTGTGGAAGGCGCGGCGCGAGACGTCGGCGGCGGCGCGGTGGCCGACCGCTCCGGGCGAGATCATCGCCTGCGCGGTCACGGCCCCCAAGGTCCATGCCTCAAATGACGACACCGACTGCAGCGTCAACCTGCGCTATCGCTACCGGGTCGGCGCCAAGGACTACGAAGGTACGCACATCCATGCCGGCCGCACCGCGTCGACGACCCGCCTGCTGGCGGACCAGACCGCGGCCAAGTATCCGGTCGGCGCCCGCGTCGCGGTCCACTACCGGCCGGACCGTCCCGCCACCGCAGTGCTCGATCCGACCAATACCCAGAACCTGTCGGCCCTGATCGCCTTTGTCGCGGTGTTCGTCTGGATCGCCGGCGTGCTGGTGGCGCATTCGCTCACCGGCAAGGTCGTGCTGCTGCGCGACGGCGGCGTGCCGCTGTTCGCGCTGTTCGTGCCGCTGGCGTGCATCGTGCTCGGCGCGCTCGGCGTGCGCGCCTATCTGCAGACCCGCCGCAAGCTGCAGGCAAGCGCGAGCTGGCCGACCGCCGCCGGCACCATCACCGTATCTGAAGCCATCGCGTTCCAGAACACCGAGACCGACGACCCGGGCCGCGAGACCGTCACCACCCAGTATCGCGTGGACATCGCGTTCACGTACAAGGTCGGGGGCCAGGAGTATCACTCCGACACCTGGAAATGGGGATGGACCCGGATCTACGGCGGCCCGGAGCAGCCGCAGGCCATCGCCGCGGCGTACCCGGTCGGAAAGAGGGTCCAGGTGTTCTACGATCCGAACGAGCCTTCGACCGCCGTGCTCGAACCCGGCAATCCGCAGGGTTCGCTGGTGCAACTGGTGTTCGGCCTCGTGTTCGGCCTGGGCGGGCTCGTGATGCTGTGGGCGTTCACCCAGCTCGGCCAATGACGAAGCGGGGGCGCTATTTCAGCGAGGTCGAAATCGACGTGAACGAGCTGCTCAGCGCCGAACCGAGCCCGTTGACGGCGGCGATGATGGCGAGGCTGATGCCGGCCGCGATCAGCCCGTATTCGATGGCGGTTGCGCCGGTCCGGTCGGCCCAAAACGCCGAAATTATGCGCTTCATGTTCCACCTCCTGGTGTGAAGTGGCCCGGCATTCTCCCGGCCACATGTTCCATGCGGCGAATATACAACTTGAACGTGTAAAATTTGATGAATTTTGGTCGTGAAAAAAATTAGGCGGTTCGCCGTCCGACCCCTGCGCTCCCGGCACCCCCGCGGACCTCCTGCAAATTCTAAGTGGGATCGCTGTTTGGCGCTGGATCGCCGCTGCCGGCTTCGGCGCGACCGGACTGTCGGAGAAGGAAGCCGGCCGCCACCACGGCGGCGGCGAAACCGGACGCCGCCCCGACGCCGAGCGCCCAGCGGGGACCGAAACTGTCGGCGACCCATCCGACGATGGGCGCGCCGACCGGCGTGCCCCCGAGCCCGATGCCGATGCGAAGCGCCATCACGCGCCCGCGCATGGACGGCGCGGTCGAGAGTTGCATCAGGCTGTTGGTGGCGTTGGTGAAGGTCAAGGCGGCCACGCCGGTCACGACGAGCGCGCCGGCGAACAGCCAATAGCTCGGCGCAAAGGCGCCGAGCGTGCAGCCTGTTCCGAAGACGCCCGCTCCCAGCAGCAGCGAGCCGAACCCGATCTTGTCACGGCCGGCGGCAATCAAGGCGCCGGACACCGTACCGATCGCCATCATCGACGACAGCAGGCCGAACCCGCGCGCGTCGGCGTGGAAGACCCCGACCGCCATGGTCGAGGTGAAGATCGGGAAGTTCAGGCCGAACGTCCCGATCAGGAACAGCATGACCAGGATCGTCCTGAGGTCGGGGCGGCCCCACACGTAGCGGGTGCCTTCGCGGAAGCTGCCCTTGGCGCGTGCCGCCCGCGCGCTGGGACGCAGGTCGGCCACCCGCAGCCGGGCGAGCGAGATCAGCACCGCGACGAACGAGGCCCCGTTGAGCACGAAGGCCCAGCCGGTGCCGATCGCCGCGATGGTCAGGCCGGCGACCGCCGGTCCGATCATCCGCGCCGCGTTGAAGGAGGTCGAGTTGAGCGCGACCGCGTTCGGCAGGTCCTCGTCGCCGACCAGTTCGCCGACGAAGGTCTGGCGCACGGGAGCGTCGAACGCGGCGGCGCAGCCCTGAAGCAGCGCGAGCACATAGACCTGCCAGAGCTGGACCACGCCGGCGACCGTGAGGCCTCCCAGCACCAGCGCCAGCGCGCCCATCGCCGCCTGGGTCGCGATCAATAGCTTGCGCTGGTTGAAATGGTCGGCGGCGAAGCCGGTCCACGGCAGGAGCAGAAGCTGCGGCCCGAACTGCAGCGCCATGACGACGCCCACGGCCGAGGCGCTGTGGTGCGTGAGCTCAGTGAGCACCAGCCAGTCCTGGGCGACGCGCTGCATCCACGTCCCGATATTCGAGACGAACGCGCCCACGGCCCAGAGACGGTAGTTGGAGTTCCCGAGCGAGCGGAAGACGCCGGCGCCCGGGATCCTCAAGACCGATCCGGCGCATTGCCGCCGTTGAAGCGGCCGAACATCCGCGCCATCGCGACCGACAGCAAGAGCATGCCGAGCCCCAGCGCCGCGACGTCGGACGGATCACGCAGTTCGAAGTCGCCGACACGGCAGACGAGAAGATACCCGACGACGAGGTTGAAGAAGCCCCAGAGCACGTTGACGGTCGAGGAGGACAGACCTTGCCCGGGCGGCTTGGCGAACGGGCTCTGGAACGGCCTGCCCATCATGCCGCTGACGAGGTGCGGAACGGCGTTGGCCAGGAACGCCCCGCCGAAGAAATAGGACACCAGATGAATCCACGGCATGTCACGCGCTCCTCGTCTGCAGGAGGTCGATGATCTCCTGGCTGGTTCCGGTCTCCCCCAGCCGCGGGAAGACGTTCTTGATGCTGTAGTCGTGAGCCTCGGGACGCGTGTCGGTCATGGCGTCGGTCGCCAGCGTGACGTTGAACCCGTGCTCGTAGGCCTGGCGTGCCGTCGCCTCCACGCCGGTTGCGGTGGCGACGCCGATGACGACCACTTGGGTGACGCCCGCCGTCTTGAGACGCGCTTCGAGGTCCGTACCGGCGAAGGCGCCCCAGGTGCGCTTGGTCACGACGATGTCGTCCGGCTGGTGACCGAGTTCAGGGATGAAGTCGGTGAAGCCCTCCGGAAACGCGCCGCCATGACGCCGCGGCTGCTCCGTGCGGCCCGGGGCGCCGCCGGCGACGTTGATCAGCACGACCGGCAGGGCGTGCCCGCGGAAGGCGTCGATCAGCGCCCGGGCCCGAGCCACCACGTCTGCGACGGGATGGTTGAAGGGCGAGCCGACAAGGCCCTTCTGCAGGTCGACCACCAGCAGGGCGGTGTTCGGGTCGAGGGTCGTCAGCGCCATGGATGTCCTCTCGAGAAATGTGATTTCGGCGAGTTCGGGGGAGCCGCTCAGTCGTCGACGAGGCGGTTGAGGAGTTCGACCGCGGTGGCGACGACGTCCAGTTCGTCGATGGACAGCCGCGCCTGGAGCCGTCGCGACAGCCAATCCTGCCGCGCCGCGCGTCCCTCCTGGACCCATTGGCGGCAGGCGTCCGTGAGCGACAGCAGGACCCGTCGCCCGTCGGCCGGATCCGGCGCGCCACTCACCAGACCAGCGGCTTCGAGCGCGGCGATGACCGTGGCCATGGACTGCGGCCGCATGCCCTCCGCGCGCGCGAGGCTCGACGTGGTGGCCTGTCCGTCCTTTTCGAGGCGAAGCAGCACCGACACCTGGGACGGCGTCAAATCTGCGGCGTCCCCCTGCTCGCGCAGCCGGCGCTTCAGCTTGCCGACCAGGGCTCGGAGTTCCGCCGCCAGGGCGGAGGCGCGTGCCGGGCGGGAATCGTCTGACGAAGCATCCATGACGCGTGGATGCCATATATACAGATAACTGTAAAGATAAACTTTTCAGTTTACCTGTTATAAAGCTTCCGGGCCTGATGCGTCGTCCGCCCTCACGCCCGGCGCCAAGTCGTCATTGCGAAGCCGCGCTTTGGCCAATGACTCGGGGCTCCCGCACATAGCCGAAGTCGGCCCCGCCCGACCAAGCCCGTCCGTCAGGGTAACGAAGCTCGATTCCGACGAGATCGCTTTCATCTGCCAGCGACATGTTAACGCCCGTCTGGACATTGCCGAATTTCGATATGGCGCTCTGCGTCAGAGTGAAATGCGTCGTCGAACCACATCGGCCGCAGAAGTGGATTTCTGCGGCCGGATCGTCTTTGTCTTCCCGGCTATAGTCTCTGGTCGCGCCCTTGATGCTGACATCGGAGGGGTGAAAATAGGACCAGCGAGCGCCAGACTTGCTGCAAAGCGTGCAATTGCACTCGTTGATGAAGTCCGGGCGCTTCGCCACTTCGATGCGGACTTGACCGCAGAGACAGGTGAGTTTCAGCATTGCCGTCCTATATCAGGAGGTCCGCACGCCTGATAGCTGCCGTTGGCTCTCACGCAGAGCTGAAATTCAAACTGACCAGGCACCGGGAAACTGAGCCTGCCGGTCATGGCGCGCGCCTCGCCGTCAATCCGCACCGATCCACCGCGCCGCAGCCTCCGCCGTATCCTCTGGACGGGTGTTGAACGCGATAGCGGCTTTGGGAGCGCGCTGGTGAACGGCGTTCACGACCCGCTCGAAGAACGGCAGGCTCTTGGGCGGAAGGCGCAGGCCGCCTCCGATCACGACGCAATCGTAGTCCGCCTTCGCCAACTGCGCGGCCAGCATCGCTATGCCGCTGTTGTCGGGGGCGATCATGCATAGATCGCCGTCCCAGCCGCGTTCGGTCATCGTCGTCTTCGCGATGTCGATGCCCGCCTGGATTTTTTCGGCATTGAACCCTGGCGGCAGGGAGGGGTCGGAAAAGTCGACGGTTTCGGGCTTCTGCCCGACAAACAATACGCGTGTCATGATCAAGCTCCCTTGAGTGGGGTGGAGGGGACGGCGTCGTCGGCTGGGATATAGAGCGGGGCGGTCGCCTGCCGCATGGCGGCCAAGACGGGCGCGTCTTCGACGGCGAGGGGGTGCAGGTCGGTCATGGCGTCTCTCCTGGAGCTTCGCTGGTCAGGCCTTCGCCCACTGGGCGGCGGCGTCTCGGGCGAAGTCGCGGTAGGACCGCGGGGGGCGGCCGAGCAGGGTCGTGAGCCGCTTGATCGCGGCGGGATCGGCCGCGGCGCCGTCGCTCTGGTAACGCTGGAACATCAAACGCAGATCCAGAGCGTGCCAGCCTGGAAGCATGGCCTTCATCCGCTGCTCCATGACGACGAGGTCGTCGCCGCCGTAGCGGACGGGCCGGCCGAGCGCCTCGCTCCAGGTCGCCGCGACGGCTTCCCCGGTCAGGCTATCGGGCCCGACGAGGTCGTAGACGTCATGGGAAAGCGCGCCCGGCGCCCGCTCGCGCCGCAAGAGCTCCACGGCGGCGGCGGCGGCGATATCGCGGATATCGACCATGGACACCCCCTTGCCGCCGATCGGCGCGCCATAGACGCCCGGCCCCAGCAGCAGGTCCTTCTGGCGCAGGTCGTTCTGGATGAAATAGGCCGGCCGCAGCGCCGTCGCCGGCAGGTCGAGAGCCTCGATCATGCGTTCGACCGTGGCCTTGCCCGCGAAATGCGGCACGTCGGCATAGGCCTCGCCCTTGAACACGGACAGATAGACCACTCCCTGGACGCCGGCTTCTCGCGCGACGGTAAGCGCCAGCATGGCCTGGGTCAGTTCGTCGGCCAGGTTGGGGACCAGCAGAAAAAGGGTGCTGACGCCGGTCATGGCCGAGCGGAAGGAGTCGATGTCGCCGAGCTCGCCCCCGACCGGGACCACGCCGGCCGGGACTTGGGCCTTTTCCCGCGAACGCGTCAGGGCCCGCACTTCCGCGCCTTGACCTTGCAAATGGGTCAGCACCTGAGAGCCGATGGTGCCAGTGCTGCCTGTGACCAGGATCGTCATGTGGAAATCTCCTCAAGAAGGGCGCGGAAAGCGCCGTGGCTTGAGGCTGAAGATAGACGTTCCAGATTTTTGGAGAGGGTGGCATATCTAGAACAACTCGTTCCAAATTTGAGACGACAAATGGACCTGGAAGCCCTAGCCGATTTCAATCTCGTGGCCGCCCAAGGTGGCTTCAGCCGCGCCGCGCGTTTCTCCGGCAGGTCCAAGGCGACCCTGTCGCGCCGGGTGGCAGAGCTGGAGCAGAGCCTGGGCGTGAGGCTGATTGATCGGGGCACGCACACCCTGCGCCTGACCGAAGAAGGCCGCGCCCTGTATGCGCGCACCGAGGGGCTGCTGGCCGAAATCGCTGAGGCAGGGGAAGCCGTCGTCCTGGGCGCTTCGGTCCCGCGCGGGCGGCTGCGCGTCAGCGCGCCGGTCGTATTCGCGCATGTCGCGCTTGGCCGGATCGGCGCGCGTTTCGCCCTGGCCTATCCGGACGTCCAGCTGGAGATCGTCGCCGAGGACCGCGTGGTCGATCCGGTCGAGGATGGCTATGACTTGGTAATCCGCATCGACCCTGCGCCGGACGAGCGGCTGGTCGGGCGACGTTTCATGACCGACGAGCGGTTGATCGTGGCCGCGCCGGACCTGCCCAGGCCCGATGTCGAGGGGACGACGCCTGTCGAAGTCTCGGTCGGGGCGGTGGTCCTCGCTGCGATGCCGTCAAACCGCCTCTGGCGCATGCGTTCCGCGGAGGGCGCGGCGCTGACGCTGAAGCCGCAGCCCCTGCTGCGCCTGTCCTCGCTGCTGATGGTGCGCGATGCGACTCTGGCGGGGGCGGGTGTCGCCCTGCTGCCCAAACTTCTCGTTGCCGACGACGTCGCCGCGGGCCGACTGGCCCTATGGGGCGTGGCGGATGCGCCTCCGGTGGAGATCTGGGCGCTGCAAAGCTCCCGGCGCCTCGTGGGGGCAAAGATCCGCGCCTTCCTGGACGTTATCGACCAAAGCTTCCCGAGCAAGGTCTTCACCCCGCAGACCTGAGCGTCCAAGTGGCCACAAAACTTCCGCGGCCCGTGCGAGAGATTGCGCGGCGCGCTCTGAGGGCCCAATCTGCAGAGCAGACGTCGGGGGCCGAAATGTCCATCTGGTCGGCCGAGTTTCCGCCCGGCCTGGCCTGCGAAGCCCCTTCCCGCTCTCAGGTGACTTCGTCGGTCCACACCTTGAAGCTGGCCAGCGTGTTGGGGCCGAAGATGTGGGTAATGGGGACATCGGCCGCGTCACGGCCCTGCGCGATCAGGATGCGCCCGATCCGCCGCACGTTGTTGCGCGCGTCGAAGGTGTACCAGCGCCCGCCGATATAGGCTTCGAACCAGGCGGCGAAATCGCCCGGACCAAAGGGCGGCTGCATGCCGATGTCGCCGAGATAACCGGTGCAATATCTGGCCGGAATGTTCATGCAGCGGCAGAACGTGATGGCCAGGTGGGCGTAGTCGCGACAGACGCCCCTGCACTCGTTGAAAGCCTCCCAGGCGGTCCTGGTCGCACGCGCATGCTCGTAGCCGAACTGAATGCGGTTGTGGACGAAATCGCAGATCGCCTGAACGCGCGGCCATCCGGGCCCGGTCTTCTCGAACAGCTTCCAGGCCACGTCGGACATGCGGTCGGTTTCGCAATAGCGACTGCCGAGAAGGTACACGATTGTCTCGTCGGGCAATTCCTCCACCGCGTGTTGCCAGGCCCCGGGCATCACCACGTCGGGCAGGCCGGTGTCGCGGATGGTTCCATCGGCCGCCAGGCGCATGCGTCCCGCCGGCGCGACGAACCGGCTGCACCAGTTGCCGAAACCGTCACGGTAAGGGGTGATCGGAACGGAGGGGTCGGTGGTCAGAAAGTCCGGAACGATGATGTCCGACGCCCGCGTAAAATGCGCTCCCAGGACCGTGATCATCGGTGCCGGCTGCGGAAAGTCGTAGATCATCTCGTAGCCGAAGCGGATTTTCACGCGGCGCCTCCAGTTTCGATCGGCCTCGTTCGACGGCTCCGGTCTCGTGCGTGGCGACGATACGCTTCTCAATGCAGCATGAACAGCGCGGCGTTGTCGGCCTCCTGAATGAAGCTCTGGGTGCATCCGCCGAACACCACCTCGCGCAGGCGGCTGTGGCCATAAGCGCCCATCACCACCAGATCGGCTCCGCAGTCCTGCACGGCCGACAGCAGGGCCTTCGACGTCGAGGCGCGATGGACGTCGACATCGCGCGTCTCGGCCCGGATGCCGTGCGCGGTCAGATACCGCGCAAGGTCGTCGGCGCCGGTGGCGGGGCTGCCGCCTTCCCGCGCGCCGAACACGACGACACGCGCCGCATGGCGCAGGATCGGCATCGCGGCGGAGACCGCGCGGCCCGCTTCGGCGCTTTCCTTCCAGCAGATCGCGACGGTGCCGGTGAGCGTCTTGGGCGGCGACCTGGGCGCGATCACCACGGGGCGTCCGCACCCCAGCAGCAGGAGCTCGACCAGATCGGGCGGCAGTCCGTTGGGCGTCGTATGCCGGCCCATCACCACCAGGTCGCTGTAGCGCGCGCGCTTCTGCATCAGCTGCACGCTGCCGCCGACCTCCTCGCGCCAGCTGGCCGAGACGTCGTCGCTGCCACGGGGGCCGTCCACCACCGCGATGGCGTGGTGGCGGCAGAACTCCTGAACATGGCTGTAGGCCGCGGCTGCCCGGGTATCGAGCTTGGCTTTCAGGCCGGCCTGCGCGCTGCGCAGCCCGGCGCCGGCGCCGGACGCCGCGTGCGGCGTATAGATCGCCGCCTCACCGGTGCCCAGCCTGACGTGATAGAAGTCGAGATGGGCCGAGAACAGCCGAGCGAGCGCGAGCGCGGTGTCGAACACGGCGTCGTCCTTCGGCCCGCCGCCGGCCGGCACGAGAATTGTCTTCATGATGTCACTGGCCCCTCAGCAGGCGTTGCCCAAATCGTGGCGGCTGTCGCCGCGTCATCCCGGTGTTGCGGTGTCGTCCCGGACCCGGCGCATCCGCATCCATCGCCGCGCGGCGACGCCGGCCCAGATCGCCTCGACCAGCCCGAACGGCCAGGCGCCCTGCAGGAAGCCATAGGCCGAGCCGAGGCCGCAGGCCGCGGCGAAGGCCAGCACGAACCAGGGGCTGCGGTCCTCGAGGGCGTAGCACACCAGCATGGCGGTAACGGCAAACAGGCCGAAGATGGTGAGTGCGTCCATGCTCCACCTGGAATCAGGTCATCGCGATCGATGGCCTGTATCATTCTTTCATCATCGGCGTAGAGCAGGTCGAGACGCCCTTCAAGCAATGGTGGGTGCAGAGCAGCCCTGTCGATGCCAGGTTCATTCATGCCAAGCCTGTTCATGCCGCGCCCGCCGGCTGATCGTGCAACCGCGCCGCGCCCTGCCCCGCCCCCGGCGCAGCGGAGGCCTGCGGCGCGGCGTCGGCGGTCACGATCCTGAACGAGACCCGCGTCGAGTTGTACCAGTCCATCAGCGCGCTGATCGCGATCATCACGGCGATGCCGGCGACCGTCACCAGGACGCGGACGGCGACGTTGCCCGGGGTGCCGACCACGGCGACGTGCCCGGCGAAGGCCAGCGTCACACCGAGGCAGAAGATCTCAAGCGAGTGCTGCCCGCACTGGATGAGCGGGCGCAGGATCCGCCAGTTCAGCCCCGGCCAGTCCCGCGGGATCAGCCGGTTGACGACGATCGCGATCGCCAGGAAGTGCGCCATGCGCAGCACGCCGAGATTGGTCTTGCCGAAGGCCAGCGTGGTCCAGTCCGGAAACCAGGCGGCGAGGTTCAGGCGCTCCCAGCCGATGAACACCGCGAACACGCCGACCACGTAGATCGCCGCGACGATCACCACCGCCGGCAAGCGCACCAGCGACCACACCCAGTTCGCGGCGCCGAGCCCGCACCACGCGCCGAGCACGAACAGCAGCTGCCAGGCCAGCGGGTTGAAGTACCACGAGCCCTGCGGAAACGACGGGAAGTTGAGCCCCAGCAGGTTGGCGGCGGCATAGACCGCGGCCGAGAGCGCAAGTCCCAGCACCGGCGACTTGCGCAACAGCCACAGGATCACCGGCGACGCCGCCAGCACCACGATGTAGAGCGGCAGCACGTCCATGTTGACGGGCATGAACTTGAGCTGCATCACCGCGAGAATGCTTTCCTCGGGCTGCTCATGGAGCCAGCGGATGTTCATGGCGTCGTCGAAGGCGTGGCTGCCGTGCGACAGCCAGGCGACCTCGCCGATGAAGACCACGAACAGGAACATCTGGGCGACGTAGGTCTCGAAGGCGCGCCGCCAGATCTGCGCGCCCGCCACCACGACGCCGCGGTTCTCCATGACGCGCCCGTACACGTAGGCGTTGGCGTAGCCGGAGACGAAGATGAAGATCTCGGCCGGATCGCTGAAGCCGTAATTCCATGGTGCGATCTGGTTGAGCAGGGTGCCGGGGACGTGACCGATGAAGATCAGCCACAGCGCCAAGCCCCGGTAGAGGTCGAGCCGGTAGTCGCGCGGTATCTCGACTGGTTTGAACCTGCCCGCCTGGGTCGACATCTCACGTCCTACCGTCTGCCGCTTCGGCGGCTTCCCCTGATCGGACAGGAGCGCGCCGGGCGCCTTGACTAAGGTCAACAATCTTACCGTCGGCCGGCCCCGCAATTCTCTTGTCGCCGACCCTTGGACGATCTTGTGCCCAGACCATTCGGAACCATCTATTGCTGGTAGAAGGGGAGGCTCACATGGGTTCTGTTTTGAGGGTGTCCTGGAAACTGACGAAATGGGCTGGCATCGCCGCGGCGGTGGCGTATGCCGGGCTATGCGGGGTGGTCTATACGGCCCAGCGGTCGCTGGTGTTTCCGAAGCTGGCCGATCACGTGACCGCAGCCGACGCGGGTTTTGCCGAGGCCCAGGAGGTCGCTCTGCAGACCTCCGACGGCGAGCGCCTGGTGGCGTGGTATGTGGCGCCGAAGGCCGACAAGCCGCTCTTCATCTATTTCCACGGCAACGGCGATACCTTGAACTGGCGGGTTGGCCGGGACCGCAGCCTGGTGGCTGACGGTAACGGGCTCTTGGCGGTGTCATACCGCGGCTACGAAGGCTCGACCGGCAGTCCGTCGGAGGATGGGCTGCATCTGGACGCCGAAGCGGCCTACGCGTTCGCGGCCGGCCACGTCGCGCCGGACCGCATCGTGGTGTGGGGCCATTCGCTCGGCACCGGTGTCGCGGTCGCGCTCGCGGCCGAACGGCAGATCGCGGCGCTGGTTCTCGAAGCGCCCTATACTTCGATCGCCGATATCGCGGCCATGAACTTCCCCTACCTGCCGGTGCGCTGGCTGCTCAAGGACCAGTTCCATTCGGACTGGCATATTGCCAACGTGACCGCGCCGGTTCTGGTGTTTCACGGCGACAAGGACGACACCATCCCGATCTCGTTCGGGCAGCGTCTTTACAGCCTGATCAAGTCGCCGAAGTGCTTCGTGCGGTTTGCCGATGGCGGCCACGTCGACCTCGATGACGGCAAGGTGCTGGCGAGCGTGCGCGAATTCATCAAGCGGCCCTGGCAGCGCGCCGTCGGTGCCACTGCGCCGGAGGGTTGCGAGAGCCGTAGCGCGGCGAGCTGAAAAACAGCACCCGGGGAGGACCATGGAACTCCCCGGGTGTTTTCCTTTCGAAGTTTATGCTGGAACTTTGGCGGTGCGGCGTGCACACTTCAATCGTCACCGCTCCACCCTTGGCATCCATCGGTGATGAGAACGCCGGTTGCGCTCCCGCCCCACCGATTGCACGGGAGCACAAGTTGACCAGGCTGCAGAAGCAGATCGAACAGAGGCAGATCGACGATCTGGAGCAGCGCGCCGCCGACATCGCGGTGATCGCAACGCGTGCGACCGATCCGGAAGCCAGGCTCTACAATGCGAGCCTCGCCCGCGAGCTGCGCGAACTGTCGGCCAGACTGCGCAGCCAGCTGTCATGAAGAAGCCCGAAACGCCAGAGCGGATCGCCCGCGCCAACCGCCAGCGACTGGCGGCCCATGATGCGACGGAGGCCATGGCGAAGGTCGAGAAGGACGCCGTCGCCGTTCGCCAGAACATGGAGCGGCTGCGGGCGCTGCGCCTGCAGAAGGAGGCCGAGGAGCCCGCGCAGGCCATCGCCAAGGCGCCGGCCAAACGCAAGAAGCGCTTCTCCAAGACTTGAGAGTCCAAGACTTGAGAGTCCAAGACTTGAGAGTCCAAGACTTGTCGGTGTGCCGATTCGAGAGCAGGGTGCAACGTCCCGCCTCTTGCTGATGTCCGCCTGAACGGAGGACGCGATGGACAGGTTCATCCACCGGCAGAACATCGAGCTGTTCAAGAAGCGACTCGCCGAAGTGAACAGCGATGCCGAGCGCAAGGTGATCGAAAAGCTTCTGGCGGACGAACTCGCCAAGGACCCGCCGCCCAAGAAGGGCGACTGAGGCCGGTTCGACCTGCACCTCGTCAGCATCGTTGATCGGCGCGAAGCTGCCGGCGGCGGCGAGCAGCACGACGTAACCGGCTGCCCCATCCGGAAGACGAAAAGGCCCGGCGATTGCCGGGCTTTCGTTCTTGCAGGCTTCGCAATGTCAGATCGCGGGGCGCGGCTGGATCTTCGGCTTCGGCGGGGGCGGAGGGTTGAGCTCCGCGATCCTGGACTCGCATTCCTGCTGCGTCGCATGGGGGCCGGTGACGAAGGTCCCGCTGACCTTGGTCGCGTACCAACCGGGCTGGACGCCGATCCGAGTGGATTCGGCGGTTTCGACATGACGCGGTGACAGTATATCCATTGTCGTTCCTTTGGTTGAGGCGCAGCGCGCGCCGCTTCTTGGATGTTTTCCGCCGATGCCAGCCAGGGGCAATGCCGGCCGGACCGACCGGCCCCTGCTCACGCAACGATTGAGTCGTTGCGCCGCGCATCGGACAGATCGGATGGATCAATCGTGATCATCTCGATCGCCGAAGCATGCGGCGCCTCGGCGGGGACCAGCATCATGGTGGCGACGCGGCGAAACACCGGGAACGAAAGGCCCTCGATCATTTCCTCATCGGTCACGACCTCGTAGGCGCCCGCCGGGAGCAGTCGCGCGACGCCTGCGATCTGGAACGGATGCTTGAACACTACTGTTTCGCGGCGTGACCGCGTCATCACGCGGTCACTTCGGCGACGGCCGAACGTCGTTGCAGCGGATAGAGACCGTCGTCGTAGAGGCGGCGGATCTCGCCCACGGCGAACCGCTGCTCCTCGACTTCGAGCATGGCGCCGTGCAGCATGTCCGGCGGCAAAACCTCGATCGCGAACTGAATGGCCTCCGCGGCGCGCGGAAAGCGCCGGTAGCCGAGGGTCTTGTGGGATCTGGAACTGCGGGGATGCCCGGAATACAATTCCGCGCCCGCGTAATAATTGAACATCGTCCATTGATGCGCCCTTTCCGCGCCAATAGCCACCTCTTTCTCCACGGCGCCGACACGCCGGTTGCCCCGCTCTTCCCTCGAATGTCCTCCCACGCGACGCGTCCCCGGAACCTCGCGCGCGGTTGGAACTTGCTCCTTGGCTGGCCGCCGCCGCTGCCACCGCCATTCACGCCAACAACGGGGCCCGAGGTTGCGCAATCCCGCCGTTCAGTCCGCCAGTGCTTCACAACAAGATCCCCCTGAAGACGTCCCCGCGAGCATCCGACCGGAGGGGATCATCGCGCTCGCTCTGGTCGGACTGCTGATCATCGCCATCGTTGTCGTTCTCTATGTCGCCCGAACCCTGTTCATGCCGATCATCGCCGCTCTGGTGGTCGGCACCATGCTGTCCTCGGGAGCGGGATTTCTCGAACGACACCGGATTCCGCGCGCGGCGTCCGCCGCCCTGACGGTCGTCGCGGCCTGCGGCATCGTCGCGCTGATCGCCGCGCTGATTTCCTCGCCCATGCTGAAATGGTCGTCGCAACTGCCCCAGCTGGGCTACGAGCTGAGAGAGAAGTTTCACGCCTTCGACGGCCTGATCGCGCGCTGGCACCAGTTGCAGTCGATTTTCGGCATCGCGCCTTCGGATGCCCCCCTGATGTTTCCGAGAATCGAATGGGTGCAGCCGACCCTGGAGTTCGTATCGCCGACGCTGACGGAACTCCTGCTGTTCCTGATCACGCTCATCCTGTTCGTCGCCAGCTGGCCGGACCTGCGCCGCTCGCTCATCATGGCGTTCGCGGAACGGGACTCGCGGCTTCGCATGCTGCGCATTCTCAACGCGACCGAGCAGCGCCTGGGGAACTATCTGCTGATCGTGACGATGATCAACCTGAGCATCGGCATCGTCACCGGTGCGATCTGCTCCGTCGCCGGTCTCCCGAATGCGGCCGGTCTCGGCGCGCTCGCCGCCACCCTGAACTACGTCCCCATCATCGGGCCTGTCGTGACGTTCGCGGTTCTGATGGCGCTGGGAGTGATCTCGTCTGCGACGCTCGGCGACGGGGTGATTGCCTCGCTGCTGTTCGCCGCCGTGACCTTCCTGGAAGGCCACTTCATCACGCCCACGATCATCGGTCGGCGGCTGTCGCTCAACGCGTTTGCCGTGTTCGTCGCGTTCGCGTTCTGGACCTGGCTGTGGGGGCCGATCGGCGCATTCCTTGCCTCGCCCATGCTGATCGTCGCCCTAATCCTCAAGGAACATCTCGTCCCGACTCAGACGCTGCAGCTCCCGGACGACTAGGAAACCGGGACGCGGCGCCCGCAGGAACGATCCTTGTCACCGTCTGTTGCCCGATCATCCAAAGGCAATGGAGAACCCGCATGGCGATGGACAAGCAGACAATGGACCGGAACGAGACCGGCACCCTGATCGGAAGCGACAAGGTCGAGGGCACTGCCGTCTATGGCGCCGACAACACCAAGATCGGATCGATCGAGCGGGTGATGATCGACAAGATCAGCGGCAGGGTCTCCTACGCGGTGCTCGGTTTCGGCGGATTCCTGGGGCTCGGCAACGACCACTACCCGCTGCCCTGGCAATCGCTGAAATACGACACCCGCCTCGGCGGCTATGTGACCGGGATCACCGAGACGCAGCTTCGCGGCGCGCCGAGATACGGCAACGACAACGACTGGAACTGGGCCGACGCGGGCACCACGCGCGCCGTGAACGACTACTACGGCGTGCCGCTCGCCTGAGTGAATGCGAGCCGTCGCGGCCACGAACCGCGGCCGACCGAGGCCCGTGAACGCAGGGGCCGCGCCGGCCCCGGGTAATATCGGCCCGGGGAACCGGTTCGGCCTCGGTACGTTAAGTTAAGTCTTGCTGACGTCACGTTTCTCTCTAGCTAGCGCGAGAGATGCAGCTCAAGACGCCACACGCTGCCGCCCGACTGAACGCTGCCAGGGAGAACAAGTGAATGTCTGGCGCGCCCCACGCCGCTTTAACCGCTGTCAAGATCTGGGACGTGCTGCCGAATGCTGCCTGCCTCTGCGACGCGGAAGGGCTGATCCTGCGCTACAATCGCGGCGCCGCCGAGCTGTGGGGGCGCGAACCCCGGCTGGCCCATCCCGACGAGCGCTATTGCGGATCGCATCGCCTGTATTGGCCGGACGGCAGCCCGCTCGCCCACCGCGATACGCCCATGGCAGACGCGCTTCAGACCGGCCGGTCCTGCCGCAACACGGAGGTCGTCATCGAGCGGCCGTCGGGGCACCGCCTTCACGCCCACGTCAATGTCGATCCCATCAGGGACGAGGCTGGGCAGATTGTGGGCGCCATCAACTGCCTGCTCGACATCACCAGCCTCAAGGAGGCGGAGAACAAGCTCCGCGACAGCGAGCGAACGCTGCGCGAGGTGTTGAATGCTCTGCCCAGCGCCGTCTACACGACCGACGCGGATGGCCACATCACCTTCTTCAATCAGGCTGCGGTCGAATTGTCCGGCCATACCCCCGAACTCGGCACGGATCGATGGTGCGTCAGCTGGAAGCTCTACCGGCCCGACGGAGCCCCCTTGCCTCACGACGAATGTCCCATGGCAGTGGCGCTGCGGGAGAAGCGGCCGGTTCGCGGCCAGGAAGCCGTCGCCGAGCGGCCGAACGGGACCCGGGTTCCCTTCATCCCCTACCCCACGCCGCTGTTCGATCGCGATGGCAACCTGACCGGCGCGGTAAACATGCTGGTGGAAATCGCCGATCGCAAGCAGGCCGAGGAGTCCGCCGGACGGCTCGCGGCCATCGTCGAATTCTCCGACGACGCGATCGTCAGCAAGAACACTTCGGGCATCATCCAGACGTGGAACGCGGGAGCCGAGCGCCTGTTCGGCTATGCCGCCCACGAGGTCATCGGCAAGCCGATCAACGTCCTGATCCCGCCCGACCGACAGGATGAGGAGCCCGGCATCCTTCGGCGCATCAGCCGCGGCGAGCGGATCGACCACTACGAGACGGTGCGCATCCGCAAGGACGGCACGGCGGTCGACATCTCGCTGACGGTGTCGCCCCTGAAGAGCGCCGACGGCAGGATCGTCGGCGCCTCCAAGATCGCCCGCGACATCAGCGAGCGCCGCGGCGCGGAACGACGCCGTCAGCTTCTCGTCAACGAGCTGAACCATCGGGTCAAGAACACGCTCGCAACGGTTCAGTCGATCGCCACCCAGACCTTCCGCGCCGATGCCGACGGCGCGAGGCTGGCGCAATTCGAGGGCCGGCTGGTGGCGCTGGCGCGGACGCACGACGTGCTGACGCGGGAGAGCTGGGAGGGCGCCGACCTCGAGGAAGTCGTGGCGGGAGCGATCGCGCCGGTCTGCGTCAGGCCCGAGGAGCGCTTCAAATTCTCCGGCCCTCCGCTCCGCTTGCGCCCCAAAATGGCGCTCTCCCTTTCCATCGCCATTCACGAGCTGTGCACCAATGCCGCGAAGTACGGCGCGCTATCGAACGAAGCCGGGCGGATCAGGATCGAGTGGGCGCTGACGGGAACGGGGCCGGAGCGCCAGTTGCAGCTGCGATGGGAAGAGACCGCCGGACCGCCCGTCGACGTTCCCGGCCGAAGAGGGTTCGGAACCCGGATGCTGGAGCGCGCGCTGGCCCGCGAGCTCGGCGCCCAGGCAACGCTCCAGTTCCAGCCCAGCGGCGTCATCTATGAAATCGAGGCACCTTGGTCATGAGCAACGTCACGAGCCACTGCGTTCTGCCCACGGGCTCCGGGCCGGCCGACGCCACGCCTGGTCTTCGCATCCTGGTGGTGGAAGATGAGGGCATGGTCGCGATGCTGATCGAGGACATGCTGATCGAACTCGGTCACGAGGTCGGTGCAATCGCTTCGCGCCTCGACGAAGCCGTGCGGCTTGCCGGGGCCGATGCTTTCGATTTTGCCATCATCGACGTCAACCTGGATGGCCGGACGAGCTACCCCGTCGCCGAGACCCTGGAGAACCGGCGGATCCCGTTCGCCTTTGCGACAGGGTATGACGCGCAGGGCATCGACGCCAGGTTTGCCGCGGTGCCCCGGCTGGCGAAACCGTTCCTGAGCGCGGATATGGCGAAGCTGCTGTCAGGCATCACCGTCGCTCCCCGCAGGGCGACCGACCGCGACGCGGGGAGCGAAGGCGCCCACTGAGCTTCACGGCCCGCCCCTTTCGGCCACCCGGGTGCACTGGCAATCAGGGGAGCCAGCGATCGCTCCTGCGCCGCCCGCACGACCGCGGCAGGCATGCAGACGATGAGACCATGGATCGATCGAGGCCGTGTTTTGCAAGATCGGACCTGATTCCGCCGCCGGTGCAAATCCCCAAGAGTTCGCGAGTCTGGACGACTTGCCTGGATCAAACGGCCGACCATATTCATGGCTGCGGCTGACCTCGCCCGAGGGGAACGCAAACGAACCCAGGAGCGCACGCCATGCCGAAGATGCTATCGCTTGGTCTTGCCGCCGGGTTGCTGCTGGCGGCAACCGCAGGAGCGCAGGCCTTTGGCGGTGGTGTCGGCGCTGGCGGCGGCGGATGGGGTATTCCGATCTGGCAGCCGGCCCCACCCTATCGGAGCGCCGCGAGCGGTCCGCGCGACGTCCGGCATCACGCGACAAGACGCGCTTATGACCGCATGTCAGGCCACCGCGACCATCAGCGTTGAAACCTGCCCGGTGAGGCGCGGCGGACCGTCTCGCGATTCGATCACGCGAATGGCGTTCGGGCCCGCCCCGTTCCTTCCGGCATCGAGCACCGAT
The DNA here is from genome assembly GCA_031291445.1 of Xanthobacteraceae bacterium. GTDB lineage: Bacteria > Pseudomonadota > Alphaproteobacteria > Rhizobiales > Xanthobacteraceae > Bradyrhizobium_A. Next base: position 33,905 of record JARLJA010000069.1, on the reverse strand, counting down.
GGTCACCGCGATGCCAGTGTTCGGTGCGGATGGAACTTGGCATCACCGGAGCGGGGAACCTTGTCTGAACGCACGCGAGATTGCATTTTTGCCCCAAAATCACGCTTGGCTTGATTTTCAGCAAAGCCGGAACCGGGTTGGCCGGGTTTCATTTCTCGACCGTCAATCAATCGAGAGAAACCGATGCCCGATGTCTGCAGTCTGGTGGCCGCGTCGACAATGACGCTGCAGCCGTGTTTCGCGCCTCGGGTGTGCACGTCCGCGCGCTGCTATCGCCGGTGCGGATCACGTGCGACAGCCCCTCCCTGACCCCCTACTACGACTGCGTCACCGAGAACGGCACGCATTACGCCAGCGCCGATCGGGGCGAGAAATAACTCCCGGCCCCTCGTGAAACGCCTCGCCGGCGCGGAACCGCGGGCCGCGGTTCAGTTCGATCCGGACGCGCGCGTGAAGAGTTGCTCAGCCCGTGCATTTCGGTGCAGCGGGCGATGACGCCCGGACGATAGCCTTCGTCGATCTCGGACACGGAGCCGCCCCGCACACGTGGTCGTTACCGGAATAGCGCACCCCGATCAGGCCTCGCCACGCGCCGCCCGGCACGATCACTTCCGTCGCGCTTCATCCCGCAACCGAACCCGGATCTCACCTGAGATACCCTGACGGGCCGGAAGTCGGCGCAGCTGCGGAGCCGGACACCGCTCCGTCTCTCACGCATCAGACGATATGAGTGGAGAACGAAGAATAGCGCGGATAACGCCGCGCCTTGTCGAATTGCAGCCACGTTGCTCTAATCGCCGCAACTGATTCGTTTTCGTGCGTCGTTCTCTGGCCGAGCATGCAAGGGAGGAGCCAGATGCAGATTCTACGTCCGACCCCGACCTGTTCGCGCTTTTCGACCATCGAGCTGCCCTGTGCCAAATGCGGCCTGCAGATGCGGCTGGTGCTGATCGAGCCGACGACCGGAAGACTGGAGCAGCGCACTTATTTCTGTGCTGCCTGCGAATTCGGGGAAAGCTTTCTGCTGGCGATCTAGTGTGGCGGATTTGACCGGCAACCGCCGTCAAGAGCGGTTCCGGCAGGAGCCGTGCCGGAACCGCCCTCTTCCGGCCGAGCCGGACGACCGCAGCGACGGTGGAAACACCATCGCTCCGTCTTCAGTCGACGAAAGGCCGAAGGCAAAGCGCGCCACGGATGGTTCCAGGATCGTTCGATGGAACCCGGCCCCTGCGACCTCCAACGCACCATCGCCGACAAGTCATGAAAAGCCCGTGAATCATTTCGCGCGAATGATCCCGGTCGCTAACTTTTTGGTTGTGCCGGCAGGTCGGGGCCGAACCGCTTGATCCGATCAGGCGCCGCGTCCTGTCCGACCGGAGTGACGCTTCCTTGCCCCACGGGCGCCATCTTCGGACCGCGTTCGGACCGCGGTCACTCGACGATCCGGCCAGCCGCCTCAGGCCCCGGCATTAAATCAAAGGGCCGGCTCTGCCCGGGCATTTGATTTCGATCGTCCCGGAGCCGCAACTGTCTGTTCGGGTTGTATAATTGGCTCCATCCAGCCCCAGCCGCGCCTCCCCGTTCAATCGTTCAATAAACGACGGCATTTTGCAGAGCACAAAATCCTCTTGACTCATATAATCATATCCTAATAAATGATATTAACTTGGACCATTATGTGGTGGGCTGCGGAATGAAAAAGTCTGGTACGCTTGCGGGGCTGGCGGTCGTTCTTGCGCTTGGGTCGGCGTTTTTGGCATCGGCGCCGGCGCGAGCCACCGAGGTGACGTTTGTCGGCTTCATCGATGGATGCTTCGGGTCGGCCTGCGCCCCCGCGACGACGTCCGGTAGTCAGTCGTCGACGCTGCTGGGGCTGAGCTACAGCAACTCGTCGTTCAACGACACGACCTCCGGCGACTTCCTGGCGCTGGGCTCGGGTCCCACGGCTCCCGCCAACATCGACAACCTCGGGTCATTTACGCTCAGCGGCTCCCCGGACGTCTATAATGGCCAGGCGTTCAACCTGCGTGTGACCTTCACCGCCCCCGATTCGACCCCGGGCACCGAAGTGGTGTCGGCCCTGCTCAGGGGATCCGTGACGTCGAACAATCACGGCGGCGTTTCGATCAGCTTCGGCGGCAGCGATACGTTCTTCACCTCGCCGGCCGGCACCTTCGATCTGGCGATCGACAACGTCTCGGTCACGCCCGGCAAGTCGGCGGCGATCACCGCCAGCATCGACGTGGTGCCCACCGTCGCGGCCGTTCCCGAAGCCTCGACCTGGGCCATGATGATCCTCGGCTTCTGCGGCCTGGGGGTCGTCGCCCGTCGGCGCAAGGACAGGGCCGCCCTCGCCTGATCGCATGCAGCGCGGGTGAGACCATCAGCCCCGGGGCGATGTCCCGGGGTTTTTCGTTGGATCTATCGATCTTGGCTGCCGCCGCGAGCTCCACATCCTGCTTGGCCCGCGCCGCGGGCGTGTCTCGAAGGATGACGCCGCTTCAGGCGTGCGGGCCGCATGGTTCGTGACGGCGCGAGTGCGCCTCCCCCATGAGGAGGATTTCCCCATCCAGAGAAGCCTCGCGAAGCGAGGCGTCGCGAAGGATGAGGCCACGGCGGCTCTTTCTCCAACGCTCAATGGATCGCCGCGTACATGATCTTTTCCTCCGTCGCCTCCAGCGCGGAGAACTCCTCCACCACCTTGCCCTGGCGCGACACCAGGATGCGGTCGGACAGCGCCATGATCTCCGGCAGATAAGACGAGATCACCACCACCGCCTTGCCCTCGTCGGCCAGCCGGTTGATCAGTTCGTGGATCTCGACGATGGCGCCGACGTCGACGCCGCGGGTCGGCTCGTCGAAGATGATCAGTTCGGGCTGCTGGATCAGCGATTTCGCGATGACCACCTTCTGCTGGTTGCCGCCGGACAGCTCGACCACCTTGGCCTCGTCGCTGATGGCGCGAACCTTCAATCGCTCGATCCAGCCGGTACCGACCGTGTTGGTCTCGCGCTTCGACAGCAGCCAGCGGCCCTTCGGAAACTTCGCCAGCAGGCCGAGATAGATGTTGCGCGCGATCGAGGCGGTCTCGAAGAAGCCCTCGACTTTGCGGTCCTCGGTGACATAGGCGACGCCGGCCTTGACCGCCGGCGCCGGCACCCGGAAGCGCACCGGCTTGTCGTGCAGCAGGATCTCGCCGCCGTGGAAGAAGTCGCGCTTGAGCACGCCGGCGACGATCTTGAAGGTCTCGGTGCGGCCGGCGCCGACCAGGCCGAACACCCCGGTGATCTGGCCGGCGAACACCGACAGCGAATTGTTCTTCACCATCGGCGCCATCTTCAGGTTCTGCACCGTGAGGACCCGCGCCCCGGCCGGGCGTGCCGTGGCCTTGCGCGCGCCGTAGAGCGTGTTGGAGAGGTCGCGCCCGACCATCGCCTGCACGATGCGGGCGCGATCGAACCTGGCAGCGTCGTCGGTGACCACCCGCTTGCCGTCGCGCAGCACGGTGATGCGATCGGCCAAAAGCAGCGCCTCCTCCAGCGCGTGCGAGATGAAGACGATGGAGACGCCGCGCTTCTTCAGGTCGCGCACGAGGTCGAAGAAGTACTTCTTCTCCTCCGGCGTCAGCGTCGCGGTCGGCTCGTCGAAAATGATCACCTTGGCGCGATGCAGCACCGCGCGCGCGATCTCCACCATCTGCTTCTTGGCCGCGCCGAGCGCCCCCACCGTCACCGTCGGCGTGACGTCGAAATTGAGCGACTGCAGGAACTGCTGGGCGGCGATGTAGATGCCGCGCAGCCGGTTGTAGAATTTCTCCTGGCCGAGATACAGGTTCTGCGCCACCGTCATGGTCGGCACCAGGCTGTTCTCCTGGAACACCATGCCGATGCCGAGATTGCGCGCCTCCAGCGGAGTCTTCGGCGCCACCACGACACCGTCGACCGTCATGGTTCCCGACGTCAGCGCCACCACGCCCGCCATCACCTTGGTGAGCGTCGATTTGCCGGCGCCGTTCTCGCCTACCAGGGCGTGGATCTCGCCGCGGCGCAGGTCGAAATCGACGTCCTCGATCGCGGGCACGCCGGCATAGAGCTTGGTGGCCCCGCTCAGGGACAGAATGATGTCGCTCATGACCCGAACTCCTTGGCGAGCGCTGCCAGCGGCAGCTTCAGGACGCGACCCGGTCCCTTGGCGATCATCACCAGGTCGCCGCCGAATTCGACCGCCGCGACGATGCCGTGATTGACGCCGTCGACGCGGCTGTGCAGCGAATAGAGCGGCGCGCCCTCGGCATCGAGGCGGACCACGAGCCCGTACGAACGCGGCGGCGCCCAGGGCTTGATCACGCCCATGGTCTTGAGATGGGCGCCCTGCATCGGCTCCTTGAAGGAATGTCCCGAGCTCAGCCGCGGCACCACCCAGTAGGCCGGGTCGATCTCGGCCATCATGCGCCGGCGATAGGCGGGCTCGCGCAGCACGAACTCGACCAGCTGGGTCCGCGCGGTGAACGCCGTGAGCCAGTAGCCCCCGGCCGCGGCCGGCGACAGCCGCGACGGGTAGACCGGCAGATGCCGCAGCACCACCCGCGTCGATCCATCGGGGGCGATCGCGACCAGGCGGTGGCGCCAGCTTTCGCTGACCAGGATGGTGTCACCGGTGACGCAGGCGCCGAAGGCGTAGCCCAGCCCGGACGCGATCGGCTGCACGGTCCCGGTCCGCGGATCGAGCCGCAGCACGCGTCCGCTGCGCCCCAGCTCCATCAGGTCGCGCGCCCAGTCGCCGACGCCGCGCGTCGTCGAACCATCGGTCGCCACCAGCGTGCCGTCGGACGCCGGCGCCAGCGCATTGACCGCGTTGAGCGCGGGGCCGGCGAACAGCGCACTCGGATCGCGGGCGGTGGCCGACCCATAGAGCCGCACCTCGCGGCCGCCAAGCGCCACCGCGAGCGCCCCGCCCGGCAGGCAGGTCAGCGCCGAGATCGGCTGGTCGAAGGCACGCAGTTCGGTCGCGGCGGCGCCGTCGAGGCGCAGCAGGCGGGCGCCGTCGGCGAGGTACAGGCTGGTGCCATCGCTCGCGAGATCCTCCGGCGCGGCGCAGCTCAGCACGGTGTCGGCCGCTTCCAGCCGCTGGTTCGGCTTGAGCGCGCCGTCGAACGACGGCACGGTGATGGTCGCCTCGCCGCGGCCGAGGAAACGGTTGGTGAATTCCCTGACGGCGCCGATCACGAGCGTCTTCCCCATCGCTTGTCGTACTGGACGAAATCCGGATCGGCGCCCGCGAGCTTGTAGCGGCCGATGCGGTTATTGGAGATGCCGCCGAGATACAGATAGCCGCGGTGCTCGCGCATCGAGGTGATCATCGGATGGTTGAGGCCCTTGAGGTCCCAGAACGATTCGAGGATCTTGCCCTGCTCGTTGAACTTGACGACGCATCCGGTGTTGATGTTGGGGAACAGCCACTCGTCGACCGGCACGCGCTTGGCCATGCGGCGGCGGAAGCCCGGCATCTTCCAGGCGAGGTCGAGCGCGGGGCTGCGCATGCCGACCAGCGCCAGCCAGTAGTTGCCGTCGGAGGCCAGGTTGATGTTGTCGGGATAGCCCGGCAGGTTGTCCATCACCACCTCGACGGCGCCCTTCTTCGGACCCGCGAACCAGTAGCGCTTGATCGAGCAGCCAAAGGTCTCCGCGAACAGGATCGACTGGCCGTCGCTCGCCACGCAGATGCCGTTGGGGAACTTGAGCCCGCGCAGCGCGGTGTGGGTGGTGCCCTTGTTGGTGTCGTAGCAGATGATGCGGCCGTTGCCGCGCGCCTCGAGCCCGTCGATCGGCCACTCGTCCATCTCGTAGCGCACCGTCGCCTCGGAGAAGAAAATCAGGCCGTCGTCGGTAATGTCGAGGTCGTCGGCGAGCCGCAGGCGGCTGTCGTCGTTGACCGAATGCAGGCTGCGGTTGGTCTCGTCGGTGGCCTTCTCCACCGTGCCATCCGGCGTGATGCGGTAGAGTCCCATGCCGCCGATGCAGACATAGAGGTTGTCCTGGCGGTCGAACGCCATGCCGAGCGGCTGGCCACCGATGTGGGCGAACACCTCCATCCGCTCGTAGTCGGGCGGGAAGAAGCGCATGATGTCGCCGTGGCGGGAGCCGGCATAGAGCACGTCGTTGCGATCGAGGATGACGTCCTCGGGCGCCTCGATCCGACCGAGCCCGATCAGGGTGACGTCGCGCAGCTTGTCGTTCTGCTCGAACGGGCCGCCCTCGCCGATCTCGGTGGGCGGTGGCGGCGGCAGTTCGTGATAGGTCGGCGCGACATAGACCTTGCTGATGATGCGGGCGCGGTTCTTCTGCCAGCGGATGTCGACCATCGCGGCGGCGAGCAGGATGGTGGCGAGCGCCACGCGGTTGATGCCGCCGCGCGCGTTCAGCGTGGTCAGCCCGTTGGTGATCAGCAGCACGATCAGGACGCCGACCAGCGACTTCGCCACCGACCCCTTGCCGCCGCCGAGCGTGATGCCGCCGAGCACGGTGGCGGTCAGCACGATGACTTCGAGGCCGACCCCGATGTCGCCGCCGACGGTGCCGAGCCGGGCGGCGAAGAACAGCGCGCCGAGGCTGGTCAGGACGCCGCTCGCGACGTAGCACAGCGCGATGGTGCGGCGCACCGGGATGCCGGAATTGTAGGCCGAACGGCGCGAGCCGCCGATCGCGGTGATGTGCCAGCCCGGCCGCAGCCGGGTCATGAAGATGTGGCCGAACACCGCGATGACGAGATAGACCAGCGCGACGCTCGGAATGCCGAACAGGTCGCCGCCGCCGACGAAGTTCCAGGACGGAATGTCGGGAAAAGCCGCCGCGATCTCGTTGGAATGGCGCTGGATCAGCAGATCGAAGGCCGAGCGGTAGATGATCAGCGTGATCAGCGTGGTGATGAAGGCCCGCAGGCGCAGATAGCCGATCAGCACGCCGTTGACGGCACCGAGCAGCGCGCCGCAAATCAGGGTGGCGGCGATCACCGCCGGCACCGGCCAGCCGAGCACGTCGAGGGTGTAGAGCGCGCAGAAGTCGGTGAGCGCGAACATCGAGCCGACCGAGAGATCGATGCCGCCGACGATGACGACGAGCGCCATCCCGAGCCCGATGAAGCCGATCTCGCCAGCCTGGCGCGCGGTGTCGGCGAGGCTCGACGGAGAAAGGAAATGGTCGATGGACCGGCTCAGGGCAAAGGCGACCAGGATCAGGACGATGACCGGGATCGCGGTCTCGGTCCAGCGCTTGGACAGGATCTCGCCCAGCAGATGATCGGGCCAGTAGCGGTATCGCAAGCGAGTGAGCGCGTCGCGCATCGAGATTTCCATATTGGAACGGCTGAACGAGGATTGGCGGAAGAAAGCGGCGCCCGGGCCAAGGCAACCCGGGCGCCGCGATAAGTGGCAGACGCTATTTCTTCATGTCGGCCAGGTTCCAGCACGCCGTCTGCGAGTCGGCATTGTCCTTGGTGATCGGGATCAGCGTGGTGTAGGCCGCCCCCTTCACCGAACCGGCCTTGACGCCCGACGACAGCAGCCACTTGATCATGGCGGCGAGGTCGGCGGCCTGGGTCGGCACGTCGTAGCTGAGGTCGAGGTCGAAGCCGCCCGACTTGACGAGTTCGCAGGCGCCCTTGCGCTCGCCGCCGCCGGAGGTCGCCAGGAACACCTTGCCGGTGAGGCCGGCTTCCTTGACCGCCGCGGCGGTGCCGATGTCCATGCCGTCCCAGAAGCCGACGATGCCGCACAGATCCGGATTCTGCTTGAGCACGGTCTGCGTGATCGCCTTGGCCTTGGCGGCATCCCAGTCGGCTGCCTGGCTGGAGACCACCTTGACCTCGGGATGCTTGGCCAGCACGTTTTCCACGCCCTTCAGCGTGTAGGCGCTGGTGGCCGCCGACAAGGCACCCTGCACGATGGCGATCTTGTTGGACTTGCCTTCACAGGCCTTGACCACGGCCTCGGCATTCTTTTCGCCGATCTCGATCCAGTTGGCGCCGACGAAAGCCGACGAGCGATAGGCCGAGCCCATGTTGATCTGGATGACGTAGATGCCTTCGTTCTCGGCGCGCTGCAGCAGCTTGGCGTAGGTCTGCACGTCGGGATTGTGAATGATCATCACTGCCGGCTTCTCGGAGATCAGTGAGGTCACCGCCTGGGCGCCGGCATTGGTGCTCCAGTTGGGGTCGCGGATCTCGAACTTGACGCCGAACGGCTCGAGCTCCTTCTTCATGCCGGCCCACCAGCCTTCGGTGAGGTCGAAATTCATCGCCACCGGCACATAGGCCACCGTCTTGCCGGCCAGCGCTTCCCTGAAGGGCTTCTGGAACGGCTCGTCGAGGCCCTGCTGCGCCGGCGCCGGTGCGGCGAATGCCGCGAGTCCCAGCGTGGCCAGCGCCACTTTCAACGTCGTCTTCGATGTCGTCATTGCTTCCTCCTTGTGAAGTTTTCTTGGACCCGATGTTCTTTTCTTCTTGTATTGAGCCTCGCCCATGGCGGCAGACCGTGCGGCGCTGTTCGCCGCGCGGCCGGCCGTTCCGGGTTAGGCTAGATGTCGCCCTGCTGCGCGGTTTCCTCGTTGCGCGGATTCAGGAACGAGTCGGTGATGACCGCCGCCAGCAGCACGACCCCCTTGATGAGGTTCTGCCCCGCATAAGGGACGTCCAGGATGGTCATGCCGTTGAGCATGGTCCCGATCAGAAGCGTGCCGATGACGACGTTGACGACGCCGCCCCGGCCGCCGGACAGGCCGATGCCGCCCAGCACCACCACCAGGATCACGTCATAGATCAGCGTCGAATTGAAGATGCGGGTCGGCATCGAGTTGACGGAGGCCGCCATCACCAGGCCGGCGAAGCAGCCGATCAGCGATGCCAGCACGTATTGCAGCACGACGATCGGCCGCGACGGAATGCCGGTGACGCGCGCGGCGTAGGGATTGTCGCCGATGGCATAGATGTAGGCGCCCCAGCGGGTCTGGCGCAGCAGCAGCGCGACCACGACGCAGGCGACGGCGAACATCACGATCGAGGTCGGCACGCCGAAGATGGTGCCCTGGCCGAGCCGCTCGAAGCCCGCCATGCCGTCGCTCCACTGCACCACGTCGAGCTGAAACAGCGCGGCCTGGCCCAGGCCGGCGACGAAGATCCCGGTCGCCAGCGTGGCGAACAACGACGGCACTTCGGCATAGGCGATCAGCCAGCCGTTGACGAGCCCGAAGCAGATCGTGAACAGCACGGCGGCGGCCAGCGCGGCGGTCAGCGAGTGGCCGTTCTGCACCATCTGCAGCACCAGGCCGGACGGCACCGCGAGCGCGGCGATCAGCGAAATGTCGATGCCGCGGCCGATGACGACGATCGCCATGGCCAGCCCGAGGATCCCGAGCACCGCCACGTTCTGCAGCAGCGTCAGCATGTTGTCCGGCGACAGGAAGCCGGGCAGGAAGATCGAAAACACCGCGAACAGCAGTGCGAAGACGGCGAACACGATCTCCTGCTGACTGAACCGAACCCGCTTCATCCTGACGTCCCTCTCATGTCGCTTGATCCGCCCGCGCCATCGCCTCAGCCCTGACCGAACGCCGGCCGCGATGCCCGTCCTGCGGCCGCCGTCCCGGCGCCGAGCGCTGCGCCGACGAAGGCGGTCACAGCGTCGATATAGGTCTCGATGGTGGTGCCACGCTTGCGGTACTTGGCGCGCTTGACGTACCAGTCCTGCAGCAGCGGCTTGATCAGCGCTGCCGTCAGTCCGACCTCGCCTATGACGAAGACGCCGCTGGCGGCCCCCTGCTTCAGCACCTCGGCGATGATGCTCTCGGTGTCAACTTCGCCCTCGAGCGCGATCTGGCGCTCAGCCGGCGGAAACGATTTGGCTTCCATGAAGGCGAACACGAACCACGGCTGCATCGCCTCCGAAAGCCGGATGTGGGTCGCGATCAGCCAGTTCAGATGCGCCACCGCGTCCATGGCCACCGCCTCGGGCGGCGCGCGCAGCACTTCCGACGCAGTGGCCATGACCTCGCCGAGGATCATCGACAGCAGCATCGGCTTGTTGGCGAAATAGGTGTAGAGCCCGCCCATGCTCAACCCCGAGGCCTTGGCGAGCTCGCGCAGGCTGGTGGCGTGGAACCCCTGCTTGTTGGACAACCGCAGTGTGGCGGTGATGATGCGGGCGAGATTGGCGACCGCGACGGGCGTCTTCTGCACCCGCACGACCTGACGATGACGCTCGAGGATGCGCGCGCACAGCGCTTCCGTCGAATACGCGCCCGCCCACGGTCTGTGCCGCGCCAGACTCACGCCGTCGCCTCCCCTGCCCGTTTCCCCCGACGACGCGTGGCCGTCGATTGTTCGGCTTCCGCCGTTGTTGCTTGCAGGATTGCACAGGTTCCGCAATTGGGAAAGGGGGATGGGACGAATTTCCGAGCGAGCGCTCGCTCGATAAGTGCGACCGTCGCAGCCCAGGCTCGCCGGCCGGGGTCACCCGGGCCGTCCCTGGACGGAATAGGTCTGCGGCAGCGCAGCAAGTCCCTCAGCCAGTTGGCGCAGCCGCCGCGTGTCGCTGCTGTGAACCACGATCGTCACGACGGTGTTGAGCCGATCATTGCGGGCTTCGCCACCCGGCTCGGCGCGCTCGACGACGTCAGCGACGTGACGGTGATCGAGCGGCGGCGCGGCGAGCGAGGCGGCCGCTCCCCGGCCGCGTCGGTCAGCGGCGCTGGCCGACGAGGCGCATCAGCCCCCTCGCCCCGGCATCGAGCGCAAATCCAAGCACGCCGATGATCACGACCATGGCCATCAGCTCGGAATAGGCCAGCCGGTCGCGGGTATCGAGAATGAAGTAGCCGAGGCCCGCGGAGACGCCGAGCATCTCGCACGGCACCAGCACGATCCAGACGATGCCGATCGAGAGCCGCAATCCGGTCAGCACGTGGCCGAGCACGCCGGGAATGACGACGTGGCGCAGCGTCTCCCAGCGCGTGGCCGAGAGGCTCGCCGACAGCTGGAGCCAGCTCGGATCGATCCGCCGCACGCCCTCGGCGGTGTTGAGCAGGATCGGCCACACCGCGGCGAAACCGAGCAGGAAATAGATCGGCCGGTCGCCGACGCCGAACACCATCACCGCGATCGGCATCCACGACAGCGGCGAGATCATCCGCAGCAGCTGGAACGCCGGCGAGGTCGCCGCGTCGAGCCGGCGCTGCCGGCCGACCGCGAGCCCGAGCGGCACGCCGACCGCAAGCGCCAGCGCCAGCCCGACCAGCACGCGCCGCAGGCTGACCAGCACGTGGATCGGCAGGTCCGACGCCAGGACGAGAGTGACGAGGCTGCGCAAGGCCCCGGACGGCGAGAATTGCCGTGTCAGCGTCCCAGGCGCCGCGAGCACATCGGTGGCGACCCACCACAGGCCGAGCAGCACCAGCACTCCGACGATCCCGAGCCCCACCCGCTCCAGCGCCGGATACAACGGCGCGCGTCGGGCGCGCGGCCGGTCCGGTCGCGGCGACGACGGTCCCGCCTGCGCGAAACCGGCCTGCGCCGGAGCGTCGGACGCGGCCCAGCTCGCGGTCATGCCGCCACCACCTCGCTGCGCGCAAACCCGTCCGGCAGGTCGAACGCCGCCATGCCGCCGGCTGCGACGATGGCCCTCCGGACGAAACTGTCGTCGACCAGCTCGCGCGCGGCCGCGGCCGGATCGAGGCTGTCGAGAAATCCACGATCACCCTCGGTCAGCGTGGACCTGAGCCGCCGCACCAGTTCCTCGGTGTAACTCGGATAGGGATAAGGCTGGAAATCGATCCGCCGCTCTCGCCAGGCGGCATTGCGGATCGCGCCCGACTTCAGATAGAGCGCGCTGTCGCTCTCCGGCGGCGCCAGCACCTTCTCGAGCACCGCGGTGGCGTGCGGGGTGTATCGGTTGGCCCCGTCCTTGGACAAGAGCGCCGCCGTCTCGGCGCGGTTGGCCCGCGTCCACAGCTGCGCCTTGACCATGGCGTTGACCACCTTCTGCGACCATTCCGGCCGCTCCGCGAGATCGCGCTCGTGCATGAACACGACGCAGCAGGCATGGTCCTTCCAGACGTCGCCGGTGAAGCGCAGGATCTTGCCGATGCCGAGCGTCTCGGCGGTGGCGTTGAACGGCTCGGCCACGATGAAGCCCGCGATCTGCCCGGATGCCAGTGCGGGCACCATGTCGGACGGCGCCATCACGACCAGGTTGACCTCGTTGGCGGCCGGAGAACCGCTGCGCCGCGTCACCGGCGTCAGCCCGTTCTCGCGCAGCAGGACCTGCAGCACGACATTGTGGATCGAGTACCAGAATGGGATCGCGACGGTTTTGCCGCCGAGATCCTTCACGCTGTCGATCTGCGGCGCGACGCTGAGCCCCGATCCGCCGGTGTGGTTCCAGGCCACGACCTTGGCAGGCGCCTTCGAGCCGAACCGCGCCCACACCGTCATCGGCGACAGCAGGTGGACGACGTTGACCTGCCCGGACAGGAAGGCCTCGAGCACCTGCGCCCAGCTGCGCAGCAGCACCGGCTTGTCCGCGACGAGGCCTTCGGCCTCGAAGAACCCCTTGCCGTGCGCGACCAAGAGCGGCGTGGCGTCGGTGATCGGCAGATAGCCGATCCGCACCGGCGTGCCGTCCTGCCCGGCGCGGGCCTCGGCGGCGCGCAGCAGCGGCAGCGCGCCGGCCGTGGTGAACAGCGCGGCGAGCTTCATCATGTCGCGGCGGGAAACGTCGTCCTCGAACAGCATGCCTTGGTCTTTCAGTTGCGTCGGGTCGCCGCGCGCAGCGCAGTGAGAATCTCGATGCGCAGCCCGCCGAGTTCGGCGACGTCGTCGTCGCGCGGCTTGTCGAGCTCGATCCGCCACTCGCCGATGAGATGCGCCGGCGAGCCGCCCAGCAGCACCACCCGGTCGCATACCAGGAGCGCCTCGTCGATATCGTGGGTAACCAGCACGGCCGCCGTTCCGACGTCGCGCACCACCTTCATCAGCAGGCGCTGCATGTCGGCGCGCGTCACCTCGTCCAGCGCGCCGAACGGCTCATCGAGCAGCAGAATTTCCGGCTCCCGCGCCAAGCAGCGGGCGAGCGCGGCGCGCTGCGCCATGCCGCCCGACAATTGGTCGGGAAACTGCCGCCGCGCCGCCGCGAGGCCGACCTCGGCGATCGCGGCGTCGACCCGCCGCCGGCTTTCGGCGCCGGACAGCTTCGGCTGGTGCTTGAAGTCGAGTCCGAAGGCGACATTCTTCTCCAGCGTCAGCCACGGCAGCAGGCTGGGATCCTGGAACGCGACCGCGACGCGCGGCGAAACCCCATGCAGCGGCGTGCCGTGCATCCGCAACACGCCCTCGGTGGGCGGCTGCAGCCCGCCGAGAATCCGCAGCAGGCTCGATTTGCCCGTGCCGCTCGGCCCGAGAATGCCGACGGTCTCCCCGCTCTGCAGCGCGAAATCGAAGCCTTCGACCACCGCGCCGTCGGCGCCCGGATAGCGCAGGCCGATGCCGACGGCTTCGAGCAGCGGCGTCACGTTCATGCCACGGCTCCGACTGCAGCCACGCGCGGATGCGCGGCCAGCGCCGTCTTCAGCTGCACCAGGCTCGGCGTGACCACGGGAACGAACGCGCTCTCGCGCAGGCGCCGCTGGATGCCCGCCCCCGGCTGCGTGAGATAGGCCGCGCCGCCCGAGGCGCAGAGCTCGAGCTGCACCGCCTCGGCCACCACCTCGGCGAGGCGAATGCGCAGCCGGAACAGCAGCGACGGCTCGGTCTCGAACACCGCTGCGGCCAGCCCTCTGGCGAGCCGGGCATGAAGATCGGCCAGTTCGGCGGAGATCGCGGCGAACGGCTCCGCGAGAACGTCGCGCCCGCTCCTCAGTTTGGCCTCGGTCTCGGTCAGCGCACTGCGCGCAAGACCGATCGACATGCCGCATTGCAGCCCGAGGAAGGCCGGCCGCACCTTCGGCAGCCACGCATGGGCATCGGGATGCAGAATGCGCTCGGCGCCGACGCGCGCGTCGTCGATCTTGATGGCCGCGGTGCTGGTCGCGCGCAACGCCATCAGGTCGAGATCGGCCGATCGCGAAACCCCGTCGTCGTCGGACGACAGGCTGACGATGAAGGCGGGATCATCTCCCGCGCCCTCGACCGCGGCGGCGACGTCGAAGCCGGTCGGCTGCAGGTTGGTGACCCACGGCAGCTTGCCGTCGATCCGCAGCGCGCGGTCCGCCGCGCTCGCCTTGAGCTGCAGCTCCTCGAAGCCGGCCAGGAACTTCATGGCATTGGACAGCCCGGTGGCGCCGGCGCGCCGCCCCTCGAGCAGCGCGGGCAGCAGGCGTGCGCGCAGCCCCTCGTTCGGACTCTGCAGCAGATATTCGATGAAGGTCCGCTGGCCCCAGAACACGAAGCCTGCGGCGAGCGAGCGCTCCGAGACCGCGGCGACCGCGCGCACCGCGTCGGTGACGTCGCCGCCGCTGCCGCCAAGCGCTACCGGCACGCCGATCCTGAACAGGCCGGCGTCGCCAAGGCGCGGCAGCACGGCGGTCGCGTCATCGGCCGCGGTATCGAGCCCGTGGGCGGCGTCGTCGAGCCACGCGGCAAGGCCGGGGGGCAACGGCGCCTGTTCGCGTGGACCCGCCATCGGGCTACTCCGCCGCCGCCGCGGCCGGACCGTCCCAGGCAAACGGCGCGAGCTCCGGGTTCAGCGCCGGCTTGCCGAGATTGTTGGCGAAGTTGCACAGCGTCGCGAGGCTGACGCCGAGCACCACCTCGAGCGCCTCGGCATCGCCGAAGCCGGCGTCCCGGAAGGCTGCGAGGTCGCGGTCGTCGACCGCGCCCCGCGTCGCAATCACCGCACGGGCGAACTGCGCCACGGCGTTGAGCCGCTGGTCGGGCCCATCCTCGCGATCTCGCAGGGCGCTGACGACCGCCTTGTCCAATCCCGCCTTCCTGGTGGCCACCGCGGTATGGCCGGCGACGCAGAAGCCGCAGCCATGGGTCGCCGCCGCGGTGATCTGCACCGCCTCGCGCTCGGCAAGCCCGAGCCCGGCACGGGCGTTGATCGCCGACAGCGTCTGGTAGGCTTCGAGGGCGACCGGCGCGTTGGCAAGAAGGCGCACCAGGTTCGGCAGGAAGCCGTTGTTGCGTCGTGCGGCCTCAAGCCCCGCCTTGGCGGCGTCAGGGGCATCGTCGATGGAACGGAGCGGAAGACGTGACATGATGAAAATCCCGGCTGGGCGCGACGCGGTCGCGGGGAGCAACTGCTGCCGCTATTTCATTGAGTTGAGCGCTTTTTAGGCAGCATTCAACGGCATGAACAGGCAGACGGGAAAAGAAGAGAATTTTGCCTACAACGGAACGCGGCGCGAGAAAGGCATTCTGCGCACCGCGCGGCATGGGGAATTCTGTTGCATTCCGCGCCGGTACTTTTCGACCGAAGCGCGGGTCGATGCGACGCCGCGCCGCATCGTTACGGCCTGCGGCTCAAGCCGCGCGCTTTTCCCCGGCTCCGGCGAGCAATTGGTCGAGGCAGCGCAGCACCTCGCGGGATTCGGTCTCGACCCTTTCGATCAGGGCGATCGCCTCGTCGATTTTCCCGGCGTTGTAGGCGCGCGCCGCGGCGACGCCGTTCTGGTGGACGCCGCTGTGATGGACCGCGAGTTCGCGATAGGCGGGATGGGCGTGGAACGGCGTCGCCTCCGGGCTGACGTACCACTGGCCGAGACGGCAGGTCTGATCGCTGGCGAGCTTCTCGGGGTCGAGCTTCACCAGTCCGGTGACCATGTCGACCAGCTTCTTTTTCCAGTTGATGTGATCGGCCTTGGCCACCAGCAGGATCTTGTTGGGAATGTCCCAGGTCACCAGCAGCTTCAGCAGCGATTCCATCTCGTGCTCGACCTTGCTCAGCGAGCCGGTCGAATGCTCGATGGCGGAGACGTTGTCGTCGGCGTGCCCGGCGACCTTCCTGATGCCGCCGGAGATCTGGTCGGCGGCGGCCGCCTGCCGGGTCAGGATGCGGGAGACTTCCTGCATGTGGTGCGAGGTTTCGCCGACGAGCTCGCTGATCTCGCCCATCCGGCCCTGCATCGCCTCCATCGCCGCACGGCCCTCGCCGAGCGCCCTGGTGCCGGAACGCATGGTGTCGACGATGCCGGCCATCTCCTGGCGCAGATTGGCGACCATGCGCCCGATCTCCTCGGTCGACCGGGCGGTCTGGCCCGACAGGCTCTTGACCTCGTTTGCGACAACCGCGAAACCGCGCCCGGCCTCGCCGGCGCGCGCCGACTCGATGGTGGCGTTGAGCGCGAGCAGGTTGGTCTGGGCCGCGATCGCCTCGATCGACGACAGGATGTTGCCGATCGAATCCGAGGCCTGGGCCAGCGCGGCCGCGCGTGTCGCCGCGTCTTCCACCGCCACGCCGATACCCGCGAACTGGTGCATCGCCGCCTGCATCACCCCGCGGCCCTGGTCGGTCACCTGCTGGGCACGGTCCGACAGTTCGGCGGCGCGCTCCGCGTCATGGCTGATGGACTGGATGCCCGACACCATCTGCTGGGTGGCGGTGGCGATATCCTGCGATTCGTCGCGGGCGTGGCGGATGCCGTTGACGATGTGGGCGTTGGCGATGTTGCCCTCGTTCACCGTGATCGAGATCGTCACCGCGTCGTGCAGCATGCGCTCCGTGAAGGTCGCAAGCTGCGCCGCGTTACTGGCCATCTTGTCGAGCGTGACGTTGATGTTCCTGGCGTAGGTCAGGAAGTCGCCGCGGAAGCCCTTCGGCAGGATCTTGCGGTAGTAGCGCGCCTCCGCCGCGGCGATCATGGCCGCATCGGCCTCCTTGCCGAAGGCCTCGAACTGGTCGAGCAGGCGGTTGGTGTTGACCAGCAGCTGGCCGATGTCGCCCTGTCCGGTAATGCCAAGCACGCGCGCGCGCAGTTCGCCATTGGCCGCGGTCGCCAGCGCGGTATTGGCCTTGCCGATGCTCGCCGACGCGCGGCGCAGGAACAGCGCTCCCGCCAGCGCGCAAGCAAAGCCGAGCCCCGACACGACGGCGACGCCGTACTGCCCGCTCGCGACCGCGAGGCCCGACGCGACGCCGGTGCAGGCGACACCGGCCAGCGCCGACAGCGAAGCCAGCGACACCGACGACAGCCCGGGTGTCCTAGAGGCCGAGGACGAATTGATCATAGCTCACACCTTGTTTGGCCAGCTGCGCCAGCAGCATTTCGGTCGACGCCTGCATCCCCTCCTTGCCGTTGGCATGGCGGCGCTCTTCGTCGAGCAGCGCGGCGTAGATCGGCTTGATGGCGTCGAGCGCGCGAGCGTCGGCGGTGCGGCGGCTCGAGTGGTAGCCGACGATCGCCCCGGAAGCGTCGATGTCCGCCGTGACATGGGCGAACACCCAGTAGTGGTCGCCATTCTTCGACCGGTTGATCACGTAGGCGAAGATCTCCTTGCGCGCCTCGATGGTGTCCCACAGCACCTTGAAGACGCATCGCGGCATGTGCGGATGCCGCACGATGGAATGCGGCTGACCGAGCAGTTCGCCTTCGCGATAGCCCGAGATGCGAATGAAGACGTCGTTGCCGTAGGTAATTCGTCCCTTGAGGTCGGTCTTGCTGACAATGATTTCATTGTCCTCGAACCGGCGTTCGATGCCGGTCAGCGGAACGGGTTTCATTACGGCCTCTGATCAGTCACGTGATCCGCATGGCCGACTGGCCGCCGCGGCACCCCAATTCGGCAAGGTTCGTCGACGATCGCTAATTTGCGATTAATCAAGGAGCTACAGGCGCCTCGGATATCGATGCAAACGACTTGCAATTGCATCTGACGTTCACGTCCGTCAGCTCGGTGCTAGACTGATTCGATGCTGACCAGCCTCACCGCCGCCGACCTGACCTTCGTCTTCATCGCCGTGGTGGTCGGTCTGTGCTCGACCGTCATCACCGTGCTGTGGCAGATCGAGCGGCTGAGGCGCGGCCCGCGCGACCGCTAGTGCGGCGCCGGCCATGGCGGGGCCGACTGGGTCGCCGGCCACGGCGAGCTTTGCCGCTGTGCCGGCCACGGCGAAGCCGCTGCCGTGGCGCCGTTGGCGGCCGCCGGTTTCGCGGGCTTCGGTTTCGGTTTGGCCGGCTTGACCGGGGTGACGTCCGCGTCGGTGCCGCGGACATTGTTCCAGGGGTCGTTGCTGCCCTTGGCGTCGGGAATGGACTTCAGCGATTCCTTGTAAGCCTTTTCAATCTGCCTTTCCTGGTCGATCTGCTGCTGGGTCTTGGGCGGCGCGTCAGGCACCCCCTTCGAGTTGCTCTGGGCGCAAACCGGTCCGGCCCCGCAGGCCAGTACGGCGGCGATGCAGAGGCCTTTCACCACTTGAGATCTCATGGTCGATATCCGTCGTAACATGTTGTGACCTGTGACGTCATCGCGGGCGCGAAGCGTGGCGGCGCGTCCCGCGGACATCCCAAATTAGCCGATCCGGCGCGCCTGGAACACCCGCCTCGAGGGGCAGCGCGTCGTCCCGCCGCAAGGTGCCTGTCAAAAGTCCAGATTCGGCGCCAGCATTGCCGGCAAGGCCCGTACGAGATCGTGTCCATGAACAGAATCCTGGTCGCTGTCGCCCTGCTCCTGCTCGCGCTCGCAGATCCGGCCGCAGCGATGGGCGGCCATAAAGGGGGTGGGAACCAGACCGAGAACGATGCCAACAAGGCGGCGGCCGCCAAGAAGGCCAAGGAGGCCGACCGGGCCTACAAGGAAGCACTGAAGAAGATCCCGGACAAGCCGCAGGATCCCTGGGGCCAGCTGCGCTGACCCCGATCGTCGCCCGGAGGCAGGTCAGCCCGCCTTGACGACCTTGCCGGAAGCCGCGGTGGTCTTGGCGGGATGGGCCCATTCCATCACTGGCGCATAGCGGTTGGTGGCGTCGCCGGGCTTCAGGGGCGGCGCACCGGGCCGGATCTCGACGCCCATCACCGCGCGCGAACTGCCGAAGCTGACGACGATGACGTCGCGGGTGCGCTGGTCGGGGCGCGGCTGGGCTTCCTCGATGCGCAGCAGGCCGGGTTCGTCCTGGCGCAGCTTTCCGGCCTTCCACCACTTGCCGAGCCGCGCCTCGCGGAAATCCTGCACGGTCTCGCCGGTGAAGGCGATCTGGCTGATGGACACCCGATAACCAAAGCGGGCGAAGTGCGCGACGATGTCGTCGTCGCTCATCGGAATACGCTCCCGAGCGTTCTGCACGTGCATACGAAATTCCCGTCCCAATGAATTCGAGCAAACCGCCAAACGCGCCGGCAATGCGCGCCCGCAGAATGCGGACCATTTTTTGTGAATCCGTTTACCGCCGCTTCTGTCAGGATTCGAGCGGCCATCAATTCAGCGCATGGTCAATGAAGGGTTAACCCCGGCGGGGTCGAGCGGCGCGTTCGCGGGCCAATCTTTTGTTGTCATCTGTACTGTATCTCTGCGTCACGCGCGGCCGACGCGCCCTCGAAAGCGCCGCCTGCGCCGGAGATTGCATCGTGAGCGACCTCGCTGATCTCGCGCCCAAGAGCCGGACCTGCGCTTCGCCGCCGCACGCCGTCGCCGCGGCCGGGCGCGGCGCGGACGAGGCGACGCCGGTCCTGTCGGCGCTCGAAGATGTCGACGCCGAAGCCTGGCATGCGCTCGCCGACCGCGCCGCTGAACCCAACGGCTACTATCTCCCCGGCTGGGAACGCGCGGTGAACGCCTGCGCGCCCGGGCGCGGCGGCGCACTCGCTCTCACCGTCTGGGATCCTGTCGCGGCCCCGCCGGCGCCGCGGCGGTTGATCGCGCTGCTTCCGGCAACCTCGGCTTGGCGCGCGTTCCGCATTCCGGTCGCGGCCCTCGTCAGCGCGGATCCCTATGGCGTGCTCGGCACGCCCCTGCTGGACGCCGCCGATTCCGACGCAGCCGCGCACGCGCTTCTCGTGCAGGCCCGCGCCGCCGGCCTCCACGCCCTGGTCCTGCGCGATGTCGCGCTCGACGGCCCGGCCCTCGCGGCGCTCACGCGCAGCCTCGGCACGGACGGCCTTGCCCCGCGCCTGGTCCGCCGCTACGCCCGCGCCGGCCTCGACGCGATGCAGGACGCGGAGGCGCTGCTGCGCGACGCACTCGGCGCCAAGAAGCTCAAGGAACTGCGGCGCCAGCGCCACCGGCTCGCCGAACACGGCGCGGTCGCCTTCGCCGTCGCCCGCGATCCAGACGAGGTCGCGCGGGCGCTCGAGGTGTTCTTCACGCTCGAAGCGAGCGGCTGGAAGGCGCGCCGCGGCACCGCCATGGCGCAATCACCTGGCGACGCCGCGTTCCTGCGCCGCGCCAGCGCCGACCTCAGTGTCCGCGGCGCCTGCGAGATCGTCACGCTGTCGGCCGGGGCGACCCCGGTCGCCGCCGGCGTGGTCCTGCGCCATCTCGACCGCGCCTTCTGGTTCAAGCTCGGGATCGACCAGCGCTTCGCCAAGTTTTCTCCGGGAGTGCAGCTCGCGCTCGAGCTGACGCGCCACCTCTGCGCCGACCCGCGCATCCGCTTCGCCGATTCAACCGCGAGCCCCGATCATCCGATGATCAATCCGATCTGGCGCCAACGTCTCGCGCTCGGCGACGTGCTGCTGCCGCTGCGGCGACATGACCCCGCGGTCGAACTGCTTCATCTCGCGCTGCTGGCGCGCCGCTACGGCCGCGACGCCGCCCGCGGCATCGTCCACGCGTTGCGTCGATGGGCGCGGCGAGCCTGAGCTCTATTGCGGGGGCTGCGCCGCCAGTTCCGCGGCGACCTGGCGGATGGCGGCGGCAAGCTGCTCGGCCGGCTGCGCCCCCGACAGCCCGTAGGTGCCGCCGAGAATGAAGGTCGGCACACCGCTGACGCCGGCCCGCGCCGCCTGCTCGGCCTGGCGCGACACCAGCTCGACGTCCTCGTCCCCGGCGAGGCGCCTGCGGGTCTCATCGCGATCGAGACCGCAGGCGGCCGCGGCCTCCACCAGCACCTCGCGGTCGGTCAAATCGCCCTCGCCGCGGAAATACAGCTCCATCAGCTTCTGCTTCATCTCGCCGGCCCGGCCGATCGCCGCCGCCCAGTGAATCAGGCGGTGGCAGTCGAGCGTGTTGGGCTGGCGCCGCACCCCATCCGGGCGATAGAGCAGCCCCTCCGCGGCGGCGGTCTCGGCGACCCGCCCCGCCATGCCGTTATACGCCGCCACCGAGCCGAATTTCTTGGTCAGGTAGTCCTCGCGGCTGATGCCCTCGCGCGGTACCCACGGATTGAGGAAGAACGGGTGCCACCGCACCGTCACGTCGACGTCGTCGATTTCGGCCAGCGCGTCTTCCAGCCGCTTCTTGCCGATGTAGCACCACGGGCAGACCACGTCGGACACGACGTCCACCGTCAGCGACTTGCGGGCAGGCTCGGTCATCGGCGGCTCCAGGGTATGGCTGGCGGGCCACGACGCGACCCGGAGGCTGCATCCTATGCAGCCCGCGTCCGACTGCAATCCTGGCCCAAAGCAGGCCCGCCATGTCGCGCCACGGGCGGCAGGCCGTCGGCCGTGGCGCTCAGATGTCTTATGGATGCAAAGGCTGGCCGCTGGCCTGCATTCTTGCCTCGACGGCTTCGCGCGGCCAGCCGGTCAGCCCCACAAGCGTCGCGGCCTCGTTGGCGAACCTGCCCGGCAACCCGGCGCGATAGGTCGCCGCCGCCTGGCAACCGGCACTGCCCTGCCACGGATGTTGCAGGACATAGCTGCTCTGGAAGGTCTGGCGATCCTGGGTCTCCAGAAACGTAATGTCTTCCGGAAACGTCCTCGCGTCATAGCGCACGTGCAGGCGCGTCACGAAGACGGCGGCGCCGCCACGGGACCGGACAACACCGGCGTCACCGATCCATCGGGCTCCGAGGTCTGCCAGTTCCTCGCCGCTCAGCGGCGCGGCAGCGCAGGGATCGCACGACCGCATGTCCCAGGCGTATTCGACGAACACCGCACCGTTGTTCTCGCGCGCCGCGGCCAGCCCAAACAACGCCTTGTAGAAGTTGCCGAACTCCTCCTTGACATAGAGCGGCACCTGCATGCCGGTCGGCAGCTTCACGGTGCGATAGTTGGCGGCCTCCACCCGCCCCCCCTGGGTCAACGCGTAGACGATGAGATCCTGGGGTCCGTTGGCGTTGACGGTGCCGAGGCGCAGCGGCAGCATGAATTTCGGCGTCTCGTAGCGGACCTGCAGCGGTCGCAGGTAGGCGTTGCCCGTGAGCTTCATACGGTCGAGGTTCACCTTCGCGACGAAGAACCGCATGTTCTGCCGGATGTAGCTGCCGAGAATCTCCGTGGCGCCGCCGGGAATCCGGTAGCCATTGTCGGTCAACCAACTGACCAGGCCGTCGCTCTCCTTGGCGGAAAGGATCGACACGTCGTATTCGGCGACGTCGTAGCTCGCCTCCACCGTGACGCCAGTATAGGCCGCGGCTCTGCTCACCTGTGCCAGCATGGACGGAGCGGACACGGGCATTGCGCTTTCAGCCGCAAGCCCTATGGGCTCACACGGATCCTTGTCGAAATACTCGACCAGCCGCGGCGCGGTGTAGGCGTCGATGTGGTCGAGGGTCTTGCTCTCCACCACCCCGATCTGCCTGCGCTCGATGAAGGTGGGGACCGGGATGACCACCGCGAATTCCTTCGGCGCGCCTTCGTAGTCGCTCGCCATGGTGATGGCGGTCTGGTTTCCGTTGCGGGCCAGAACCACCTTGGAGGACCTGTTGAACAGCTTCGAATCCGCCTGCGCAACATAGAAGCCGCAAAACGCCGCCGCCGGGCCGGCGGCGAGCTGCGAGAGCATCGCCGCCAGGGCGACGCCGGCTTTCAGACGGGCGGAGACCTTGCACATCATCGGGGAGCTCCTTTGGCGCTGGCCGCGGTCCAGCCGAACCGGGGTGAAGGCAGGATTCTGTCGAACATCAGGGTGGCGGGCGACAATGCGATCAGCGCGAAATACAGCGCCGGCCGCATCTGCTCGAAAAATGCGAGGTAATGAGCGAGCGAAGCCACCGCGAAAGCCAGAAGGAATCGCCCGAGGCGAGAATCCGGGCTGGTGCGCGGATCGGAGATCATGAAAAAAGTGAATATGAGCAGCGAGCCGCTCTGCAACTGGTGCAGCGGAATCGCCCAGGGATCGCCAAGCCAGACCGCGCGGGTGCACAACAACGCCGCATGGCTCAGGAAGAAGAAGATCGCGATGTCGACGCGGCGGGTCGCGTGCAGCACGAAAATGGCGAGGAAGCCGACCAGCGCGGCAAACCAGACGGTCGCGCCCCACTGGCCGGGCGAGATCCATACGCCGACATGGGACAGCAGCATGACGACGATCGCCAGGCCGGCCGGATTGAATACGTGCTTGCCATCGACGCGGATGAGGAATTTCAACGAAATCGCGATCACGCCGGCAACCGCATGAATCCAGGGCTCATCGGCGCGCAGCAGCAGGCTGAGCGACAGACCGGTGATGAGCGGCGAGCGAAGATCGAGCGGACTCTTCGCCAGCCGGGAGCACGCCACCTGGGTGATCAGGCAGGCCGCAACGGCGCATGCGCTGGCCGTCGGGTCCGCGCCGAAATCGATCGCCAGCAGGTTGATCGTCAACAGGCTCGTCAGCGCGATGATCTGCAGATGGCGGGCATCCGACCAGATCCGTCGCAACAGAGAGTGACTCGTCAGCACGGTGCCCCGTCCAGCTCGACCACCAGCCGGACCGACATCATCAAGACGATTGGGGCTTTTGTTTGCGTCGCGCTCGAGGCCGAGGACGGGAAGCAGCTCGCCAGCTCCGCAACCCAGTTCGGCCCCGCGGCCTTTTCAGATCTCACTACATCTGATTGAATTGGCTGTCCGGTTTACGCCCTGTAGCGACCAAACTGCGGACGTAGCTGGTGGTCCGGTTCGTGCCAGTCGCTTCAAGCCTGGCGATAGTCCGCAAGGCGCTCTCCCCTCCGGCCTACCAGATCGCCATTAACGTTGGCGAATACGGCTCGAACATCGTTGCCAAGTTTCTCGAGAAAGAGTGCTCGCCGACGCTGCGACGTAGTTGAGGCCCGTCCGGAAACCTAAACTCCAACTGCCGATTTCTTGCGCAGATACGTCGGGGATGTCGGAGCTGGCCTACGCGTTTGCCGCGACCCTCTTCAGCAGACGATCAAACCGGTCGCCCGCCATCGAAATGTAGTCAAGCACGCCGACGTCGAGTTCGTCTCTCAGCCTAACGCTCTCGTCATCTAGCCCATGGCGTTCGCCGTAGGCCATCCGCTTCTCGGTCGCACGCAGCCGGTCCGACAACAGAATCGCCAGCGCGCGATAGAAACGGCTGGCAAAGGCGACGTCTTCGGCGAGCTTCCGCTGCAGCTTCTGCTTGTCGAGGAACAGCGCCGTGCAGCCGGTCGCCGCAATCACGGTTGCCGAAGGCGGCGCGGAATCGACCAACGACATCTCGCCGATGAAATCGCCGGCAGCAAGTTGAGCCACCTCGCCGATCCCGGAAACGCTCACTGCCATATTGCCCGACAACAACAGCACGATAGAAGGAAACGCCGTGCCCTCCTGGATCAGGATGTCCCCGGCTCCGATCGCCCGCCTTGTGCCGGTCCGCACCATCCAGTCGACATCGGCATCGTTCAGCACCCCGAAAATGAAAAGTATCTTGCGCATAATCGCTGGCCCCTACACCAATTGACGTGCTGCGAATTCGGCAAATAATCCCCTCTCGGCCATCAGCTCCGCATAATTTCCGGTCTGGACGACCTTGCCGCCGGCTATGACGATGATGCGGTCCGCCGACTGCACTGTGCTCAGCCGATGCGCAATGACAAGGCGCGTGACGTTGAGGCGGGAGACGGATTCGTTCACCACCGCCTGCGTGCGGTTGTCGAGTGCGCTGGTCGCTTCATCCAGCAGCAGGATGCGCGGACGATGCACCAGCGCGCGTGCGATCAACAGCCGCTGCCGCTGGCCGCCGGACAGCGTCGCCACGCCCTCCGCAATCCAGGTGTGCATGCCCATCGGCATTGCCTCGATGTCGCGATCTAGCCCGGCAAGCCGCGCGGCCTCCCACACCTGCTCCATCGAAAGCTGCGCGCCGCCGCAAATGTTGTCGTAGATGCTGCCGGTGGCAAGCCGGGAGTTCTGCAGCACCACGCCGATATGGCGGCGGAAGGAGGAAATATCGATCGTCTCGATCGAGCGACCGTCGACGAAGATCACGCCGGAGTCCGGCTTCTCGAAGCCGAGCAACAGCCGGAACAGCGTCGACTTACCGCCGCCGGAGGGGCCGACGATGGCGACATATTCGCCCTTACCGACGCTCAGGCCCACATTGTCGAGGATCGGCGGGCTGCTTTCGTCGTAGCGAAACGACACTTTCGCGAACTCGATTGAACCCGCGAGTTCGCTGAGCACCTTGCGATCCTCGCTGGCTTCGGTCGCCGTCGATATCAAGGGCTTTAAACGATCGATCCGCGGCACCACGATCAAAAGCTCGCCGACCGCGACGGCCCATTCGCCGACGCTGGCAAGCGAGACACCGAAAGCCGCGAAGAAAGCCAGAAACGATCCGAGATGATGCAGCAGGCTGTTGCCCGAGAGGCGTTCGCCGGCGGCAAAGATGATGACGGTCGCGAACGCTGCAAAACCCGCCTCGAAACTTCGCAAGAGGCCCGCGAGCCGTTGAGAGACGATGAAATGATGCTGCTGCCTGACAAACTGCTCGACCCAGACCGCGAGCGCATGCGTGGTCGCATTCGCCGCCCGCAATTTTCCAACGCCCGACACGAATTGCAGCACGATCCCGTGTAGCCAGCCTTGCAGGTCGAAGTTGATTCGCTCGTGCGACAACCGCACCAGGCTGGCCGCAATGACGATGACGGAGCGAAACGCCGCGAGCGCCAGGGCGACGAGAGCAAGCTTGACGTCGTAGTAGAACATCAGAACGAAGCTGAAGAGGCAGGATATGCTTGCGAGCAGTCCACGAACGGCGCGGCCGGTGGCGACGACGCGAACGGTATCGATGCCGAGCGCGCGGTCTGCAAGGTCACCGACGGCATACTGGCGAAAGAACCGCACGGGCATCCAGAGCAGTCGGTCGATGATCGCGGCCTGCAACACCCAGTCGAGCCCACTCTCGAGCCGGAGCATCGCAATGCCCTGCATCAAGCGGAAGGCGGTGGAAACGACGGTGACCACGCCAAGCGCCACCGCGCAGACCACGAGTTGGTTGATTTCGGCGCGGGGAATGACGGAGTCGATCAGCACCTTCGTGACCAGCGGCATCGCCATGCCTAGGCAGCCAATGCCGAGCGCCGCGAGCGTGATCCGCAGCAAATCCGCGTTTGCCATCGTGGAAGCAAACCGCAGCAGGTCGCGGCGGCGGAGCGCGCGCGACGGCAGCGTGCGGTAGAACATCACGGCCTCCGGCGCGAGTTCGGCCGCCAGCTCTGGCGTGAGCGTGCGCCGCACGCCCGTATTCGACTCGACCACCACGTAGCGGTTGCGCCGCCCCGGCAGGATCGCGACCGCACGCTGATCGTCGCGAAGGAAGGCGACCAGCGGTCCGACGCTGTTGGTCCACCAGTCGCCGCGCAGCAGCACGCGGCGGGCGCGGACCCGCGAGGCCTGCGCGATCCGGCAAACCTCGGTGACATCGCCACCGGTCGATGTCATGTTGGCCGGCGGCTCGATGTCGACGCCGAGTACATGACCCACCAGACGGCAGGCGACGACCACGGTGCTGGTGCCGGGGCGATGCAGCGTCGGATTTGCGGTCCGGCGGTCGATGATGCCGGCGAGGCGGTCAACGATGCCGTTGCTGCGCAGCCGCTTGAGCTGCGAGCGCGTGCGCAATCGCTCGGCCTCGGCGAGCGAGGCCGAGCCTATCCGCGCCGACAGGAAGTGCATAGTGATCTGATGAAAGCGATCGAGCCCGGCCCAGATTGCATCGATCGAAAGTGCCTCACTGCCCTGGACGGTCAGCGCCGTATCGCTTCCGGCGCGGAGCCACATGCTTGATGCCAGCGGCACCGCGGGATCTCCCGCCGCCGCGGCAGGCGGCCGGTCCATCAGACTGACGGCGCCTTCTGTTATGTCCACCCAGCCGACGCCGCGGCCGGGAGCGCGGATCACCTGCCCCGGCGTCAACACCAGGTGGGCGCCGATTTCGGCCGCCTGCGCATCGGGCTCGAGCGTTGCCACCGCCACTGCTTCGGACAATAGCCGCACCCAGGCATCGACGGCGTCCCGATCGCCGGAACCGTCGCGGTGGCCGACGACCACCTGGGTGTCCCGACCGCCGACGGCGATTACGCTGATCGCCGGGTTGCCTCCGGCCGCCGCGACGGCAGGAACGCCGAACAGAAGCGCACCAGCTTCGGCGCGCAGCACATGATGGCGCTGGCCGACGTCCCCGCCCTCGATCTGCTCGACGGCAAAAAGATCGACGTGGCCGCGAAAGACACGCAGCGCGAGCGTCGTGTCGTCGAAGGCCAGCGACCGTTGACCTTCCAGCGCAATCGGAACTGGAGAGGCCACCGTGGCGGCCACGCGCCGCGTCGCTCCCGATGCTGCGGCAATCCCCTCGCTCATTCGCCCGCCACCAATTCCGCGTAGTCGCCGCCCTGCAACATCAGTTCGCAATGGGTGCCGCGCTGAACGACGCGTCCCTGGCTCATCACGACAATCTCGTCGCAGTCGCGGATCGTGCTGAGGCGATGGGCAATGATGATCAGCGTGCAGCCGCGCCGGCGCAAGCTGTCGTCGATGGTCTTTTCGACGCTGGGATCCAGCGCGGAGGTGGCTTCGTCCAGGATCAGGACCGACGGATTGCCGACCAGCGCGCGCGCAACCTCGATACGCTGACGCTGGCCGCCCGAAAAATTGCGGCCGTCCTCGGCGACGAAGCAATCGTAATTGCCGGTGCGCACCGCGATGTCCTCATGCATCGCGGCATCCTTCAGCGCGCGCGAAATATGCGCCTCCGGCACGCTTTCGTCCCAGAGCGCGAGATTGTCGCGCGCGGTGCCCTCGAACAAAAATGTCTCCTGATCGACATAGGCCACGGAATTCGCAAAGATCTCCTGCGGAATGTCGGAGAGCGGCCAGCGGTCGATGAAAATTTTGCCCGACCACGGCTTGTAAAGCCCGCTTATCAGACGGCCGAGCGTCGATTTCCCGCTGCCGGAAAGCCCGACCAGCGCGACGCGGTGGCCCGGCTCGATCACCAGCGAAAAGTCCTCGATCAGCGGCGGATCGAGCGGCGAATAGCCGAAGGATACGTTGCGCAGTTCGACCCGGCCCGAGAATTTCGGCGGCATACCGGAAGGCGCAGCCTCGATGACGAGTGGTGGACGGGCCGGATAGTTGAAGACGTCCTCGACCCGCATCAGGCTGCCCTGAATGGTCTGGAACACGCCCGCCTGTTGCACCAGCGCGTTAACCGGCTCGACGAGGCTTGCGAGCAGCGCCTGCAGCGCGACGAGGCCGCCGATGGTGAGAGCGCCCTCGACGATGCGAAGCCCGCCGATGCCGAGCACGATGGCGACTGCAAGGCCGGTCAGGAAGATCGGGCAGATGTCGAGAAAGGTCGAATACAGGCCGAGCGTCTGTTCGGAATTGAGCACCTTGGCCTGAAATCCTGCCCAGCGTGCGAACGCATCGTCCTCAAGGCCTGTGGCCTTGATAGTTTCGATGGTGCGGATGATCTCGATGGCGGAGGACGCGAGCTTGCCGCGATCCTGCGCCAGCTTGCGGTTGATCTCCTCGCGCTGCCGTGCCACGAGCCGCAGCACCACAACATTGAGCATCAGCGTCGAAATACCGATCGCCGTCAGCACGGTGTCGTAGAACACCATATTGGCCGCGACCAGGATGAGCGCGATGAGATTGATCGCGTTGGTGGCGACGCCATTGGACAGAAGCTCCGCGATCTCTTCGTTGGCGGAAACGCGGTTCGCGATGTCGCCGGCGTGACGCTGCATGAAGAACTCCATCGGCAGTGTCAGCACGTGCCAGAGAAAACGGCTGACCATCGCGACGGTGAGCTTGGTCTGCAGCCTCAACAGCAGGAACTGCTGAAACGCCGTCAGCAGCATGCGCGTGACGGCCGCGATCGCCATGCCGATCAGGAGAGGCGTGACCCAGCCCGCATCATGCTTGATCAGAACGTCGTCGATGAAAATTTTGGTCAAGGCCGGGATCAGGATGATGGGAAACGCCATCACAAAACTGACGGCGAGGAGCAGAACCACCGCCGGCAAGGAGTAGCGGAGCCGACGCAATAAGAGTGGCAGGAACTGCGGTGGGCGGCCGCCGCGGACGAATTCGGCAGTGGGCTCCATAGCCAGCACCACGCCGGTAAACGCCGCATCGAACTCTTCGTGATCGACCTTGTGGCGCCCGGTGGCAGGATCGTTGATCCAGGCGCGATCGCGGTCGATCCGCTCCAGCACCACGAAATGGTTGAAGTTCCAGTGAATGATCGCAGGCAATGGCAATTCGTTGAGCGTCGAGGGATCCTTGCGGAAACCTTTGGCGGCAAGCCCGAAGCGCCGCGCCGCCTTCAAGACGTTGCTCGCCTTGCTGCCGTCGCGCGAGACGCCGCAGGCCTCGCGAAGCGTTTCCAGCGGTACCCAGCGCCCGTAATAGGCGAGGATCATGGCGAGCGACGCCGCGCCGCATTCCAGCGCCTCCATCTGGAGCACGGTCGGAGTCGCCCATCGCCCGGGCCCCGGCAGGCCTGAGAACAAGTCGCGCAGGCGCGCCGAAAGCACGGCCAGCCATCCTTCCCTGGTCTGCGAAGCTGCGTTCATGGCGAGAAGGCCTGCCCCTTTACATTCCGCTAAACCGCCTGACCAGTGGGATAACAAGCCCGATCGGCGCCTGCTCGCGCGTTGTCACCTCGGCGCGCGTCAATGTCCCTGAGGACAACCGCACCGGAGGTCCCTTGCCGGAGCTCCAGCGATAGCCGCTGACGGTCGACGCATCCGGTTCGAGCTGGATTTTCGCCGCATAGGGCGCGCCGTGTTCCGAGAACCGCTTCACTAGCGTATCGTTGTGGAGGTCCGCGGCCATGCCCTGCGGCGTGACCGGAAACTCCGAGATCGCGGCCACCTTGCCGATGATGGCACCGAACTCCTCGCGCGCGATCTGCGTCGGCTCGACATGCACCTCCATGCCGGGCCGGATGCCCTTGCCGCGATCGGGCGGCATGTAGATCGTGGCATCGAGCCGCTCGCCCGCGGTCTCGATTTCGATGACCGGCGTCCCGACCGCGAGCACCGAGCCCGCCGACACCTTGACCTCGACCACGCGGCCCTCGGCCGGACTCAGTATCCGCGAGCCGCGATCGAGTTCGGCCGTGAACTGCTCGACCAGTCGGCGGGCGTCATTGACCCGAAACTGCGACTGCATGCGGTCGCGATCGCGCTGGCTTTGCAGATCGAGCCGCTGCGCCTTCAGCTTGAGGATGTCGTTCTGCGCGTCGACCATGCGAAGCTTGGCGGCGTTGAGTTCGACCCGCCGGTCCTCGACATATTTGCGCGTGACGAAGCCGTTCGATACCGCCGGCTCCAGCTTGGCGATTTCGGCAGTGAGATAGATTGCGCGCTGGTCGGCGGCGGCGATCGCGTCGTTCAGCCCGCTTTCCTGCGCGGCGTAATTGGCAAGCTTGGTTTCGATCTCGCGGGTAATCGTCGCGCTGAGCTCGTCATGCTCGCGCTCGCGTTCGCGCAAGACTTCCTTCGCCTGCGCAAGCCGTTGCTCGATCTCGGTCTGCCCGACATGGGCGACAACTTGGTCAGGCTTGACCTCGTCGCCGACCGCAACGTCGATGGACGCGAGCCGGCCGGCCACGCCCGAGACCGCATCGACCAGGCGGCCGCCGCTCGACAACAGGATGCCCTCGCCCTCCACCCGCGTCGGGATCTTGCCGAACACGCCCCAAGCGATCAGGACCGCGAGCCCGAGCGCCATGGCCGCGACCGCCACCCAATCGAACGGACGCGTGATCCCGACCAGTTGATCGAGCTGCTCTGGCGACGACAGCCGCTCGACTGCGGCAGACCGAAAAATCGTTTCTGTCCCCTGCTTCATTCCGCCTCCCGGATCCAGGGCGGCCTAGCCTGTCCCGGTCACTTCAGAAGTACCAATAGTTGCGGGATTCCAGAAACTTGTCATCCTCCTTTGAGCGGGAGCACCAGTCAACCTTGCGCGGACCTCAGGCGTGGAGCACTCCCAAATCTGGTTGACCATATGCTTGATCAGAGCCGTTAGGTCGAGGGCCATGAAGGCTTTACAAGGGCCGGCTAGGATTGGCGCTTGCCGCAGGGATTGTCGCTGTCGGGTAATTTTAGCCCCAGTTCGACTGAATGGCCGTGCAGCAGTCCTGTCCTTGAACTTGGCACAATTTTTGGTATTTTGCGTTGAACAAATCAGGCCGTTTGGATCACATACTCAGGCGGTGCAGTTGCCGGATGATAAACCCAGATCGTTTGCCAAGGAGATTTGTTCGCAATAACCAAAAATGGCGCTAAAGAGCCCAGTCAGGCGGAAGCCATTGACACCAACCAGATCGGCGTCCGCCCCAAATCGGACACGACACAGGCCAACCCGATCGAGCTTGACGACGCTTTGCTCAACCGTGTGACAGGCGGGGGTTATACGGGCGGGGCCGGAGGGAAGCGTGACGGCGGCGCGTAGTTCGAGGCTTGGGGCGGGTCAGTACGATTATTCGGTCGCTGTTTAGATAGACGCCGGGCGAAACCTCGGCTTTGATATTACCGCTGCCGTGTCGGCCAGCGAATAGGCGCGCCAGAGCAAAGCGAGACAGCTGGCACATTACCGCGCCGCGCTGTCTTGCGGCAACACCGAGGGAGACCACTATGAGCACAAGCAAAGAGCCGTCCAAACTGGAGAAAGAGCCGTCGAAGCTGAAGCAGGCTCCGGCGTCGCACAAGCCGCCGCAAAGCGGTGAGCTCGATGCAGCCAAGCTTGAGCAAGTCGTCGGCGGAAATGGCGGGAACACCACGGGCCATTCTGGTCCGCACCGCTGAGCGGCGCCCCGCGCGCGGGCCGAAAGGCCTGTCTGGCGGTCGTAGAAATGGGGGTGGCGCTCGCGCTCATTGGCCCGACAGCCCCGAAATATCCAATGACGGTGAGATTCGCCGTTGCGGGAGAACCGATGAGCTAGCCGCGCGACGATCGTCAGGACGATTTGTTTGGCCAGATCTATCTGGCTAGAAAGCGCGACTGCTACGGCTGCAAACCGAGAGCGCCGCGGCCCGATTAGCTCTCAAGTTCGGCTTTGCCCCCGAAACCGGACACGCCTGTGTGCTTATGAGTCCACGCCCGGGCGCGAGTTCGCACCCCGGGTGGCATGTGTCCTTGTCCGGCCCGTCAACCGCGCTGGCGCTTGGCTGCAGGCCTGCTGGCGGATGTTGCGGTCGACTTCGCCTTCGCCCTCGCGGACGACCGAGCGGAGCCCCTGGCGGCCACACTCTTGGCGGCCGATGTCCTCGCGAACGAGCCCCTGGCCGAAGTCTTGGCGCGCGACGCCGCGGCGCCGTTGACGGCGCGGGCCGCGGCACGCTTGGCCGCGCGGGCCTTCGCCGCCCGCGCCTCGGCACGCGCCAGCTTGCGCTTCTTCTCGCAAGAGGCGCACTTGCAGCCGATCGGCTTCAGGAACTCGTTGAAATAGTCCTTGCCGTAGTCGTAGTTGATCTCCTCGCCCGGCGCGATGTTCTTGATGGCGCGGATGAACACCCTGCGCTTGCGCTCCTGCACGTCGGATTCGGCGTTGGGACGGCAGGCGTGGTTGATGTAGCGGGCGATGTTGCGCCGGGTCGATCCGTCGATGGTCCAGCGGCCGTTGATCTCGAACAGGTACTTGTTCTCGATGGCGTCGTGCTTGTCGTTGCGCGAGTCGAGCAGCGGGCCGATGTACTCGATGATCTCGGTGCCCTTCTTGATCGGCTTGGTGGCGAACAGGCCGAGCCCGGTGCGGGAACGGCCGATGCGGTAGGGCTTGCGGGTTGAAATGGCAGGCATGATGGACGGGTCGATTGATCCTGGACTTGAAAGGTCCCTCGCGGGAAAGCCCCTCGCGGGCTTGCGGTCGGCGCGTGCCACGGAACGGTCCGTGCGGCAGCGCGATCGCGACTCCCCTTCTTAATTCGACGGCGCGACGATTCCTACGTCCACCGGCCGTGAAATGACGGGAAAAGCCCGGCCTTCCACAGCAACGAGCGAACGCCTCGCCTCCACTCCACTAGCCTGCCGGGGATTTGAGCACTTCATCGAGCAACGTGGTCGCGGTCGTTCCCGGCGGCAGTTGCGCCACGATGTGGTCGAGCCGGCGGTCCAGCAGGAGGACGGCGAAACCATGGACCAGCGCCCAGGCCCGCACGGCGCCGGCCGCCATGGTCAGCGTCGATGGCGCTTCGTTGCCCGGCTGCCGCGCCTCCACGGCACCGCCAAGCACCGCGGCGGCGGCGTCCATCGCCTCCTTGAGCGCCGGCCGCGCCGGATCGAGCCGCTCGCTGCGGAACATCAGCGTGAACAGGCCGGGATGGGCCGCGGCGAAGGCGACATAGGCGCGCCCCATGGCATCGAGCCGGCGGTCGGGCGCGGCCCCCTGCGCCACCGCCGCGGCGCCGAGCGCGGCGGCGAAGCGGCGAAACCCGCTGGCGGCCAGTTCGCTGACTAGGCCCGAAAGGTCGCCGAAATGATGGGTGGGCGCAGCGTGCGACACCCCGGCCTCGCGCGCCGCCGCGCGCAGCGTCAGGCCGCCGACGCCGTCGCGCTCGAGGATGCGCTCGGCCGCGGCCAGCAGCGCGTCGCGCAAGG
>JARLJA010000009.1 GCA_031291445.1 Xanthobacteraceae bacterium | reverse complement strand
GCCGCCGCCGCGGCCACGGCCGCCGCCGTAGCCGCCGCCACCGACATAGCCGCCACCGACGTAGCCGTCGTCGCCGTAATAGGCGTCACCGCCGCAGTCGTTATAGTAGCAGTTGCCGCCGACGGCCGCGCCCATCAACCCGAACATGCCGCCGATGATGGCGGCCGGAACGGCGCTGTCGTTCCGGTAGTAGCGGTGCCGCACCTGCTCGACATCCGAGCCCGGCGTGATCTGTTGGGCACCGACGGGGGAGATCGGTCCGGCGGTGGCGGACGACGCGGCGGAGAACATCAATCCGGCGCCGACGATTGCAGCAATGTAAATGCGAGACATTTTGGCCATCCTTATCAAGGGGAAAACGTCCGCATCCGCGGGCGTCGGAGGCAATCACCGCGTCCCCGACGCAAGGCGCATCGGTCGTGCGGTCTCAAGGCGCCGTGGATCGTCATCAAATCGCAGTGGACGGTCCGGCGAATGGTGAGGGCACCTTAGCCACGGCGTGAATCGGGAACAGACTCGGAAACTACCTACGCGACCGCGCCGCTCCGGGCCTCCATTCGCAAAAGGGGCGCTGCCGGCATCCGAATGTTGGGATCGAACCACTAGGTAGTTTCCGACTCTGCGCGAGAGGTCTTGCCGCGGATAGATTGGCATCGTGAACAGGAGGCGCCGATGAGCAATGAGACGACACTGTCCCGGCCGGAGCTCGACGATCGCATCGCGATCCTCCAGGACAACATCAGGCAGCTGATCGAACAGGCCGCCGCCCTCTCCGGCGGCGAGACCGAAGAGCGGGCCTCCGAGCGCATCGCCCAGCAGAGCGCTGAACTCGAGCGCCTCACCCGGCAGCGCGACGCGTTGCCGGAGAACTAGCTTGCCAGCTGGCGTTGAGACGCGCTGCGATGTCTGCAGCTGCGCCTGCAGGGATGGACGATCGTGACCACGCAACCGTCGATGCAGGACTGAACATGGAAGCGCCTCCTGATCCGAAGGTCGTGCTGACGGCCGAAGTGCTGGAGGAAATGCCGCTACCCTCGGATCGCAAGGTCACGTTTCTCGGCGGTCTGTTCGTCCTGGCGCTGCTGGCGGCAGCCTATGTCGCGAGCGAGATCGTGTTGCCCCTGATCTTCGCCATGGTCCTCAAGCTCCTGCTGCAGCCGGCCCAGCGCGCACTGGAGCGCATGCGCCTGCCGCGAACGATCGCGGCGCTGTTGCTGATCCTTGCACTGTTCGGAACGATCGTCGGCCTGGGCGCCGCCATTTCAAATCCTGCCCGCAGCTGGGCCGCCAAGCTTCCCGAGGGCATTCCCCGGCTTCAGGAGCGCCTGAGCTTCTTGCGGGAACCTATCGATACACTGCAACGCTTCCTGCAGCAGGTGGAGGATCTCGGAGGAGCGAGGCCATCGCCGAATGCCGGCGCATCGGCGCAAGGCCCCACTCTCCTTTCCAAGCTGTTCACGGGCACCCGAAGCTTCGCCGACGGCTTCTTCACGACGGTGCTGTTGCTGTTTTTCCTTCTCGCGTCCGGCGATATCTTCCTGCGCCGTCTCGTCGAGATATTGCCGCGCTTCAGCAGCAAGCGGCAGGTGGTCGATATCGCCCAGCAGATCGAAAGCGACATCTCGGCGTATCTGATCACGATCACGATCATGAACGCGGCACTCGGTATCGCCGCGGGATTGGCAATGTGGGTGGCGGGGGTGGGCGACCCGATCCTCTGGGGGTCGGTCGCCTTTCTGCTGAACTACGTGCCGATCCTCGGCCCCGCCCTTGGCGTACTGATCTTTCTTCTCGCGGGCCTGCTGACCCATGACACGCTTTGGCAGGCGTTGCTTCCCGCGGGGCTTTACCTCGGACTTCATTTGATCGAGGGCGAGGCTGCGACGCCGATGCTGCTGGCCAGGCGGTTCACCCTCAATCCCGTGCTCGTCATCCTCTCGCTGGTCTTCTGGTTCTGGATGTGGGGGGTTCCCGGCGCGATCCTGGCGATGCCCATGCTGGCGATGACCAAGATCATCTGCGACCGTGTTCAGTCGCTGGCCGCATTCGGTCACTTCCTCGAAGGGTGATGCCCGAGGCGATTTCCGGACTGGCGAAGTTCTCAAGCTTTGCCCGGATCGATCCTCCGCGCAATCCGCGCCATCTCCGGCAGCCTCAGAATCCTGTTCTGCGTGGATTTCTCACGGTACGGATCAGCCCAGCCGGACCTGCAGCCGATGGACGGCGCCGTCGTCCTTGAGCGGGAAGCAGAGCGGGCGCGCGGCGATCGACGCACCATCGAGTTCCGCCGCCGCGACGCCTCGCTGCACGCTTTGCGGGTTCTCGACAACGATCTCGTACCGTGACTTGCCGTGTCGGAGTGTGATCTCGAAACGGGGCCAGGACTCGGGAATGCAGGGGTCAAGATACAGGGCGCTGCCCTCGATGCGAAGTCCAAGGATGGACTCGATGCCAGCGCGCTGCATCCAGCCGGCCGAGCCCGTATACCAGGTCCATCCGCCGCGCCCGACATGGCCGGGTGCGGCGTAGACGTCGGCGGCGACGACATAGGGCTCCGCCTTGTACCGGTACATGTCGATGCGCGTTCTTGCGTGGTTGATCGGATTGAGCATCCAGAACAGCGCCGCTGCCTTGTCGCCCTCTCCGAGTGCGGCAAAGGCCATCACGGACCAGAGCGCGGCATGGGTGTACTGCCCTCCATTCTCGCGTACGCCCGGCGGATAGCCCTTGATATAACCGGGGTCGAGCGGCGAGCGGTCGAAGGGCGGCGTGAACAGCAACGCCAATCCGTCGTGGTGAAGGATCAACTCCCGGTCGACGGCCCTCATACCTTGGGCCGCGCGGTCGGGCCGCGCCGCGCTGGACAGCACTGCCCAGGATTGGGAAATAGAGTCGATACGGCACTCTTCGTTTGTCGCCGAGCCGAGCGGAGTGCCGTCATCGAACCAGCCGCGCCGATACCAGTCGCCATCCCAGGCTTCACTTTCAAGGGCAGTCTTCAGCGAGCGCATGTGCTCCCGCCAGTCCGCCGCGCGCGTCGCGTCGCCGCGCGCATCGGCGAGGGCCGCGAAGGCGTCGAGAGCGGCATGTAACAGCCAGCCAAGCCAGACACTCTCGCCGCGGCCGCCTTCGCCGACGCGGTTCATGCCGTCGTTCCAATCGCCGCCGCCGATCAGCGGCAGGCCATGGCTGCCGACCGCCAGGCTTGCGTCCAGCGCACGGGCACAATGCTCGTAGAGGCTGGCGGTCTCGTCCGAGACGGTCGGCTGGAAGAAGCTGTCGCTCTCGCCTGGCTGCAGCGCCTGGCCCGTCAGGAAAGGGACGACTTCATCGAGCACGAGGGTGTCGGCGCTGACTCTCACATAGTGCGCGACGGCGTAGGCGAGCCACACGCGGTCGTCCGATATGCGCGTGCGCACGCCCTGGCCAGAATGCGGAAGCCACCAGTGCTGGACATCGCCCTCGACGAACTGGCGGCTCGCGGTCCTGAGGAGATGTTCGCGGGTTATCGACGGACGGATCGCGGCGAGCGCCATGCAGTCCTGCAACTGGTCCCGGAAGCCATAGGCGCCGCTGGCTTGATAGAAACCCGATCGCGCCCAGACGCGGCAGGCGAGCGTCTGGTAGACGAGCCAGCCGTTGAGCATGATGTCCATCGAGCGGTCCGGAGTCTTGACC
The DNA here is from genome assembly GCA_031291445.1 of Xanthobacteraceae bacterium. Classification (GTDB taxonomy): domain Bacteria; phylum Pseudomonadota; class Alphaproteobacteria; order Rhizobiales; family Xanthobacteraceae; genus Bradyrhizobium_A. Next base: position 57,706 of record JARLJA010000009.1, on the reverse strand, counting down.
TGGACCGCGCCGACGATCTCACCCCAAGATCCGCGGACCTCGGCGAGCACGGCGTCCAGGTCGAGCTGACGGTAGCGCGCGATCAGCGTCCGCGCCTCCGCCTCGTCCCGGGCATCGCCCAGGAAGAAGACGATTTCGGCAACACCGTTCGGCTCGATTCCGACCGTGGTCTGGAGAGCGGCGCAGGGATCAAGTCCGGAGCCGACCCGCCCCGAAAGCGGAGTCCCGTTAATCAGAGCCGCCGGCCAGGCAAGCGCGCCGTTACGCCCGATGAACTCCCGGCGATCACACGTCCAGCGCGTTTGACGCCCGGCCAGGTCGGCGAAAGCGGAGCGTCTCGCGAAGGCCGGATTCCACCGGTTGTTTGCAATTATCGCCCCGCTTTCCGGATCGACGCGCGTCGTTATTGATGGCGCCGCCGCGCCACGGGACGCACCGAGAACCCATTCCACGTAAGCCGTCACCGACAGCCGTCTGGTGCGGCTCGAAAGATTGCGTATTCTCAAGCGCGAGATCTTCACGGGATCGGCGAGCGGCACATACTCCAGCAGCTCGGCGGCGATGTCGTTCGAGGTGTGTTCGAAACGGCTGTAACCCCATCCGTGGCGAGCCGAATAGGTTGCCGTTTCGTCCCGGATCGGCAGCGCCGTGGGGCTCCAGAGACGTCCGGTCTCCTCATCTCGAAGATAGAAGACTTGGCCCGGTTGATCAGTGACCGGATCGTTGGACCAAGGCGTCAGCTGATGCTCGCGGCTGTTCACCGACCAGGCGTAGCCGCCACCTTCCGCTGACACCAGGAACCCGAAGTCAGGATTGGCGATCACATTGATCCACGGCGCCGGCGTCGATTGGCCCGGGCCGAGGATCGTAACGTACTCACGGCCGCCCTCGGAGAAGCCACCCAGGCTGTTGAAGAACTCAACGCCAGATGGCCGTCGCTCGATCTGAAGCTCGGAGGCGGGCAGAGCACGCTCCGCTATGACCCGGGGCCAAGGCCTCGCTTCGGGAGCATGCTCAACTTGATCGGCGAGCCGTCCGCGCGATCCCACCAGGATAACACGCGCGACGGACGCAAGAAGACCGAGGGCCTCCGGCGAGGTCAGGTCGGAGCGCAGCATGAAGGTGTGCCCGGGTGGTCCATCTTCTCCAATCTGGGGCCGAGACTGGCTGGCCCTCACCAGGGTCTCCAGCGCGATCTGGAGATCCTGAACGTAGGACGAGGCGAGCTCGTTGATGACAACCAGGTCCACCGCAAGCCGTTTCATCCGCCAATATTCCACCGCCTGGAGCGCCTCGCGCGCGACGTTGAGTTGGTCGATGTCGGAGATGCGGACAAGAATGATTGGCAGATCACCGGATATGCCCATACCCCACAGGCCTGGCTGCCCACCACTTCCGCTTTCAATGGTTTCCGACGGCGAGCGGAGCACGGGCGCGGCATAGACGATATGACCCGCCAGACGCTGGTATTGCCCTGCTTCGCCGCGAGTAATACCGAGATGGTGTAATTGTACTTGGGCTTGCGTCCAGGCGAGTGCGGCGGCGCGCTCGAAGGCGCCGATATCGTGGTGCTTGTCGGCGAGATCAAGGATCTCCCCGCGTGAGGAGGCGACCATCGTCCAGAAGTCGATCCGGGCCGTTGCACCCGGCGCGATCCGTACCCGGCGGCGCAAGGAAAATATTGAATCGAGCACCGCACCGGTCGAACCGGTGAGAGGCCGTCCGTCCATCACCGCGCCCGGTGCGCGAATACTGCCGCCGCGACCAAGGAACCGCGCGCGATCGGTCTCGAACTCGCGCTTGCCCGCCGCTATTCCATCGACAACCGCCAGGTGCGCAGCCCAGACCTGCGGCTCCGTGGGCGCCCGCCGCCGCCTCGTCGCCAACAGGGCGCCGAGGCCAGCGAGATGCTCGGTCTCAAGGAATAGCTTCGAGAACGCGGGGTGCATCACGTCTGCAGCCTGCGGAGCAAGGGCCAATTCGACGCAGGAAGTGACTTCAACCTCGCGAGTTCGATCGCTGAGGTTGGAGATGGTCACGCGGCGCACTTCCGCATCGTCTTCGGCGGAAACCAGCACCTCCAGGGTGGTCACCAGCGTCCCGTCCCGACGCGTGTACTCGGCGCGATCCTCGTTGTAGGTGACCTCATAAGCCTCGGGCTCGGTACCGATTGGCTGGTAGGTCGCCGACCAGACCTTGCCGCTCTCGATGTCCCTCAAGTAGACGTACGAGCCCCAATCGTCGCAGGTGGCGTCCTCTCGCCAGCGCGTCACAGCCAGGTCGCGCCAGGTGCTGTAGCCGGACCCGGCCGCCGTAAGCATCACGGAGTAGCGGCCGTTCGACAGTAGCTGCGTGGCCGGCGTAGCGCTGTATGGACTGGCCTTTCGCCAGGTGCCGGGGCCTTCGATCTGGCGGATCCTGGCCGCCGACATCGCATCCGAGACCAACGGTGGAGTCGCTGTGACCTCGCGTGGCACGCGCTCTTGCAGAAGCAACTCTGTCGCCTGAACGATCGGCTCGGCATGGAAGCGGTTTCGCATCGCGCCGTCCAGCAGGGCATCGGCGATCGCGGTGATCGTCATGCCTTGGTGGTGGGCCATGAAAGCGCGCACAATGGCGACGCGATCTCCGGCCGGGACCCGGGCTGGCGTGAAGTCCAGCGCCTCATAGAAACCGTAACGGCCGCGGGCGCCGAGGGCCTCGAGCCGTTCGAAGTTCTGCACGGCGGCCCGAGGGTCGACCATGCTCGCCAGGGCGGTGGCGTAGGGTGCGACCACGGCATTGTCCGCCAGCCCTCGCTTCAGGCCGAGACCTGGAATGCCGAAGTTGGAGTATTGGTAGGTGAACTCCAGGTCTTTCGCGTTGTAAGCGGACTCCGACACGCCCCATGGCATCCCCATCGTCGCTCCATACTCGATCTGGCGGCCGACGATCAGACGATTGGTCTGCTCGATCAAGCTATCGGCTGGCGCCCTCATGACGATGGAAGGCATCAGGTACTCGAACATCGAGCCCGACCACGAGATCAGTGCTGCGCCATTTGCTACCGCAGTCACCGCACGGCCCAGCCGGAACCAATGCCGCGCCGGTGCATCCCGCTTGGCGATGGCCAAGAAGCTTGCCAGCCTCGCCTCCGAGGCGAGAAGGTCATAACAGCGCGGATCGAGCTCGCCCTCAGGTACCCTATATCCGATTGAGAGGAGCAGCCGGTCGGGATCGAGCAGAAAGTCGAACTCCATCGACAGCGCTGTAAACCGCGCGGCTTCCTCCAGCGACTTCAGCCGCGCCTCCAGCGAGGCTGCGCTAGTCGCGCTGAGATCGCGCCGGTGACTTTCTATGCAGGCACCTACTGCATCCGCCCAGAACTGCAGGTCCGCGCCCGCCTCATCGCTTTCCTCGAGAACGGTCTGGTGGACGGCGTCGGCCAGGATCGCGGCTTGTTCAGAAAGCTCCGCGAGCCGCTGTTCGATATCAATGGCGCATGCGCTCGCCTGAAGCAGGCCGGACGCCAGCCGTCCAATCTCGTCATCGAGCCGCCGCCATGACACGGCCAGGGACTTGCGCAGGTCGCGCAACCGGCGAGCCTCGTCCCGGACCAGGTCGAGAGCGTCCGCCGCGCCCTGGATGCGCTGCTGCTCCGCTATGGCGGAGGTGCTCCACTCACTGCATGCGTTGGCGAGCGCGATCAGGTGTCCGGCAAGGTTCCCGCTGTCGACCGCGGACACGTACTGCGGATCGAGCGGACGCAGGTCACGTGTATCGTACCAGTTGAAAAAGTGACCCCGGTGCTTCACCAGCCGATCCATGGTCGCGAGCGTCGCCTCGAGCCGCTCCACACTCTCAAGGGTCCCGATCCATCCGAAATCCCGCGCGCACGCTATCGACAACAAATAGAGGCCGATATTGGTCGGCGATGTGCGATGGGCGATCACGAACTCCGGAGATTCCTGCAGATTGTCTGGCGGAAGCATGTTGTCGGTTGGTGTGACCGATGTTTCGAAGAAGCGCCACGTCCTTCGGGCGATACGGCGCAAACAATGCGCGTCGGCCTCGGCCAGCGGACGCCGGCCCAGGACGAGCGGCGACAGGCTCGCCCAAAGTGCGACGGTCGGAGAGGCGAACCAGGCTGCCGCGAACACGGCGGCCAAGGGCCACGTCTGCTGTCCCCAGAACCAGGCCACGCCCATGGCCACGGCGCCGATCACCAGGGCCCCCCACATTCGGCGGTAGAAACCCGCCGCCCGTGGACGCGGCCCGAACGCGGCGTGGGCCGCAGGAACCCATTCGAGAAGGTTGCGGCGCGTAACCGTGAGCCTTACCAGGGTGCGAACGATTGCGTCACCCATTAGCCAGGCTTGGTGAGCCAAGAAAACGATCATCAGGCCGGACTGGATGAGCGCGACGCGCAGCTCCGCGCCCAGAGCCCGGACATGACTGCGCAGCGTCACGCCGGGGCGGCGCGGCGCGATCCCCGCGATCACGGGAATAAGGGGTGGCAGGACGATCGTCGATAGAATGAAAGCGGTCCAGACCGCAGCTTCTTCGAGGGGCATGGCCCATCCTGCGATCAGGGCCACAACAACCGCCGGCGCAGCCAGCGATCGCCGCAGGTTGTCGAGCATCTTCCAGCGGCCGATCGCGGGAACCCCCGACGGCGACCGATGATCGGCCCGTCTGGGCCCCGGTCCGAACAGCCAAGGCAGCAGCTGCCAGTCGCCCCGCGCCCAGCGGTGGTGGCGAAGCGCGGCAACGTCATAGCGCGGAGGAAAATCCTCCACCACCTCGACATCAGAGGCCAGGCCGGCGCGGGCGAATATCCCCTCGAACAGATCATGGCTGAGGAGCGTTGACTCGGGCACACGTCCGTGTAGCGCCGCCTCAAAGGCGTCCACGTCGTAGATGCCCTTGCCCGTATAGGAGCCTTCACCGAAGAGGTCCTGGTACACGTCCGAGACCGCTGCGGCGTAGGGATCTATTCCGGTTGCGCGGGAGAACACGCGCAGAAAGAGCGAGCCTTCGCGCCCCACGGGCAATGCAGGCGTGACCCTCGGCTGCAGGATACCGTAGCCTTCGACGATGCGCCCCAGATCTGCGTCAAAGCGCGGCCGATTCAGAGGATGCGCCATCTTGCCGATGAGCCGTCCGACCGTCTCGCGCGGGAGCCGCGTGTCCGCATCGAGCGTAATGACGTAGCGGATATTATCGGGCACGGTGGGAGGTGCCGCGAATGTCGTGTCCTTGGCGCCCCGCAGGAGCCGATTGAGCTCGCACAGCTTCCCACGCTTTCGTTCCCACCCCATATAGCAGCCTTCGCATTCGCTCCACACGCGCCGCCGATGCAACAGCAGGAAGCGGTCGCCGCCCGGCGCAGGTCCGTAGCGTTGGTTCAGTCTCGCAATGCCGTCTTTCGCAGCGGCCAGCCGCTCGTCGTCGCCGTCCTCGTGCTCGCTTGGCGCATCGCGCCAATCGGACAGCAGCGCGAAATGAAGATCACCCTGATTGCTTGCCAGATAGTGGATCTCGATCCGGCCGATCTGCTCCTCGATTTCCTTCAGCGAGACCAGCAGTGTCGGCACCGCGACAAGAGTGCGCAGGTCAGCGGGGACACCGCCACGCAGTTCGAGCGCCGGCAGCAAGGTGGCGCGGAAGCCTCGGGTGATCAGGTAGTTGACGATCGCAACGGACAGGTCGATCGCCGGGACGACTCCGAGAATCCCGAACAGGAGCAGCCATCTCCACTCCAGGCCACCCCATGCTGCGACAGACAGCGGAACGGCCAGCAGGCCGGCAGCAACAATCGCGCCGGAGCCGACATAGCCGCCGATTCCGAGTGCGCGATAGGCCAGTCGCGGCCAGCCCATCGGAGACGGGCTGAAACCGATCACCGCTTCGAACCTGGCTCGCCCGCCCGCGATCAGATAGTAACCGGGATCCGTCAGGCGGACGTTGCCATCGTCGGCTCGTGCCTCGAACGCGCGCCTCGCTCTCTCCACTGCCGCGTGGGCAATCTCCAATTCGGTGAGTTTGCAGCCACGTGCGAGGTGTTCGACTGCGCTGCGGTAGAGATTGCGCGACGGGAAATCCATGTCCTCGAAGGCGCTGCCGGCTTTGAATACGTCATCGACCAGGCTCACGCGCTCGAACAGCTCCGTCCAATCAACGTCGGTGATCAGGCGCATGCTGGTGATTATGTTACGCACGGTGACGCTGCCGGCGACCTGCCGTTGGTGCTCACCGCGGACGACTGCTTCGGCAGTCGTTCCTTGCCGGGCCAGTTGCTCGTCGAGCCATTCCAACGCCGGCGCAATGCTGGGATCCTGGTCGCGCAAGCGATGGACCAACTGCGTGAGAAGACTTTCCGGGAACGTTGTCTCCGAATGCGGCGGAAGCACGGCCTCGGCTGGCTCGACGACGCGGCCGCCAGCACCCAGCAACCTGTCCGCCACGACGTCCGCGGCGCCGCGCCCAGCGCGGCTATCGACGACGCGCACGGCGATCCGCCTGAGGTTCTCGACAAGCACGATGCGCAGGGTGGTCGCCACCGCCCACAGCTCGCCAATGCTCAGCGGCTGCACTTCCTGATAGGCGCGCAGGTAACGGCGCAGCACCTCCGGGTCGAAGAGGCTGTCGGTGTGCGCCACGTACGCCCAGGCCACGCCGAGCACGCGTGGATATCCCACAAAGGGTCCGCTGGCGAGCTTGGGCAGCTGCCGATAGTAGCCCGGCGGTAGATCGACCCGGACCTCCCGGATCTGCTTCTCCACCACGTGAAAATTGTCGATCAGCCACTCGGCCGCGGGGGTGATGGCCGCCCCCGCATCGACAGCCTTGGCGATGTCGCGGTAGGCCGCCAGAAGCACAGCCTCATTGTCGGCAAGTCTCGTCGTCAACGAGGGGCTCTTCACGTGGTCGGGCAACACCGCTTGCGCAGTGGCCAGGCTGCGCGCGTGTTCTTCTAGCCGCTCGACACTGAACAGCTCGGACCGGATGGGAGCTTCGTCGTCCCACGGCGGAGGCGATCCACGTGCCCCAAGCCATCGCCGAAAAGGCAACTTCAGCGAATTCTTGAGGCGTGGCTTGCGCCGGATCGCGAAGTCATCGATCTCGATAAGCATGGTCCTGCGGCCCCTTCAACGTGGCGCCGCCAGCCACATCGATCCAACGTCTCACCCCCGACAAGCGACCTCAAGCCGCGACGGAGTTTGTGTCCGTGGTCTTTGTAAGTGGCTGTCTCGGATCGGCATCATCGACAATTACTTCTGCGCACTGGCCGTGGCAGCGGATAGCGCGGGCCAAACAGTTCGCCTCGCGGATCGCCGCATCTTTCGACCAGAAGGGTGTCATCACGCGCTCATCCATCCGGATGGCCCAGCCGTGCTGCTCTTTGACAACCTGAAAAGTGATCATCGCACTCACCGCTTACGCGCTGCAACGAATTCCGTGCCATGTGCGAATAAGAAGCCAAACATAGCAGAGAATCGGCGGTATTGATCTACGTCAACCAGAACGAGGACGTCGCTGATCTCAAGGCGGCTGAAGTGGCGCCTATTGTAACGCTCCACGCGGCCAGACGTTCCGAAGTTGCGAGAGGAAAATGCGCCACAGGTGACTTTTTGCATCTCGCGGTTGTCGGCGCAATCCTCTTCGTGACAGGATTTGGCTCGTCGGCGTGCTTTCGTCAAATTCGGCCGAGCAACAGCAGGATGACCAGGATGACGATCACGAGACCAAGTCCGCCGCCGCCGTAGTAGCCCGTGCCGTAGAACGGTCCGCCGCCAATTCCGCTGAAGCCTCCGAGCAGCGCGATCACCAATATGATCAGAACAATGGTCCCGAGTGACATCTTCAACTCTCCATCTTACAAATAGTGCGAAAGGCCCGGTGCGGGACCGGGCCTCGCGCTGATTACTTCTGTTGCTGGCTCTTCGCGGTGGCCTGGTCGCTCTGTCTTGCCGCGGACTGCGAGTGCTGCTGGGCGGCTTTTGCATGCTCGGTGCCCTTCGCGGCATCGCCCTTGGCATGACTGTCGGCGGCGGCCAGGTGCGACTTTGCGGCATCCTGGTGAAGCTCCGCGGCCTTCTTGTGTTCGGCTGTCGCCATCGTATTTCTCCCGGTACTCTCTCGGCGGGCAATGGCCCGCCGATTGGCGGGCCATCTCGCTTCGGGTTGCAATGATAGGTCCTCGGCTGGACCGCAGCTGGTCAATAGTGCTCACCAGCCCCGCACGGCCTGATTGGCGCCATTGCCAGGAGAGCGACGAACGCCGCGCTTCAGCGAGTTCCCGGCTTGGAATTCACGCCCTAGGTAGATTCCGATGCTCCGGCGCCGGCGGCGTCGGCGATAGTCTGGCGAACGTGTTCCGGCGAGATCGTTCCGGAACGGTTCGGCGGGCGAAGCCGGGCTTCCGTTTCATCCACGCCGCCGACCCGGCGGGACCCGATTGGGAAGGCGCCAACAATGACAGAGCCCGAGCTAACCGCGCGCGAACCTCTCTGCGACCTGCAAATGGTCAAGGCCGAATACGGCGCTTCCGCAGGCAAGGACGGAAAGCCGGGGCGTTGGTTTCGGATGAAGCTGGTTTCGGCCAGGCAGGCGGTTTCCTTCGACATCGCCGAACCGGACGGGGAGCAGTTCGCAGCCGAGCTCGAAGCGCTGGCCGCCATCATCCGGTCACGGGTGATCCGCGCCCGGATGGTCGGCGAGGAGCGAGTCTAGTGGGGTGGATTGCAAGAGAGCCCATCACAAGGCAATGCGAATATTGCAGCCGGAACTCTAGCCAAATCCGCCGTGAAGATAGTCATGGGTCCGCCGGTCCCGCGGGTTGGCGAACATCCGCTCGGTCGCATCGAACTCCACGAGTTCTCCGAGATACATGAAGGCCGCGAAATCGGACAGGCGCGCCGCCTCCTGCAGATTGTGGGTCACGATCGCGATGGTGTGGTCACGTCGCAGATCCTCGATCAGTTCCTCGATCTTGGCCGTCGACAGCGGATCGAGCGAAGAGCATGGCTCATCGAACAGGATGACCTCCGGCTGCGACGCCAGGGCGCGAGCGATGCAGAGACGCTGCTGCTGTCCGCCCGAAAGACTCAATGCGCTGTCTTTCAGCACGTCCTTGACTTCATGCCAGACGGCGGCGCGCTTCAACGCGGTCTCGATGCGCGCGTCGAGATCGGGGCGTGACATCGTTTCGTACGGCGTGATGGCGAGGGCGATGTTGTCGTGGATCGACATCGGAAACGGGGTCGACTGCTGGAACACCATCCCGACGCGCGACCGCAGCGCGTTGACGTCCTGGCGCAGCCGCAGGACATTGTTGCCGTCCAGCATGACCTGGCCGTCGACGTGCTGGTTCGGATAGAGCCCGTAAATCCGGTCCAGCACCCGCAGCAGCGTCGATTTCCCGCAACCGGAGGGCCCGATGATCGCGGTCACCTTGTTGGTGTAGAGCGTCAGGCAAATGTCTTTCAAGGCATGGATCTTGCCGTAGTAGAAATTCAGGTGATGGATGGAAATCTTCTGGGCAAGGCTGGCGGTGTCGACCCCGGCATGCCTGACCCGGGGAACCGCGGTATTGGGCCGGTGGGTCATGATTGTCCAGCTCCCACCGAGCCAAACGTCGGTGCGCATCAGCAGCTTTGGGCTTGGGCGGGTCGCAGTTCAACAACGATAGCCCCCGAAGGGCATGGACGGGAGGTTCGGAAACTACCCATCCCGTTGCGCAATCCTGGCCTGAGTGCGGCCTTGATGACGAAAATATTGCAGGGCGACTACGTAGTTTCCGAGGGTAGCTGGTGGGGCGCCCGGCCGATTACATTGCCCACGGACGAACCGCGAGACCGGCACCGCGGTGTTTCATAACGGGATGCGACGGGATCCGGTTGTCCGGATGCAGCGCTTCCAGAAGAAGCCCAAGGAGAAGCCAGCGTGACCAGCTTCGCCCGCGACATGACCCCTGACGTCAACCTGACGCGTGAAAGGGGCGCCGGCGCGGTGCGTCACCAGCGCCCGCTCTATGTCGACCTGCTTCCTCCCTGCAATTCGGCCTGCCCCGCCGGCGAGAACATCCAGGCGTGGCTTGGACTGGCGCAGGCCGCGAAATTCCGCGCGGCGTGGGAAGCGCTGATCCGCGACAACCCGTTGCCGGCGGTGCACGGCCGGGTCTGCTATCACCCGTGCGAGACGGGCTGCAATCGCAAGGAGCTCGACAGCGCAGTCAGCATTCACGCCGTCGAGCGGTTCCTGGGCGACCTCGCGATGGAGCAAGGCTGGCCGATGCCGGTCGACAAGGCGGCGACCGGCAAGCGCGTGCTGGTGGTCGGCGCGGGGCCGAGCGGATTGTCCGCCGCCTATCACCTGACGCGACTGGGCCATCAGGTGGAGATCCACGACGCCGGCCCATTGCCGGGCGGCATGCTGCATTTCGGCATTCCGGCCTATCGCCTGCCGCGCGATGACCTGATGAAGGAAATCGGGCGGATCGAGCAGATGGGCGTCAAGTTCGTGCCCAACCATCGGGTCGACGACGTCCTGGCCGAACAGAAGGCGGGTCGATTCGACGCGGTCTTCATCGCCATCGGCGCCCACCTCTCGAAGCATGTCGATATCCCGGCGCGCGACGCCATCAAGGTGCTGGACGCGGTGTCGTTGCTGCGCGACGTCGAAGCCGGCGCCGCGCCGCGGCTCGGCCGGCGCGTGGTCGTCTATGGCGGCGGCAACACCGCCATGGACGTTGCCCGCACCGTCCGTCGCCTTGGCGCCGACGAGGCGATGATCGTCTATCGCCGGGACCGCGCCCACATGCCGGCCCACGACTTCGAGGCCGGGGAGGCGTTGTCCGAAGGCGTGAAGATCAAGTGGCTGACCTCGATCAAGGCCATCGACGGCGCCGACCTGACCGTCGAGGTGATGCGCATCGACGAGAGCGGTCACGCGCAGCCGACCGGCGAATTCGAGACGCTCAAGGCCGACGCGGTGGTGCTGGCGCTGGGCCAGGATGCCGACAGCGGCTTTCTGAAGAAGATTCCCGAAATCGTCTTCGCTTCCGACGGCTCCGTCGTGGTCGCGCCGAACATGATGACCGGCCGGCCCGGCATCTTCGCCGGCGGCGACATGGTGCCTGCGGAACGCTCGGTGACGATCGCGACCGGCCACGGCAAGAAAGCCGCGCGCCACATCGATGCGTGGCTCCGAGGCGACGTCTACAGCCGTCCCGCCAAGCACCCCGTGATCGAATTTGCCGGGCTCAACCTGCCGATCTATGCGGACGCCGCACGCTCCGCCGAGCACGAGCTGCCGGTTGCCCAGAGGGAAGCCGGCTTCGACGAGGTGGTCGGCGGCTTGAGCGAGAAGGAAGCGCTGCACGAGGCCAGGCGCTGCCTGTCCTGCGGCAACTGCTTCGAATGCGACAATTGTTATGCCGCCTGTCCGGAAGACGCGATCATCAAGCTCGGCCCCAACGAGGGCTACGAGATCAAGCTCGATCTCTGCACCGGCTGCGGGGTCTGCGTCGCGCAGTGCCCCTGCCACGCCATGGAAATGGTTTCCGAGCCCACCGAGGTCAGGACATGAACGCCGCAATCAAGCTGAACCCGGGCGATTCCCCGGCGTCGACGACTGAGCCTGGCGCCGGGAAGGCCGTCAGGACGACCATGGACGGCAACACGGCCGTCGTCCACGTCGCCTATCGGATCAACGAAGTCTGCGCCATCTATCCGATCACGCCCTCGTCCACGATGGCGGAGCTGGCCGATCAATGGGCCGCGGAAGGGATTCGGAATATCTGGGGCAATATCCCCCTGGTCCAGGAAATGCAAAGCGAGGGCGGCGCCGCGGGCACGGTCCACGGCGCGCTGCAGTCGGGCGCGATGACGACGACGTTCACGTCGTCGCAGGGCCTGATGCTGATGCTGCCCAACATGATGAAGATCGCGGGCGAGCTGACCTCGACGGTATTTCATGTCGCCGCGCGCTCGCTGGCGACGTCGGCCCTGTCGATCTTCGGCGATCATTCCGACGTCATGACGGTTCGCACCACCGGCTTCGCGCTGATTTCGTCAGCCAACGTGCAGGAAGCCCACGACACCGCGCTGATCGCCGAGGCCGCGACGCTCGAGGCGCGGGTTCCGTTCCTGCATTTCTTCGACGGCTTCCGGACCTCGCACGAGCTCAACACCCTGGACCTGATCCCCGATGCGGGGATTCGCGCCATGATCTCCGACGATCTGGTCCGGGCCCACCGCGACCGCGCGCTCGATCCCGAGAACCCCTTTATTCGCGGCACCGCCCAGAACCCCGACACCTTCTTCCAGGCGCGGGAGGCGGTCAGTCCCTACTATGCCAAGGTACCGGCCATCGTCGAGGGCGCCATGGCCCGTTTCGCGGCGCTCACCGGGCGCCACTACAAGCTGTTCGAATACGAGGGCGCCCCGGACGCCGAGCGCGTCGTGGTGCTGATGGGCTCGGGCGCGGAAACCGCCCGCGAGACCGTCAAGGCGCTGGCTGCCCGCGGCGAGAAGGTCGGCGTGCTGCAGGTGCGGCTCTATCGCCCGTTCTCGGCCGCGCATTTCCTCGCCGCGCTGCCGCCGTCGGTCGGCGCGATCGCGGTGCTCGAACAGACCAAGGAACCCGGCGCCGCCGGGGAGCCGCTCTACCTGGACGTCGTCGCCACCCTGGCCCAGGGCTTCGGGGGCGGCCAGCGAGCGTCGATGCCGCGCGTCATCGGCGGCCGCTACGGATTGTCCTCGAAGGATTTCACGCCGGCCATGGTGAAGGCCGCATTGGATGAACTCGCCAGGCGTAACGACCAGAACCAGTTCGCCGGACGTAACAGCTTCACGCTCGGCATCGACGACGACGTTTCATTCAGCAGCCTTGCGGTCGACAAGGACTTCACGATCGAGCCGGCCAGCACCACGCGCGCGGTGTTCTACGGCCTGGGGGCCGACGGCACGGTCGGAGCCAACAAGAACAGCGTGAAGATCATCGCCGAGGACGCCAAGCTCTATGCGCAGGGCTACTTCGTCTATGATTCCCACAAATCCGGCGCCCAGACCATTTCGCACCTGCGATTCGGGCCCGCCTCGATCAAGGCCCCTTACCTGATCGCCTCGGCCGGCTTCGTCGCCTGTCATCAGTTCGGCTTCCTGGAACGGCGCGACCTGCTGCAGGTCGCGGCGGTCGGCGGGGTCTTCCTCCTCAACAGCCCCTACGGCAAGGACGAGACCTGGGACCAGCTGCCGAAGTCGGTGCAGCAGCAGATCATCGACAAGAAGCTGCGCTTCTTCGTCATCGATGCATCCGAGGTGGCGCGCGACGTCGGCCTCGGGGTGCGCACCAACACGGTGCTGCAGACCTGCTTCTTCGCGATATCGGGCGTGCTGCCCCGTGAGGACGCCATCCGGCATATCAAGGAAGCGATCCGCAAGAGCTACAGCGGCAAGGGCGAGGCCGTGGTGGCGAAGAACTTCGCCGCGGTCGACGACACGCTGGCCCGGCTGTCCGAGGTCAAGGTGCCGGCAACCGCCACCAATCCGAAGGATCGACCGCCGATCGTCGACGCCTGCGCGCCCGATTTCGTCAAGCGTGTGACGTCGCTGATGCTGGTCGGGCGCGGCGACGAGATTCCGGTCAGCCTCATTCCGGCGGACGGCACCTTTCCGTCCGGAACCGCCGCCTTCGAAAAGCGCAACATCGCGGAGGCCGTTCCGGTCTGGGAAGAGGATCTCTGCATCCAGTGCGGGCAATGCAGCTTCGTGTGCCCGCACAGCGTCATCCGCGCCCGCTACTACAACGAGGACGCCCTGGTCGGTGCGCCGGCCTCGTTCAAGTCGGCGCCGGTCAATGCGCGCGGCTACCCGGAGGCGCGGTTCACCCTGCAGTTCTATATCGAGGACTGCACCGGTTGCGGGCTTTGCGTCGAGGCCTGCCCCGCCATCAGCCCGCGCAAGCCGGACGTCAAGGCGATCAACCTGGCCGACAAGGAGCCGCTGATCGCGGCGGAACGCGCCAACATTGACTTTTTCGAGGGGCTGCCGGTCAACGACCGGGCGCGCGTCGATTTCGACAAGGTGCGCGGCATCCAGTTTCTCGAGCCGCTGTTCGAATTTTCCGGCGCCTGCGCCGGGTGCGGCGAGACCCCGTATCTCAAGCTGCTGTCGCAGCTGTTCGGCGATCGCGCCCAGATCGCCAACGCCACCGGCTGCTCGTCGATCTACGGCGGCAGCCTGCCGGTGACCCCTTGGGCCGTCGATCACGAGGGCCGCGGACCGGCATGGTCGAACTCGCTGTTCGAGGACAATGCCGAGTTCGGCCTCGGCTTCCGGCTGGCGGCGGACAAGCATCTGGCGCTGGCCCGCACGCTGCTGGTGCAGCTCACGCCGGTCGTCGGCGACGACCTGGCGACGGCCGTCCTCAACGCGCCGCAGATCCACGAATTCGAGCTGCGCGCGCAACGGGTCCGGGTCGCCGAACTCAAGACCCGGCTGCTCAAGATCGACAGCGAGCCGGCGCGCGATCTGCTCTCGGTGGTGGACCATCTGGTGCGGCGGAGCATCTGGATCGTCGGCGGCGACGGCTGGGCCTATGATATCGGCTTCGGCGGGCTCGATCACGTGCTGGCGACCGGGCGCAACGTCAATGTCCTGGTGCTCAACACCGAAGTCTATTCCAACACCGGCGGCCAGGCCTCCAAGGCGACCCCGCTCGGCGCCGTCGCGAAGTTCGCGGCGGCCGGCAAGCGGGTGGCGCGCAAGGACCTCGGCCTGCAGGCCATCGCCTACGGCAACGTCTATGTGGCCCAGGTCGCGATGGGCGCCAATTCGCAGCAGACGCTGGACGCATTTCGGGAGGCGGAGGCCTATGACGGGCCCTCGCTCATCCTTGCCTACAGCCAGTGCATCGCCCATGGCATCGACATGCGGTTCGGCATGAAGCAGCAGGATCTCGCAGTCGCCTGCGGCTACTGGCCGTTGTTCCGCTTCAATCCGACCATGCGGACCGTCGGCAAGAGCCCGTTCCAGCTGGATTCGCCGCGGCCGACCATCGGGTTCAAGGACTATGCCTACAACGAGGTTCGCTATTCCTCGCTGGCGCGGTCGCTTCCCGATGAGGCGGCGGTGCTGCTCGCCGGCGCGCAGGCGGCGGTGATCGACAAATACCGGCAATACGAAGCGCTGGCGGCACAGGACGGCAGCCGCTTCCAGCCCGGCAGCGGCAAGTAATCGCCGGCCCGGCGACTGTCCCAGGAGAGCCCGATGGATCTGAAGACACGCTATATGGGACTTCAACTCGAGAACCCGCTGGTGGCGTCCGCGTCGCCGCTGACCCGGGAGCTCGACTCCTTGAAGCGGCTCGAGGATGCCGGCGCCGCCGCCGTGGTGCTGCCGTCGCTGTTTCAGGAGGAAATCGAAGCGGAGACCGCCCGCCACGAGCACCTGACCAGCGCGCACGACGACAGCTGGCCGGAGGGGCTCAGCAACTTTCCGAAACTGGCCAACGCGCAGCATGGACCGCACGAATATCTCGAACTCGTTCGCCGGGCCCGAGAGGCGGTCGGGGTGCCGGTGATCGCGAGCCTGAACGGAATCAACGACGAGGGGTGGACCTCCTACGCCAGGCAACTCCAGCAGGCCGGGGCGCACGGGCTCGAGCTCAACATCTATTTCATCCCGGCCGACCTTGCCGAGACGGGCCGCGACGTGGAGCAGCGTTATCTCGACATCCTGCGCGCGGTGCGAACGACGGTCTCGATCCCGGTGGCGGTCAAGCTCAGTCCGTATTTCAGTTCCGTCGGCAACATGGCCATGACCCTGCATGATGCGGGCGCGGATGCGCTGGTGCTGTTCAACAGGTTCTATCAACCCGATCTGGACCTGGCTCGCCTGCAGGTGCTGACCGACCTGAAGCTCAGTGAGCCGAACGAGATCAGGCTGCCTCTGCTCTGGCTCGCCGTCCTCGCCGGTCGAACGAGGGCCTCGCTGGCGGCCAGTACCGGCGTGACCAGCGCCGAAGAGGTGGTGAAATATCTCCTGGTCGGGGCCGACGTCGTGATGACCACGTCATCGTTGCTGCGGCAAGGTCCGGAGCATATGGCCACCCTGCTTGCCGGGCTGAAGGCATGGCTGCAGGCCAGGGAGTTCACGTCGCTGGAGCATGTCCGGGGCATCATGAGCCAGCGCAGCCTGCGCGATCCACAGACGTTCGAACGCGCCAATTACCTCAAGATCCTGCAGGGATATCGCCAGCCAGACCCGGTGTCCGGGCGGCGACCGGTCGCCGTCTGATCGCGCGACTCGGAGCGTGTCACCGTCCGTGGACTCCCGAGGTAGGAGCCCCCACCTGGTGACCGAACAGCAGCGCTCAGGTGTTGACGGTCATGAGGTCGTTGACCTGGGTGACGCCCGGCGCCGACCAGGCGGTCTTCTCGGCAAGCGTTCGCTCGTGGTAGCTGTCCACCTTGCCGCTGAGCGTGACCTTGCTGCCGTCGGTGCTGACGACGATGTTTTCGGCCTCGAACTCGGCATTGCGGTGGAACGCGGCCCTGATCTGCTTCTGGACGTCGGAGGCCTTCACGGTCGGCTTGATCGTGATCTCGTTGCTGACCCCCATCACGCCGAACAGTTTGCGCACATCCGCCTCGGCGGCCTTCTTCTGGTAGTACCAGGTGACCTCGCCGCTCAGGGTGACCCAGCCTTTCTCGACCTTGAGCCTCACCGTGTCCGCGGGGACGGCGAGGTCCCAGTCGAGAACGTTGAGCGCCTGCCGGATGATGTCCTCGTCACCGTGCCGGATGGCGTTGGGGTAACGGATCTCGAGTTCCTCGGCGATGCCCCTGACGCCGGAAACCCGGCCGGCCGCCTGTTCGGCGGCGCATTTCTCGGCATAGCTCGTAACGTAGCCGGTCAGCGTCACCACGCCCTCGCGCGCGATCACGCCGATATGGGCTTCGTTCACGCTGGGATCCCAGGCGAGTTCGTCGAGCACGGCTTGTTTCAGGGTCGAGTCTGGCATCGGGGGTTCCTCCAGTTGTGCTTTCCCATGGTTCTGACAGTCGCAAAAGCACCCGCCGCAAAGTGACGCGACTGCGAGAACCGGGATCACCGTGCCGAGCTATGCTCCTGCGACTTGGCCGACGGGCCACACCCCACCGCGGGCGATTCAGCGCTTCTTGGGTGGGGCCTTGGCGAAGGCCGTGTCCAGTTCGTCCTTCTTGATGCGTTTGGACGCATCGCCGGCTTCGTTGAGGTTTTGCTCTTCGGTGCCGTCGCCCAACATGCCGGGATGAGCAATCTTGTCCGGCTTGGCGACGACCTTGAGGTCTGGCTTCTTGCTGGTCACGTGCGTCTCCCTGTTTTCGCTCGCGACGACATCGCCGCTCCAGCAGACACTAGCATCGGGGGCGGCGGCCGGGTCAGCATCGGAAACTACTCAGTCGCGGGGCATTGCGGCTGCAACCATTCGGCGGCCGGCGGATTGACTCTTCCCAGGGGGGCGGCCCACCGGAAGGTCCAGATGCAGAACGCTTTGCAGGTCAGGTTTCAAGGATGCGAGCCGTCGGACGTGGTGCGCGCCGACATCGAACGCGAATTCGCGCGCCTCGAAACCCACGATCATCGCATCACATCGGGCCGGGTAACCGTGATCGGGCCGGGCGAGCACCATCGGCACGGGGCGGGGTTTCAGATCCATATCCTGGTGACGATGCCGCCGCATGAAAACATCGTGATCAGCCGCGGGGCTGCGGATGAGCGGCGCCACGAACACGCTGAGGCGGCCGTCAAGGACGCCTTCTCGGTGGCGCGGCGACGGATCGACGACTACCGGCAGAGCTAGCCAGCCAGAGGCAGCGCCTCTATCGAGTCGTCATGGCCGGGCCTGGTCCCGGGCCATCCACAATTTCCTGAACGATGTTGGTTTAAGCGTGGACCCGCGGGTCAAGCTCTGCTGGATTCACACATCTCGATCCGCCGCCTGAGATGGAGGCGATGTGTTGCGCCCTCCCTCCCCCCTTGTGGGGGAGGGCCGGGGAGGGGGGGTAAGCCGCAAACTCTGAATTGATGTGAGGGCGGAAGAAGGAGCGAGCAGTCGCGCTGCGGCTTCTCCATCACCCCCCTCCCTAACCCTCCCCCACAAGGGGGGAGGGAACTGGTCACTGCCCGAAAACGAAGCTCCTGGACGACATATTCGGGACCACTACGAGATGTGTGAATGTCGTAGGGTCAAGCCCGCGGGTGACGCCGAGGGTGTCGGGGTGCCTGCGATCATCCCTCCGCGTGGCTCCAATTTCAGCGTCATGGCCGGGCTTGACCCGCTCCGCCGGCGTCAGGGAGCGAGGGACCCTCCCCATTCGGATCTAGCCCTCGGCCGGTGCGCCGCCATCGGTCCACGCCGCGGCCAGCGCCAGGCGCGCCAATGCCGGGAGCGACCGCGACCCGGTACGCTTCATGATCGAGGCGCGGTGGTTCTCCACGGTGCGGCGTGAGATGCCGAGGTCCGCGGCGATGTTCTTGCTCGGGTGGCCGGCGAGAACCATCTCCATGATCTGGCGCTGCCGCCGGGTCAGGCCGGCCAGGTGATCGGCCGCATCCTTGCGCCAGGAGGTCAGCTTGCCGGAGTCGCCGGCTTGTTCGAGGGCCCGCGCGATGCCGGCGAGCAGTTCGGTGCCGCGGATCGGCTTCTCGAGAAAATCCGACGCGCCGGCCTTCATGGCTTCCACCGCCATGGGGACGTCGCTGTGCCCGGTGATCATGATGGCGGGAATCGGATGTCCGGCGTCCTTCAGGCGCTTCAGCAGGTCGATGCCGCTGATGCCGGGCAGATTGGCGTCGATCAGCAGGCACGCCTTGCGACCGGGACGGTAGGCATCAAGGAAGGCTTCCGCATCCTCGAAATCCTCCACGATCCGGCCTTCGTCCTCCAGCATGCTGCGGACCGCCTGGCGGACATGGCTGTCGTCGTCGACGACGAACACGACGGGCGGGGTCGCCGCCGCCGTGACCGCGCAAGGCGCGGGCGGAGCGGCCGGGTCGCGCGACGGCGGGACGAGCCGCTCGATCGCGGCGGTCAGCTCCTTGAGGCTCGCCGGCTTGTTGAGATGCTCGCATCCATGCAGCGCGATGGCGCGCAGGGTGTCCGTCGAAATATCGCCGGTCAGGATGATGACCGGCACGGAGCGGCCAAGGCGGGCGCGCAGGCTGTCGGCCAGCTCGAGGCCGTCCATGTCGTTCGGCAGGTTGTAGTCGGAGATGACCAGGCTCGGCCGAAACGCGGCGGTCTCGATCGCTTTCAGGGCTTCGGCGCCATCCCCGGCCGTCGCCACCCGGTATCCCTCGGCGGCGAGGGCGGTTTCAAGAAGATCGCGCACGTCGGTCACATCCTCGACGACGAGAACGGTGCCGGCGCGAGCCGCGCCGGCGTGGGCCGTGCCCTTGGCGCCGGGCTGGTCGATTGAGGGCGGCATTCCGGCGGGCGATTGGTCGACCTGGATGGTGAAGACCGAGCCCTTTCCGAGCCGCGAGCGCACCGTCACCGTGTGCCCCAGCAGAACGCCGAGCCTTCTGACGATGGAGAGACCCAGCCCCATGCCGAGCGAGCGGTCCTGCGCCGCATTGCCGAGCTGGTGATACTCTTCGAAGATATCCTCAAGTTGGTCCGCGGGGATGCCGACACCGGTATCCCAGATCTCGATGCTCAGTTTTCCCTGCCGCCGCCGGCATCCGAGCAGCACCCTCCCGCGCTTGGTGTACTTGAGGGCGTTCGACAGCAGGTTGCGGACCATCTGTTCCAGGAGGCGGGGGTCGCTGCGGACCGAAACCGCGCATGGCACCACGTGCAGCGCGATCCGTTGCGCCTCCGCCTGATAGCCGAGCTCGGACTTCACCCGGTCGAGCACGGCGTCGATCCGAAAGGTTTCGGGCTCGGCGCGGACGGTCCCGGCCTCGATCTGGTTGATATCGAGCAGGGCGTTCAACATCCCGGCCATGCCGTCCAGGGTTTCGCCGAGCCGCGCGACCAGCTTCAGCGCCTTGTCGCCGATGGCGGCTTTCGCCAGCAGTTCCTGCAGCAGCACCAGCGTCTGCAGCGGCTGGCGCAGGTCGTGGCTCGCGGCGGCAAGGAAGCGCGACTTCGCCGCATTGGCGGCGTCGGCCTGCGACTTTGCACGTTCCAGCGCGTCGGCCACTTCCTTCCGACGCGTGATGTCGGCAAACGTGATGGCGACACCCTCGATTGCCTCGCCCCCGGTCTGCAGCGGCAGGATGCGGCGGATGTACCAGGCGCCGCTCCGCGCCTCGACTTCCCGCTCGATCGGCTCAAACGTCTGCAGCACGTCCTTGGCATCGCCGAGCAGCGCCTCGTCGAGACCGAGCGAGCTCAGGCGCGCGAGGGGGCGACCGATATCGCCGGCGGTGAGATCGAAGACGAGCCTGGTGGCCGGTGTGAAGAAACGAATGTTCAGGTCGATATCCAGGAGGATGGTGGCGACGTCCGTGGCGTCCAGGGCTTTCTTGAGATCATCGACGACCGCAGTGTCCTGCTTGATTGTCCGCTGCAGCTTCCTGTTGCTGGCGGCCAGCGCCAGCAGCCGCTCCTTCAAGGCGCCGCCGTCGTCCCGCGATGGACGGCCCTTGGTGACGGGAATTGGGGCGTTGGCGCCTGGACCGGTGACGACATTCAGCGCGATGATCCGCGCGGACGGCAAGGTATTCGCCAAGCCGGCCTGCTCCGATGAGCTGCATCTACGCGATCGCATGGCTACGCCTCACTTTGTCATCGGCGTCGGGTTTGCTCCCGTCGCGGGATCGGCTCGCGCCCCGAGCATCCGGGGCCTTGGCAGCCGCCCGTCCGGCCGTCGATTTGAAGCCAGCGGTCAGCTTCCTGTCCAAGTCATGAGTCTCCAGGCTGCGGCCCAGTTCTGGCCCCAGTTTCGGCAGGCGGCTCATTCGCCAGCTCCCTGGCGATCAATCCCAGCAAGACGCTGCGCCGCGTCGCGTCATGCGTCTCGGAAAGCTGCTTCCGATAGAGCGCGAGATTTTGTTCATGGATGTAGCGATCCATTGTGGCCTCCGGCCAGACCAAGCGCCTGAAGGGGCATTTTACAGGAGCACGCGTGGCGCGTTTGGTCAGATTTGCTCACTTCCCGCGCAGCGGGGCACACAAAGGCGTGCCGCAGAAGCCGGCGCTTTCGCTTTCAACCTGTCGACGGCGTCGGCGATGACCGATTGCGACATCATGCAGATCGGCAAGAGCGCCGCGATGGCGATCCTGCGTGACGAGCCGAAGTTCTCCGAAATATTCGTAGCCCATATTCTGGCCCGTACCATCCGCGTGGAAGCGGACCTGATCGACCAGCTCTTCAATTCGAGCGAGAAGCGGCTGGCGCGCGCGTTGCTGCTGCTGGCGAACTTCGGAAACAGCGGCGAACCCAAGCAGATCATCGCCAAGGTCAGCCAGGAGACGCTCGCCGACATGATCGGCACCACGCGCTCGCGCGTCAGCCATTTCATGAACAAGTTCCGCAAGATGGGCTTCATCGACTACAACGGCCATCTCGAGGTCCACAGTTCCCTGCTCAATGTCGTGCTGCACGACGCGCCGCACATTTCAGGCGACAAGTCCACCACCGGCGAGCCTGATCAGAAGGTCAAGTGACCTTGTCCGTCGGCGCCGCCGCTGGTTGCCTGCTTCACTTCTTGTGACTTTACCTCTTGTGGCTTGGCAGCGCGGTCGAGGGCGGCGTCAGGAATGCATCGAACCGCTCCTTGACGATGGCGTAGCATTCACACGACGCCCTCTCGAGGCCGGCGCGATCCAGCACCTGGATCGTGCCACGGTGGTAGCTGATGAGGCCGGCCGCCTGCATCGACTGTGCCGCGAGCGTCACCGATTTGCGGCTGGTACCCAGGATCTGCGACAGGAATTCATGGGTATAGGGCAGCGCCTCGCCCTCGGCGCGGTCGTGCATCATCAGGAGCCAGCGGCACATCCGCTCCTCGGTGCTGTGCATCGAATTGCAGGCGACGGTCTGCTGGACCTGCGACAGCAGCGTCTCCGAATAGCTCACGAACAGGTTGCGGACGTGCTCGCTGGTCTCGAATTCGTGTTGCACCAGCTCAATCGGACAGCGCACCGTATGGCCCTCGAGCTGGACGATGCATCGATTGAAGGACACCCGGCTGTACATGGCGGCGAACAGGCCGAAGGCGCCTTCGCGGCCGATATTGGCGGTCTCGATGGCCGCGCCGTTCTCCAGCACGGTCAGCAGCGAGAGAACGGAACCTTGCGGGAAATAGGCGTGCTTGAGCAGGCCGCCGGCGTCGCAGACCATCGCGCCGAGCTTGAACTCGATCGGCTGCAGATGCGGGTCAAGTCGTCTGCGGCTGGCCGGCTCCAGGGCGGTGAGCAGTTGATTGCTCCGCAGGTCATGATCCGTCTGGGCTTTTGGCATGCGATGCGGTCTGCTTTGTCCTTGCCGGGCGGCCGGCGCGGGACGCGCGGCCGACGCCGCGCACGCGCCATCCCGCCGTCACACGTCCAGGCCGCGTATCCAAGCGCGATTTTGCCGGTGAGTCTGAGCCGTATTGCTCATGGCTTGGCGTCGATCCGGCCGGCCATGGACCGCAGTTGGGCGATCAGCGCCGCACCGCGATAGGGCTTGGCGAGAAACACGCTGTTCGGCGGCAGCTCGGATGCCGAGGGACGAACCTTGCCCGACGCGACGAGCGTCTTGATCGCCGGCCAGCGCTCACAAGCCAACCGCGCCAGCTCCAGCCCATCCATGCTTCCGGGCATGTCGATGTCGGTGAACAGCAGCGCGATGTCCGATCGGGCTTCGAGCAGGGCGAGCGCATCGTCGGCCGTGTTGGCTTCCAGCGCCGTGAACCCTGCCTCATCGATCATCGTGGCGGTCAGCTCCCGCAGCAGCGGCTCGTCCTCGACGAGGAGAACGACGGTCGGGGGCCCGGCCGATGCCTCGGCCGCCGGATTCTCCGGTTCATCGTTCCACACCACGTCCTGTTCAAATCCGCCATCCGCCTCGCCGGACCAGAACGCCGCCATTCGCGTGCAATGCGCCCTCAGATCCGGATCGAGAGCCCCGTGAGACAGCTGCGTGAGATCCGACGCCAGGCGCAGGCATTCCAGGTCATGCTTGATCTCGTCGTCGTGGGACACGGCCGGCCTCTCCTTCGCAGGAGCGTGTGGTCGCACGTCTCACCTGTGTTTGTCGGTGGCCCACGCCACCAAGCGGCGCCGGAGCGCGGTCGAAAAGCGTCCTGGTGAGCAGTTTTGCACAGACCGAGGCCGGAAACGGCGTCAGGATATTGTCAACAAAGGACAATTTGGGCCAGGAACTCAACGCCAGGGTGCAACCCGATCGCGGGGGATCGCCATGCAAACGACCATGAAATCCGAAGGCCTGGACTTTCCGATCCTGCTTGGGACCCTCGCCATCCGGGACGAACTACGCTACCGGCTCCGGCAACAGGCCCTGCTCGGCGAATTCGGGCGCGCGGCGCTCCAGACCCGCGACGAGAAAGAGATTCTTCAGCGCGCCGCCGAGCTCTGCGCGCAGGGACTTGGGGCACGTTTCGCCAAGGTCCTGGAATTCCTGCCGGAGCAACGGAGCCTGGTGGCGCGGGCGGGCGTCGGCTGGGAGCCGGACAAGTTAGCGAACATCTCGTTCGCCGCCGACGACAGTTCTCCGGCCGGATATGCGTTCCGGACCGGCCAGGCCGTCATCTCCAATCAGGTGCAGGCCGACACGCGCTTCCGGTCGCCTGGCCTTCTGACGGATCACGGCATCAAGCGCGCGATCAACGTGCTGATCGAGCGGGGCGGGCACGGCAACGTGTTTTTCGGCGTGCTCGAAGTCGCCAGCCCCGATCCGGGCCGCTTCGACCAGGCGGATGCCGATTTCCTCGCCGCATTCGCCGGGCTTCTCGGACTGGCGATCGAGCGTCAGCAGGCCGACGCCAGGCTTCAGGAGGCGCTGGACTACCAGGCGCTGTTGGCGCGGGAAATGAGCCACCGCGTCAAGAACAGCCTCACCTCCGTGGTCGGATTGCTCCGTGTGCAGTCGCGGGGCGCGCATTCCGATGACGTCAGGGACGCTCTCGAAGAGGCGGCCGCGAGGGTGGCGACCATCGCCCAGGTTCATGACCACCTGTGGCGCGGTTCGAGGATCGGGTTCGTCGACCTGGCGGATTTCATCATCGAATTCTGCGGCAAGCTGCAGGGCGCGGCGGGACGACACGTGATCCGGTGCCATGCCGACCCGATGCTGCTGTCGGCCGATCACGCGATTCCGCTTGGCCTCCTGATCAACGAACTGGTCAGCAACGCCGTCAAGCATGCCTACCCGGACGGTACCGGCGTGATCGTGGTTTCGGCGCGCGAAATCGAGGGGCTTCTCCGCGTCGAAGTGATCGACTACGGCGTCGGGCTTCCCGCCGGCTTCGATATCGGGGAGAAGCGGCCGAGCCTGGGAATCCGGGTCATCACCGGCCTGACACGGCAGCTTCACGGCCATCTGACCGTGTCGGCCAGCGATCCGTGCGGCGCGCATTTCCGGTTCGACCTGCCGATCCTTCCCGAGGCTGAAGCCAGCATCGGGACGACAGGCCCGGCAGGCGGCCAGGATTGTCCGGCGGCTCCGGCGCAGATGCCCGGGTCGATCCGACACAACGGTGAACACCATGCCGCCACGCGACCGACTTGAGCCGAACCGGGTTGAGATCGAGCAACGCGCCTGTCCCCATTGCGCGGGCGCCATGGTGCTGGTTCTCGTCAGGCCCGCGGGAAACGGGTTCGAGCTGCGGAGCTTCGAAGGAGTCGCGTGCAGCCATATCGATCGGATCATGGTCGCGACACAACCGATGACGCAGTCGTTGGGAAGTTCGCGGGCGCAGGTGTGAGTCGCGTGTCACGCCGCCTTCGCGAGCGGTCGCTTCCAGTGGCTCTGCTATTTGAGAAGCATCGGAATCCATGGAACCATTGTTGGCCGGTTCCGCTTGTCCCAAGTCCAATACTGGGCACGTGACAACTGGTACACCCCATGAAAAAGATTCTTTTGACGACTTTCGCCGTTCTCGCCTGTGCGGCGCCCGCATTCGCCGCTGAAACGGCCAAGACCGTCGGCCAGGCGCCGCCATCGTTCTATCTGGCGCAAGATACCGCGAGCATGAAGTGCCAGATCGTCGATGCCCAGCCTGCGGCTGGCGGCGACATGAAGGTGATCGGCTCCGTTCACGCCACACGGGCGTCGGCCGAGACCGCTCTGAAGGCTGAGAAGACCTGCAAGTAACCACCTGACGGCGCGACGACAGGCGCGGGTCGGGTGGTTCGGCTGAAACCGAACCATTCGATCCGCCGCGACGCTACAGGCGGCAGCTTCCGGATCACCCGATGCGCGGCCGCCAGGCGAGATCGTCGGACCAGACGTAGATCGAAATCGCCGCGAGACACAGCACGATGCCGATCCAGAACACCGGCGAATGATGAATCCGCGTCCAATCGCGGGCGGGGGCGGTCGGCTTCGGCGCGTGGCCATCGTGGTGATCGCTGGTCATCGCTCCGATTTCCCTTGCTGCGCGAGATCTTCCACCGATGCCTACAGCATTTGGCGGGCCGTATCTACGCGGATGGCGGCGGGAACATTCGGCGTCGCGATCCGTTGGTCGCCATGACGTCCTTCACATTCGCCTCGTTCAGATCCCTGTCCGCCGGAGCCTGCATCCTGGCTTCGCCGGTGCCCGGGCTGCCGGCATGCTCTTCGGCGCGCGCCGCGGAGATCGAGCCCGGCATCGCATCGATCTACGACGGCGGGAAGACCGCGGATGGCGGGTTTGCCTATGCCGATGGGTTCACCGCGGCGCATCGCACGCTGCCGTTCGGCACCATGGTGGAAGTCACCAACACCCGCACCGGGCTCTCGGTGATCGTCCGCATCAACGATCGCGGCCCTCACGTTCATGGCCGTGTCATCGACCTGACGCCGGTGGGCGCGCTGGCGATCGGCTACGATGGGCTCGCGCCGGTCACGCTGAATGTGTTGCCGGCGGCGACCGGCCGCGGCTTCCATTGGGATCGCTCGATCGATCGCTGAGGCGGTGAGCCTGGCCTTCAGGTCGCGGTCTCTTGCCATTGCGCATAGGACAGCCGCGGAAGCTCGAAGCGGTCGGTGGTGCGGCAGTAGGTCGATGGCGAGCCGAGCCGCCCGACCGGCGCAAAACCGTTGATGTGCAATCGCGGTCCGAGCAGGTGATCGGCGACATGAAACATCACCACTTCGCCGATATACAGCGTATTGGCGCCGAGCGCGTGGCGCTGGAACAGCCGGCATTCGAGGCTGACCTGCGCCTCGGCGAGCCGCGGCGCGCCGATCGCGACCGAGGGCGCGGCATGCAGCTGCGCTGCGGTCAGTTCGCTCTGGTCCGGCGGAAAGTCGGCCGCCGAAACATTCATGGCGGTGAGCAGGTCTTCGGTCACCAGATTGACCACGAACTCGCCGCGCGCCTCGATGTTTCGCGCCGTGTCCTTGGGCGTGCCGTCGTCGCGGCGCCCGATACTGATGACCAGATAGAGCGGTTCGCTGCCGACCGCATTGAAGAAGCTGAACGGCGCCAGGTTGACCAGACCGCCGTCGCCGAGGCTGCTCACCCAGGCGATGGGGCGTGGCACCACCAGATTGGTCAGGAGCTTGTAGTTGTCCGCGGCGTTCTGGCGCGATGGATCGAGTTGCATCTTGGGTGGGTCTCTTGGGTCGGGTGGTGAAAAAAGAGTCTCTCACGCGGGGGCATTTCGGGGGGCGGGCTGCTCAGAGCTGACCGAAAATGCAGCGACGCGATTATTGCCCTCGGCGTCATGGCCGGGCTTGACCCGGCCATCCACGCTTTGCGGCGCGGTATGCACTCTAAAGAGCGGTACGCGCTCTAAAGAGTGGATGGCCGGGTCAAGCCCGCGCATGACGAGTTCATCAATAAACGTCAGAATCCGACCTAGAACCAGTTGATCCCCAAAAGCGGCAGCACCCGTTGCAGGATTGCCGCCAGGCAGAGCAGCACCACCAGCAATTTGAGCAGGCTTGCCAGGCGGGATTCGTTGACGAACTTGTCAATGGCCCAAAAGCAGATTGCGCCGACGACGCAAATGATCAGAACCCCGATCAGGACGGAAATCATGGCAACCCCCTGTGTATGGTGCGGTCGCGCCACGCGCGCGCCACTGGGGATCAGTAAATACCATTTTTGCCCGATTGGGGAGCGCTCAGTGCGAGCCACATCAACATGGGGCCCGTGTCGCGTTGTGCCAGTTCGAACCTCGATCATGGACGGCGACGGCCTGAGTAGTTTCCGAGTCTATCCCGGCGGCATCGATCCCACCTAGCGTCGGTCGAGGATCAGCGCTTCCACCGCCGCACCTGCGGCGCTGCCTCGGCTCGACGTTCGCCCGAAGGCGATACGCAAGACGGGGCGCTCGGACCAGGCTCTTCCCCCAGGAGAATTCCGATGGAAAATACCGACACAGTCGTTGCCGTTTTCGCCGATCACCCCGCGGCCGAAACGGCGATCAAGAAGCTCAGCGCCGCCGGCTTCGACATGAAGCAGCTCAGCATCGTCGGCAAGGGCTATCACACCGACGAGAAAGTCGTCGGATTCTACAACACCGGCGATCGGGTCAAGTTCTGGGGCACCCGCGGCGCGTTCTGGGGTGGCTTCTGGGGCCTGTTTCTCGGCGGCCTGTTCCTGACCGTTCCGGTGGTGGGACACGTGGTCGTGCTGGGATATCTCGCCGCGATCGTGGCGAGCGGCCTCGAGAATGCCGTCGTGGTCGGCGGCCTGAGTGCGCTCGGCGCCGCGCTCTACAGCATCGGCGTGCCCAAGAACAGCGTGCTGGAATATGAAACCGCGCTGAAGACCGATCGCTTTCTGGTGATGGCGCACGGCCCCGCGGACGAGATCGCGCGCGCCAAGACCATCCTCGCCACCGTCAGCCCCTCGAACCTCGAGGTCCACAAGGGCGTCAAGACGCCACCGGCGGTTGCCGCCGCGGAGTGATCCGCGCGCGCCGCAGCCTCCGGACGAGCGAACCACAAACAAGGGAAACAAATCATGAGAATTGTCATCGGTCCGATCATCGCGGCGCTGGCGCTGGCGGGCGCGTTGCCCGCCGCGGCCCAGTCGAAACCCGCGTCCGACCAGGCGCCGGTCCGCGTGGCGACGACCCGCGACCCCGCCGCCGAGCGCGAAACCTATATGCAGCGGGCGCGCGACGAGATGGGGATCTGGCAGCAGAAGCTGAACGACTTCACCACCAGGGCGGAGGCCAGGGGAACGGCGGCACAGACGAAGGCGATGAAGGCCCTCGACGGCGCCTGGGCCGAGACCAAGGCGGCGTCCGCCCGGCTGGAGGCCGCCGGAGCGGCCGACTGGAACAGCGCCAAGGCTTCCTACCGGAGCGCGTCGCACAAACTCGCCATGGCGTGGCAGAAGGTCGACGCCGGGAAAAAATAGGCGACGGCACCACATCCGCCCGTATACTCCTTGAACGTGGCGAGCCGACAGCGCTTGCCACGTTCGGATTTTGCCAATGTCCGCGCCCCCCCGGTTGTCCGGTGAAAGTTCCCCACCCTCGAAAACACCAGCCGCAGTCGATGGCGCCTTGCAAGCCGGCCTGACGACCAGCGAGGCCCGCCGCCGGCTGCAGCAGGTCGGCGCCAACGCGATGCCGGACACCAGCGTCCATCCGTTGCGGATGGCGCTCGAAAAGTTCTGGGCGCCGGTGCCGTGGATGCTCGAGGCCGCAATCGTGCTCGAGCTGGTGCTCGGCAAGGTCGTCGAGGCCGCGATCATCGCAGCTCTCCTGGCGTTCAACGCCGCGCTCGGGCTGTTTCAGGAGAGCCGCGCCCAGGCGACGCTCGCGGCGCTGAGATCGCGGCTCGCGCTGAACGCCGCGGTGCGGCGCGACGGTGCATGGAAGACCATCCCCGCGGTCGAACTGGTTCCGGGCGACGTGGTGAAGCTGTCGCTGGGGGCCGTGGTCGCCGCGGATGTCCGCCTCACGGCGGGCAATGTCCTGCTCGACCAGTCCATGCTCACCGGCGAATCGGTGCCGATCGAGGCCGGCGCGGGCGTGCAGACCTATGCGGGGGCGCTGGTGCGGCGCGGCGAGGCGGCGGCGGAGGTCACCGCGACCGGCGCGCGGACCAAGTTCGGCCGCACCGCGGAGCTGGTCCGCACCGCTCATGTGGTCAGCTCGCAGCAGAAGGCGGTCCTGCACGTGGTGGGCAATCTCGCCGCGTTCAACGGCGTCCTCATCGTTCTGCTTGTGACGTACGCCTGGTTTCTCAAGATGCCGCTCGACGAGATCGTCCCGCTGGTGCTGACGGCGGTGCTGGCATCGATCCCGGTGGCGCTGCCGGCGACCTTCACGCTGGCGTCGGCGATCGGCGCGCGGGCGCTGGCCAAGGTCGGCGTGCTGCCGACCCGCCTCTCGGCGGTCGACGAGGCGGCGACGATGAACGTGCTGTGCGCCGACAAGACGGGCACGCTGACGCAGAATGCGCTCACGGTGACGACGGTGCGGCCGATGCCCGGTTTCGACGAGGCGCACGTCCTGGCGCTCGCTGCGCTGGCAAGCTCCGACGGCGGACAGGACCCGGTGGATGGCGCCGTTCGATCCGCCGCCTCGGGCAAGGACGTTTCCGATTCCCCGAAGCTGATCAAATTCGTGCCGTTCGATCCGGCGACGAAGATGTCGGAGGCGATGGTCCAGGACCCGGGCGGAGCAACGCAACGGGTGGTGAAGGGCGCCTTCGCGGCGGTGAGCCACCTCACCGCGCCGTCCCAGGTTGCGACGGCCGCGAGCCAGGAGCTCGAGGCGAAAGGTTTCAGGGTGCTGGCGGTCGCCACCGGCGCGCCGGACGCGATGAAGCTGGTCGGGCTCATCGCGCTGAGCGACCCGCCCCGCGACGACTCCGCGGCGCTCATTGCCGAGCTGCGCGACCTCGGCGTGCGCACGGTGATGGTCACCGGCGATGCGCCGGCGACGGCAGCCATCGTCGCCCATGCGGTCGGGCTCGATGGCGCGGTCTGTCCGCCGGGGCCGATCCCCGACGGCGTGCCACCCCAGCAATTCGCCGTCTTCGCCGGGGTGTTGCCGGAGGACAAGTACAATCTGGTCAAGGCCTTCCAGAAGGGCGGCCACACCATCGGCATGTGCGGTGACGGCGCCAACGACGCGCCGGCCTTGCGCCAGGCGCAGATCGGGATCGCGGTCTCGACCGCGACCGACGTCGCGAAATCGGCCGCCGGCATGGTGCTGACCGAGCCCGGGCTCGCCGGGATCGTCGCCGCCGTGAAGGAAGGACGGGTGACGTTCCAGCGCATCCTGACCTACACGCTGAACTCGATCACCAAGAAGGCGTTTCAGGTGCTGTTTCTGGCGGTCGGCCTGCTTATGACCGGACAGGCGATCATGACGCCGCTGCTGATGGTGATCGTCATGGTCACCGGCGACTTCCTGGGCATGGCCCTGACCACCGACAACGTGCGTCCGTCGCGGACGCCGAACGCGTGGCAGATCGGACGTCTCACCATCGCGGGCGTCGGCACGGGGCTCGGCCAGCTGGTGTTCTGCACGTCCGTGCTGGCGTTCGGCGCCTTCCGCATGGGATACGACGTCGGCACGCTGAGGACGCTGGCGTTCGTCGTCATCGTGTTCGCCAATCAGGCGACCACCTACACCAATCGCGAACGGCGGCGGCTGTGGTCCTCGCGCCCGAGCGTCTGGCTCGTGGTCTCGTCCGTCGTCGACCTCACGATCGCCTCGACATTGGCGGTCGGCGGAATTGCCATGACGCCGCTGCCGGCCCTGGTGGTCGCGGGCATCCTCGCCGCGGCGGCCGTCTTCGCGGTGATCCTGGATTTCGCCAAGGTGCCGCTGTTCGCCCGTCTCGGGATTGCCTAGTGGTAGCCCGGGCGGCAGCTCGAGCTCGAATTCGGCTGTCTTGGCATCGACAGCGGCTACCGTTCGTTCAATTATTTCCCGTGGGCGTGCACAATTGACCAGTCGCCCTGGAGCCGGCCATGACATGATTATTTCGAAAGCGTTGTCGGAGGACCGAGATGTCAAGATCAAGCGCGACGTCCAAGCTCGTCCCGGCCAAAATTCCTCGTTGCCCGACATGCGATACGGCAATGGAGTTCGTGGCGATCACGCCGACCTGCCAAAGCGTCATCTACGAATATATCTGCCCCAACGAAGGCGACCGCCTCAATTGGGAATGCCGTCAGCACGCGGCACCCCGCGGCGACGCCCGGCAACGCGCCTGAGGGTGCCCTCGGATTGTTGCTGCGATCGGTGCCTTCGGCGTCAGGTCAAAGCCTGAGGCCCGGCGGAGCCAAGTGGCGATTCGCGTGTCAATTCGCAAGACATGAATGCATCGAAGGAGCCGGGCGCGCGGCGCTGCAGCAGCCGCGTGTACAAAAATGGCCTCCCCGAGGGGAGGCCATCCGGCATCGTCAGCGGCGATCGATCACGGTATCGTCGTGATCCCGGTCGCCATCGCGGTCGTGATCCTTCTTGATGATGATCGTGTCGCGATCCCGATGTTCGTCGCGATCGTGAATGACCCTGCGGTCGCGGTCCCTGTCGTGGTCGTAGTCGCGATCATGTCCCGCGCCGATTGTCACTCCAGCCGGTCCGACGCCAACTCCAACCTCTTCCGCGCTCGCCGGGATGGCGGCACAAACGCCCGCAAGGGCGGCAATTATCAATGCGTATTTCATCACGTTCTCCTAAAATCGTGAAACTATGCAGGTTGAACGCGCCAAACGGACGTGTGTTCCGGCATCCGCCTTGGGATGCCGGAGGTGGCCAACCTCAATTTGTCGTGCCGGAGCGCGGGCGCGTCATTTCGGGAGGACAAGATGAAGATCAACTGCAAGGAGTTTCGCGTCCGGGAACGAGACAAGGTCGATCTCGGGACGTGGCCCACCAGGGTCGATCCCGTCTACAAATCAAAGGAGCAATATCAGAAGGTCCTGGAGCACCACGTTGCGCAACTGAGCCTGCAGCAGCAGCTTCTCTACGCCTCCAATCGCTATGCGTTGCTGTTGATCTTCCAGGCCATGGACGCGGCGGGAAAGGACGGCGCCATCCGGCACGTGATGTCCGGGGTCAATCCGCAGGGCTGCCAGGTGTTCAGCTTCAAGCATCCCAGCCCCGCCGAACTGCAGCACGACTTTCTCTGGCGCACCACCCGCGACCTCCCGGAACGCGGCCGGATCGGCATCTTCAACCGCTCCTACTACGAGGAGGTCCTGATTGCCCGCGTGCATCCGGAGATTCTGCTCGGCGAGGGGATCCCCGGCATCGCCCGCGACCACGTGGCGATCTGGCGCGATCGCTATCGTTCGATCGTCGATCTCGAGAAGCACCTTCACGCCAACGGCACCCGCATCGTCAAGTTCTTCCTCCACCTTTCGGAGGAGGAGCAGCGCAAGCGCTTCCTGGCGCGTATCGATGCGCCGGACAAGAACTGGAAGATCAGCGCCGCGGATATCGAGGAACGGAAATTCTGGAAGCGCTACATGAAGGCCTATGAGCAATGTCTCGACGCGACCAGCACGGCGGAGGCGCCCTGGTACGTCGTTCCCGCCGACGACAAGGAGAATACCCGGCTGATCGTGTCCCAGATCGTCGTCGATACGCTGGAGGCGCTCAAAATGACCTACCCCAGGTCTGGGGCGGAGCGCCGCCGGGAATTGCAGGCGATCCGCAGGCGGCTGGTGAGGTGACGGGCGCACCGGTCCGACCGATACGGTCGTAGCTCGGTGTGCGGCGGACCACCCCGGCGCATCATTGCCGTTGGACGAGAACCGGGATCGTACAATGGGTGAGGAGGATCTCGCTTCTCAGGTCGTCTTCGGATCGCTAGCGCTTCCCTTCGCCGCGTCGCGCCGGGGTATTTCGTCATCGCGCCCAGGCTCTGCCTTGGCGGGATCCAGGATCCGATAGGCGAGCAGTTTCACCCGGTCGTTCAGAATGAACCAGGCCAGGGCATAGGCCCAGACGAACAACGCCCAGCTCCAGCCGAGGGGCGTCATGAACACTCCGTAGACCGCAA
Organism: Xanthobacteraceae bacterium; assembly: GCA_031291445.1. GTDB lineage: Bacteria > Pseudomonadota > Alphaproteobacteria > Rhizobiales > Xanthobacteraceae > Bradyrhizobium_A. Next base: position 24,582 of record JARLJA010000009.1, on the reverse strand, counting down.
TCAGCGTCGCCACCGCCTGCGTTCCGAGCACCGCTATCCAAAGGATCCGCGCAGGGCGTATCGACCAGAACGGGCCGCGTGTGCGGGTGAGGAAGATCGTCAGATGCCCCGCAACCGACAGCTTGAGGTACATCAGCGTCTGGATATGCGCGCGGTCGAGGTGAAAGACGCGCTCGCCGAGATAGAACAGACCAAACGCCGAGGCGACGCCGATGACGCCGAGCACGGTCGCGACGCCCAACACCAGGCGCATGTTCCAGGACTCGGGCCGATCCTTGTAGTGAACGTTGTCATAGGCGATGGACAGGATGGCGCCGTCGTTGAGCAGCGCCAGCATCACGATCATGACCGCGGTCAACGGGTAAAAGTTGAAGACCAGGATCGCGAGCGTCATGAACAGCAAGACGCGCAACGTCTCGGCGATGCGGTAGATCGCGTAGCTGTTCATCCGCTGGAAGATGCGGCGACTCTCCTTGATCCCCTCGATGATCACCGACAAACCATGCGTCATCAGGACGATGGCCGCCGCCGCACGCGCCGCATCCGTGGCGCTCGAGACCGCGATGCCGCAATCGGCTTTCTTCAGCGCGGGGGCGTCGTTCACGCCGTCGCCCGTCATGCCGACGATATGGCCGCGTTTCTGCAGGACGTCCACGATATGGAACTTGTGTTCGGGGAAGACCTGGGCGAAGCCGTCGGCGTTCTCGATGGAGTCCACCAGCTGCGCCGTTTCCTGATGCTTCGCGTCGGCGAACCCGCTGGCGTCGAGGATGTTGGCGCCCATCCCCAAGGTCTTGGCGGTTTCCCGGGCGATGGCCTGTGCGTCGCCGGTCACCATCTCGACCTTGACGCCCATCTGCCGCGCGGTGGCGATGGTTGCCTTGGCGTCGTCGCGTGGCGGATCGAACAGGGGCAGCACGCCGAGAAACTGCCACTGATCGTCCGCGTCGGCCCGCGCCACTCCCAACGCACGAAAGCCGCGTGCCGCGAATTCGTTGACCGCCTTGTCGACGGCTGACTTCACCTCTCCGGCATTGGTCGACAACGCCAGGATCACCTGGGGCGCGCCCTTCGTGACCTTGAACGTCTTTCCGTCCTTGCCGGTGACGGTCGCTTCGGTGCGCTTGTGGACCGGGTCGAATGGCTGAAAATGACCCACCTCGTAGCCCTTCAAGGCCTGATCGTTCTTCAAGCCTCCCAGAACGGCCAGATCGATGGTGTCGTTATTGTCCGCGCGCGACGCCAGCGCGGCGTTGAGGATGACCTGCTCGGCGGTGACGTCGTTGACGCCGAACGGGTCGCCCAAGGTCAGCTTGTTCTGGGTCAGGGTGCCGGTCTTGTCCGCGCACAGCACGTCCACGCCGGCCAATTCCTCGATCGCCACCAGCCGAGTCACGATCGCCTGCTTTTTTGCCAGCAGACGGGCGCCGACCGCCATGGTGACCGACAGGACCGTCGGCATTGCCACGGGAATTGCGGCCACGGTCAAGACCAGGGCGACCTGCAACGTGGTGAGGATCGGGTCGCCGCGACCGATGGCGAAGGCGATGATCGTCGCGACCAGAATCACCGCGAGGATGATCAGGTAATTTCCGATCTTGAGCACCGCACGTTGGAAATGGCTGACGGATTGCGCTCCTTGCACCAGTTCAGCCGTCTTGCCGAAATAGGTGTTGGCGCCCGTGGCGTAGACCAGCGCGGCGATCTCGCCCTGGCGAATGATCGAACCGGAAAATACCGCGTCGCCGGACTTGCGCGTGGCGGGCAGCGACTCTCCGGTCAATGCGGACTGGTCCACTTCCACCGGGTCGCCTTCCAGCAGGCGCGCATCCGCGGGGACAATGTCGCCCATGCGCATGCGGATGACGTCGCCCGGCACCAATTCACGCGCCGACGGAGTGACCCATTTGCCATCGCGTTTCACCCTGGCCTTGATCGCCAGCGTGGCCTTGAGGGCGGCGATGGCGTTGCCGGCCTGGTGTTCCTCCCAGAATCCAACCGCTGCGTTGGCCAGAAGCAGGAGAAGGATGATGCCGAAGTCCGGCCAATGCCGGGCCACCGCCGACAGGATCACGGCCGCTTCGATCATCCACGGGATCGGACCCCAGAAATAGCTGAGAAACTTCAGGAACTCGTTGGTCTTCTGTTCTTCGATCTCGTTCGGCCCATATCGGGTGAGCCGTTTCTGCGCCTCCGCTTGCGTGAGGCCATCCGGCGACGACCCCAGTCTTTTCTTGACCTCCGCGAGAGGCAGAGACTTCAACTCGTCTTTCGCATCGGGTTTCGGTCCTGGCCCGGCTCCGGGAGCCTCAGGTTGACGGATTTCGGGTTTCATCCCGGCGTTCCTTCTCGTTTTGCCAAAACAGCGCATGGATCGTGGCGAAATTGGCAGCGCAGCGGGGCGTCTGACGGCGGCTGTCCGGCGGACCGGCCTGGCGCGACGAGGCCCCTCACGGAACGAGAACCGCTGCGCCTTCGAACCGGCCGGCGCGGAGATCGGCGAGGGCCTGGTTGGCCTGCGCGAGCGGGTATCGCGTGGTCCTGGTGACGATGCCGATCCCGGGAGCGCGGCGCAGGAAGTCGATGCCGTCCTGCCGCGTGAGGTTGGCGACGGACAGTAGCTGCCGTTCCTCCCACAACAGCGCGTACGGGAAGCCCGGAATATCGGACATGTGAATCCCGGCGCAGACCACCCGGCCGCCCTTGCGAACCGCCTTCAGCGCCAGGGGCACGAGATCGCCGACGGTCGCGAAAATGATCGCGGCATCGAGCGGCTCGGGCGGCATCTCGTCGGAGCCGCCGGCCCATGTGGCTCCGAGGCTGCGGGCGAAGCCCTGGGTGGCGACATCGCCGGGCCGGGTGAACGCGAACACCGATCGCCCCTGCCACACGGCGACCTGCGCCAGGATATGGGCCGCGGCGCCGAAGCCGTACAGGCCCAGCCGCTTGCCGTCGCCGGCGATTGCCAGCGCGCGCCAGCCGATCAGGCCGGCGCAGAGCAGGGGAGCGAGCGCCACGTCGTCGCCCTGCTCCCCGAGCGGAAACGCGAAGCGGGCGTCCGCGATCGTCGCGGTGGCGAAGCCGCCGTCGCGCGTGAAGCCGGTGAACAGCGGACGATCGCAAAGATTCTCGCGGTGTTCCAGGCAATAGGGGCAGGCGCCGCAGGTGTGGCCGAGCCAGGGAATGCCGACCCGGTCGCCGACCCGCAGGCCTTCGACGCCGGCGCCGATCGCATCGATCCGGCCCACGATCTCGTGGCCGGGGATGATGGGCAGCACGGGATCCGGCAGTTCGCCGTCGACCACATGCAGGTCGGTGCGACAGACGCCGCAGGCCGCGACCTTCACCCGAATTTCGCCCGGTCCGGGAAGCCGGTCGGGCAGTTCGGTCCATTCCAGCGCAGTTCCGATCTTGCCGAGGACCATCGCGTGCATGGTGTTCTCCGTAACCGCGGGACGTCGCCGGCCGTGCTCTTCATGGCCAACGGCTCACGCCGCGGCTTTGCTTCCCAGGGCGCGCACCGCCTCGATCATTTTCGTCAGCACCGCCGCGGCGTCGCCATAGACCATGTCGCAGTTGTCGCCGTAGAACAGCGCGTTGACGATGCCGGCGTAACCTTTGCCCTCGCCGCGCTTGACGACGTAGACCTTCTTCGCCTTGTCGGCGTTGAGGATCGGCATGCCGAAGATCGGCGAGGACTTGTCGGTGCGGGCCGCGGGATTGACCACATCGTTGGCGCCGATGACGAGGGCGACGTCGGTCGTGGCGAACTCGTCGTTGATGTCCTCGAGCTGGAAGATCATGTCGTAGGGAACGCCGGCTTCGGCCAGCAGCACGTCCATCTGGCCCGGCATCCGGCCGGCGACCGGATGCACGGCGAATTTCACCGACACCCCCGCCGCCTGCAGCAGCTTCACGAATTCGTAGAGCTTCTGCTGCCCCTGGGCGACGGCGAGGCCGTAGCCCGGCACGATGATGACCGAGGCGGCGTAGCGCATGAAGATCCCGGCGTCGGAGGCCTCGACCGGCTTGAGGCTGCCCTTGATGTCGCCCTGCACGTGTCTGGGGGCGACGCCGAAATTGGTGAACAGGATGTTGCCGACCGAGCGGTTCATGGCCTTCGCCATCAGCAGCGTCAGCAGCGTGCCGGCCGCGCCGACCACCATGCCGGCGATCATCAGCGCCGGGTTCTGCAGCACGAACCCTTCGAGACCGACGGCGAGACCCGTGAACGCATTGTAGATCGAGATCACCACCGGCATGTCCGCGCCGCCGATCGGCAGCGTCATCAGTACCCCGAAGGCCAGCGCGCAGCCGAGGAACAGCCAGATCAGGTCGGGCGTCGCCAGCGGCGAGGCGACGACGCCGTGGGTCGCGGCGACGATGTAGCCGCCGACGGCGAGCGTCGCCGCCATGACCAGCGCGTTGAAGACCTGCTGGCCGCGGACGCGCAGCGGCCCTTTGATCACCCCGTCGAGCTTGGCCCAGGCGACCAGCGAGCCCGACAGCGACACCGCGCCGATCAGCGCGCCGATCAGGGTGACGGTGAGCTGGGTGACGCCGTCGGGCTTGTCGCCGAACAGCTCGACGGCGGCGATCGCAGCGGCGGCGCCGCCGCCCATGCCGTTGTAGATAGCCACCATCTGGGGCATCGCGGTCATGGCGACCTTCCTGCCGCTCCACCATGCCACGCCGCCGCCGAGGGCGAGCGCCAGGACGGCGAGGCCGAGGTTGACCATCAGATGCGGGCGGGCGGCCGCGCCGACGTCGAAGGCGTAGAGGAAGCTCGCGAGCACGGCGACCGCCATGCCGACCCCCGCGACCATGATCCCCGACGGCGCGGTCACGGGCGAGGACATGCGCTTGAGGCCATACATGAACAGGAACGCGGCGCCGAGATCGACGGCGCCGATGGTGAGCTGGGGAATGATCGTCGGCATGTCGGCTCCTCACGCCTTCTTCGGGTGACTGGTCTTGCGGCGACCGTGTCTGGCATGGGCCGGCTTGGGGCCGCTCGGCTGGAACATGGCGAGCATGCGGTCGGTGACGGCAAAGCCGCCGGCCGCGTTGCCGGCGCCGAGCAGGACGGCGAAGAATCCGATCGCCTGTTCCAGCACGGTCGATGCGTTCAGCAGCGCGAAGATGCCGCCGACCACGACGATGCCGTGGACGAAGTTCGATCCCGACATCAGCGGAGTATGGAGGATGGCCGGAACGTGGCCGATGATCACCCAGCCGGCGAAGCCGGCAAGCATGAAGATGTAAATGGCGACGAAGCCGTCGATGGAAATTGCAAACTGCACGGCGATATCCCTTTTCCGGTCAGGCCACTTTCGCGGCAGGGTCGGCTGATGGCGTGTCGGTGCCGTCGCCGGGGCCGGCACTCGTCCTGGCGGCCGGGTTTTTGAGCTTGCCCGCATGGGTCAGCGCGGTCTGGGCGAGGATCTCGTCGCTCCAGTCGATCGCGACGACATTGTCCTTCATCATCAGAAGCAGCAGGTTGTACTGGTTCTTGGCATAGAGCTCGCTCGCGTCCTGGCCGAGCAGCGAGGGAACGTCGAGCGGCGCGACGATGGTGACCTGGCCGACCTGGATGGTTTCGCCGGGCCTGGTCGCCTCGCAATTGCCGCCGCCCTCGGCGGACAGGTCGACGATCACGGCGCCCGGTTTCATGCCCGCGACCTGCTCCTTGCTGATGAGCCTGGGCGAGGCGCGGCCGGGAATCGCCGCCGTGGTGATGACGAGGTCGGCCTGCTGGATATGTTTCGTCAGCACCGCCGCAACCTTGGCGTCTTCCTCGGCCGTCAGCGCCCGGGCGTAGCCGCCCTTTCCCCTGGCGTCGATGCCGGTCTCGACGAACGTCGCCCCGAGAGACTTCGCCTGCTCCTGGGTTTCGGGGCGGACATCATAGCCTTCGGTCACGGCTCCCAGGCGATGTGCCGTGGCGAGCGCCTCGAGGCCGGCGACGCCGAGACCCATGACCAGCACCCTGGCCGGTCCGATGGCGCCGGCCGCCGTGGTGATCTTGGGCAGGACGCGACCAAGATGGGTCGCACCGAGCTGCACGGAATAATAGCCGGCGAGCGCGGCCTGGCTGGAGAGCGCATCCATCGCCTGGGCGCGGCTGATGCGCGGAACGCGCTCCATGGCGAAGCAGGTGATCTTGCGATCGAGCAGCAGCTGGACCAGCGCCGGCTCGTTGTTCGCATAGATGAAGCAGATCAGGATCGCGCCTTCCTTCATGCCGTGAACCACCTCCAGGGCGGGCGGCTGCACGGCGAGAACGACATCCGCCTCGCCGATCAGGGCGCGGCGGCCGGACACGAACGTGACGTTCTCGAATGCCGCGTCGGGCAGCCTGGCGGCATCGCCCGCGCCGGTCTGCATGTGCAATCTGGCCCCGAGCTTGATCAGCTTGGCAACGACGGAGGGCACCAGCGCCACGCGCCGTTCGTGCGGCCTGGTTTCCTTCAGGACGGCGACATTGACATACATGGACGGCTCCGGTTGGTGAGCGTGGGCGCGGCGCGATCGAGATACGAAGAGGGGCTCGAGCTTCCAAGGCCCCCCTTCATTGCCGTCGGCATCCCGTCCGGGATGCCGATCGCAGGGCGTCCGAGCGTCAGAGCGGCGCTTCGAGCGCCGCGTGGCGCACCAGCTTCTTGTTCACGAACTCCTGGATGCCCATGCCGCCGAGCTCGCGACCGTAGCCGGAGTTCTTGATGCCGCCGAACGGCAGTTCGGCATCCGACCAGGAGATGTTGTTGATGAACATCATGCCGGTCTCGACGCGGCTCGCCACGCGCTTGCCGCGCGCGATATCCCTGGTGAAGACCGAGCCGCCCAGGCCGAAGTCGGAGTCGTTGGCGAGCGCGATGGCCTCGTCCTCGTCCTTGACCCGGAAGAACAGCGCCACGGGGCCGAAGAATTCATCCCTGAAGGCCGGATTGCCGGGCTTGATGTCGGTCAGGATCGTGGGCTCCATATACGAGCCCGGACGGTCGATGCGCTTGCCGCCCATCACCAGCTTGGCGCCCTTGGCGACCGCATGATCGACCTGATCCAGCAGTTGCAACAGGGCGGCCTCGGTCGACAGCGGGCCAAGCGTGGTCTTCTCGTCCAGCGGATCGCCCGCCTTCAGCGCGCCCAGCGCGGCCTTGAACTTGTCGAGGAAGGTGTCGGCGAGCTGGTCGACGACGATGAAGCGCTTCGCCGCGCAGCAGGTCTGCCCGGTGTTGTACATCCGTCCCCACACCGCCCATTTCATGGTGTGCTCGAGATCGGCGTCCTCCAGCACGATGAAGGCGTCGCTGCCGCCGAGCTCCATCGATGACGGCTTCAGGTTCTGGCCGGCTCTCGCCGCGATGCTGCGCCCGGCGACCACGCTGCCGGTCAGCGCCACGCCCCTGATCCGCGGATCGTCGACCACGCGTTCGGCCTGATCGTGCGAGATCAGCAGGTTGGTATACAGACCGGCGGGGGCGCCGGCGTCGGTCCACAGCTTTTCGAAGGCGATCGCGCATTGCGGCACGCAGCCCGCGTGCTTGACCACCAGCACGTTGCCGGCCATCAGATGCGGCCCGGCGACGCGCGCGAGCTGGTAATACGGGAAGTTCCACGGCTCGATGCCGAAGATCACGCCGATTGGGCTGCTTTCCATATGCGCCTCGCCGATCGCCGGATGAAGTTCCTCGGGGGCCAGGAAGCGCTCGGCGTTCTTGGCGTAATAGGCGAGGATATTCGCGCTGAACTCGACCTCGCCGCGGGCCTCGGTGATGCGCTTGCCCATTTCGAGCGTCATGGTATGCGCGAAGGCCTCGGCCTGATCATGCAGCAGGGCCGCCGCCTTGGCCACGACCACCGCGCGCTCGGCATAGGTCTTGCGCCGCCATGTCTTGAAACAGGTCGCGGCGACCGCGAGCTTCGCTTCAAGGTCCTTGTCGCTGAGCTCCTCGTATTTCTTGAGCAGCTTGCCTGTGGCCGGGTTGAGGCTTTGATAGGTCATGGCGGGGTCTCGTTTCGTGTTGTCGCGCGGCGGTCGGGGATGGCGGATTACGTCTCGATGATCACCTTGAGCGCCTTGGTCTTGGCGGCGTTGCCGAAGGTCTCGTAGGCGTCGAGAATCCGGTCAAGCTCGTAGTGATCGGTGATCAGGCGGGTCGGATCGATCTTCTTCGACTGCACCGTCTTCAGCAGCATCGCCGTCGTGACCGTGTCGACCAGCCGGGTCGTGATCGCGATATTGTGCGACCACAGCCGCTCGAGATGGAGGTCGACCTTGGCGCCATGCACCCCGATATTGGCGATGGTGCCGCCCGGCGCGACGATCGCCTGGCAGAGTTCGAAGGTGGCCGGGATGCCGACCGCCTCGATCGCGGTGTCGACGCCGCGCTTGCCGGTCATCGCCATGACCGCATCGGCCGCCTTGCCGTCCTTGCTGTTGACCGTCTGGGTGGCTCCGAACGTGCGGGCGACCTCCAGACGGTTGTCGTCGAGATCGACCATGATGATCTCGGCAGGCGAGTAGAGCTGGGCCGTGAGCAGGGCGGCGAGGCCGATCGGACCGGAGCCGACGATGGCGACGGTCGAGCCCGGCGCGACCTTGCCGTTGAGAACGCCGCATTCGAAGCCGGTGGGCAGGATGTCGCTGAGCATCACCAGCGCCTCTTCGTCGGCGCCCTGCGGAATCGGGTAGAGGCTGGTGTCGGCGTGCGGGATGCGGACATATTCCGCCTGGGTGCCGTCGATCTCGTTGCCGAGAATCCAGCCGCCGGTGGTGCAATGGGAATACATCCCCCGCCGGCAATATTCGCATTTGCCGCAGGCGGTGATGCAGGAGATCAGCACGCGGTCTCCCGGCTTGAAGGCGGTGACGGCCGCGCCGACCTCGTCGATGACGCCGACGCCTTCATGGCCGAGAATGCGGCCGGGCTGGCAGGTCGGGACATCGCCCTTGAGAATGTGCAGATCGGTGCCGCAGATCGTCGTCTTCCAGATCTTGACGATGGCGTCACCCGGCGCCGTGATGCCCGGCCTCGGATGGTCTTCCAGCGCCTTCTTGCCCGGCCCCCGGTAGACCAGGGCCTTCATCGTTCCGGCGTCGATCGAGGGCGAGGCGTTCAGTTTGGCGGGGTGTGCCGGCTTGGGGATAGTGGTTGCGGTCATGCTGAGTTCCCTTCGGGTGCGGCCCCGAGGCTCAAGCTAAGGACTGTCGCGCGGGGGTGTCAGGCTCGGAAACTACTCAGGCGGCGCGCGCCGCGCGCCCTGAGACGAGCGCCGTTCGCGCACGAATGTGTCCCGAGAGGCGTCAGAATAGCGGCAGCTGCCTGGAGTCGCCGGCGTCGATGTCGCTGTAGTAGCCGTGCAGGCGGCGCTCATAGGCGCGGTCGACCGTCATCGAGGGGTCATAGGCAGGGCTCGACTTCACCGCCTGCCGGTCGACCGTGAGGTTGACGGACCTGTCCTCCCAGTCGACGCTGCGGACCGAGCGTGGCGAGATCAGGACCTTGTTTCCCGGCCACCAGTTCCGGGTGTCGACGACCAGATAGTGGATGCTCCAGTCCGCGTCCTCGATGAGAAAGTCCGCCAGGTGGCCTATCTCGCCGTCGCTGGCGTGAATGTGGTAGCCGGTGACAGCGGCGACGCTGCGCAGGTGCGGATCGTCGCGATCGCGCGCGGCCGCGACAACGTCGTCCTCGAGCCGGGCCGATCCCGCCACGGGCAGCGGCAGCGTCGCGCCGCCGCCGTAGCCGTAACCAAGGCCATCCATGAACAGCCCCGGATTCCAGTAGGGCCTCCAGCCATAGAAATCGTAGAGACCGGTCTCGATCTGTCGCGACACCGGCCGCTCGGTGTCGACGTCGGGGCTGTGCCTGACCGCGTCCATGGTCATCCGGACGGACAACTCGCGCTTCTCGGGGTCGAGATGTCCCAGCACCGTGACCGGAAGCAGGACCTTGCGGCCGGAAAGCCAGTGTCCGGTGTCGACGACCAGCCAGCGCAGCAGCCAACTGGTGTCTTCGAACAGCAGGTCGGTGATGACGCCGAGACGGCCATCGCTGGCGGCGATGCCGTAGCCGTGCAGGGTCGACGTGTTTCGCAGCATGGAGATGACCTCCGGTGTTGACGTCTCCAGATACGAGGCGAGACGTTGCGTGCGCGGTTATCGGTCGGAATCCATCGGCGGACGCAGCGGCGACGTCGCCCCGGCCGGAGTCGTGTCCGCGTGGTCCGCCGGCGGCGACATCCGGTGGGCGACGATCATTTGGGAGCCGACCACCAGGGACACCAGCGCGACGAAGATCCACCACGGCCGGAACGGGATCGTCGCCATGAGGCGGTGCGCCGGCTGGCCAGTATCGGCACGGGCGGTAAACGTGGACGGCAGCAAGCCGATCAGGCGCGTTGCGGCCGCGTGGGCTTCGGGGTGGGTCCACATCTTGCCCGGCAGGGTTGAAATCTGTGCGGCCAGCCTGTCGACGGCGCGGTTGCCCGGCAATGCGCAGAGCTGCGCGGCTTCCTGCCATGGATCGAGGTTCAGCCGTGCCAGCCCCGACAGCACGCTGACCGGCATCCCGTTGCCGTCCTCGCCGATCGAGGCGAACAGAAAGCCGTCGAACTCGGATCTGAGGGCGGAACCGGGTCTGGCAGGCGTCCGCGTGGCCACGGCGAGGGTCTCCGTTTCGACAGGCACGATACAGTCTGATCGGCCGCCATTTCATCCTAAGGGAACAGCTGCGCTGCCGTCAGGGTCGGAAACTACCTAGTGTCCCGGCTCCAGCATCGCCGTAACCGTCGGGCTCCCTTGGGCCAGACGCCACAAAGGACGATATCGCGCGGCGTGCTAAGTCGAGCTGCCGTGATCGCGACTGTCGTCGATCCTGAGCGCGGGCACTTCATGCAACAGGTTGTTCAGCAGCGACTTGTGGACGTGAATTTTCCCGTTGTAGCTGATGAAGCCTTGCTTGCGAAACTTGTTCATGAAGAAGCTGACCCGCGATCGGGTTGTTCCGATCATTTCCGCGAGGGTTTCCTGATTGATCTCGATGTCGACCGGCTCCGGGCTGCCGTCCTTGCCGAAATGCGCGAGAAGCAGGAGCAGGCGAGCCAGCCGCTTCTCGCTCGAATTGAACAGCTGGTCGATCAGGTCCTGCTCCACGCGAGCCTTGCGGGTCAGGATGCTTTTCAGAAACAGCTCGGAGAACTGGGGGGTGTTCTTCAGCGCCGCGCGCATCGCGGTCTTTGTGATCGAGGTGATGACGCTGTCGCCGAAGGAAATCGACGTCGCCAGGCGCACCGTCTCCCCGCTCAGGCATCCCTCACCGAGAAACTCTCCGGCTTCCAGTATCCCGACGACCGCTTCCTTGCCTTGCTCGGACGTGACGGTGAGCTTCACCCGTCCTGTCTGAACATAGAAAACCGCGTCGGCGGGATCGCCCTGCGAAAAAATGATGTCGCTCTTCTCGAATTTTCGAATTGATCTGCCTTCGCCGGTGCGAGCGAAGAATGTCTTCATATCGAAGGAAGGTTGCTCCGACTTGATCATGAAACCCTCCCGCGAAACTGTTGCAACGAGACATTCGTCCGTGAGCGTGTCCGAGATGAACCGCCTGGGCATCTTGCCGGAGCGACGCGACCTGCTGACGACATTTTCAAGGCCTTTCCTGGCTTTCCATGCGCCGCCGACCTCGAGAAAGATCCTGCGCCGCTCCAGCTCGGTTTGCAACTCAGAACGGGAACGACATCAGCCGGCGAATGATCTGGCCGACCGCGTCGCCGCCGCGCCGGCGGGCCGGAGTGTGCGTCACGTCCAGGGACTCGACCTGGGCGGTGCGCTTCGGACCGATCGCCTCGAACCGCGCCTTCTGCTCGTCGCTCAGCGACCCGTAGAAGTCGTTGAGCGCCGTCCGCACGGTCTTCACCGCCTGCAGCATCGATTCGAGCCGTTTGCCGACCGCTGCGAACCGCGCCGGCGGCGTGAGCGGATTGTCGGCCGCGCACGAGGCCTTGAGCTGGTCGGCCGCGGCGGCGGCCGCGGTCTGCAGCGCCGCCAGGCTGGCGCGCTGCGCATCGGTCGGGTGAACCGCCTGTTCGATATCGGCGGTCGGCCAGTCCGTTACCCCCGGCTGCGCGGCGCCGCATTTCGGCTGCGGCGGCGCGTTGGCGTTGTCGGCACTGGTGTTCAGGCTCTTGAGCTGGTCGTTGGCAAGCGCCGCCAGCCGCGCCTTCTGCTCGTCGCTCAGCAAGCCATAGAACGTGTCCAGCGCGGGCTGCACGATCGCCACCGCCGCGATCATCGCCTCGATGCGTTGTTGCATCGCCGCGAGCCGGTTCGGCGCGGTCAGCGCGATGTCGGCCGGGCAGGCGGCCTTGATGTTCTGCGCCGCCTTGAGCGAGGCAGCGGTGAGATCGTCGAGCGCGGCGCTTTGGGCCGGGGTCGGGTTGATCGCCTGCCGGAATTGATCGACCGGAAGGCCGGCGATGTCGTTGCTGTCCTGGCCGCACATCTGCGCCACCTGGTCGACCGGGCCGCCCTGCGCCGCGGCAGCAGGCGCCGCCGCCGCGCCGCGCGGGTTCGCGCCGGCGGATTGCGGCAGGTAGCCGATCAGGTCGTCGTAGCCATAGGGCGCGAACAGGCCGGTGTAGATGTCGTCGTAGCCATAGCCCCAGAACGAGTCGTCGTAGCCGTTGCCCCACATCGCGTAGTCGTACATGTCGTTGTAGGCGAACGGCCAGTACAGCGGGCCGACCCAGCCGTATCCGCCATTGGCATGTCGCCACCAGCCGCGACCGCCGTCGCGCCCGTTGTGCCATCCCGCCGTCGCCGCGGTCGAGGTGAGGCGGGCGCGGGTGCGCGGATCGCGCAATGAGCGCGTATCGTGCAAGGCGCCGGTGACCTCGCGGGAGCGCAATGTTTCGCGCACCGTGTTGGCCTTGACGTTGTGGTCGAGCTTGACGTTGAATCGTGCGGCCTGGGCTGGGTTGCCGGTGACCGCGGAGCGATTGCCAGTGTTGCCCTCGTAGCCGCGATTTCCGCCATAGTTCCGGATGTTCGGTGCACCGACGTTGCCGCCGCCGCGCGGGCGGGAAAATGAGGGCCCGGCCGGTCGGGCGCTGACATGTGCACCACCGCCACCACCGCGGCCGCCGCCGCCTCCGAAATGGGCGCCGCCACCGCCGAAATGCGCGCCACCACCACCGGGGTGGCCGCCGCCGCCACCAGGATGCCCGCCTCCGCCACCGTGACCGCCGCCACCGCCCTTCTGTGCGGCGTAGGCCGTGGCCGACAGCGCGGTCGCGAGCACAACCACGGCAATGCTGATACTCAATTTCGACATGGCAATGCCCTCAGCTCAAAGAGGAAAAACTCAAGGCGCGGGATCGCTCGGGATCAAATGGCCTTGCCGGGTACGGCACCCGCCTTGGTATCGATTGTCTTGGCGGTTCTCGCGGGATTCCTGATCCCGAGATGCTGAACGCCTTCGTCGAAACGAGTGTCGACGGCGCCGTCCTTTGGCTCGAAAGGCAGGCATATCGAACGGTTGCTTTGCTCCTCGACATGCCAGTCCCTTTTCTTGTTGTTGCTTTCGGCCTTTTTCCCGCAGATTGGACAACAGGATAAAAACTATCTTCGCCCGCCCTGGCGGTCTTGATTTACCTCAAGCTCGATTGACTTCAGGGTGAAAAAACCCAACCAGGCGCTTTCAGATTGATTCTTCAGAAAAACTCCCCGCATCTTGCAGCCCCGAGGAAGAGGTCAATTCACATGCACAGCGCCATCGTCGTGATCAACATGCCCGAAAAGGCCGAGGCCGCGGAGGATCATCCCGATTGGCTCGCCTTCCTCAAGGCAATGAGCGTCGCAGCGGAGCCAATGCTCGCACCGCTGGGAGAGCAAGAAGGCGTATTGCGGCTTGCCGAGAACGTCTGGCAGGTGAACTTCGAGGAAAATCCGGGAATATTTGCCAGGCTCATCGCATGTGCCATGCACCATCACCTCGGCTATGGAATTCTGCAGCTCAACGAGCCGCCGGTCTGGCATCCGGCATCCTTTCGTCCCGGGCCTCATTTTGACCAATCGAATCCCGCTCGCGCGACGTCGCTCTCGGGTGACGGGGAAGTGTAGTTTCCGAGCGTCGGGCCGCCGCGACGGCCGGTAGCCGGTTTCCGAAGTTCATGAGTTCGGTCGCCCGCGGCTTATTTCATGGCGTGAAGGCGATCGGCGGTATAAGCTGCATTGGGCCAGCTTCCTTCGGGAGGGACGATCGCAGCGATTGATCTCCGGCAAGACATGATTGATCTTCGGCAAGACATGAAGGCGCCAGCGATGAACAATCGAAACGTTCTCTACTTCGTCATTGGCGCGCTTGTCGTTGCCGTCGCGGTCCTGGGCTACAAATTCTATCAGGAACGGCAAAAGCCGGCCGGCATCGAAATTGAAATCGGCAAAGGCGGAGTATCCATCGAGAACAAGTAGCCGGACATATCAAGTGACGCCACAAGACGCCCGGCCCCGGGTTTTGGTAACCGCGGTCTTACAGCGTCAGAACGATCGACACTCATTCGCGTTTTGCAACAGGAGCGATCATGTCACTCGGACTCATCCTCATCATCATTCTCGTCATCTTCCTGCTCGGTGGCTTCAGCGGCCGGTTCGGCGGCTATGGCTACGGCTTTGGCCATGGCGGCATGGGTATTCTCGGCGTGGTCCTGGTCATCCTTGTCGTTCTTCTGCTGCTTGGACGGATCTGAACCGACCTGCCTCACCGCATCTCGGTCGCGGACTCCGGACGGAAGTAGACATCGGCCTTCATGCCCACCACGAGCGGGCCCGGCCGTGCCAGCTCCACCACCACCTCCACCACGTCGAGGTCGGACTGACTGTGCGTTCCACCCGCTTCGAGGCGTCCGGGCTCGACCAGCGGCGCGATGGACGAGACGCTTCCCTCGAACTCGCGCCCGGGGAACGCGGCCGCGCGTACCGAGACCGCTTGGCCAAGCTTGATCGACCCGAGGTCGCGCTCGTCGAGTTCGGCGCGCACGCGCAAGGCTGAAAGATCCCCGACCAGCACCAGCGGTTGCGGCGAAGCCATCGACGACAATTCACCGGCCCTGACATAGACTTGGAGAACCGTGCCGTCGATGGGAGCACGGATCGTCGCCTTGTCGAGAGCAACCCACGCCGCGGTGTAGTCGGCGCGGGCGAAACCGAGTTCGCTCTCCAGGGCATCCGGCAACAGATCGTTGGTCTCGAGCCTGTGAAGCTCCTCCTGGCGCCTCGCAAGCTGATCGCGGGCCCGCGCCAAAGCCGCGCGGGCAGCGGTCAGGCCGGCATCGGGCTGGGCGTCGCCGCTCGCCCGCCTCTTGGCGGCGGCCAGATCGACCGCCGCTCGGGCGTCATAGACGGCTCGTTCGGCATCGGCTGCGGCATCGCTGGCCCGGTATCGGTTCTCCGCCTTGTCGGCTGCCGGCTGTTCGTCCCGCGCGCGCTTGCGCACGGCGACCTCAACCTCCGCGGCGGCCAGCCGCGCCGTGAGCTCAGTGTCGGTGAAATGGATCAGCGGCTCGCCGGCAAACACCGTGTCGTTGGCCTTGACCAGCACCTTGTCGACCAGCGAGACGCCCGCCGCCGTGACCCTGATCTGGCCGGAGCGTGGTTCGACGCGGCCGGGAGCGACCGCCTGCCATTGCCTGCTCTTCGACGCAGCGGCCGGGATGTCGCCTTGGACCGGCTCGACGCGCGCCGTCGTTGCAAACGCCATGACGACCCCGGCGACCACCATCAGCCCCGGGGCGAACATGAAGGCTTTCGAGCATTTCGACATCGGCATTCATCCTCGGTAGGATTTGCGTGAGTTCATGTCCGGCCCGGCCGCGCCGCGCTCCTCGCCGACCAGCCGGCCGTCTTCGATATGGACGATCCGATCCGCGAACGGCAGAAGACGCGGATCGTGGGTCACGATCAGCACCCCGCGCCCCTGTTCCCTGGAAATTCCGGCGAGGATCTTCATGATCGCCTGGCCGTTCTCGCCATCCAGCGCGGCCGTCGGCTCGTCGGCGAGAATGATCGACGGGTTTCCGACGATGGCGCGGGCGATCGCGACCCGCTGCTGCTCGCCGCCGCTGAGCTCGCGCGGAAAGGCCGATATCTTGTGCGACAGACCGACCCTGGCTAGCGCCTCGCGCGACCTGGCCTTCGCGCTTCGGGAGGGCTCCCCGCGCACATCCAGCGCCAGCCGGACGTTGTCGGCGGCCGACAGCGTCGGAAACAGATGAAACGATTGAAAGACGAAGCCGACATGCTCCCGCCTGAGCAGGGCCAGGTCCTCGGGCCCGGCTCCGTCGGTCGATTGGCCGCAGACCCGAACTGTCCCCTCCGTCGGCGTCAGCATGCATCCGAGGATGGACAGCAATGTGGTCTTGCCGCTGCCGGACGGCCCCATCAGCAGCGTCAGTTCACCGCAGCTGACCGCCAGGCTCACCCCCCTGAGCGCCGCAACCGCCTCGGCCCCGCTGCCGAGGACTTTCGCGACATTCACCGCTTCGATGACCGGTTCGCTCATCGCGTGAACGCCGTGGCGGGGTCGATGCGCGTGACCTGAACGATGGCGGCAATGGCCGACGCGATGCACATGACGATGGTGAGCGAAAACAGGCCCGCGATCAGTCCGGGCGTGATGAGAATCGGCAGCGCGGTCTCCGCGGTGAGCCGCACGATGGCCCAACCGATCAGCGCGGCGATCGAGAAGCCGATGACGGCACTGAGCAGCGCCTGCCAGACGATCACCTTGTAGATGTATCCTCGGGACGAACCGATGGCCCGCAGCGTGGCGAACTCGTTCAGATGCTCCTTCGTGCTCGAATAGAGCGTCTGGGCGACGATGACGGTGCCGACGATCACGCCGAGCAGGGCGCCGGCGAACAGCGCGGCGCCGGCGCCCGTGCTGAACAGCCAGAATGTTCGGCTGCGCTCGCGAAATTCGACCGGGGTCAGGACCTCGGCGTCCGATATTTTTGACGCCAGCTGACCGCGGACGCGGGTGAGGTCGGCGCCGGGGCTCAGACGAACGAGAAAATAGGTGGTCTTCGCTGAGGGGATTCCGGTGTGCGACCGCGCCCGGTCGACGTCCATGAAAACGAACGGCGTCGTGGTAAAAGACCGGATGCCGCTGGTGACGGCCGCGACGCGCACGAGCTGCTGCCGGATTTCCGCCGTCGCGCCCATCCCCGAGATGCCGAGCCGCTCGAGATAGGACCGATCGACCGCGACCGCCCTCGGCGTCGACAGCGCCTCGATCCGGCCTTCCACCAGATCCCACGGCGGCAGGCCGCCCGAGCGCAGATCCGTACCGATGACGAAAACCGGGGTCGTCGCACCGCTCGGCATTCTCCAATCGGCAAATCCGATCACGACGGGGATCGCCTCCGCCACTCCCTCGATCGACAGCGCGCGATACCGCTCACGCGCGTCCAGCAGCGATGGGTCCTCGAAGCACTTGGTTCCGCGCGGCACGATCCAGAGATCGGCGGACGCATGATCGATCATCGTCGTCACCGTGCGACCGAAGCCGAGATAGAGACCCATCTGGACCGTGACCAGAACGATGGAGAACACGATCCCGACCACGGTTGCGACGAAACGAAGCCGGTCATGAAACAGGTTTCGGAACGCGAGAGTGAAAACCAATGGCATTGTAACGGATCCAATTTCATGTCCGGGCCGCGCAAAAGCAGGCTTCACGCGCCGCTCAATCGCCGTTTCTCCGGTTTCAGCCGAGAGACGAGCGGCACGCCGGCCAGGACGGCGGCGATGGCCCAGCTCGTGACCATGGTGCAGCCGAACACGATCGCGGCCTTGCCGATCGCAAACAGCTCGGTGTCCAGCAGCACGTATTGCAGCGAGATGGCGATCCCGTAATGCACCATGTACATGCCATAGGCATTCGCCGAGAGGCTATCCAACGCCCGCCAGCGCTCGCGCCCGAAGCGCAGACAGATCGCCAGCACACACAGGCAGCCGGACGCGCAGGCCACGACATAGCCGAGGCTGGCGGCAAGCTTGAGGAGCAGAGGGGCATTGCTCCAATCGTCCATGGTCATGGAGGTTGGCGCGGCCCATAGCGCAAAGCCGAAGACGGCCGCGGCGAGCCATGCCGCCCAGCGCCGCGCCAGTGCACCGTCGCAGGCAAGCAGCCCGCGGTCGAAGCCGCGGGCGCCGATCGCGAAGCCGCCGAGGAAGTAGACGAGGTAGAGCACGGGGCGGCTGGCCTGAAACGAGATCGGGCCGAAATTCGCCCACGCGAACGGAGAATAAGCCAGCGCGAGGGGCACATAGGCCACCGTGGAGACCGTCACGAGGACGACGAAAAACCTGGTCGGGGTCTCGCCGGCGATGGCCACCAGCCGGGCGAGACGCTCGGCCCATCCGGGGGCGAAGCGCTGCATCACGACCGCGACGAGGGTGAACGCCAGGAGCTGACACAGGAACCACTGCGGTCCGCACGGCCAGAACGGCAGCGCGAGCCAGTGCTGCCAATACGCACCCACGCCAGGGTCGACGGCCGTGACGCGGTAGGCCGGATAATAGGCGAGCGGGGTCAGCACGATGATGGCGATGGCGCATGGCACGCCGATCCGCAACAGGCGATCTGTCAGGAAGCCCCAGTCACCCTTGCGCGCGAGGCTCGGTGAAACGAACAGGCCGGAGAGGAAGAACATCAGCGCCATCAGGCTCAGGTCTTGTGAGGCGCAGAACAGGTCGAAGCCGAACCAGCGATGCCTGTCGACGATGGGAAAGGCCTGCCACAGGTAAGGAGCGCTGTCGAAGGGATAGGCGGCAGCCGGCAGAGAGGCGAGGTAGGGCAGAACGGAATGGAACGCGAGCACGACGACGATCACAACGGCGCGAAGGTTGCTGAGGGCAACGCTTGATCCATTCATTGTCGCGCAAGCCCCCCTCAGGTCCCCAATGCCGGTACTGTACCAAAGGTGAAATCCAATATCGACGTTATACCAGCTACTTTCTCGGAGTAGTTAAACGCCGACCTTTGTCGGGGCCGGCGCCTTGGACATCGACTTGAGGGAAATTTGCGCGGTGAGCGGGCGGTCGTTGTTGATCAGGATCAAATGACATTGCCGGTCCCCTGGGAGGCAGGGGCGGCGCCGTCGCCACGGCAATCATCACGGGCACGAGGTGGGTTTGCTGATTTTCACAACCGGCACGACCGGGACGCCACGGTGACGGCTTCGACATGGGGCGGGGCGGTCTCCGTCAGTTCTGTTCGGATTTCCTGGATCGACCTTGCAGCATCTCGATTCGAAGGAGGTCGAGCAACTGCCTTATCCTGCTTCCTTCGGCTGTCTCGGAAAACGCCTTGCGCAGAAGTCTGAGGTTCTCGTCGTGAATGAACTTTTCCATCCTGATCTCGCGGCTCGGAAACCGATCCACGTCGCGGCCTCGCGCTGCTCGGCGCCATCGGCGGAGCCAGCTTTCGGCCGCTGGCGGCTTCATCGGGGCGTTCGGAACAAAGGGACCGTCAATCGTCAAACCTGCGAAACCGCATTTCGCGCATTTGAAGCACTCCAAGGCCGCGCACTGAGCCCACGCTGAAATAGCCCCACCTTTCGGTGCGACTACGTTCAATCGGTGAGATTCAAAGCACGAATCTACCGTTCGGTTGTGGTCAAAATTGCTCAGATTTCCAAATTGTTCCCATCGGCCGATACTCGAATGCCGCCGATCCTCGAACGCCGATGGCCCGGAAGGGCTCGCCGTCCGCGGCCGCCACCGGAGTGACGACCTCCCGGGCCGGCCGCCCCACCCGGGTGACGGCCGCACCTGCGAGATTTCGCCCGGGCGAGCGGCGCCCGCCCGCCTACTTGAGGGCGGAAAACCAGGTGTCGATATCCTTGCGCACCTGATCTTTGGCAAAGCCGTACCGCTGTTGCAGGCGGCCTTCGAGCTGGTCGCGCTTGCCGTCGATCGCCGTGAGATCGTCGTCGGTGAGCTTGCCCCACTTTTCCTTCACTTTTCCTCGGAACTCTTTCCAGTTTCCTTCAACCCGATTCCAGTCCATGATCCATCTCCATCCTTGATGATAGTTGCGTCGCACAAAGAGGATCGCCCGTCAGGCGAAGCTCGCGAGTTGCGCTTCTGGAACTTCCGCCGGGCGAAATGGTTCCCGGCCACAAGCAAATCGTGGCTCTGGCGCGAACGAGGACGTTGCGGGCCGGTACTCGGGCGCAGGAATTGGGGCAGTGCCCCTTACCGGCTTCGGATGGAGCGCAGACGGCGGTCGTCGGGCCGTCAATGGGACTATCCAAAAAGTAAAATGGCCCCGCTTACGGGGCCATTCGTCGCAAACCTATTGGTCGATCACATATGGTGGTGATGGTGATGGTGATGATGATGGTGGTGATGGTGATGGTGATGCATCTCCTTGGCATCAGCACTCGGAATCGCGAACGCGATGGCGGCGAGGGCGGCCAAAACGAAAGCACACTTCTTCATTGGGTTCACTGGGTTCTCCGTTGATGAAACTCTTCAGTGCGGACGAAGATGGCGAACGTTGTTCCCCGCGTCAAATGGATATCCGTGCAAACAAGGTTCGAATTCGTTGCCGTCCTGTGAGCTGTTTTGCTCAGACTTCACACGGGCAATGGGTCAACCTACGCGCGGTTTCGGCATGCGCGGCGAAGCCGGATGCCTTGCGTCTTACGATCCCTGCTCTCGGACAGCGCTGCTGTTCGTGGCGTTCGGCGGCGTGTTCGTCTGTGCCGAACTGATCGAATCCGGCACGCGCTCGGAGAGGCAACATGAATCTACACACCCCAACCGTGCCGATCTTCGCAATCTCGCTGGTGCTTGCTGCGCTCGCCCTGATCGGGCATTTCGTGCTGCTTCCGTTTATTACGCTCTATGGCTTCTGGGTGGCTATCATTGCCTATGCAATCCTCGCCGCCGGGGTCGTGATGAAAACCTAGTTGTCTTGAACGGATCGCGGCGGCAAATCCGCGCCTGTTTGTGGGAAAGCGTCAATCTCGATCAATTCCGGGAGAGTCGAAATGGTTCTGACCGCCAATCACATTGCGCCGATCGTCGCGCTCATCGCCGGGATCCTGATCCTGATCTTGCCGCGGCTGCTGAACTTCATCGTCGCGATCTACCTCATCGTGGTCGGCCTGATCGGACTCAACGGGATCTACCATTTCGTCAGCTAGCCTGGAACAGCGCCACCAGCGGGAGATGAAGATGGAAATCGCGACGTTCCGAAAGTGGCTGACCGAACAGGGCTGCCGTTTCGATACCCAGGCGGAAGAACGCGGAGACGGTCACGGAACCGTCACGATCCACCGCGAGGGGCGCACGGCGGAATTGCCGCTGGTCGGCACCAAGCACCAGCTCGACGCGCGCTCGGTTCGCCAGGTGTGCGAAGCGCTCGGCCTGAGCCAGCCTGATCTGTCGGGACCGGCGGGCGGAGCCTGAACCGATCCGGATCAGCCGCGCGCCATCGCCTGCCGACAGCGCAGGACCGCCGAGTCCCGACTGTTCATGAGGGCGAGATACGCGACCGCACGCGCGGCCTCCGAGCGCGTCAGCGTCAGCGGAAGCCCCGCCCGGTCCGCCAGTTCCCGGCATGCGTCCGGGATACGCACACGGTCATCGGCCCGTGACGGCGAAGCGATCAGCACCAGGACGATCACCGCGAGTGCACGCGTCATGGTTCGCACCTTCCGGCATCCCGAGCCGTGCGTCCTTCGTTGCCGCCGCGCACCGCGCCGATGGCGGGTGTCATCCGCGCGATGGTGCCAGGCGTTTCCACGGGGCCTCTCGTTTTGCATAGGCGATCAACGCGCGCGTGAGGGAGGCCCTGGAGGAATACAGGCACTCGTCTGCTCCGGCTTTCTCGATTTGCGTATCCGGGATTCCTTGTGACGCGAGCAGGTCCTCGCAGCTCGGAAAATCGTAGAGCAACGTGCGCCCGGCACGCCGCGCAACTCCATACATGTACTTGCCGACCCACATCGGGTTTCCGAGGTCATTTGTGGCGACAACAATGATGAAGACATTGTTTCCCATGTCGGCCAACGCGAACGGCAATCCACCGGGGGGCTGCTTCAACAGCGACGCCGCCTCCAGATCCTCAACCCACGCATATTTTCCATTTTTGAGAGCCAGCGAGCCCGCGCCAAAGGCCGTCCACCTGCCGTCGACAAGATATTGCACCTCGTACCTTCCGGCCACCACCGGAGTGGCCGCGGCAGTCAGCAGGACATCCCGTGAGGTAATGCAACCGGACAACGTCGCCGGAAAGATGAGCAACGCGGCAAAAGCCAGTCCCTTGCGCAGATGTCCCAGCGAGATCATTGTCCTGCCCTCATTCGGCAAGCGCACCCGACGGGTGAAAGCCCTGCCTGACCTGCGCGTTACTCCGCCACCAGTGCCCGACCCCATTTTGCTCGAATCTCGGCCAGGAATTTTCGCGCGTCCGGGGATAACAGAACGCTGAGCACCTTCACGCGATCTTCCTGGGCCAATGGCACCAGATAGGGCCTCAGCGACGTGAGCCCACGATCCGTCAGCGCGCCGCCGTTCTGGGCAATCTGCACGCGTTCGATCCAGGCGCACAGCTCCTGCATTCCGGCGGAGCTGATCAGTGCGGGAAAATGGTCCTGGTTGAGACCCTGATACGACAGCGGAACGCCGGGCAGGATCTCGTTTCTGATGATCCAGACACGGCGTCCCTGGAGGAAGCCGTAGCTCTGGTTTTGCGGAGCATTCCATTGCGCCTCATCGAGAACGGCCCTGATCTCCACGGGCAACAGCCAAAGACCCGAGCCGCTTTCCCCTTCCGGAAGTCCTCGCTTGTCCGACAACTTCGCGGTCTGGCTGCCTTCGCCCTGAAGCAGCCAGCCCTCCTTCAGCGACACCAGGGCGATCACTTCGGACAGAAGTTCCCGCGCCGTCGTCTCCTGGCGAGCGTTGCTGACCGTGTACAGCAACATTCCGACCGTGAGCGTGCCGGCGACGATGGCGCCGATGATGGCGCCGATGATGGTCCATCGAATCGTCAACGGATCCTCCTGTGTGCACGAGCCTGACGGAGTGTGTGATGCTAAGGCGTTGCCGAGATCATCGGAGCGCCGTCCTGGCGACCGAGAGGCCGAAGTCCCGATGGCTCTTGGTCCAACACCTCTCTTAATCCAGCCTTCGCTCGTTGCTCAACTTCACGATACCGTCCGTGAAGCGCGTCTTCTGCCTGTCATCCAGGCTGTCGTAGAGCGGCTTGGCCGCGTCCGCGAGCTTCTTCTCGTCGGCGGCACGTTCGTTGAGGAAATCCGCTTCCTTGTTCATCTGCTCGACCACATCCATCGGCGGATTGGCGCGGACGCGGTCAATTCGCGCCTGCACGCGCGCCGCACCGTGCTGGCTGTTGTCACGCACGGCTTCCTCGAATGCCGGCCAGTTCTTTTCCTGATCGGGCGTCAGCTTCAGATCGGCCTTGAGGCGCGCGGTATCGGCGGCGACGTTGTCCACAATCTGCGTGACCGTCATCACCCTGTCGCGCCGGCCACCGCCGCTCGACTGCGGAATTCCGAGGATTCCCTTCACGCCGCCTTCGATGCCGCCGACGGCACCTCCGACAGCGCCGCCGACGACGCCACCCAGCGGTCCGGCGTCGCGGTTGCCTTCCCGGGCCCCCTCACGCGCGCCCCGGACGATCCCCTGCGCGTTCGCGATGACCGGAAGCGTAAGCAGCGCGAGCGCACTGGCGAGTAAGAACACTTTCTTCATGGAAAATCCCCTGTGGACGAGTTCATACATCTGGTCTGAATTGGTAACCGAGTGTCACGGACGGCGCGAAAATGCCTTTGATCCAAGTCAACCCGACGGCGAGTGCGGATCGAATTCCGTTCACGCGCGGACATGCGGATGCCGGAGTTTCGCGGGCGCGCGAGGAGAGTGTCGGCGACCCACGAGTTCCAAGACAGAAAGCCCGGCATCGCTGCCGGGCTTTCGTGTCTTGAGATGGTCGATGGATCAGAAGTCCATGCCGCCCATGCCGCCGCCCGGAGGCATCGCGGGACCGCCGGCGTTCTTCTTCGGCAGCTCGGCCACCATGGCCTCGGTGGTGATCAGGAGGCCCGCGACCGAGGCCGCGTTCTGGATCGCCGCGCGCACCACCTTGGTCGGGTCGATGATGCCCTTGGTGACCAGGTTGACGTATTCGCCGCTCTGCGAGTCGAAGCCCCAGGCGTACTGCTCCTTCTCCAGGATCTTGCCGACGATGATCGAGCCGTCCTCGCCGGCGTTGATGGCGATCTGGCGGGCCGGAGCGGAGAGTGCCTTGCGGACGATCTCGACGCCGGTCTTCTGGTCGTCGTTCTGGGTCTTGATGCGCTTGAGCTGCTCGGAGGCGCGCAGCAGGGCGACGCCGCCGCCGGGCAGGATGCCTTCCTCGACCGCGGCGCGGGTCGCGTGCATCGCATCGTCGACGCGATCCTTGCGCTCCTTGACCTCGACCTCGGTGGCGCCGCCGACGCGGATCACCGCGACGCCGCCGGCGAGCTTGGCCAGACGCT
>JARLJA010000068.1 GCA_031291445.1 Xanthobacteraceae bacterium | reverse complement strand
ATTGGAACTCGATCTGCGATCTCCATCAGGGCCCGCGGTCAAAGGCCGCATCTCGAGGCCGTATACATGACCGCTCCCCGATCCGTTTGCCGAAGCACCAAAAAAGCCCTTGCCGACTGGGGGCCGTCCATACATGACGGGTTACTTATATGTCGGCTTCTTACGCGTGGCGCGCGAAACCGCGGGCTTGGCGCCGGCCCGCGCGCGCGGCGCCGCCGGCTTCGCTTCGTCCTTCTGCACGCACATCCCGTCGACCAGCACATCCATCAGCCGCAGCACGCTGGCCTGCCAGCCGGGCTGGTCGTGCAGGTAGCACATCCCCACCAGCGCCCGCAGCAGGTCCTCGGCGCTGACATCGGCGCGGATCTCACCGGCGGCGACCGCACGGGCGAGCAGCGCGCCGACCGCTTTGGTCAGGCGATCGTACGAGAACGCCATCAGCTCGCCGTGGGCGGCGAGCGCCAGCGCCGCCGACATGCCCTTCTTGGTGGCGACGAACGCGACGTTGGAGCGCAGCCAGCGCCGCAGCGCCTCGACCGGCGACGGCTCGCCCATCAGCTGGCCGGCGAGTTCGCCGAGCTGTTCGACCTCGCGGCGATAGACCGCTTCATAGAGCGCCTCGCGGGTCGGGAAGTGGCGATACAGCGTGCCGATGCCGACGCCGGCGCGGCGCGCCACCGCCTCGAGGCTGGCATCCGGACCGCCGGCGCTGAACACCGCCTTGGCGGCCGCGAGCACGCGCTCGCGGTTGCGCACCGCGTCGGCGCGAGGCTTGCGAAGGTTTGCTGCGGACTGATCTGCCATCACGTTGTCGTGTCGTCGCCGGCGCCGGGCCTTTCGCATGCCACGTTTGCCGGTCTTTGTGTAGGTCTTCTAATCGCTTGGGCAAATTTCCCGCAGGCTTTGGCCAGCCGCCCTCGGCGACTTGCAAAACGGAGGCTTCCTCCGTATAAATTGCGAACGCGCTCGCGCGCGGGCTCGCCTCTTCCTGCCCCCGGCCTCCCCCCCCGGCGCCCCGCGCGCGAGCGATGGATCAATTCGGTCGCGCCAGACTTGCCTTCGGCGGCGGCGGCCGCAGCGATCCGCTTCGACATCAGCATTGATCGGAACACCGCATGAACCTGTCCATCAGCCTCACCGTCAACGGTGAGCGGCGTGACGTCGCGCTCGACGACCCGCGCGTCACGCTGCTCGATCTCCTGCGTGAACGCCTGCATCTCACCGGAACCAAGAAGGGCTGCGACCGCGGCCAGTGCGGCGCCTGCACCGTGCTGGTCGACGGACGGCGGATCAATTCGTGCCTGACGCTGGCGGCGAGCCTCGACGGCGCCGCGGTGCTGACCATCGAAGGCGTGGCGCATGGCGACACGCTGCATCCGGTGCAGGCCGCGTTCATCGCCCATGACGGCTTCCAGTGCGGCTTCTGCACGCCCGGCCAGATCATGAGCGCCATCGGCCTGATCGCCGAGGGCCAGGCCGGGGACGACCCGGAGCGCATCCGCGAGGCCATGAGCGGCAACCTGTGCCGCTGCGGCGCCTATGCCGGAATCACCGAAGCGGTGCTGGACGCCCAGCACACCCTCGCCGCCGCCGAAAAGGGACGCGCCGCATGACCCCGTTCGACTACATCAGGCCGGCCACCATCGCCGAGGCGGTTGCCGCCGCCGCCACACCGGGCGCGGCCTATCTCGCCGCCGGCACCAACCTGCTCGACCTCATGAAGGGCGGCATCAGCCGCCCCACCCGCGTGGTCGACATCTCGCGGCTGCCGGGGCTCGACCGCATCGAGGCGCTCCCCGACGGCTCCGTGCGCATCGGCGCGCTGGTGCGCAATGCCGACCTCGCCCACGACGCGGCTTTCGCCCGGGCCTTTCCGTCGGTCGCCGAGGCGCTGCTCTCGGGGGCCTCGGCGCAGCTGCGCAACGCCGCGACGGTGGGCGGCAACCTGCTGCAGCGGACCCGCTGCAGCTATTTCCATGACGCCGCCAGCGCCTGCAACAAGCGCAGTCCCGGCGCCGGCTGCGACGCCCGCGGCGGCGAGAACCGGCTGCATGCCGTGCTCGGCTGGAGCGACGCCTGCATCGCCACCCATCCGTCGGATTTCTGCGTACCGCTGGTGGCGTTCGACGCGGTGGTCGAGATCGAGGGCAGCGGTGGCCGGCGCGAGATCGCGCTGGAGGCACTGCACCGGCTGCCGGACGCAGCGCCCGAACGCGACGCCGTGCTCGACCCCGGCGACCTGATCGTGGCGGTGCGGCTGCCCGCCGCGGCGCGCAACTTCGCCGCCCATGCGCGCTATCTCAAGCTGCGCGAACGCACGTCCTATGCCTTCGCCGTGGTCTCGGCCGCGGCCGCACTCGACCTCGACGGCGGAACGATCAAGTCGGCGCGGCTCGCGCTCGGCGGCGTCGCCGCCAAGCCGTGGCGCGCGCGGGCGGCGGAATCGCTGCTGGCCGGCGCGAGCCCCGGTCTGCCTGCTTTCCGCCGCGCCGCCGAGACGGCGCTCGCCGGCGCCACCCCCTCCGGCGACAACGGCTTCAAGATCGAGCTCGCACAGCGCATGGTCGCCCGCGCGCTCAGCCTCGCCGCGGCGGGAACGCCAGCCCGCGTTCCGGCGCTGCCCGCCTCTCCCTTCTCGTCCACCGCCGGAGCGCTTCATGTCGCCTGAGCTCAGCCCGACCCACAATCCCGCTCATGTTCGCCACGGCTCGAGCATCGGCCAGCCGCTGACCCGTCGCGACGGCGTCTTCAAGGTCACCGGGCAGGCTCGCTTCGCCGCCGACAACCATCCGGCCGGACTGCTGCACGCGGTGCTCGCGGTCAGCAGCATCGCCCGCGGCCGCGTCACCTCTCTCGACGTCGCCGCGGCGAAGGCCCATCCCGGCGTGGTCGAGGTCATGACGCCCGCCAACCGGCCGCCGCTCGCGCTGGATCCGGACGCCAAGACCAACCCCTTCGCATTCCGGATCGACGTCCTGCAGAGCGACCGTGTGCGCTATGCCAACCAGCCGATCGCGGTGGTGATCGCCGAGAGCCTGGAAGCGGCCACCGAGGGCGCCGCGCTCTTGGCGCCGCACTATGAGACGGAACCCGCGCGGGTCGGCCTCGATGCCGGCGACAGCTTCGCGCCGGCCGCGGTCGGCGTCGGCAATCCGGCGCAGGTGCGCCACGGCGACGTCGAGGCCGGGCTCGCCGCGGCGACGCACCGCGTCGACGCCACCTACGAGACGGCGGCGCAGTATCACAACGCCATGGAGCCCCATGCCATCGTGGCGCAGTGGGATGGCGACCGGCTCATCCTCGACACCCCGAGCCAGGGCATGGCGATCGCGCAGGGTCGGCTCGGCGAGCTGCTCGGCATCTCGCCCGACAAGATCCACATTCGCAGCCCGTTTCTCGGCGGCGGCTTCGGCTCGAAGGGATTGATCAACGGACCGCAGGTGCTCGGCGTGCTGGCGGCGCGGCTGGTGGGACGCCCGGTCAAACTGGTGCTGCGCCGCGAGCACATGTACGGCCCGGTCGGCCATCGCTCGCCGAGCCGGCAGCGGCTGCGCCTCGGCGCCGCCGGCGACGGCCTCTTGACCGCGATCGATCATCACGCCCGGATCGCGTCGAGCAGCTTCGACGATTTCTACGAACCCGCCGCCGACGCCTCCCACACGCTCTACGCCAGCCCGGCGATCGCCACCACCCACGAGGCGGTGCGGCTCGACACCGGGACGCCGCTGTTCATGCGGGCGCCCGGCGAGGCCACCGGGTCGCTGGCGCTGGAGAGCGCGATCGACGAGGCGGCCCACGCCTGCGGCCTCGATCCGCTCGCCTTCCGGCTCAAGAACTATGCCGAGGTCGAGCCGACTTCGGGCAAGCCGTTCTCGTCGAAGGCGCTGCGCGAATGCTACGCCCAGGGCGCCGAGCGTTTCGGCTGGTCGCGCCGCCCGCTGGCGCCGCGGCAGATGCGCGACGACCACGGCTTCCTGGTCGGCTGGGGCGTCGGCACCGCGACGTTTCCGGCGCTGATGTTCGCGGCCGAGGCCCGCGCAGTCATCACCGCCGACGGCTCCGGCACGGTCGAGATCGGCGCCCACGACATGGGCCAGGGCGCCTGGACCGCGCTCGCCCAGATCGCCGCCGACGGGCTCGGGCTCGACCTCGACCAGCTCACGTTCAAATCCGGCAGCTCCGACCTGCCCGACGCCGGCATCGCCGGTGGCTCGGCCCACACCGCGACCGCGGGCACGGCGATCCACAACGCCGGTGCCGCGGCGATCGCCAAACTCGCCGAGCTTGCCACCACCGACGCGCGCTCACCGCTGTACGGCGCCGGCAACGCCGGCGTCATCGCCCGCGACGGCCGGCTGGTGCGGCGCGATGACGACCAGCGCGGCGAAAGCTATGCCGACATCCTCGGCCGCGCCGGGCTCGCCCAGGTCGAGGCCCGCGGCACCGGCGTGCCCGACCCCGCGGCGCAGGCCAACTACGCCATGCATGCGCATGGCGCGGTGTTCGCCGAGGTCAAGGTCGATCCCGAGCTCGGCCAGATCCGCGTCAGCCGCGTGGTCGGCGCCTTCGCCGCCGGGCGGGTGATCAATCCGCGGCTGGCGCAGAGCCAATTGCTCGGCGGCATGATCTGGGGCGTGTCGTTCGCGCTGCACGAGGAGGCGATCGCCGACCGCCGCTCGGGCCGGATCCTGAACGCCAATCTCGGCGAATACCACGTGCCGGTGAACGCCGACGTGCCGAGCCTCGAGGCGCTGATGGTCGAGGAGCACGATCCCCACGTCAACGCGCTCGGCATCAAGGGCGTCGGCGAGATCGGCATCACCGGCTCGGCCGGCGCGGTCGCCAACGCGGTGTGGCACGCCACCGGGGTCCGGGTGCGGCGGTTTCCGATCCGGATCGACGACCTTGTGGTGGCGTCGTAGGCGGCGGCGCGGGCGGGGGATCGGCCCGCGCTGGCGCGGCGGGTTTCCCCTTCCATCCTTGGCCCAGCGACGTCACGGGTTTCCTTGTCCCGGCGCTGCCAGTATAGAGCGGCAATGGCCAGGGCTGCTGCTTCCGACCTCATCCGCCGGGTCCGGCGCGGCGTCCGCGCCAGGCTGGCGCGGGCTGTCCCGTGGGGTCGGATCAGGAACCTGGCGCAGGGCGCCTGGTACGGCGTCGCCGACAGCGTGCCCGTCCGCCGGCTGCTTCGGGCCACCGGCCGGCCGCTGCGGATCGGCGGCATGGCGACCATGCCGTCACGCGCCGACTGCCTGCCGGCGGCGCTGGCGAGCATCCTGCCCCAGGTCGATCTGCTCTACCTCTATCTCGACAAGCATGACGCCGTCCCGCCGGCGCTCGGCAACCGGCGCAAGATCGTTCCGATCGTTCCGGCCGACCTGCCGCGCCTTGTGGGCGGCGACGCAGGAAGCCCCTCCGCGGCCGGCAAGTTCATCGCCACGCGGCTTCACGACGACTGCCTGTTCTTCGCGTTCGACGACGACATCGTCTACCCGCGCGACCATACGCGCCGGCTTGCCGCCGCGCTGAAGCGGCGCCGCTACCACGCCGTGGTCGGCGTTCACGGCGTTTCGTTCCGCCCGCCGCATCGTTCCTACACCCGGGACCGGACCGTCTTCCACTTCAGCGAGCCGCTGGCGGCCGAGCGCGAGGTGGACGAAATCGGCACCGGCACGGTGGCGTTTCGAACCGCGGTGTTTCGTCCGCAGTTTTGGGGCTGGCGCGGCGGAATGCTCGACCTCAACCTCGCGATCGAAGCGCAACACCGGGGGCTGCCGCGGATCATCGTCGACCGCGGCGAACTCTATCTGCGGCCCATCGACCGCCCGCTGGACGACGCCCTGTGGACCGCGGTGCTGCGCGACGATACGGCCGCGAGCGCCCTGCTGCGGGCCAATCCGCAGCTGTGGACGCGGCCCATCCCGGCCGCCGCCGGCACGGCGGGCGCGCCGTGAATTCCGCCGAGGCGCGCGAGGCCGACATCTCCGCGGCCGACGTCTACCTGCAGCCGCATTCCGACGACATCTGCTTTTCTCTCGGCGCCTTCGCGGACGCCAGGCACCGCGGACGCCTGCTGACCGTTTTCCCGACGGCAGGCTACGTGGCGACACGCCCCGGCGCCGCCGCGCAGCCGGTCGAACAGGTCACCCGCGTCCGCCTCGCCGAAGACCAGGCCTTCGCCGACCTCTGCGGCCTCGAGACAAAGACCGTCGACCTCGCCGGCGCGTCGGTCCTCGGGCATCCGTCGTTCGACCTCGGCTTTGCCGACGACAACGCGACGCGCACCCGGGGCCCGCTGATGGCGGCGCTGCGGGCGCTGGCGCCGCAGCCGGCACCGCGGTCACGGCCCTGGCTGTTCTGCCCGAGCGGCATCGGCGGCCATGTCGACCACGTCACGGTATTGCAACTCATTTGCAGTCATTACGAGGACCTGCGCGGCATTTATCGCATCGGCTTCTATGAAGATCTCCACTACGCGGCCGATCCGGCCGGGCGGCGCGCCGGGCTCGATCGGCTGCACCGCATCGTGGGCGACCGGGCGCTCGCCCGCCATGCGTTTCGCTACAATGGCCGCGCGGGGCGCAAGCTCGCGCTGATCGCGCTCTATCGCAGCCAGTTTCTCGAACTGCCCGCCACCGTGGCCGAGTTCTCGCCCGCCACCAGCCTGCCGCCGGCGCCGCACGAGGCGATCTGGACCGAAGAACCAGACGGGCCCGTGGCTTAGGGGGCCCCGCGCCCCGCCCCGACCGCCTCCGGGATTCTACTGAATTGCACCAGGACGGGTTTGTTGGATTTACATGTTTGGATGGCTCATTTCATCTTCCGATGTCCGGCGACCCGACTGAACGTGCAGCACTGGCGGCCCGAGACGGCCGCCCTTCGTGCTGACGACGGCGCGCCCGAGACCTACGAAGCGGTGACCTGCCCGGCCTGCACCAAGCTGCACTTCCTGAGCCACAGGACCGGCAAGCTGCTGGGGCAGGAGGACGCGTAGGCCGCGGGCGGGTTTGCCGGGGCGCGGGTTTGCGCTGACGGGCGTCATTTCCAGGCCGCGCGGCAGGCGCCTCGGCCTCATGGTTCGAGGCGGCGCAAGCGCCTCCACCATGAGGGACCCAAACGCGACTCATCATCCTGAGAGCTTGTGATTCTTTCGGGCCCTGCGGAGCTTTGAAGCAGTTTAGAACTGCTTGTCGCTTGGCATTTTGCAGCTCGAGTTTGTCGCAGCCCGTAGGCCCGTAGGGCGGGTTCGCCGAAGGCGTAACCCGCCGCGTCGACGAAAATGGCGCAATACGCTTCGCTATTGCGCCCTACTCGCCTTGTGCCGTCAGACGGCATTTCCAGGGACCAATCCTCAGAGCGTCGACCGCCTCGGCCTCATGGTTCGAGACGGCGCAAGCGCCTCCTCACCATGAGGGAAACCGAACGCAACTCCTCGTCCTGAGGAGCCTGCGAAGCAGGCGTTTCGAAGGATGAGGCCGCGAACGGGATTTGCAATGACGGCTCGTAGCTCGAAGGGCGGGTGAGCCGAAGGCATAACCCGCCGCATTCGCGAAAATGGCGCAATACGCTTCGCTATTGCGCCCTACTCGCTGAATTTATTGGCTGCAATTTTGAGTCAGACTCTGAGGAGCCTGCGGAGCAGGCGTCTCGAAGGATGAGGCCGCGAACAGGATTTGCGGGATTTACAATGACAGCCCGTAGGGCGGGTCAGCCGAAGGCGTAACCCGCCGCCTTCGCGAAGATGGCGCAATACGCTTCGCTATTGCACCCTACTCGCTGCCGTTCCTTGGCTCGCCAGCGACTTCCGCGAGCCAGCACAACACAACTCCAGGCTGTGTTGATTTTCGGTTGCGTGTTTCAAGGAAACAACGGGCGCCGAAGTCAGACGTCGTTCACGCAAATGTGCAAATATTGCCTTCCGCTCCGCCGCCCCTGATCGAAGCCAACACAAATCATCGGGCACCGCATCATGCCGCGGTCTTGACAACCGCCCCCGATCGCATCGAAGACTATCTCCGGTTGACGACAGTGATTTTCCGCAACGAGGATCGCAGATGACCGAGGCAGAGAGGCAAGCCATTGTCGCCGAGCTGGGACGGATCGAGCTCAGCCTGAACGATCGGCGGCTGTCGCAAACCCATCGCTTTGCGCTGTTCGGGGCCGCCGCGGGCCTGCGCTGGTTCCTCGAAATGGACGTCTGGGAAAAGCCCTCGGACTCCCTGTTCCGCCTGGACGGGCTGCCGCATTAGCTAGGCCGCCACTCGCCCGCCCCGCCCGCTAGTCCCGGAACGAACGATTGAGGCTGTCGGTCAGCGGGTCCACCAGATATTCCAGCGCGGTGCGCTCGCCGGTGGCGATGACGACGTCGGCCTGCATGCCGGCGACGATCTTGTCGCGGGCGCGCGGGTCGATCCCGGCATGGGACAGGTCGATCAGGCCGAGAAAATACGGCTGCCTGGTGGCGTCGTCGACCAGCCGGTCGCGCGAGATCGACGCCAGCTTTCCGGTCATGATCGGCAGCCGGCGCGAATGCATCGCCGGGAACCGGACTTCGGCGGTCTGACCGATACTGAGGTGCTCGATGGCATTGACGGGCAGCTGGGCGTGGACCACCAGCGTGTCGTCGGTCGGCACGATCTCCATCAGCGACTCGCCGGCGCGGACCACCTGGCCGATGGTGAAGACCTTGAGGCCCTGCACCGTTCCGGTGCGGGGCGCGCGGATGTCGAGGCGGGTGAGCTGGTCGCGCGCCACGACCAGCTTCTCGTTGGCCATGTTGATCTTCTGGCGAGTCTCGAGCAACTGCGCCGACACTTCTTCCTGGAACTTCTGTTCCAGCTGCATGATCTGCAACCGGGCTTCGTTGATGGCATTGGCGGCCTTGGCGGCATCGGCGGTCAGGCGTCCCACCACGCCCTCGAGGCGGGTGTGCTCCCGCTCCATGGTGAGAACCCGGGTCAGCGGGATCAGGTTCTGCGATTTCAGATAGCGCAGTCCGGTCAGCTCCTGGTCGATGAAGCCGATCTGCTTCTGGGTCGAGTCCTTCTCGACATTGATGCCCTCGGTCTCGGTCTGCAATTCGCGAATCTTCGCCTCGATCAGCGCGACCTGCGCCGAGCGCGAGCGCATGCGGTCCTCGAACTGCAGCTTCTGGTCCTCGAGGATGTGCGCCAGCGCCGGCGACGTGGCCTGCCGCGCCGTCAACTCCTGCGGAAACGCGATGGCATCGCGGCGATCGAGCTCGGCCGTCAGCGAGGCCTCCTGCGCCAGCGCGCCGTCGAGCTGGTTGCGAACGGTATCGAGGGTCGAGCCGGCCTGCACCGGCGACAGCCGCACCACGAGTTCGCCCTCCTTGACCACCTGGCCTTCCCTGACCAGGACCTCCCGCACCATCCCGCCTTCGAGATGCTGGACGACCTTGCGGCTGTCCTCCACCATCACCACGCCCTGGGCGACCACCGCGCGGTCGAGCGGCGCCACCGCCGCCCAGCCGCCGACGCCGCCGAACGTGACCAGGATGAGCGCATAGCCCGCGATCGCGGCCTTGCGCTGCTCGCGGACCGGATCATGTTTGCGACCGGGCATGCGTCCCCCTCACCCGGCAACGGCGGCGGCGACCGGCCGCGGCGCCAGGATGCGCCTGAAGATCTCCTCGCGTTCGCCGAACGCCTGGACGATGCCGTCCGCCATCACCAGGATCCTGTCGGCGCCGCCGAGCAGTGCGAACTTGTGGGTGATCAGGATGATCGAGCAGCCGAACGAGCGGAACCGGCGCAGCGTCTCGGCCAGCGCCTTCTCGCCGCCCTGGTCGAGATTGGCGTTGGGCTCGTCGAGCACCACCAGCGCCGGCCGGCCGAAAAACGCGCGCGCCAGGCCGATGCGCTGGCGCTGGCCGCCGGACAGCGTCACGCCGCCCTCGCCGATCTGGGTGTTGTAGCCGTCCGGCAACTGCTGGATCATCTCGTGACAGCCGCACAGCCGGGCGGTGTCCATGATGGCGTCGCTGTCGGCGGCGGTGAAGCGGGCGATGTTCTGCGCCACCGTGCCGGCGAACAGCTCGACATCCTGCGGCAAGTAGCCGACGTAGCGGCCGCGGTCCTCCGGATCCCATTGCGACAGGTCGAAGCCGTCGAGACGGACGCTGCCGGCGAACGGCGGCCAGACGCCGGTCACCACCCGCGCCAGGCTGGACTTGCCGGCCGCGCTCGGGCCGATCACGCCGAGCATCTCGCCCGCGGCCAGGTCCAGCGCGATGTTGCGCAGCGTGGCGCGCGACTGCGACGGCGGTCCGGCCACCACACCGTCCAGCCGGAGGTGACCCTGCGGTCGCGGCAGCGCCACCCGGGGGCCCTGCTCCCCGGCCACCGCGAACAGCTTCACCAGCCGCGCCCAGCTGTTGCGGGCGCCGGTCAGCACCTTCCAGCTCGCGACCACGCCCTCGACCGGAGCCAGCGCGCGACCGATGAAGATCGAGGCCGCGATGATCATGCCCGGGGAGATTTCGTTGTTGATCGCGAGATAGGCGCCGAGCCCCAGGATCATGGTCTGGAGGAACATGCGCACGAACTTGGAGAGCGCGGCAATCAGGCCGGACCGGCGGCCCGCCACCGCCTGCAGCGCGAGCGCATCGTCGTGCCGGCCGAGCCAGGCGTCCCGCAACACGCCGAGCATGCCCATGGCGTGGATCACCTCGCCGTTGCGCAGCACCGACACCGCCTTCTGGGTGGCGTGGCTCGCGGCCCGCGACGCCTGGCTCAGCGGCCGGGTGGTCGCGAACTCGCTGAGCAGCGTCAGCAGGAGGATGATGGTGGACCCGGCGAGCGCCAGCACCCCGAACCACGGGTGAAGCATGAAGCAGGTCACCAGGAAGATCGGCATCCACAGCAGGTCGCACAGCGCGATCAGGGACGGTCCCGCCACGAACTCGCGCAGCGCATCCAGATCCTTCAGCGACTGCCCCTCGGCGAGCGCCGCCAGCTTGAGGCCGGCGCGATGGGTCGCATCGAACACCGCGCCCGCCAGCCTGCCGTCGACGATCATGGCGGCCTGAACCATGACCCGGGATCGCAGCATTTCCAGCAGGGCGCTGACGATCAGAAGGAACCCGACCAGGATCGTGATACCCAGGAGCGTGGTGGCGTTGCGGCTGCCGATCACCCGGTCGTAGATCTGCAGCATGTAGAGCGGGCTGGTGAAGGCGAGCAGGTTGACGAAGAAGCTGAAGACGACGGTGGTGGCGATCGCCGGAACGCACGACTTCAGCGCGGTGATCAGAACCGTGCTCGTCTTGATCGAACCTGATGCTGCGTCCATGGCAAGCCTTTGCATTCGATGACCGGCGCCCAGATCGTCCGACGATAAGGCAACAAGGATAAGAATGAGTGTATCGCGCGCCGGCCCGTGCCCGCCACGTCGCGGTCCGCGACGTTTTCCGCCCGCGCAACGACTGCGTCAGCAACCGATCACATGACGATCGCCATCATGTCGATGACGGAATAACCGACCTGCCGAAATTTCGTGCAGCCATGGCTGCACTGTCTGCTTTCGGCCAGTCCAGACACGGAGCGACGACAAGCACGGTTTCAAAATCCGGAACCCGCCGCTCAATTGCCGAGTTTGATGGCCAAGCTTCGTGACACGTCTTCCGCTTCCCCTTCTCTCTCCCCGCGTGCGGCACGGCCGGAGCCTGCTCAGCCGTTCGGACTCATCAGTCAAAGAAGTCGTTATTGTGAAGATCTTCATCAACGGACGTTTCCTGTCCCAGCCTCTCACCGGCGTGCAGCGCTACGCCGCGGAGATCGTCACCGCCATCGATCAGTTGCTGGCCGCAGGCCGTGCGCCGGAGCAGCTGCTGCGCGCCGAGTGGGAACTCGTTGCCCCACCGGACGCGGAGCTCTCGCTGTCTCTCGATCGAATCGCGACGCGACGAACCGGCCGCCGCCACGGGCACCTGTGGGACCAGCTCGATCTGATGCGCGCCGCATCGGGGGGCATGCTCATCAGCCTGGCCAACGCGGGCCCGGTTCTCCATCCCGATCATCTGGCGGTGCTCCACGATGCTCAAGTTTTTCGCAGACCGGAATTCTTCGGCTGGACCTATCGGACGCTCCACCGCAGCCTCGGACGTCTGCTGGCACGCCGCGCGACCATCGCCACCGTGTCCAATTTCTCCCGCAACGAACTGGCGTCGGCGCTGCATCTGTCGCCCATGAACATTGCGGTCATCCCCAACAGCGCCGAACACTTCGCACGCACGGTTCCGGACTTCGGAACCCTGGATCGCCTCGGAATTGCGCCGCACCGCTACTTCCTGCTGGTCGGATCGATGGCGCGAAACAAGAACGTCGCGCTGGCCGTGCAAGCCGCGCGGGATCTGGCGCGGCCTGACTTCCCCACCGTCGTCGTCGGCGGCGGCCACAATCAGAAGATCTTTGCCCAGAATCCGGTCACGTCTGATCAAAGCGTGATCTTCGCGGGACGGCTGCGAGACGAAGAGATCGCCGCGCTCTACGCCCGCGCCACCGCCTTCGTGTTTCCCAGCCTCTATGAAGGCTTCGGCGTGCCGCCGCTGGAGGCGATGGCTTTCGGCTGTCCCGTCATCGCCTCGACCGCCGAGGCGGTGAAGGAAACCTGCGGCGACGCCGCGGTGTATTTCGATCCGAGCGATGCCGACGCGTTGCGCCGCTGCATGGTTACGCGAATTGAGGCAGGACCGATTTCGAGCGACGAACGTCTCAGACAGAACGCGCGCCTCGCGACGTATTCGTGGAGAAAGTCGGCGGAAGCGATGCTGCATCTCATCGCGGCCACGAAAACGCCGACAAGTTGATAGCTACTCACAGATGTCGCGAGGTGAAAACGCGAGCCAGTGAGGGAACGCCTTTAACTTCCGTTAGCTTGCTGGTGGGAACTGACGATGCGAGTCCTTCACGTCGCCGAAACCGTTCGCGGGGGCATTGCCACATACTTCAACGAACTGCACCCGCTCCAGAAGACCGGCTTCGGCCCCGGCAACGTGCGGTTCGTCATTCCAGCCGACCATCGCAACGATCTGTCGGGATTCGACGACGACGACGTCTCGGAGTTCAGTCGCGCGGGTCGCAGCATCCGGGGCCTGCTGCGGATGGCCATCGTCACGCTGCGCGAAGTGCGGCGCATGCGCCCGGACGTGGTGCATATCCATTCGACGTTCGCGGGCCTGATCATCCGCCCGCTGCTCTACTTCCATCGCGGCCGGCCCCGCATCGTCTATTGCCCGCACGGCTGGGCGTTTTCCCGCGAGACCTCGAAACTGAGCCACGAGACCACCAAGCTGGTCGAACGCCTGCTCGCCAGGATCACCGACCGCATCATCTGCATCTCCGATGACGAACTGCGGCAGGCGGTCGCCGCCGGCATCGCCGAGCGCAATCTCGTGGTCGTCAACAACGGACTCTCGGCCGCTCGCCCGGAGATGGATCGCAGCTTCGCGGTCTGGGCCTCGAACAAGACCAAGGTGTTGTTCGTCGGCCGCCTGGACCGCCAGAAGGGGCACGATCTCCTGATCGAATCCGCGAGCCAGCTGAGCGAACTGGTCGAAGTCCGCATCATCGGCTCGTCGGTCGTGGGCGGAGCGCATGACGTCGAATTGCCGCCGAACGTGTCGCTGCTGGGATGGCTCAACCGTCCGCAGATCGAAGCCCAGCTGGAACTCGCCGACCTGGTGGTGATCCCGTCGCGATGGGAAGCCTTCGGCCTGGTGGCGCTCGAGGCCATGCGGGCGGCGAAGCCGGTCGTGGCGTTTCGCGTCGGCGCCCTGCCCGAGATCGTCGAGGACGGCCGCACCGGCCTGTTGTGCAGTCCGGTCTCCGCATCGGCGCTGGCCAAGGGACTTCGGAACGCATCGGCGCTCGACCTGATCGAAACCGGACGCCGCGGCTATGCCCGGTTCCGCCAGCTGTTCGATGTCGAGAGGACACATCGCATGCTGGCCGAGACCTATCACCAGCTTTGCCAGAATTCGCCGGGAAGTTGACACAGCTGATTATCGTTTGAGCATTGCGTTGACGATTGGGGCAATTGAAACCGGGGGAACTCAGAGTGTGCGTTGTAATCGGGCCACAAGCCGCCGATTTACGAATGGCCGGCGGACCAACGAACGTGACTTCGCGCTGGACTGCCTGTTACCGTGAGCGAGGCGGGGGGCCACATCTTGCGAAGACTCGGCGGGGCTCCATGTCTGCTATCTCGTTTCAGGGCGTTGCCCGCGGGCTGTTTGCCGCGAGCATCTCCATCATCATGTCGAACTGCGCCGGCTTCACCCCGCAGGACGCGCCGAACGCGGTGTCGGTCAATCAGAACGCCGCGCTGATCACCGAGCCGACGGCGCCGCTGCCCTACGCGCTGGTGCCGATCAACGCCCAAGTCCTCCAAGCTTCGAATTCGATCACCGACACCCCGGTTTCGACGTTCACCCAGATCCCGGGCGGCAACTATCGCAACGTCACGATCGGGGTCGGCGACATTCTCGCGATCACGGTGTTCGAGGCACAGGCGGGCGGCCTGTTCATTCCCAAGGAAGCCAGCGTCCGCCCGGGAAATTTCGTCGACATTCCGCGCCAGCAGGTCGACGAATCCGGCCACATCGTGGTGCCTTACGCCGGTTCCCTCAAGGCCAGCGGCCTGACGCCGAGCGCGCTGGCCCATATCATCCGGGAAAAGATCAAGGATCGGGCGGTCGATCCCCAGGCGGTGGTCTCGGTCGTCGAACAGCGCGGAGTCCAGGTCAACGTGCTCGGAGAGGTCAATTCGCCGCTGCGGTTCCCGATCGATCCCGGCGGGATCCACCTGCTGAGCGCGATCGCGCGCGCCGGCGGCCCGAAATACCCGGCTTACGAAACCAAGATCAAGATCAAGCGCGCCGGACGGATCTACACCCAGCCGATGGCGAGCGTCCTCCATCGCGCCAGCGAGGACGTGCTGCTGGCACCGGGCGACGTCGTGTTCCTGACGCGCGAACCGCGCGTCTTCATGGTGTTCGGATCGACACCGTCGCCGGGCGCCGTCGGCGGCGTCAACGACCGCCGCTTCGCCTTCGACAATTTCGACATGACGCTGGCCGAGGCGCTGGCCAAGGCCGGCGGACTCGACGGCACCCGTTCGGATTCAAGGTCGGTCTACCTGTTCCGGTTCGAGCCCAAGGAACTGCTGGAGAGCGCCGGCGTCGAGGCGGCCCGGTTTCCGACCCGGGCTGCTCCCACCGCCTATGCCTTCGACATGAGCAAGCCGGACGGCATGTTCCTGGCGGAGCAATTCCGGATGCGCGACCAGGACATGATCGTGGTGTCGGAGTCGCCGGGAACCGAGTTCATCAAGCTGATGACGGTGCTGAATTCCGCGACCACCAACGCCTACAACATCGGCCAGACGATCCAGGGCCTCAGGTAGCGCAGCCGCGGTGGTTGACTCACGCCGCGGCACTGGCGCCGTGACATTTGCACGTACCGTGTTCGGCATCGCCGAACCAACGAGGTGTGGGCAACGGCCGGCCGGTGAAGCGGTTGATGGGCCGGAGAGGGGGACACGTTCGACGCCGCCGGCGCGGCGGGGGGAGACATACGCGCAGCGCGTTTGCTGCGTGACCGGATTGGGATCGGGAATGGCGATCATGGCTCTCGGCGGAATCCTCCACTCACGGCCCCTGCGCATCCTCGGCTTCGCCGCTGCGCTGTCTCCGGCGATCCCGATCGGCACGCCCCATGCCCAGGAGCTGCGGCGCCTCGACCAGCGCTTCCTGCTCGGCGTGGGAACCCACCAGGGAATGGGCGGACCGGAGAGCCGGCGCGGCTACGTGCCCGCCATCAGCATCGAACAGATCAAGGCGCTCGGCGTCACGGCGTTTCGCGACGACTTCTCGTGGTCGGATTTCGAACTGCCGGACCGACGCCGCACCTTCACGCCGCTGCTCGGCCGGCTGGAAACCCAGATCAAGGCCGACGTCGCCATCCCGCTGCTGATTCTCGGATCGGGTCATCCCAAGGTCGCCAATTCCTCACCGCCGACCACGGACGAGGCCCGGCAGCGGTTCGTTGACTATGCGGTCGCGGCAGCGACCGCGGTCGTCGGCCGCCATCCGCTGTTCGAACTGTGGAACGAATGGAATATCGCCGCGCGGCAGAACCCGGCCTTCAACGTCGAGAACTACGTGGCGCTGGCGAAGGCGGTGCGGCCGGCGGTGAAGCGTGCGGCTCCCGGCGCACCGTTCCTCGTCGGCGCGATCGGCGACGATCCGGGCTGGCGGTGGACCGACAGCCTGCTGCGCGCCGGCCTGCTCGCCGATGCCGACGGCATCTCGGTGCATCTCTACAATCATTGCGCCGCGCCGGCGCGGCGAACCGCCGCCGAGCTGATCGAGCGCTTGACCGCGTTTCACGCCCTGGTCGACCGCGCCAGCGGCGCGCCCGACTATCCCGTCTACGTCACCGAGGCAGGCTGGCCCACCGTGACCGGCAAATGCGCGGTGAGCGCGCAGGCGGAGGCCGACAACATGGCGCAGCTCGTTCTGTGGGCCGCCACCGCCTCGCCGTGGCTCAAGGGGCTCTGGCTCTACGAGCTCAAGGACAGCGGTACCGATCCGCGCGAGCTGGAAGACAATTTCGGACTCTACGACTTCGGCAACGCGCCCAAGCCCGCGGTCTGCGCCGTGCGCGACGCGTGGGCGTTCGTCCGTGACGGCATCACCGCCGAGAAGCGCGCGCTGGCTCCGGACGTCGTCCTGATCAGGTCCACGAATGCGGCCGGCGCCCGCAAGGCCGCGATCTGGGCCGAGGATCCAGGGCGCCGCTACCAGGTCCGCCTGAAAGGCGAGGCGCCGGGCGTCACCTTCGGCCATCCGTGCGGCCAGGCGTCGCGGCCGGCGCCAGGCGAATGGACGGCGCTGTCGGCGACGCCATTGCTGGTGACGACGGACGGCGCGGTCGGTCCCGATTTCGAACTGCGTATCGCCGAATGAAGAAACGAGTTTTGTCGGGAACTGACCCGCGCGAGGCCCATCGTTGAAGATCCTGGTCGTCAATACCCTGTATCCTCCCGAGATCGTGGGCGGCGCGGAAGTCTCGGTTTCGCTGTTGGCGCAGGCCCTGATGCGCTTGGGTCATCAGGTCGCGGTGGTGTGCCTGCACGGCGGGACCGATCCCTCGGTTTCCGACGCCGGGGGCATCCGGATCTACCGGTTGCCGATCGACAACAGCTACTGGCCGTTCGGCCAGGGCCACAAGCCGCCGGCGCTGCAGCGGCTGGGCTGGCACCTGCGCGACGTCTGGAATCGCCGGGCCGCGCGCCGCTTCGCCGAGATCCTCGCGACCGAGCGCCCCGATGTGGTCCACACCAACAACCTCACCGGGCTTTCCGTGTCGCTGTGGGCGGAAGCCAGGCGCGCCGGCATTCGCGTGGTCCACACGCTGCGCGACTATTCGCTGATCTGCCGCCGCGCCACGCTGTTCAGGCACGGCGACAACTGCCGGCAGCGCTGCTCCTCTTGCGCCGCCTTCACCGCGCCGTGTCGCTTCGCCTCCCGCTTCGTCGATGCGGTGGCGTCGAACAGCCGGTTCGTTCTCGATCGCCATCGCGCGCTCGGCTATTTTTCGGACATGCCCGGCAGGGTGATCTACAACGTCGTCGACCTCGGCGAGCATGCGCTGCTGGCGCACCCTCCCGGCGACGACCTGGTGTTCGGGTTCATCGGCCGGATCGAGGCCGAGAAGGGCATCCAGGTCGTCCTCAAAGCGGTCGAATTATTGCCCAACAAGGGCTGGAAGCTGCGGATCGCGGGTCGGGGCCTCGACGCGCACGAGCGAAGTCTCAAGGCGAGTTGCAAAAGCGAGCGTGTCGAATGGCTTGGGTTCGTCAACCAGCAGGATTTCTTCGCCACCATCGATGTCTGTCTCGTGAGCTCGGTCTGGCCGGAACCCTTGCCGCGCGTTCTGCTGGAGAGCATCAGCGCCGGCCGTGCGACCATTTGCTCCACCGCCGGAGGAATACCGGAGATCTCCGGCATGTCGGCGCTGATCGGCTCCTACGAACCGCACGATCACCGGCGGCTCGCCGAACTCATGACCAGGGCCGTTCAGGATGCGTCGCGATGGAAACAGCGTCACGCGGTCCGCGCGGACCTGACTGAACGATTTTCGCCGGACGTGGTCGCCACCCAATATCTCGATCTTTACCAGGGGAGAAGCGCCAGCGTCGGCTGACGGTTGGGTGGGGTGCTGGTCTTGCGGGCGAGGCTCATGTCATGAGAGTGTTGATAACGTCGTCGATCTACCCAACGCCCGGCGCACCGATGGTGGTCGGTGGCGCCGAAATCTTCGTCCGGCGGCTGGCCGAAAGCCTGCGGGACGCCGGCGACGAAGTCGAGGTGGTGCGGGCGGCGTCAAGCGCCCACCAGCCGATGGAGCCGTGCAACGGCATCAATGTCTATTCGGCGCCGGTGCAGAACATCTATCCGCCCTTCACCGAGCACCGC
Source organism: Xanthobacteraceae bacterium (assembly GCA_031291445.1). Lineage (GTDB taxonomy): Bacteria > Pseudomonadota > Alphaproteobacteria > Rhizobiales > Xanthobacteraceae > Bradyrhizobium_A. The sequence continues at coordinate 27,508 of JARLJA010000068.1, read as the reverse complement.
AATCCGGCGATGCGCGGCATCTGGCACATGATCGAGGACTGGCAGTCGACCGCGTCGCTGGTGTCGGAGCGCATCCGCGCCTTCAGGCCGGACGTGCTGCACTCCAACAACCTGTCGGGACTGACGACCTCGATATGGCGGTCGTCATCGGCCCAGCGCGTGCCCGTGATCCATACGCTGCACGATTACTATCTCACCTGTCCGCGGTGCTCGCGCTTCTCGCAGGGACACGCCTGCGACACGACCTGCATGAGCTGCGAGGTCTTCAGCATCAACCGCCGGCGGGCCACGCGCTGGCTCGACGCCGTGGTCGGCGTCAGCAATCGCGTCCTGGACATCCACACCAGGCTCGGCCTGTTCGCGCAGACGCGGCTGCGCACAGTCATTCCCAATGCCTCCACGGCGAGCTTCGCGCCGCAGACCCGGGTCTGCGGGCCGCAGGAAGTCGCGTTCGGCTTCATCGGGCGGCTCACCGTCGAAAAGGGCATCGACAATCTGGTGGAGGCAATGGCCACGGTGCCGCCGGACCGGGCTCGCCTCGTGGTCGCCGGCCGCGTCAGCGACCAAGACAAAATGAGGTTGAAGGCGAAGGCGCCGCAGGCCCGGATCGAGTTTCTTGGTTTCGTCCAACCCGACGAGTTCTACCGGCAGGTCGACGTCGTGGTCGCTCCTTCAATCTGGGAGGATCCCGGTCCGCTGGTCGTCGCCGACGCCGCCGCAGCCGGAAGACCCGTGCTCGGCACCCACTTCGGGGGCATGCCCGAGGCGATCGAGCCCGGCGTCAACGGCTGGCTGACCGAGCCGGACCCGGCGTCGCTGTCCCGCAGCATGCTGTCGATCGCCACCGAACCGGCGCGCGTCACCGAGATGATCCGGGCCCTGACCGCGCGACAAAGCCCGTGGCGGTTCGCCGACGTGGTGAGCGAATATCGAAAGCTCTACGCGACGCTCAGCGGACAGAACGGGAAACTGCAATGAGCCCCGCGCAGCGCCGAAGCCACGCTTCGTCACTCCTCCTCCCGGCCGCACCGAGGGCGTCCACATGATCCGCCTTCTGGCGCTCGCCGGCTACTTCTACCAGAGCGCGGCGGCGATCGTCCTGATCTTCGCGGCCAGCCACATCCTGCCCCCGGCCGACTACACCTATCTCTCGCTCGCGCTGGCCTCGAGCCAGTTGCTCTGCATCTTCATGTTCGAGTGGCTGCAACTCGCCGGCGTCCGCTTCCTCGCCGCGGCGCGCGGAGACCACGCGGCGCGTCTGCGGCTGTCGCTGATCACGGGCGCCCTGATCAGCGCGGTGATCCTCGTCGCGGTTGGTGCGACGGCCTCGACCATGGTCGCCCTGCCGACCCTGGTCGCGGCACTGGGACTCGCGCTCGCCGTGCTGCAGGGCCTCACCGATCTCCTGTTCATGATGATCCGCGTCGACGGCCGGCTCGGCACCGCGGGCCTGCTTCTGATCGTGCGCGCCAGCATTCTTCTGGCCGGCGCCGTCATCGGCGCGCTGATCGGCGGCAGCACCAGCGCGACGCTCACCGGCAGCATCTGCGGCTATGCGGTTTCACTGCTGGCGGGACTGATCGCCCTGCGCGCCCCGCTCCAACGCGCCTCGCTGCGCGAGGTCAGGACGGATCTGGCGGCGTTCTGCCGCTACGGCATGCTGGCTGCGGGCGCTTCCGTCATCCACCTGACCGTGCCCGTCACCATCCGCTTCCTCGTGGTCGGTCATCTCGCGCCTGATCCGGCCGCCAGCGCCGGCTTCTCCATGGCCATCGACCTGCTGCAACGGCCGTTTTCGGTGCTGGTCTCGGCGATCCACACCATCAACTACCCCGAGGTGGTGTTCACATTCGAACACGACTCCGAACTGGAGGCGCGGCGCTCGACCGCGCGGCTGTTCGATTTCGTGGTCTGCACCACGCTGGTGCTGCTCGGCGGCCTGATCGGCTTCCTGCCGGACGCCGGCCGGATCTTCGTCCCCCACGCCATTCTCGGCAGCTTCCTCGATGCCGCGCCGGCGGCGGCGGTGTTCTACTTCTTCCACACCCATCTGCAGGCCACCTTCGCCGTCATTCCGCATTTGAGAAAGTCGGCGCTTCGCCTGGTGGTGGTGGCGGGGTGTCAGCTCGCGCTGGTCGCCGCCCTCACGGCGCTCGCGGTCGCGCGCGGCGCGTCGCCCGCCAACGTGCTGGCAGGAGCCGCAGTCGCAACGGCGCTGGTCATGGTGCTGGCGAGCGGCCCGACCATTCGCTTCCGCGCCGTCCCGCGCGCCGCTCTGCTCGCCGCAGCGGCAGCGGCGGCGCTGCTGATCGCCTCGTTCAGCGTGCTGAATTCGGAGCCGTTGCCGTGGTTGGTGGCGAAGATCGCCCTGGCTGCGGTGGCAACGGCCTTCGTGGCCTGGCGCGGCGATTTCCTGATGATGGCACGACGGGCGAAATAGCCGGCCTCAGCCGGAACGGCGGTTGTCGCCGAGCCAAAGCCCGAACAGCAGGAGCCGTTCCAGCATGGCCGGCCGGCGGGGGCTCACGGCACGCCCCTCAGCCTCGCGGGCACGCGCTGCCATCACCGGGTCCGACGGGGAACCAACAGACCTGCGCCGCCGGGGGCGAAAATACATCCCTACCGCAAACAGGGTGTTGAGCAGGACCCAGCCGCCCAGGAAATAAAGTAATATGGACACTCGCTCCTCCCCTCGGGATCATAGGCCCTGTTGCGCGGAAATCACGTTACGGTTTCGACGGCTCCGGATGCTGCGAAGCGGGAGATTTTGTTCGCAGCCGCACGCGCTTGACGGTGGTAAGACCTTCACATTCTGGCGTTAAGCAAGACCCCTTATATAAAGTCACGATTGCGGTTACCCTACTAAAATACCTCCCGCAAACTCCGCCCGTGTGATTGTGTGCGGCGACCGAGGACATCATGGCCATCACGTGGATCGCAGCAATGGCGTTTGTAGCCGGGTTCCTGACCTGCGCGGCCTGCGTTGTCGCGGTGATCTTCTGGTCCTACTCCGACAAGCGCGTCCGCGGCCTCACTTCCCGCAATAAAGTGTGGAGCGGCGCGCAGGCCCGGATCGGCGAGAACTGACGCCGCCCCCGTCCTGATTGCGCCGACGTCGATCGCGCATTGCGATCAACCTTGAACAGAACACCTCCATCTTGCCAAGCGCGTCGCCGCGCGTTGTCCCGTTCGCTCGCGCACAGCATCGCTCGATAGCAGCGGACCCCCATCGATCTCGCCACCATCGCGGTCGCAATGCGCGTCACGTCGGCGACACACGCGAGCGCGCAGGCGCGACCGCTCGCTCTCCTGCTCTGTCGCGATCGCTACCGCGCCCCCTCCCGCTCCCGCACTCTTCGCGTTCGCGCGCGCCGACGTTTTCTCGCGCGCAGCGATCGCGCCGATTCTCATCGTGCGATGTCGGCGATTGGCACGCACGCGGTTCCCGACGTGGAACAGCGCAGATGCTGCAAGTTTGTGCACGAACCGAACGCGCGGCGCACGCACTTCACTGTTCCACGCGTTGCAAGAATATCGCGCCCCGAGAAATTCAATTTTTCCCCTTGGATCGAACCAAAAAAAGAAACCTTTGGGGGTACAGGTCGGAAAACCTCTCAGCGCAGGGCAGATTCCAATGAGCTCTTCGACCGACCAGACCATTCTCTCCGCAAGCGCGTTCGACAACTCGATCGGCGTCAACACCCACGTGGCCTATGCATGGGGATCCTACAACGACCTCGCACTGGTCGAAGACGATCTCAGATATCTCGGCGTCACCAAGCTGCGCGACAGCGTGACCAGCATCCCCGGCGCGCAGCCGGTGCTCGATGGGCTGGCCGCGGCCGGCTTCAAGTTCGACATGATCGTGCCGTCGTCGGTGCCGGCCGCAGGAGCCGCCGGCCTCCAGCAGTTCATCCAGACGCTCAACACGTTCGAAGCCAACCACCCCGGCAGCATCAGCGCGGTCGAGGGCCTGAACGAGGTCAATCACCAGGCGTTCAGCTACCAGGGCAGTTCGAGCGTGAGCGCCGCGGCGCAATTCCAGAGCGTCCTCTACTACGACGTGAAGTCGGACGCCGCGCTGTCCGGCGTCCCGGTCTACAATTTCACCGTCGCCTACAACGACGCGCAGGCCTATGCCCAGCTGGGCAACATTTCCGGGATTACCAACGACGCCAACGTCCACGCCTACGCCAGCACCGACATGACGCCGGCAAGCGCGTTGCAGAGCGCGCTCAGTGCGGTGACGTCCGTGATCCCCGGCGAACAGGCGGTGATCACCGAGACCGGTTACACGACCCAGGCCAACACGCCCTATCTCGGCGTCGACCAGACCGCAGAGGCGAAGCTCATTCTCAACACCCTGGTCGATGCCTACAAGGCCGGCGTCGGCACCACCTATCTCTATCAGCTGCTGGACCTCAACTCGAGCAGCAGCGACACCAATCCGGAAGATCATTTCGGCCTGTTCAATTCCGACGGCACGCCGAAGCTCGCGGCGACCGCGATCCACAATCTGACGACCATCCTGAGCGACAACGGCACCGGCGGCCACCAGCCGACCTCCCCGCTCGGGTACTCGCTGAGCGGCCTGCCCGCGTCGGGCAACAGCATGGTGCTCGGCAAGAGCAACGGCGCCTACGACCTCGTGGTGTGGGCCGAGCCGCCGGTCTGGAATTCGTCGACCAGCACCGAGATTTCGAACGCCGCGCAGCCGGTGACGGTCAACCTCGGCGGCGTCCATCAGTCGGTCAACGTCTACGATCCGCTGAGCGGCACCACGCCGATCGCCACCTACAAGAATGTCAGCTCGATCACCGTGCCGGTGAGCGACCATCCGGTCATCATCGAGATCGACGCGCCGACGAGCCAGCCGGCGGCTCCGGGTCCGGTGGACGTGAGCGGCACCGCCGCGGACATCGCCACGCAGCTGCCGGACCTGGCGGCCGCCGGCACGGTCCAGAGCATCACGCTCACCGACAGCCATGTCCTGCCGGTCGCCTCGGTAGCGACGATGCAGTACATGATTTCCCATTACCACGCGGTGCTGTCGACGATCCAGGGAGGCTACTCGTTCTCGGTCACCAACGCCACCGCGGCCTGGAGCCTGACCACGACCTACGACTCGAGCGGCAACCTGCTGTCGACGTCGAACACCGGCATCGGCAACGGGCTGCCGACCTCGACCACGGTGCTCTATGCCGACGGCTCGAGCGACACCGTGATCTACGCCGCCGGCGTCAAGTCGATCGAGACGCACACCGCTACCGACGGCACCCGGACGACGGACGCCTACAACGCCGCGGGTGCCGTCACCAGCGAGGTGGTGCAGCGCACCAACGGTTTCTATTCGACCACGTTGTTCAGCAACGGCGTCAAGACCCAGGCCTATATCCTCAACGCCGACCACAGCCAGGACAACTGGACCTACGCCGTGACCGGCCAGAGCTATGTCACGCTGCACCAGCACCTCGACGCCGCCGGGAAGCTGACCTCGGTCACCGGCCTCTACGCCAACGGCGTGACGCAGTTCTCCCAGACGTTCAACAGCGACGGCAGCACCACGCGCGACACCTACAACGCCAGCGGCGTCCAGCTCACGGAAACCGATATTCACGCCGACGGCAGCAAGGATGCCTACGTCTACAACATCACCGGCCAGCCCTACACGACGCAGCACGACAGCTACGACTCGACCGGCTTCCTGACGGCCACGGTGCAGACCCATGCCGATGGCAGCCTCGCCTTCCAGTTCACCGAGACCAAGGCCGGCACCAAGACCGCCGACTACTACGACGCCAGCGGCGTGATCACCACCGAAGTGGTTCAGCAGGCGAACGGCTATTATGCGACCGCGCTCTACACCGCGGGCGTCGAGACCCAGGCCTATATCCTCAACGCCGACCAGACCCGGGACAACTGGAGCTACGACATCAGCGGCCAGAGCTACACCACGCTGCACCAGCATATCGCCGCCAGCGGCAAGCTGGTCTCCGCGGCATGGCTCTACGCCAACGGCGTCGCCGAATATGTCCAGACCTTCAACGGCGACGGCAGCAACAGCATCGACACCTACAGCACCGCAGGCGTGCTGATGGCCGAAACCGACAATCATGCGGACGGCAGCAAGGACGTCTACACCTACAACATCACCGGCCAGCCCTACACGACGCAGCACAACAGCTACGACTCGACCGGCTTCCTGACGGCCACGGTGCAGACCCACGCCAACGGCAGCCTCGCCTTCGACTTCACCGAGACCACGGCCGGCACCAGGACCACCGAGTACTACGACGCCAGCGGCGTGATCACCACCGAGGTGGTGCAGCAGGCGAACGGCTACTATTCCACCGCGCTCTACAGCGGCGGCGTCGAGACCCAGGCCTACATCCTCAACGCCGACCGAACCAGGGACAACTGGAGCTACGACATCAGCGGCCAGAGCTACACCACGCTGCACCAGCACCTCGACGCCACCGGCAGGCTCGCCTCGGTGACCGGCCTGTATGCCAGCGGCATCACTGACTATACCGAGACCTTCAACACCGACGGCAGCACCACCGTCGACGACTACAGCACCGCCGGCGTACTGACGACGGAAATCGACACGCACGCGGACGGCAGCAAGGACGTCTACCACGACAACATCACCGGCCAGGCCTACACCACCGAGCACGACAGCTACGACCCGACCGGCTTTCTCATCTCGACGGTGCAAACCCACGCCGACGGCACCCTGGCGTTCGACTTCACCGAGACCACCGCCGGCACCAAGACCACGGCCACCTACGATGCCCACGGCGTGATCACCAGCGAGGTGGTGCAGGAGGCTGACGGCTACTATTCCACCGCAGTCTACACCGGCGGCGTCGAAACCGCGGCCTATATCGTCAATCCGGATCACAGCCAGGACAACTGGACCTACGACATCACCGGGCAGGACTACACCACCCAGCACCAGCATCTCGATGCGGCCGGCAACGTCGTCGCGGTGACCCGCACCCATGCCGACGGGTCGCTCGAATACACCGACGTGGTCAACAGCGACGGCAGCACCACCGTCGACAACTACAATTCCACCGGCGTCAAGACCCTCGAAACCGACACCCATGCCGACCACAGCGTCGACGTCTACAATTACGCGCTGGCCGGGCAGCCGGGAGCGATCCAGCACGCCAACTACAACAGCGCAGGCGCGTTGCAGTATGTCGACCTGCAGAATGCCAACGGCACCCACGACATCACGGCGGTGGCCTCGGGCCTGACGGTGACCGGCGGCAACGGCGCCACGCTGACGCTGATCGGCAACGCGACCACGGTGCTGTTCACCCAGGGCAGCGAGCAGGTCAACAACTTCCAGGCCGGCAGCGGCGCCAACCACGATACCATCGACATCGCCAAGTCGCTGGCCGCCGACTACAGCCACCTCCAGATCACGCAGTCCGGATCGGACGCCGTGGTGAACATCGCAGCGGGCGACGTGATCGTGCTGAAGAATCTCAGCGCGGCGAGCCTGAGCCACGGCAACTTCGCGTTCGTCTAGAGCATGATCCGGACCGAGCTGCCGCGTTGCGGTTGAGATTCAGGCGCCCGCGTTGACGCGCCGGGCCACGATGCGGGCCGGCGCGCCGGCGGCGACGGATCCAGCCGGCACGTCACGGTTCACCACCGCGTTGGCGGCGATCGTCGCCGCCGCGCCGACCACGACCGGCCCGATCACGACGGCCCCCGCGTAGACCACGGCGTCGTCGCCGATGGTCGGATAGCCCCCACTGGCGACATCGCGCCGGCCCAGGGTGACGTTCTGATAGAGCGTCACGCGGCGGCCGATCCGCACGCCCTCTCCGACCACGAGGCTGGTCGGGTGCGGCAGCGTCAGCCCGGGGCCGATCTCCGCCAGCAACGAGATATGGCAGCCCCGCCGCACCAGACACTGGCGCAGGATCACCCAGGACAGGATGCGGGCGGCGCGGCCGCGTCGGCGGAGCGCCCGGGCGAGGCGCCACCATGTCACGGTAACGAAGCCGGGGCTGGTGATCCAGCCCACGGCAAATCCCTTCAACCCGGTGAGTCCCGCATTGGCCGCCAGATCCTCCCGCCATGCCGAGGGACCTCGGCCGGCCGCCGGAGCAACGCTGGCGCCTGGCTCCGAAGCGGTCATGGGGTCAGGCCGGCCGCTCGATCTGGCCGATCGGTCTGAAAATGGCGTGACGCAGCATGCCGTCGAGCATCCGGCGCAGCCGGACTTCGACGAACTCGTAGCTCGCGGCGCTCGCGACGATCGAGGCCGCGACACCAAGAGCAATGAAACCAACCCACAGCAGCCAGCGATTGACGCCGTGGTCCACCAGCTTCAGGCCGATCACCTGCAGCGGGAACAGCACGAAGGGATGCACGAGGTAGAGGCTGTAGCTGATCCTGCCGAGGAATTGCAGCACGCGGGCGCCGAGCGCCGTGCTGACGGCCGAGCCCGGCGCCAGCACCATGCCGAACAGCACGAAGCCCGGGACGAGGCCGTAGAACGGATGCAGGTATTCCAGCGTGCCGTACATCAAGGCGGCGCAGACCAGTCCGAGCAGCAATCCGCGCCACCCTGCCAGCCGGAACCGCAGATCGACGACGCTGAAGATCATGCCGATGGCGAAGAACGCCGACATCGGCCACCGGACGAAGCTGACCACCGCGAGCGCGATCAGGGGAATTGCCAGCGCCGGGCTACGCAGCCGCGCCACGGCACCGAACGTCACCGCGAACCAGACATAGAACGCCCATTCGTAGGTCAGCGTCCAGGCGTTCTGCTGGGCGTAGGGCAGCCCAAGCAGCTCCGGGACGAAGAACAGGTTGCCGAAGAACGCCTCGACATAGCCGCCGACGCCGATGTCGCGAAAGAACTTGTAGCCCACCAGCGGTCCGACGACGAACAGCGTCAGGTGAAGGATGAGGTAGGCCGGCATGATGCGCAGCGCCCGGTCGAACAGGAATTTCGACACCGAGCGGTGGCGCATCAGGCTCGCCGGGATCAGGAACCCGCTGATCATGAAGAACAGCTCGACGCCGTGTCCGCCGACATTGATCACCGACTGAAGCCACGGCCAGATCGGCGGCAGGAAACCGGGATTGACGACGTCGTAGATCCCGCCCTTCGGCATGTCGTAGAGATGGACGACGAGCACGCTCGTGGCCGCCACGCCCCGCAGCCCCTGCACCGCCGGAAGAAATCCTGGATCCACGACTTTCAGGCGCACGGGACCTCTCATGTCCGTCTTGGGGCGAGATGGCCGCCGGGCCCGTCAGCAACGGCCAATCGGCCCGCCGGCTTCGCCGACCCGAACACCTCGCTGAAGGAGAAACCGAGCATCAACAAGCCGCTCGCGGGGCCATAGGCCAGCACCGTGATCGCGAACAGGTTCATCACCACCGTCGTGGTCAGCTTGTAGATGTCGGTGGTGCGGGCGACCGCGTAGACCACGCAGATCATGAACGGCACGAAAATCGGGCCGTACATCAGGTAGGTGCCGATATAGAAATTGTCGACCGGGACGTAGTAGCTCGCCAGGTTCGAGAACAGCTGGTGCGGGTAGTTGAAGCAGCCGAGCCCGCAGCCGGTCAGGAACCCGATCGGCATCAGGTCGGCGAGGTACACGAAGGGAAGCTGCCAGCTGTTGTTGATGCGGTCCTGCATGCTGAACAGGGTCTGCGAGTAGCGCGCCAGATTGAGCCCGGAGAACAGGATCATCAGGATCACCGGGATCAGGATGGTCAGGAACGACCAGCACGCCATCCGCCGCAGCATGGGGAACTTCTCCCGCTCCGGCAGCAGCCGGATCACCACCAGGCAGCAGACGTAGATGATCATGAGCCCGAGCGTGGTCTTGCTGGTGGTGAGCTGGATCGCATAGGTGCCGATCGGCACCCAGACCAGGCACCACAGCAGGCTGCGCCGCACCGATGTCAGCACGAAGGAGATGAACACGAAGAAGCCGGCCATGGTGCTGTCGGCGGCAAAGCCCGACAGCCGCGGGTCGGTCTGCGTCCACCACAGTCGCCCGGCCTCCCGCGTCGCCCCGAACGATTCGTAGGAGAATCCGACCCACGGCAGGTGCATGACCTTCGACAACAGGATTCCGACGATGGTGGCGTAGAACAGCAGATGGATGGCGCTGAGCAACAGGTTGTAGCGACCAAAGTCTCGCCCGCAGAAGCAGAACCCGACGAACACCGGCGCGATCATCTTCAGCGACGAGGCCGCGCCCGCCGCCTGCCCGAGGAAGATGTAGCCGATGTAGATCGCGAACGCGGTGTACAGCAACGTGACCAGCGCGACCGCGTTGCGGCCCTCCACCACGTAGCGCTTCAGGAACGTCGCGATACAGGCGAACGCCACCAGATCGGGAATGAACCACAGCGCATCGAGATGGGTGATGCTGAAATAGTACCGCATCGGCCCGGCGAAGGCATCGCGGTAGAAATAGAGAAACAGCGCGAACGATTCGATGTTCCACATCGAACCGACCGCCGGCCACGCGGCGGCGCCGCGCGGTGACCTGTGTTCGACGGGCCTGTGGTTGGAGGCCGGCATGGCGCTCATTGCCGCACCGCTCCGCGCTCGGCCGGAACCACAAGGTCCACCGACGTGCGATTGATGAGCTTCAGCACCGCGCCGGATCCGGGCACCTCGATCCATCTGAAGGTGATGTCGGAGAGCACCAGCACCGCGACGACCAGCACGACAACGGCGAGCGTCGCTCCCGTCCCCGGCAGGATGACGTCGAGGGCCGCAAGCCGCGCCCCCCCGACCGCCCGCGCCGCGTATTCCATCAACACCAGTGCGAACGCATGCACCATGTAGATGGAATACGACCGCTTCCCGAGCCAGATCAGCGGCGCGCGGGACAACAGCCGCGGCAACGCGCCTCCGGGATACACCATCAGCGATCCGAGCAGGACGGCGAACGCAAGCGGAGCGACGAAGCCGAGCGCAGGGACGGCGGCCACCTCGCTGACGATGAGCAGGACCGCGAGCACGGCGCCGATCTGCACCGCGTTCCAGGCAGCGCCGTGACGCTGCTGCGGCGGCAGCGAGGTGGCCACTCCCGCCGTGAGCACCCCGATGAAGAAGCTGAAAATGCAGCGCACGATGCCGAAATCATAATGGAAATCCATGCTGCGCTCGTGGAGCACGAACAGGATGACCGCGAGGCTTCCGACGACCAGGGCCGCCGCCATGCCGCGCAGCACCCGGAGGTCGGCGAAGCGCTGCGCCACCACCACGACCACCCCGAACACCAGGTAGGTGTAGAACTCGGCGCTGATGCTCCAGCTCGGGCCGTTCCAGCTCAGATACGGCACGAAGCCCAACGCGTGCAGCAACAGCACGTTGATCACGAAGGAATAGGCATTGTTGACCGGAGCTTCCGCCGGCACGAAATGCGCGCCGCCGGCCGCGATCAGCCCCAGCTTGATCAACCGGAACAGCAGGAACGCGAACAGCGTTGCGATGTGCAGCGGGTAGATCCGCGCCAGCCGCCTGATGACGAACTCACCAAACGGAAATTTGCCGAATTCAGGCTGCACATAGCTGAGCGAGATGACGATTCCGCTCAGGACGAAGAACAAGTCGACGAACATCCACGCATTGTGGAAGAACGGCGTATCGATCCACGCCTTGTTGGCGAACAGCGCGGAAAACGACTGGGAGATGACGAAATGATGAATCACGACGCTGAGAGCCGCGATGCCGCGCAAGCTGTCCAGCGGAAGATAGTGCGCCCGTCGATGATGCATTGAAGCGGTCACGTCTGGTCCATCGTCCCTTGGCCCATCGTCGATTGGTTTATCGTCAATGCGGTGTCGAGCGGTTCCGCGTCGCTACAAGCTCCACCCGGCGGCATGGTTCGACGACGCGACGAAAATCGCGGCCATCGTCAGCGGGATCTTGTCGACGCAAGATGGCTCGATCATGGCCACCCGCGCGAGGATGTTCGGAACGTGGACACGTGCATCGACAACGCGCCGGACGCCCAGGATTTCATCACGGCGATGCCGCATTTACGCGCGCAGTACGATGGCGGTTTGAGTTGACAACAATGGCGCACGAGGATCATCCATGAGAGCGCGAGGGTTTGCGATGGATCAAACGGCTCGACGGCCGATCGTGCGGTGGCTCTCGGGCCCGACCGTCAAGGAACGGATGGACGCCCATGGCGGCGGCGGACCCGGCTTCGATCTGCTGCGGATCGCGCTCTCGCTGCTGGTCATCCTGCTTCACAGCTTTCACACCGCCTATGGAGTTCCGGCCTCGGATTTCCTCGCGACCGGGTGGTCGCATCCGATCTGGGCTGCGACACTACCGGTGTTTTTCGGCCTCAGCGGCTTTCTGGTCTGCGGCAGCGCGCTGCGGTCACGCAGCCTCCGGGTCTTTCTCACCTTTCGCGCGTTACGGATTTTTCCCGCGCTGGCGGTCGAGATCAGCCTCTCGGCCCTGATCCTGGGGCCATTGTTGACGACGCTGCCGTGGCAGAGCTATTTCACCGATGCCAGATTCCTGAGGTATTTCGGCAATATCGTCGGCTGGATCCACTTCGAGCTGCCGGGCGTGTTCGAGCAGAACCCGTCACAGGGCATCGTCAACCGCAGCCTGTGGACCTTGCATCCCGAGCTTCTGTGCTACGTGATGATGGCCGGCCTGATGTGGTTCGGCTTCGTCTATTCCCGCTGGAAAGTCACCGTGCTGTGGCTGCTGGCCACCGCGGTGCTTGGCGCCTACAACCTCTTCACCGGCCGCTTCGAGCTGATCGGCATCTATCCCGGGCAGGTTCTGGTCTACTACTTCCTGACCGGACTTGTCGTGTTCCACTGGCGCGACAGGATCGTGGTCAACCCGTGGCTGTTCGCACTGTCCGTGATCGGCTCCTACGTGCTGGCGCTGATTCCGCAGACCACATTCATCGCGTTGCCGCTCGCCAACGTCTACATCATGTTGTACCTCGGCATGATGAAGCTGCCGCGCGTCGCGTTCCTGCAGAACGGCGACTACTCCTACGGGCTTTACCTCTACGCATTTCCAATTCAGCAGGCGATCGTCGAATTCCTTCCCAATGCCCGATCGTGGCTCGTGGTGTTTTGCCTCGCGGTTCCCATTACCTTCTGCGTCGCGCTGTTCTCCTGGCATGTCATCGAAAAGCCGACACTGAAGCTGAAGCGGTTCGTGCAGAACGCGCCGAAGCCGATCCCCAGCGTGACGGAGCCGTCCGCGGCATAGAGCGCGGAAATTCATCGGCATCCTGCTCAGAACATCGGCAGGTTGCCTGCAAAGTCTCTGCATCGCGCGGTGAACTTTCCATCGACCCGCAGCTTGACGCATCGTGCCGGTGACATTTTGCATCGCACAAGAATTTGACACAGTCGTTGGCCACAAAGGTGATCCGCATCTCTTGCCCAACGCGCGTTCGAGGAATTGCAACAGTGCTCGAACTGACGATCCCCGGCGGCCGTCGACGAAAGTGGCTTCAATATGCCGCGGCGGTTGCGGTCGGCGCGCTCACGCTGCCGTTCTGGGCCGGCGCCTGCCTGACGCAGTGCCTCCCCTTCGACCAGCGCACCCCGGCCGCCGAGACCGAAATGTTCAAGGCGGACTCCTCGTCGGTGTTCCGCGCGATGCGGAATGACAAGCGCAGGATCGAAAACAAGATCGCCGCTTTCGTGGAGAGTGACCCATCGGTGCTGCCGGCGCTGCGCAAGCTGCTCGGCGAGATCGCGACCGAGGACAAGCCGGCGATCGGAGCCGGACTTCGCCGCGCGGTGCTCCAGTGCAACCTGGCCCAGCACCCCGAGGTCGCCCGTCGCGTCGAGGATTTCGTCCGCCAGCTCGATGACGCCACAGTCTCTGCCGGCTATGTCGCCGCGACCGAGCAACCCGAATTCGCGCCGTCGACGCCGCGGTCGAAACGGGCCAGCGCCCCGGCGCGGAAAGACCACCTGTTCACGGGCCAATGGAATACGGAACTTGCCGATCCCGGCGCCGAGATTGCGCTTCCGCTTTCGACCGATTCGATCCCCGAGGAAAAGCCCCCCAATTGAACGTACAAATGTATCAACCGCGCGACGAATTTCAGGTCCTTCAAAAGCCCGGCGGCGGCATCGGCAGCGCCCTCACGGCGGAGCATGTTCTCGTCATCCTGCGCCGGCAATGGCCGTTGATCCTGGCCGTCATGGGCGGGATCATGGTTCTGGTCGTTCTCTACCTGCTCACGGCGACGCCGATGTACACCGCCTCGGCCCGTATTCTGGTCGACACCCGGCAGGCCCAGGTCGCCGACCGGGACACCGGCGCCCCGAGTACGCTGATCGATACCGGCTTCGTCGACAGCCAGGTGGAGATCCTCAATTCCGACGACCTGATCCTGTCGGTGGTGCGAAAGCTCGATCTTGCCCACGACTCCGAATTCACCGGCTCCGGCGGTATCATCGCCGCGCTGATGCGTCCGTTTGCGCTGCTGTTCGGCGACGACGGACCGCCGTCGAACGAGAAGCTCGAGCACGGCGCCGTGGAGGCGGTGCAGAAGAACCTCAAGGTCGAGCGCATACTCACCACCTATGTGCTCGCGGTCAGCTTCCGCTCGATCGCCCCCGACAAGGCGGCCCGGATCACCAACGCCATCGCCGACGCCTACATGGTCGGCGCGCTCGAAGCCAAGTACCAGGCGACCAAGCGGGCGAGCGAATGGCTCCAGCAGCGCAGCGCCGAGCTGCGCGACCAGGCCACCGAGGCCGATCGCGCGGTCCAGACCTTCAAGGCCCAGAACAACATCGTCGGCACCAGCCGCGGCCTGATGAACGAGCAGCAGCTCAGCGACGTCAACACCCAGCTGGTTCAGGCCCGTGCCACCACCGCCGAGGCCAAGGCCCGGCTGGACCGCGTCACCGCCATCACCGACAAGGACCTGTCGCAGCCGACGGTCACCGACGCCCTCAACAATCCGGTGATTACCCGGCTGCGGGCCCAGTATCTCGATATCGCCGCGCAGTACGCCGAATGGTCGAGCAAATATGGCAAGACCCACCAGGCCACGGTCAATCTGGCCAACCGCATGGAGGAGTTGCGCAAGTCCATCGCCGACGAGGTCAGGCGCATCGCCGACTCCTACCGCAGCGAGTACGAGATCGCCAGGAGCCGGGAAGCCTCGCTGGAAAACGACGTCAACACCATGGTGGCGCAGGCCGCCGGGACCGGGCAGGCCCAGGTCAAGCTGCGCAACCTGGAAAGCGCCGCCGACACCTATCGCAATCTCTACAACAACTTCCTCGACAAGCTGCAGCAGGCGACGCAGAAGGAGAGCTTCCCCGTCAGCGAAGCCCGTCTGATCAGCACCGCGGTGAAGCCGGACCGCAAAAGCTCGCCGAAGACCCTGCTGGTCCTGATCGGCGGGCTGATCGGCGGCTTCTTCTTCGGCCTCGGGACCGCGTTCTCGCTGGAATTCCTGAGCGACGTGTTCCGCACCGCGAGCGACGTCGAGGACGACCTCGGCATCAAATGCCTCGGCATCCTGCCCGACATGGCGCCCCCGAAGCTGGGCCTGCGCTGGCCCGTCGCGCTGGGCGCGACCGCAGCCACCCCCCGACGGCGCCCGCGGGTATCGCGCTACGTGGTCGATTTTCCGTTCTCGCGCTTCGCCGAGACGCTGCGCAACATCAAGGTATCGATCGACGTCACGCGCATGACGCGCGAGGTCAAGGTGATCGGAATCATCTCCTCCCTGCCGAAGGAGGGCAAGACCACGGTGGCGGCGAACTTCGCCCACCTGACCGCCCTCACCGGGCACCGGACGCTCCTGATCGACGGCGATCTGCACAGCCGCTCGCTGACCCGCGAGCTCGCGCCGGCGGCACGGTCAGGCCTGATCGAAGTGCTGCGCGATCCGCGCACGCTGCATCAGCACATCCAGCGCAGCCCGGGATCCGGTCTCGATTTCCTGCCGGCCGTCCTCGCCAGCCGCATGGTGAACTCCGCCGACGTGATGGCGTCGAACGCCATGGCCAACCTGCTGGGATCGCTGCGCGACGGTTACGACTACATCGTCATCGATCTCGCGCCGATCATGCCGGTGACGGACGCCAAGGCCATCGGCCCCCTGCTGGACGGCCTGATCTACGTCATCGAGTGGGGCGCAACCAAGCGGAGCGCATTGCACGAGTCCATCGGAAGCGTCGAGGGCCTTCAGAAAAAGATCATCGGCGCCGTGCTGAACCGCGCCAACCCGAAAATGCTCCGGCGTATCGAAGCCTACAAGGGCGCACATTACAACAGCTACTACGTCGAGAACGCCTGAGCGCCAGCCACCGACGGCCGGGAGCACGAAAGATCGGGCGCGCCGTTCTCCCACCACCCTCTGTTCCGTGTTGTCGTCAACGAACTCGGCACACGCCATCCCGTCATTCCGGCGCGGGCATGAAACGCGCGAACCCCGAATCCCGATCTCGCGGCAGATATCGAGATTCCGGATCGGCCCGCGGCGCGGGCCGTCCGGAATGACGCAGTGGCTGATCGCAGCTCCGCCCCGGAATGACGCACAGCGTGATGCGGCGGCGAGAGGCGAATCTGCCCCCGCGTCAGTAGGCCTCCTGATACATCAAGGCCACGGCGGTGCGCAGGATGATCCGGATATCGAGCCAGATGCTCCAGTTGCTCACGTACCAGACGTCATACTCGACCCGCTTCTCCATCAGGTCGATGGTCGGCGTTTCGCCGCGAAAGCCGTTGACCTGCGCCCACCCGGTGAGCCCCGGCTTCATGTGGTGGCGAAACACATACTTCTCGATGACCTTGTCGTAGTAGTTGTCGTGCGCAAGCGCGTGCGGGCGCGGACCGACCAGCGACATCTCGCCGCGCAGCACGTTCCAGAGTTGCGGAAGTTCGTCGATGCTGGTTCGCCGCAAAATGCGCCCGATTGGCGTAACGCGGGCGTCCTGCCGCGTCGCCTGGGTGATGGTGTTGCCGTTTTCGGCGACGTACATGCTGCGGAACTTGCAGATGTCGAACGGCTTTCCGTTGAAGCCGCGCCGCGACTGCCGGAAGATGACGTTGCCGGGCGAGTCGAGCCTGATCAGGATCGCCACCGTCGCCATCAGCGGCGCGAGCATGAACAGTGCGATCGACGCCAGGCCGACGTCGAGAAACCGCTTTTGCGCCCGCTCGAACAGATTGAGCGGCGGCCGCTGGATCTCGATCGCCATGGTGCCGCTGACCGGGAAGAACGGCCGCGCCACCAGGTCCGCGACCGTGAAATCCGGCAGCAACCGGATCGGCTGAGGCACCATCCGCAGCCGCTGGCTCAGCTTCTGCAGCACGTTCAGTTCGTTCCAGTCGATCGCCAACAGATACTCGTCGACGTTGCTGGCCCGCGCCCGACCGACGATGTCCTGGATGTCGCGGTCCCACGTCGCGCTGTCCGGCTCCGAGCCGAGAACGTAGTGACCGACGACGTCAAAGCCGTTTTTTCGCAGATCCTTGAAGCGGTTCGACGTGAAATCCAGCGGCTTGAGACTGAGCAGAACGACTTTCCGATTCAGAAACAGTCCCCGGGCGATGGCCGAGGCCAGCCCGATCCGCCACAGCGCGCGATATCCGCTCAGACTCACGATGCCGATACCGGCGAACAGGACGATGGTCCCGCGCGACAGGTTCGCGGTCGATTTCAGCAGGAACGCCAGCAGGGCGAGAAGCGCCAGCGATACCATCCAGTTGAGCGCGACCTTGCGCAGCTGCCAGGTCGTCTTGAGAAGATGATGGCTGACATACACGGACTGAAAATATCCAACAACAACAAACACGGCACCCACGATCATGCCAACGCCGCCGGCGAGATCCGCCTCGGCGATTGGAACGTCCATGAACCAGTCGTAGCAAATGCTTGCGATCCAGTAGCACGACACGATCACAAGAAAGTCGCTGAGACCGAGCAGGATCTGGAAGGGCCTCGGTATCGGAGCGATACGACCCATGTAGCCGGAGTCGATGCTTTCAGCGCCGTAGGTTGTGATGGACATGCGCCACTTCTCCCCATCATCAAGATCGCGCATGCATAGTGCGTGTGGCTTTTTGCCGATGTTGTGGCGGTGCACGCAAAAAACGAGATAAATTTTCGCGGTGCAAGATGAATGCGATGGAACAAGCCTGCGACTGTGAGATTGGCGTCGATTGCGCACGCGTTCATTCCGCGAGCCACACCTCATGTAGTTCTGGCGATGTCGTTCGCGCGCTGAAAAGAGCGGCACTGTGCTCGATATCAAATCAGTTCATCGCCTGTCCGGCGAGGCGCCGCTTTGGGCATTCGTCGATGCATGTGACGCCACCATCACAATTCGGAAGACACATGCCGAAGACCAGGCCGACATCTGCTGTTCCGGCACTCATGATGCGTCCGGATTGAGCAGTGTCTGAACGAGCCCGGGCAGCGTCGATACCCCACTCCAATCGAGCTTGTGGTCGGATTCGGGCCGCCGGGAGTCGACTTCGCATCACATCCGCACAAACCGCGAAAAGCGGCGATCGATTTAAGGCTTTTTTAGCTGCCGCGGCGGATGCTCGCGCGACAATGTCGGAGTACCGCACGTGATCATGCTGGCCATCTGCAGCGCGCTGCTCGGATCACTGTTCGGGATCTGGTACCGGGTGATCGTGCTGGTGCCGGCCACCCTGATCGGTGCGAGCGTGCTGGTCGGCACCGCCGCCGCGGCGGGAGCGGGTCTTTCGCGGACCCTTGCCAGCATCGCGGTGCTCAGCCTGATGCTGCAAGCCGGCTATGTCTGCGCGACCGTGATCCGGGCCCTGGCTCCGGGCTGGAACGGACGGTCGGGGCTGACGGCGCCGATCGTAGGCAATCGCGGCACCCGGACGCACTGAGCCGACCTGCGGCGCGGCGACGCGCGGGCGTCCCCGCACCACGCGGCATTCGGCGCGACAGGCCCCAATCTTGCTTGAAACCGGGTGTCTGTAGGACGCCTCGCGCCGACGACCGGGCGCGACGTCTCGACATCCGGAACCGGCTGGAGCAAGTCACTCGAGAATGCTGTCGGCCCTGCGCGCACGCCCCACCACACGCCAACCGCGCCTGCCGGACGGCGTGCGGATCTACGCCATCAGCGACATTCACGGCTGCGCCCACCTGCTCGAGCCCCTGCTCAAGGTGATCGATGCGGATGTCGCCCGCGGGCGCGCCAGCCACGCCATCGAGGTCTATCTGGGCGACTATATCGACCGCGGCCCGGATTCATGGGCCACCCTCGACCTGCTGATCGAGCGCGCGCGGTCCCGCAATGCCGTGTTCCTCTGCGGCAATCACGAGGCCTTCCTGGTCGA
This sequence comes from Xanthobacteraceae bacterium, assembly GCA_031291445.1. Classification (GTDB taxonomy): domain Bacteria; phylum Pseudomonadota; class Alphaproteobacteria; order Rhizobiales; family Xanthobacteraceae; genus Bradyrhizobium_A. The sequence continues at coordinate 8,151 of JARLJA010000068.1, read as the reverse complement.
CGTGCTGCGCGATCCGTCCCGCCTCGCCGCCTGGTTCCGGGTCGGCGGCATCCAGACCCTGATGTCGTATGGCCTGGCTCCGTCCGCCGAGCCGGACGCCGACGAACAGACCGCGCTGGTCGAAAACCTCTGGGCGGCGATGCCGGACCGGCACCGCAAGTTCCTCAACGGCCTGCGTCTGACATTTACCTGCGGAGACTTTCTGTTCGTCCACGCCGGGGTGCGGCCGGGGGTGCCGCTGCCGGAGCAGACGCCGCGGGACCTGCTCTGGATCCGCGACGAGTTCCTCAACAGCCCCGATGACTTCGGCAAGTACGTGGTTCACGGCCACACGCCGGTGCGCAGCGCGGAACTGCTGCCCAACCGCGCCAATATCGACACCGGGGCCTATGCCACCGGCAATCTCACGCTGCTGTCGATCGAGGGCAGCCGGCTGCTCGCGGTGTGAACAGGGAGTTGGGGATAGCGGTCTTGATTTTTGCTTATAGTTATATTACTATAACCGGGTGAACGACCTGTTGCGATCGCTCAAGCCCGCGATTTTCGTGGGCTCCAGCCGGAAGGACCTGCAGGCGTTTCCTGCAGCCGTTCGCGGCGAGATCGGGCAGGCCCTTTTTGAAGCGCAACTCGGGGATCATCCACACAACGCGAGGCCCCTCAAGGGCTTCAGCGGGGTCCTCGAAATTCGCGACAACTTCGACGGCGACACCTCCGAGCCGTCTACACCGTGCGGTTCGAGGGCGTCCTGTACGTCCTGCACGCCTTTCAAAAGAAATCGACGAGCGGGATTGCCACCCCGCAGCGACACATTGAGCTGGTCAGACAGCGCCTGCGGGACGCCGAGACCATTTACAAGGCAACAAAGGAAGAGCGGCGATGACAACCAGGAAGAAACTGCCAGCCCACGAAAAGGGCTCCGGCAACATTTTCGCCGATCTCGGCCTGCCTCATGCCGAGGAACACCAGCTCAAGGCTGCACTCCTGGTGCAGCTCAAACGGCTGATCGCCGAACGGGAATTGACCCAGACGGCTGCCGCCAAGCTGATCGGAATGAAGCAACCGGATGTGTCGAAGCTGCTTCGAGGCGACTTTCGCCTGGTTTCGGTCGAGAAATTGATGCGGATGCTCACGGCGTTCGATCAGGACGTGGAAATCACGGTGAAGCCTCATGGCAAACGGGGCGAGGCCGGACGGATCACGTTCATTGCGGCGGCGACATGATTTACGGATTTGCGGTGATGCTGCACTTGACCGAAGACGGCCACGGACCTGCTTCGTGACGGCGCCGGATTGATCGTCGCAATTCAGTGCGCCGCCGCTGCAATTCCGAAAGATCGACGCCGGAGCGGCTTCTTCGAGACCGGCCGCGGGGCCATCTGATACCATGCCGGCGGTGTCGGCTTGGCGCCGCCCGCAACCAGGAACGACGGACATGGGACTGCTCGTGGAAGGCCGATGGCACGACGTCTGGTACCCGACCGGGGAAACCGACGGCCGCTTCATCCGCAAGGACTCCGCGTTCCGGAACTTCGTCACCGCCGACGGTGGCGCCGGCCCGACCGGCACCGCCGGCTTCAAGGCCGAGGCCGGCCGCTACCACCTCTATGTCAGCCTCGCCTGCCCATGGGCCCATCGCGTGCTGATCATGCGCGCGCTCAAGGGCCTCGAGGCCGCGATCCCGCTGTCGGTGGTCAACTGGCTGATGCAGGAGCGCGGCTGGACCTTCGACGACGGCCCGGGCGTGGTGCCCGACACCGTCAACCACGCCAAGGCGCTGCACGAGATCTATACGCTCGCCGATCCGCGCTACAGCGGCCGCGTCACCGTTCCGGTGCTGTGGGACAGGCAGAACCGCACCATCGTCAACAACGAGTCGTCCGAGATCATCCGCATGCTGAACTCCGCGTTCGACGGCGTCGGCGCGAAGCCGGGCGACTACTATCCGGCCGCACTGCGCGCCGAGATCGACGCGATCAACGTCCGCGTCTACGATACCCTCAACAACGGCGTCTACAAGGCGGGCTTCGCCACCAGCCAGGCGGCTTACGAGGAAGCGGTCGGCCCGCTGTTCGACACCCTCGACTGGCTGGAGGCGCGCCTGGCGCGCAGCCGCTTCCTGACCGGCGACGACCTGACCGAGGCGGACATCCGCCTGTTCACCACCTTGATCCGGTTCGACGCGGTCTATGTCGGCCACTTCAAGTGCAACGTCCGGCGCATCGCCGACTACCCGAACCTCGCGGCCTATACCCGCGACATCTTCCAGCGCCCCGGCATCGCGGCGACGGTCGACTTCACGCACATCAAGCGCCACTATTACGAGAGCCACCGCACCATCAACCCGACCGGCATCGTGCCGCTCGGGCCGCGGCTCGACTTCACCGGCCCGCACCGGCGGGACAGCATGGATCAATCGTCGCCCTCATGACGCGCGTTCGGTGTCGGAACGCGAAGCCGGCCCTGCCCCGGGTCGAGCCCGGTCCGCCGGATCACCGTCATCGCTCCTGAATTTTTGGACGAGAATGTTCAATCGATCCTCGGCGCCTCTCGCCGGGATACGCCCGGATTGCGCAAGGACGACCAGTCCATGCAACGCGCTCCACAGCACTTCGGCCAGGAATTCCGACCCCTGTCGATCCGGCCCAAGTGCGGCGACCAACGCGGCGAAGGCGGCACGGAGAGCCGGCGGCGTTTCCTCGCTGGCGAATTTGATCTGTGTCGGCAGGACGAACATCGCCTCATAGACGACCGGCCGCGCACGGGCAAAATCGAGATAGGCGGCACAGACGTTGCGCAGAACATCCGGAGCGCCGGTGACGTTCGCCGCCGTCAGTCGCGTCGCAAGGTCCTCGAATCCCCGGGTGGCCACGGCGGCCATGATGTCGGCCTTGCCCTTGAAGTGGCTGTAGAGAACCGGCTGGCTATAGTCGATCAGCGCCGCGAGGCGGCGGGTGGTGACGGCGTCCCAGCCCTCGGCCTCGGCCAGATCGCGCGCGGCAGCCAGAATGAGTTCGTAGCGCTCCGCACGCTGGCGTTCTCTGCGTTCGGCGATCGACATCCATAAATCCCTATCAATGCACGAATTTATGTCAATGCTAGATTCCGCTTGACGCGAAATACTAGCGTTGCTAGATTATCTGCAGATGAAAGGAGAACTCCCCATGCTTCAAATCGGATACGGCCTCTCCGGCCTGATTGCCCTCGCCATTCTCTTCCTCGGGTCGCGCTTCTGGTTGGCGCCTGCGACCGCAACAGCCGCCTTCGGCATCGCGGATACACCACCGCCGTCGACCGGACTCACCGCATGGCTGTCGGTGAAGGGCACGCGAGATATTGCGGCCGGCCTTTTCGTCATCCTGCTCATGGCCAATGGATCGCCGCGCCTGCTCGGCGAATTCATGCTCGTGGCGAGCCTCATCGCGTTCGGCGATATGGTGACGGTCCTTCGATCGGGCGGAAGCAGAGGCGCCGCCTTGGGCATTCATGGCCTGACGGGGCTGGTCATTGTCGCAACCGGCGCCTGCCTCATCGTCGGCGCCAACTGAGAACGTCAGACTGAATCGAGAGCGGACGCTTCGCCGGGCATCGGGACGGACGCAACACCCTCGACGTCTTCATCCAGGTCGGCGCCGCCCGGACAACCGTCGCGGCCCCGCGCCCCCCAACGGCCGACAAGACGACAACCGCACATCCCACGACAGGAGGCCACCATGCGAACCTTCGAACTTCGGGTCTATACGCTGCGCACCCGAGAGGCGCTCGATTTCTACGCTGAGACGGTCTATGCGCGCCACCTCCACAATTTCGGACTGTTCGGTGTCGAGGCTCACGGCTTGTGGACCGCGAAAGCCGATGACGCGCCTCGGGCCTATGTCCTGGTGTCCTATGCGGAGGGCGACGATCCCGCCGAGGTCGCGCAGCGCTACATCCAAAGTCCGGAGGTGGCCCACGACACCAGAGACTTCGATGTCGCCGACATCCTGGGTGTCGAATCGACGATCCTGGTCCCTTCGGCAAATTCACCGCTCAAATAACGAAACGAGAGAACAGACACTCACCTGTCTGCGCCGGCCGCCGAAATGGACGCCAGCACGGCAAATTCGTGACCCGACCTGGAGCCGTGCCGGCAACGAATGACAACAGTCGACGCCGGGGCATCGGGTCGGCTTAGGCCTTCCGCCACTTGCCCGCACTACGCCGCAGGTCGGCGTTGATGCGTGATTGCCAGCCTTCGCCGGTGGCGCGGTAGGTCCTGACCACGTCGGAATCGAGCCGCAACGTCACCTGCGTCTTCGACTGGTCGCCGAGCGGCGGCCGGCCACGCGGCCGGATCACCTTGTCGCCGTCGCGGTAGGTGGCGCGATCGAGCATCTCGTCCGTCACCTCCGGGGCGTCGTCGGGGTCCTTCCAATCCGAGGCCCGAGCGATCGCCTTGCGGCGGCCGCCGGTGAGCGTCCCTGGTGATGCGTCCACGTGCCGGCCGGTGTTTGAGCCCGACCGCTCGCGACGACGGCCGGCGGCCGCCTCAGCCGAACCGCGCAGCGATTTTCCGGGCTTCCTTGTCATGGCAGTGCCTCATGGAGATGATGTGGTGGGCGCCGTTGCGCTCCGTCCAAACCATGATGACCATCCGGCCGTCGAGCCAGCCGGCGGTGATCTGGCGAACCTCGCCATACGCGAAACGATCGTCGAGCCACGTCGCGGTCCGGCCTGCGAACACCTCGCCGGCGTCGGCGAAATCGAGACCCCGCATCCGCAGAGTCAGCTCCCGCTTCGCCGGATCAAAGCTGATGGACAAGGCCATATATGTAACTACGTAATTCGCCGATGTCAAAGCGTTTTGGCTTCACATCAATGGAATTCCTGACGGCGGCGGCGAAGGCTCAATCGTGCCTGCACCGGATCGATCTCGTCATTGAGTGCACTGGCACCGAAATTTGGAATGCTTTCCTGGAAGCCATGCCATGGTTGAGAGTTTCGGTGGCGACGAAGCGCCTTTGGCAGACCTTATCGAAACCCTCTGTAGCCCCGCACCCTGACGCATCGCACGCGGCGGCCGCCAAACTCAGAAATACCGTTGCATTCGTGGGGTTGAGGCCGGGGTTGACTTGGCCGCCGGTCATGGAAAAAGACGAAAGTCGCTTCGGGGGCGGCAAATCCATGGTCGGAGTGGTAGGATTTGAACCTACGACCCCTGCGTCCCGAACGCAGTGCTCTACCGGGCTGAGCCACACTCCGACTAGGAGGCGGCGTTATAGCCAAGGGTTCGGCCCTCTGCAAGAACTGGTATTGGGGAAAAAACCTGAACAAAAACATTCCTGTCCTGGACCGGCTGCGAACCGAGACGATCGCGGCGGACGCTTTGGCCGCGCCGGCCGCCGCCGCGACCCTGAAGCGGGGCGGCCTGGTGGCGTTTCCGACCGAAACCGTCTACGGGCTGGGCGCCGACGCCACCCAGGCCGAGGCGATCGCCCGGCTCTACCGCGCCAAGGGGCGGCCGGCCTTCAACCCGCTGATCGCCCATGTGGCGGACCTTGCGGCGGCCCAGGCGATCGCCCGGTTCGGCCCGCAAAGCCTCGCGCTGGCGCGGGCGTTCTGGCCGGGCCCGCTGACGCTGGTGCTGCCCAAGGCGGAGGGCTGCCCGGTCGCCGAGCTGGCCACCGCCGGCCTCGAGACCATTGCGATTCGCGTTCCCGCCCACCCGGTGGCCCATGCCATCCTGACCGCGCTGGGGCGCCCGGTGGCGGCGCCATCGGCCAACCTGTCCGGCCACGTCTCGCCGACCACCGCGGCCCACGTGGCGAGCGACCTCGACGGCCGGATCGACCTCATCGTCGACGGCGGCCCGGTCGCAGTCGGGGTCGAATCCACCATTGTGAGCTGCCTCGACGGCCCGCGGCTGCTGCGCCCCGGCGGCCTGCCGCGCGCGGCGATCGAGCGCGTGCTGGGCCACCCGCTGGCGCGGGTCGTCACGGACGAGCATGCGGATACGGCGCATCCGCTGGCGCCGGGCATGCTGGCCTCGCACTACGCGCCGCGCGCCGCGGTGCGGCTGAACGCGAGGAGCGTCGCGCCGGGCGAAGCGCTGCTGGCGTTCGGGCCCGCGGTCCTGCCCGGCGCGGCGGACGCCGCCGCGGTGCTCAACCTGTCGCCGCGCGGCGACCTGGTCGAGGCCGCCGCCCACCTGTTCGGCCACCTCCGCGCGCTGGACCGGCCCGGCATCACGGCAATCGCGGTGATGCCGGTGCCCATGGAAGACCTGGGCGAAGCGATCAACGACCGGCTGTGCCGCGCCGCGGCGGGGCGGGAGGCGGAACAGACATAACGCAGCGTCATGGCCGGGCAGCGCGATCCGTCTTCGACGGATCGCCAGGACTAGGGTCTCCCGGCCATCCACGTCTTTCTTGCCGAAATGCTGAAAAGACGTGGATGCCCGGCACAAGGCCGGGCATGACGGATCAGAAGTCGAGTTACAGGATCCGCCATGCACGCAACCGATCGACCGCCCACCCCGCTCGCCCCCGACCTGATCGCGCGCTTCGCGCAGATCGTCGGCGACAAATACGCCGTCACCAGCGCAAGCGACATCGCGCCCTACCTCACCGAGGAGCGCAACCTCTATCACGGCCGCTCGCAGCTGGTGCTGCGGCCGGGCTCGACCGCCGAGGTCGCCGCGATCTGCCGGCTCGCCTCCGAGACCCGCACGGCGCTGGTGCCCCAGGGCGGCAACACCGGTCTCGTCGGCGGCCAGACCCCGCATCACGGCGAGGTGGTGCTGTCGCTGCGCCGGCTCGACCGGATCCGCGACGTCGACACCCGGTCCAACACCATGACCTGCGAGGCCGGCGTGGTGCTCGCCACCGCCCAGGCCCGGGCGGAGGACGCCGACCGGCTGTTTCCGCTGTCGCTCGGCGCCGAGGGCAGCTGCACCATCGGCGGCAATCTCTCGACCAATGCCGGCGGCACCGCCGCGCTCGCCTACGGCGTGGCCCGCGACCTCGCGCTCGGCGTCGAGGTGGTGCTGGCGGACGGCCGCGTGGTCAACGCGCTGTCGAAGCTCAAGAAGGACAACACCGGCTACGACCTGCGCGACCTCTTCATCGGCGCCGAGGGCACGCTCGGCATCATCACCGCCGCGGTGCTGAAGCTGTTCCCCCGGCCGCGCAGCGTCGAGACCGCGTTCGTGGCGGTGGCCTCGCCCGCCGCCGCACTCAAGCTGCTGGAGATCTCCCGCACCGAAGCCGCCGGCACCCTGACCAGCTTCGAGCTGATCGCCGACATCTGCGTCGACTTCTGCATCCGGCACGCCCACAGCATCCGCGCGCCGCTCACGCCGCGGCCGCCGTGGTGCGTGCTGATGGAGGTGTCGTCGCAGCGCGACGACGCCCGCGCCGTGATCGAGACCATCCTGACCCGCGCCATGGAGGACGGCATCGCCGACGACGCGGTGATCGCCGCCAATCTCGACCAGCGCAAGGCGTTCTGGATGCTGCGCGAGGTGATCTCGCCGGTGCAGAAGCACGAGGGCGGCTCGATCAAGCACGACGTCTCGGTGCCGGTCGCCGCGGTGCCCGACTTCATCGCCGAGGCCAACGACGCCGTGGTCAGGCTGATCCCCGGCGCGCGGCCGTTCCCGTTCGGCCATCTCGGCGACGGCAACATCCACTACAACGTCAGCCAGCCGGTCGGCGCCGACAAGGACGCCTTCCTGGCGCGCTGGCAGGAGGTCCACGACACCGTGCACGCCATCGTCGCCAAACACGGCGGCTCGATTTCGGCCGAGCACGGCATCGGCGTGATGAAGCGCGACGAGCTGCCGCAGTTCAAGGACGCCACCGCGCTCGCGGTGATGCGCAGCCTGAAGGCGACGCTCGACCCGCTCAACATTCTCAATCCGGGGAAGGTCGTGTAGCGATGCTCATGGCGTCATTCCGGGGCGCGCGTGCAACGCGCGAGCCCGGAATCCATACGCGCGGTCGTGGTTATGGATTCCGGGCTCGCCGCTTCGCGGCGCCCCGGAATGATGGGGTGGACGGCCCCCAACGGCATCAGTGTGCCAGAATGAGGTCGTTGAAGATCTCAGACGAGGGAGCCGTCCATGAACAAGATTAGCACAATTGGGCTGGATATTGCGAAGAACGTGTTCCAGGT
>JARLJA010000008.1 GCA_031291445.1 Xanthobacteraceae bacterium | reverse complement strand
CGACCACGCATCCTGCACCCCTGGCCCCACGTCCGCTTCGCCGTCACACACCCGAGGTGGGAGCCGTATGCCCGAATTGGGCCCGTACGGATCTGTGCGGGGGGCGTCCAGTAATGGACGTCCCTACCGCGACCGGCGCCCTACGGGGCGCCGTCCCGGAATGACGATGAAGGTGGGGCAAGGGCGTTGCCCCGCCATGGGGCGGGGAAGGCTGGAAACGCGAGTCTATCCAGGCCTGACCAATCAACGCAGCGCCTGCGGTGAGGTCTCTTCCAGGAAGCCGCGGATCTCGTGGAAGAACTGCATCCGGTTCTTCTCCATCATCACGGTATGGGTGCCCTCGCCGAGCTCGACGAAGCGCTTGTAGGGCGCGTTGACGAGTTTCGCGAACACGCCCTGGGCCTGGTAGCTCGGCAGGTCGGCGTCCCATTCGGCGTGGATCAGGAGCGTCGGCACCGTGATCAACGACGGATCATAGAGCGGCTTGCCGATGAGCCAGTAGTCGTTGAGGTCCTGGACCACGCCGTTGGGCGCGCGCAGCTTGTCGTCGTTCTTCGCCGCCTCGGGATCGGTCGCCCAGGTGGCGTCGGCCCAGGCCTCGAACACGCCCGGCGGGATCAGCGCCGCCTTCTTGTCCTCCGCCACGCCTCGCAGCCAGCGATCCTTGGCCGAAGCCTTCGACACCAGCCGGTAGGCGCCGAGCGGGCCGCTGGCGAGCACCGGCGCGCCCTCCTTGAACAGCCACAGCGGGGCGTAGAGCACCAGCCGGTTGACCTTGTCGTTGTGGGTCGCGGTGTAGCCGCCGGTGATCGAGGTGCCCCACGACCAGCCCATCACGTCGATCTTGTCGAGCCCGCGGCTCTTGAGAATGTGGTCGACGGCGGCGCCGAAGTCGTGGATCGCGTCCGCGGTCGAGACCACCGGCTTGTTCTTGTCGGCCGGTTCGTTCATCGCGGCGGGCCGGGTCGAACCGCCGTAGCCGCGCACATCGACCAGATACACGTCGAAGCCGGCCTGGGCGAACAGGTCCATCATCGAGGCGCCCTCGATCGGCAGGTCGAAGGCGGTCTCCGCCGGATAGGTTGCGCCGTGGACGAACAGCAAGGTGCGATCGGGCCCGAACGACGTGACCCCGGCCTTGTGCTTGTTGCGCATGTAGAGCTCGATGCCGGGCTCGCCGGAGGGGATGGTGAAGCTTCTGGCTTCGATGTCGGGCGCCGCGCGCGCCGGCAGGGCGCAGGCGGCGAGCAGCAGGGCGGCAACGGCGAGGCGGGCGCGGGTTGCGCGCAGGCGCGGCATCATCGGGTTTCTCCCAGGCGTTTCTTCGTTTGTGTGGGAGCCGAAGGCTAGCACGCCGGCGAGGCCGCGCAACCGCCGGCCGCGGCGGCGGGGCATGCGCCGGCGGGCGCGGGCGCCGCAGCGGTCAGCGCGCGGGTTCGTACCACGCGCCCATCGCCACCGAGGTGGTGATCAGCGCGCCGTAGACCACGAGCGCCAGCGCGATGGCGCCGAACATCAAGGCGAGCGAGCCGGTCAGCGACAGCACCAGCCAGCCGCCGAGCACCGCGACCACCATCCGGGCGAGGCCCGACAGCAATGGCCAGAGCAGGCGGCCGGCGCCCTGCGAGGCGAAGTAGAGCGCGAGCCCGAGGCCGAAGAAGCCGTAGGTGGGCCCGACGGTGCGGAGATAGGCGGTGCCGGTCGCGATCATTTGCGGATCGTTGCCGAACAGACCGAGCCACGCCTGCGGCCAGATCGCCGCCGTGAGCCCGACCGCTTCGGTGAGCACGAAGGCCATGGCGCCGCCGGTCAGGCCGATGCGCAGCGCGCGGGCGGTCTGCCCGGCGCCCATATTGGTTCCGACCAGCGCCACCAGCGGACCGCCGAGGCCGAAGGCCAGCGGCACCAGGAGATATTCCAGCCGCGCGCCGGTGCCGTAGCCGGCGACCGCCTGCGGCCCGCCGGTCAAGCCGACCAGCGCGGTGGTCAGCATCACGGTCAGGCTGGTCTGCAGCGTGCTCAGCGCGGCGACGGCGCCGACCCGGGTGATGTCGGCGAACAGCGTCCAGCGCGGCCGTACGCGACGGAAGCCGACGACGCAGAAGCCGACGCCGATATAGCCGAACAGGATCGCGCCGGTGATCAGCGTGGTCGCCATCACCGCGAGGCCGCCGCCGGCAATGCCCAAGCCGGGCAGCGGGCCGAAGCCGAAAATCAGCAGCGGCGACAGCGGCACCAGCAGCACAACGCCGATCAGCACCGCGAGCGACGGCACCAGCATGTTGCCGGTGCCGCGGATCACGCTGGCGAAGGCGTTCATCAGCCAGACCAGCGCGTTGCCGCCGAACACCACGTTGGAGTAGGTCAGCGCGGCATCGAGCGAGGCGCCGTCGGCGCCCATGGCGCGGTAGAGCTGCGGCCCGAACCCCAGGAACAGCACCGAGGCCAACAGCCCGAGCGCGAGGTTGATGCCGACCGCGTGCATCACCAGGCCCTCGGCGTCGGCCTTGCGGCCGCCGCCCAGCGCCCGGGCGATTGCCGAGGAGATGCCGCCGCCCAGCGCGCCGGCGGAGAGCATCTGCATCATCATGAAGCCGGGAAACACCACGGCCATGCCGGTCAGCGCGTCGGTGCCGAGCCTCGAGACCCACCAGGTCTCGATCAGCCCGGTGGACGCCTGGGCCAGCATCACCAGGATGTTCGGCCATGCCATTTGCAGCAAGGTCGGCACGATCGCGCCCTGCAGCAGCCGCAGCGTCCGCGGATTCATCGCCGGCGTCATCGTGTCCGGCGCCACGGTATTCGGGGCGATCGCCGCCGCGGTGATGCGCGCGGGAGATTCCTGCTTCATCGTCGGGCTCCGGCGGCCGCGGGCTTGCCACGCCGCGGCTTCGAGGGGAGGGCGGCGGGCGGTTCGGCCGGCGGCTTCGCCGCGGCGAGGCGCCGCTTGACGGCCGCGCCGGCGGCGGGACCGGGGACGTTGCGGTGCGACGTCACCGTGATCGGCTGGCCGGTGACGCGATCGACCAGCACCGGATCGGCGGCAACGCCGGTCGTGGCATCGACCAGCACGACGCTGGCGCCTTCCGGCGCGAAGTGCCGGTTGCCGAAAGCCTGCAGCGACAGCAGCACCGGGCGGAAATCGCGACCGCGTTCGGTGAGGATGTAGTCGTGGCGCACCGGCCGCGTCGCGTAGCGCCGCCGCTCCAGCAGCCCCGCGGCGACCAGCGCATTGAGCCGGCGGCTCAGGATGTTGGGCGCGATCCCTAGGCTCTTCTGGAACGCGTCGAACCGCGTCATGCCGGCGAAGGCATCGCGGAGAATCAGCATGCTCCACCACTCGCCGACCCGATCGAGGCTGCGGGCGACCGGACAGTGCATCTTGGCAAAGCTCTTGCGGCGCATGGATCGTTCCTAGCCCGAGTCACTTGCATGTTGCAAGTCACTGGCGCTGACGGTTTCGTGATCGGCCGAGGGGCCGCTGCAGGGGGAGGCGGCGGGAAGGGAGGGGCCGGGCGCGCGTCCGAAGTCTGAGCGCGACTTCGATTCCGACTTGAAATGAAGCCGATAGAATTGGGGCCGGAATGAACTCGTCATGCGCGGGCTTGACCCGCGCATCCACTCTTTAGTGCCTCGTCAGGTCGCCAAGCGTGGATTGCCGGGTCAAGCCCGGCAATGACGACAAGCAACGATTGCGGAACGGCTCAAAAATGCGAGGCGCGCCTTCGGTCCGGCTCCTACGCCACCAGCGCCGCGACGCTGCGATAGATCACGTAGAGCGCGACCACGCAGATCACCGCCGCGAACAGTGCGTTCAGCGCTCCGCGATGGGTCGCCAGGATGCGGCTGGCGCGGGAGCCGAGCAGCGGCATCGGTGCCATGACGAATTCGCGGGGCTGGTCGCAATCGTACCCGTGGTTTCGCCGAGGCCCAGCCCAACCGAAGACGCCGTGAAACCGGACCGCGGCATACGGCGCCACGACACCTTCAGCCATCGTCGTCTTGCGCCGACCGGCTGCGGCGATGCGCGCCGCCACGTTGTAAGGCGCCGGCAAATCTGCTCATGTGACTCCCATCATCTGCAACACCGGGCGAGACCGACGCGACGACATGTACGAGGCATTTGAAGGCGACCTGCGGGCGCTCGAGGACAAAGGGCGGTTGCGCGCGTTGCGCGGGCGCGCCGGCGTGGACTTCACCTCCAACGACTATCTCGGCCTCGCCGAATCCGACGAGCTGCGGCAGGCGGCGGCGGAGGCGGTGGCGCGCGGCGTTCCGGTCGGCGCTGGCGGCTCGCGGCTGTTGCGCGGCAATCACGCCGAGCACGAGGCGCTGGAGCAGGAGGCGGCGGACTATTTCGGCGCCGAGACCGCGCTCTATTTCGGCGCCGGCTACACCGCCAATGTCGCGATCTTCGCTACGCTGCCGCAGCGCGGCGACATCGTGCTCCACGACGAACTGATCCACGCCAGCGTGCACGAGGGCATGCGCCGCGGCCGCGCCGAAATCGCGAGCGTGCCGCACAACGACGCTGCCGCGTTCGATGCAAGGCTGCGGCAGTGGCGCGCCGGCGGCGGCCGCGGCCGGCCGTGGCTCGCGGTCGAGAGCGTCTACAGCATGGATGGCGACAGCCCCGACCTCGCCGCGCTGATGGCGGTGGCCGACCGCCACGAGGCGACCCTGGTGATCGACGAGGCCCATGCCACCGGCGTCGCCGGGCCGCAGGGCCGCGGCCTCGCCGCCGCGCTCGAAGGCCGCGACAACGTGATCACGCTGCACACCTGCGGCAAGGCGCTCGGCACCGTCGGCGGCTTCGTGCTGGCGCCGCGCGTGGTCCGCGACTTTCTGGTCAACCGGGCGCGGCCCTTCATCTTCGCCACCGCGCCGTCGCCCTTGATCGCCGCGATCACCCGCTCGGCGCTGGCGATTTCGCGCACCCGCCCCGAGCGGCGCGAGCGGCTGGCCGCGCGCGTCGCGTTCGCCGCGCGCGAGCTCGAGCGCCGCTGCGGGCTCGTCTCCTCGGGATCGCACATCGTGCCGATCATCGTCGGCGCCGACCGCACCGCGGTCGCGCTCGCCGGCTCGCTGCAGTGCCGCGGCTTCGACGTGCGCGCGATCCGGCCGCCGACGGTGGCCGAAGGCACCGCGCGGCTGCGCATCGCGCTCTCAGCGAGCCTCGACGAAGCGGTGATCGCGGCGCTGTTCGATGGGCTCGCCGAAGACATGGGGCGGCTGTCGTGACGCGGACCCTCATCGTCACTGGCACCGACACCGGCATCGGCAAGACCGTGTTCGCCGCGGCGCTCGCCGGCGCGCTGGACGGCTGCTACTGGAAGCCGGTGCAGTCCGGGCTCGAGGAGGAGACCGATTCCGAGACCGTCGCGCGGCTGTCCGGGCTCGGCGCCGACCGCATCCTGCCGGAGCGCTACCGGCTGAAGACGCCGGCCTCGCCGCATTTCGCCGCCGAGCTCGACGGCGTCACCATCGATGTGGCGGACCTGGTGCCGCCACCGGCCGCGCGGCCGCTGGTGATCGAGGGCGCCGGCGGCCTCATGGTGCCGCTGACCCGCGAGGTGCTGACCATCGACGTGTTCGCGCGCTGGGGCGCACCGGTGGTGCTGTGCGCCCGCACCGCGCTCGGCACCATCAATCACACGCTGCTGTCGATCGAGGCGATCCGCGCCCGCGGCATCCCGCTCGCCGGCGTCGCCTTCCTCGGCGACGAAAACGCCGACACCGAGCGCACCATCGTGGCGTTCGGCCGCACCCGTCGCCTCGGCCGGCTGCCGCGGCTCCCGGTCCTGACGGCGTCGACGGTCCGGTCCGCGTTCGCCGCGCAGTTTTCGCCCGACGATTTTCTCGAGGAGACTTCGCTGTGACGGACCGTTCGACCTCGCCGGTATGGCATCCCTTCACCCAGCACGCCGTGCAGGGCGAGATGCCGACCATCGTCCGAGGCGAGGGCGCCTGGCTCGAGGGCGCCGACGGCCGGCGGATCTTCGACGCCATCGCGTCGTGGTGGGTGGTGACCCACGGCCATTGCCACCCGCAGATCATGGCGGCGATCAAGGCGCAGGCGGATCGGCTCGACCAGGTCATTTTCGCCGGCTTCACCCATCCGCCCGCCGAGGAACTGGCACGGCTGCTGGTGGACATGACGCCGCCGGAGCTCTCTTACGTGTTCTTCTCCGACAGCGGCTCGACCTCGGTGGAGGTCGGCCTCAAGATGGCGCTCGGCTACTGGCGGCACAGCGGCGAACCGCGGCGCCGCATCCTCGCGCTCGAGGGCGCCTATCACGGCGACACCATCGGCGGCATGTCGGTCGGCGAGCGCGGCATCTTCAACGCGCCCTACGAGCCGCTGCTGTTCGACGTCAGCCGGCTGCCGTTTCCCCATGCGGGCCGCGAGCAGGACACGCTGGCGGCGCTGGAGAAGGCCTGCCGCGACGAGGCGGTCGCCGCGCTGATCGTCGAGCCTTTGATCCTTGGCGCCGGCGGCATGCTGATCTATCCGCCGTGGGTTCTGACGGAGATGGCGCGGATCTGCGCCGCCCATGGCGTGCTGCTGATCGCCGACGAGGTGATGACCGGATGGGGCCGCACCGGCACGCTGTTCGCCTGCGAGCAGGCCGGCGTCGCGCCCGACATCGCCTGCTATTCCAAGGGCCTCACCGGCGGCTCGCTGCCGCTGGCGGTGACGCTGTGCCGCGCCGAAATCTTCGACGCCCACTACTCGCAGGACCGCCGCAAGACCTTCTTTCACTCCAGTTCCTATACCGCCAACCCGATCGCCTGCGCCGCGGCGCTGGCGAACGTGAGGATCTGGCAGAGCGAGCCGGTGTTGGAACGTACCGCCGCGCTGGCTGCGGCACAGACCCGGGGGCTCGACCGCTTCCGCGACGACCGCCGCTTCACGAATGCGCGCCAGATCGGGACCATCGCGGCGCTCGATCTGGTGGTTGGCGACGCCGGCTACCTCGCCGACATCGGGCCGCGGCTCTACGCCCGCTTCCTCGCCCGCGGCCTGCTGCTGCGCCCGCTCGGCAACACCATCTACCTGATGCCGCCCTATTGCAGCACGGCCGACGAAATCGCCGCGGTGTACGACGCCATCGGCGAGGTGGCGGGCGAGGTGTAGAGCCCATCTCGAAGCGTCATCCTGAGCTGCGGAGCAGCGCGTCTCGAAGGATGCGCGGGCACGCCGTCGCCCTTCGAGGCTCGCGGTCCAGGACATCGGTCGAAAACATCGTCAATGGCGCTCGCACCAAGGGTGACGGCGTGACGCAACGCCAACTCCTGGCGCTCTAGCCAATTTGCCCCAGGTACAATGGACGCGTTCCACCCGATTGAGCCGCTCCCCGCAATCTGGCATCATCAATGCCAAGCCGGAACACCGGCGGCCGGCCGCGCGGCCCGGCGCACGATCGGGGAGGATCGAATGCGGACACCGGCGTGCGCGCTTGCGCTATGCATTGCGGCGGTCACGGGGCTTGCTTCGGGCGCCGCGGCCGAACCGCCGATCAAGATCGGCGTCATGAACGACATGTCGTCGGTCTATGCCGTCGGCGGCGGCAAGGAGACCGTCGAGGCGGTGCGCATGGCGGTGGAGGATGCCGGCCCCGTGCTCGGGCAGACCGCCGAGGTGGTGTTCGCCGACCACCAGAACAAGCCCGACATCGGCTCGGCCATCGCCCGCAAGTGGTTCGAGGTCGACGGCGTCGACGCCATTGTCGACGTGCCCAATTCCGCGGTCGGCTTCGCGGTCCAGTCCCTCGCCAGGGACAAGAAGAAGATCTCGCTGTTCGTCGGCGCGCTGTCCTCCGACATCACCGGGCCGAAATGCGACGCCACCACCACGCAATGGGCGGTCGACACCTGGTCGCTCGCCCATGTCATGGGCAGCGCGGTGCTCAAGCGCGGCGGCGACCGCTGGTTCTTCCTCGGCGCCGACTACGTGTTCGGCCGCGCGCTGGTGCGCGACACCAGCGCGGTGGTCGAGGCTGGCGGCGGCAAGGTGCTGGGCGCGGTCTACGCGCCGCTCAACACGGCCGACTTCTCGTCGTTTCTGCTGCAGGCCCAGCCCACCAATCCCAACGTGATCGCGCTGGCCAATTCCTCCGACGACACCGTGAACGCGATCAAGCAGGCGGTGGAGTTCGGGCTGACCGCCAACGGCGCGCAATTCGCGGCTTACGTGCTGTTCCTCGAGCACGTGCAGACCATCGGGCTGAAGGCGGCGCAGGGCCTGTTGCTGGCCAACCCGTTCTACTGGAACCTGAACGACGAGACCCGGGCGTGGTCGAAGCGCTTCGAGGCCAGGGTCGGCCATCCGCCGGACTGGGATCCAGCGATGTCCTACAGCGCGGTCGCGCACTACCTGAAGGCGGTCAAGGCCGCCGGCACCCGCGACGCCGACGCGGTCGCCGCCAAGATGCGCGAGCTTCCGGTCGACGACTTCGCTACGAAGAACGGCAAGGTCCGGATCGACGGCCGCGTGCTGCGCGACATCTACCTGCTGCAGGTCAAGAAGCCGGAGCAGGCCACCAGCAAGTGGGACCTTTATAATGTGGTCGCCACGGTGCCGGGCGACGCCGCGTTCCGGCCGCTCGACAAGGGCGGCTGCCCGCTCGCCCGCGCGGCGGCGAAGTGAGCACCGGGATCAGCCGCGCGTATCAGCGTCGCGCTCCGACGAGCCCATGCGGCGCTCCCGCGCCGAGATGCCGAACCGTCGCCGGAACGACCGGCTGAAGTGGGACAGATCGGAAAATCCGGTGGCGTAGGCGACCTCGGTGACCGTGCCGGGGCCCGACGACAGCAGGCGGTCGGCCAGCTGCAGCCGTTGTTCGATGACGTAGGCGGTGAAGCTGGTGCCGTTGGCATGAAACAGGGTCTGCAGCGTCCGCGAAGACATGCCGACCTTGGCGGCGGCGCGGTCGAGGCTGAGCAACGGGTCCGAGAGGCTGGAGCGGATCCGCGCGCAGACCTGCTGGAACAGGACGAAGCGCGCGGCCGGCCGGGCGGCCTCGGCGCCGGCCGCGTTGGCGCCGATGGCGAGCGACAGCAGGTCGAGGAAGATGTCGCCGGCCTGGACGCTCGCGACCGGCGAGAGGCGAGGGGCCGCGGCGGCCAGCGCGGTGGCGTAGCTGCGGAACAGCGCGCC
The DNA here is from genome assembly GCA_031291445.1 of Xanthobacteraceae bacterium. Lineage (GTDB taxonomy): Bacteria > Pseudomonadota > Alphaproteobacteria > Rhizobiales > Xanthobacteraceae > Bradyrhizobium_A. The sequence goes on along the minus strand of JARLJA010000008.1, from coordinate 23,903 downwards.
GGCGCCGGTCCGCGGCAGCGGCCGCGCCACCGCATGGTGCGCCTCAGTGGTGCGCGCCAGCAGGATCGCGCGCGGCACCACGAAACAGGTCAGGGCCATGTCGTCGTGAAAGTTCAGGTCGAACGGCCGGGTGCCGTCGTGGACGCTGAAGTCGCCGACCTCGGGGGTGTGACACTGGCCGTCCTGCGTCAAGCTGCAGGCCCCGGCCTTGTGCAGATTGACGAAGAACCAGGCGTCGCTGTCGCGCGCGATGGTGCTGCGGCTGCGGCGCACCAGATGGCCCTGCGAGACGACATCGTTGGCGACCAGACCGCCGACCGGCGTCGACGCGATCCTGCCCCGGAATTTGCCATGCTCCCGGTATTCGGTCTGGACCCTGAGAAAGGCGTCGCAGACCGCGTCCTTCCAGTAGGACAGCGTCTGTCGGGACGAGACCTCGTCGGTTGACCACACCTTCATGATCAGTCTCCCAAAACCCGGCGCCGCAAATGCTAGACGATTGCCCTTCGGGCGACAATCGCGGCGGCGCGAAATGCCAAGTGTCGCTGCGCCAAACCCCAAGCGCCGCGGTCCGCGCCGATCTAGCTTCGCCGGTAACGCAATGACCTGGTGGAGATCGCAATGTCCAAGTTCGTCCTGATCCATGGCTCGTGGCATACCGGAGAGCACTGGGCGCCGGTGGCGAAGCGGCTGGAGCAGCAGGGCCACAGCGTGGTGACGCCGACGGTGCTCGGCCACGGCAAGGGCGTCGACAAGCGGGTCAACCACGCCCAGCAGGTCGACGATCTCGTCGCCCAGCTGGTGAAGGCCGACCTGCGGGATGTCGTGCTGGTCGGCCACTCCTATGGCGGCACCATCATCGCGCGGCTGGCCGAGGAAATTCCCGACCGGATCCGCCGGCTGGTGTTCTGGAATGCGTTCGTCCCGCAGCCGGGCCATTCGCTGAACGACGAGGTCCCGCCGCACTATCGCGCGCTGTTCGACCAGATCTCGGCCGCGTCGCCCGACGGCTCGGTGATGCTGCCCTATCCGATCTGGCGCGAGGCCTTCATCAACGACGCCGACGAGGCGCTGGCGCGTTCGTCCTATGACAGCCTGTCGCCGGAACCCTACCAGCCGTTCCTCGACAAGCTCGACCTTGCGCGCTTCTACGCCACCGCGATTCCGAAGAGCTACCTCAACTGCACCGAAGACACCGCGCTGCCCCACGGCGAGTGGAGCTGGCATCCGCGGATGTCGAGCCGGCTCGGCCTGTTCCGGCTGGTGCAGATGCCCGGCAGCCACGAAGTGCTGTTCACCAATCCCGCAGCGCTCGCCGACAAGCTGATCGAGGCCGGCCGGGATTGAGGGCGCGGGCGGCCGGCTATGTCGTTCGTTGGCCCTTTCCAAACCTGCTGGATCGGACTTTTCATCCTCGCCCCGCCACCCACGCATCCGTGAAACCCCCATGCCGGCACGGCGGTTCTAACGCCCGCCGGCATCGGTTAGGCTGCGCCCGGCCAACGGGGGAATCACATGATCTTGTCCGGCATCTTTGCGCGCATCGTCGCGCTGATCGGCGCCGTCGCGGTGCAATGGCGCCGGCTGCAGGGCGTGCCGCAGCAGACCGCCTGGGGCAGCGCGCCGGTGGTGCCGGCGGCGAAGCCGCAGGGCGCGATCCCGACGCTGAAAATGCCGACGGCGCGGGGCTGGCGCGACGGCGAGTTGCCGGTGGCGGCGCCGGGGCTGAAGGTCAACGCGTTCGCGACCGGGCTCAAGCATCCGCGCTGGATCCACGTGCTGCCCGACGGCGGCGTGCTGGTGGCCGAGGCGACCGAGGTCGCGGGGCCGGTCGGCAGCCTGTTCGGCTACGCCATGCAGGCGACCATGCGACGCGCCGCCGCGCTCGGCGACAGCGCCAACCGCATCACGCTGCTGCGCGACATCGACGGCGACGGCGTCGCCGAGCGGCGCGAGACCTTCATGGAGGGGCTGAACCAGCCGTTCGGCATGGCGCTGGTGGGCGACACATTCTATGTGGGCAACACCGACGGCGTGATGGCTTTCCCCTACACGGCGGGCGCGGAGCGCATCAGCGCGCCGGGGCGCAAGCTGGTCGGCTTCAAGCGTCGCGGTCATTGGACGCGCAGCCTGCTGGCGAGCCCCGACGGCCGCAAGCTCTATGTCGGGGTCGGCTCGCTGAGCAACATCGCCGAATACGGCATGGCGGCGGAAGAGGGCCGGGCCGCCATCTACGAGCTCGAGCTTGCCAGCGGCAACAGCCGCATCTTCGCCGCCGGCCTGCGCAACCCGGTGGGCCTGGCGTGGGAGCCGCGCAGCGGCGAACTCTGGACCGTGGTCAACGAGCGCGACGGTCTCGGCGACGAGACGCCGCCCGACTATCTGACCTCGGTGCGCGACGGCGGCTTCTACGGCTGGCCCTATTGCTACTGGGGCAGGACGGTGGACGACCGCGTGCCGCAGGATCCGGCGCTGGTCGCCACGGCGATCACGCCGGACTACGCGCTCGGCGGCCATACCGCGTCGCTCGGCCTGTGCTGGCTGCCGGCCGGCACGCTGCCGGGCTTTCCGGATGGCATGGTCATCGGCCAGCACGGCTCGTGGAATCGCAGCACGCTGAGCGGCTATCGCGTGGTGTTCGTACCGTTCGAGAACGGCCGCCCGGCCGGACCGCCGCGCGACATCCTGTCGGGCTTCCTGGCCCCCGATGAGCGGTTTTCCTACGGCCGGCCGGTCGGGGTCACGCTCGGTCCCGACGGCGCGCTCCTGGTGGCGGACGACGTCGGCGACGTGATCTGGCGCGTCACCGGGAAATAGCGGGGCCGGGCTGCGGTCGGCCATTGAACGAAAGCCGTGACTTCGTGTCTCGGGGGGAACGGCGGATGACGCTTACGCTGATCCGCCCTACGCGCTTAGTATCTATGATTCACCGAGCGATGCCAGTGCTCGCATCTGGCTGGAGGCGCTCGTAAGTTTCGATGGTCAACAATTGACCAATACGGTGAGCGCCATCCCCGAACCTTCCACCTGGGCGATGATGATCCTGGGCTTCGCCGGCGTCGGCGTCATGGCGTATCGTCGATCAACGCCATCGGTGAAGGCCATCTGATCGGTGAATATCAGACTTGAGTTGAGCGCCGCCTTCGGGCGGCTTGCTTTTGTGCGCGCCGCACGTTCGATGTCGCGGCTCGTCGCGCCGAGGTCAGAGTCTGCCCCGAAGCGGATATCAGGCGAAATCGCCTGTCAGATAAGCAGGCGGCCCGCACCATTTCCTTCGCGCTAAATCGCCGTCAAAGGTGTGGATTAATCAAACGTAAATCTAAGGTAGGAAAAGAAAGTGGCTGGCTTTCCTGCTTTGCAATTGGCCTTTGGTAGCCTGCCCGAAATGGCTGACATTTCCCAACCAACAGAGCCGCGCCCCCTCATGTCCTTGCCTCGGGCTAGCTGGCCATTTCTGCTGTTAGTCTGCGCCATCTGTATTGCGCTCGACGCTATCAATCTAGTTGGTATGGCGACTGATCCTCAGCGAGTGTCGCAACTCGCATGTTCATTGCGTCCGCTGATAGCCGTGTGGCCGCTAAATCTGTCGATATTTTCGTCGCAGTACATCAGCGCTCAATGCCTTGGACAAGCGAGCGAAGAAACAGTGTCTACAATTTTCCTTGCGATCAAGCTAACAATGGGCGTTGCCGCTATTCCGATCCTCGTGGAATTTATAGTCCGCTGGCCTGAGAAATTTCTAACGATGCGGGACTATCTCCATCAACGTTTCGACCGCCCCGGAGGATACCGTGAAGAGCTGCTCAAGTTTGGGAGAAGCGAATTGCGCATTTATGGATTTTTGATTTTTATGGTGGCTTTTGTAACGGTGATGACGACCGAAAGATTTAATGTCCGGGCGAGGGTCCTGCTTGAAACTTTCGTTTCGGTGGCTATCCCCACCGTAATAGCGTGTTCCCTTGCGATAGCAGCCGTGTTCATATCGTTCGCATTGAAGCGTAGAAGCGTCCGCTAATAGACGTCTCTATGAAAACGCAATTGCGAAGCTCCACTTTCCGAACGCATTAGCAGGATTTTCTCAGGCCGTAGGGCGGATTGAGCCGAAGGCGAAATCCGCCGGCCCCTTCAGCCGTGATACGCGAACAGCTCGATCGGGTCCTGGAAGCCGCGCACGGGATATTCGCCGACGCGCTCGAGATCGAACTCGCCCGCGACCAGGTCGGCGAACGCGCGGGACACCAGCACCGGCTTTCCCAGTTGCTTGGTGAAGGCTTCGAGACGCGACGCCATGTTGACCGCGGGACCGATCACGGTGAAGTCGAGCCGGGTGGCCGAGCCGATATTGCCGTACATGACGTCGCCGACGTGGACGCCGATGCCGTAGTTGAGCGGCTCGCGACCGGTTGCGCCGTTCTTTTCGTTCAGGGCAGCCATGGCCTGGCGGGCCTCGGCCACGGCCCGCAGCAGATCGGCGCATGCCGACGGCCGGCTGAGCGGGAAGATGGCGAGCAGGCCATCGCCGATGAATTTCAGGATTTCTCCGCCGTGCCGCGCGATCGGCTCCGACATCGCGTCGAAATAGCCGTTCAGGAGATCGATGACGTCGTCGCGCGGCCAGCTGTCGGAGATCCGGGTGAAATCACGCAGATCGCAGATCATGATGGCGGCGCTCACCGTCATCCCGCTTCCGCGTCGGGTGGCGCCGGCCAGAATGAGCTCGCCGGCATGCGGCCCGACATAGGTTTCGAGCAGGGTGCGCGCCAGCCGGTTCTTGATGCGGATCTCGCTGACCAGCGCCAGGACCGGGAGCAGCCTCGACAGGTCGGCGATGTGCGCGTCGTCGAAACCTCCGGGCCGGTCGGTCGCAAAGGTCACGAAATGCCGCTTGCCAAGCGTATGGAATATCGGCCATGCGACATAGTCGGTGAGGCCCTTCGCCCGCATGTCGTCGTAGACTTCGTGCCGGCGGCCCAGCGCGGGATCGCGTTCGAGATTCTCGCGCACCTCGGTGGCCCCGTTGTGGATTTCGCTGCCGGGGCTGCCGATGTATTCGGACCGCTCCGCGATATCGTAGTCGAATCTCCCGAGCTCCGCCTCGCGCATCCCGTCGGCCCAGATGATCCGCGCGCCGAGCCATTGCGGATGGTGGATCAGGAAATGCAGCGACGCCCGCTTGAGGGGAATGCCGGCGCGCCGGATCCGGACGCAGAGCTCGGTGAAGATGTTGTCGATGAAGCGCTCGTCGCGCGCGTCGGTCGTCAGCCACTGCAGCACGTCGATGTCGAAGTCCGCGGCGGCGGGATCGATATTGGGCGGCGCGTTCATTGTCGTGTTCCTGGATCGACCAAGCAGCATATGTCGTGTCTCCGCCCGGCGGCGTCAATGGTCCCCAGCGCCTGCGGGCCGGTCAAGAAAAGCAGGCAAGGTTTCAGGTTCGCGGAGGGCGAAGTGCAGCTGTCGCGCAAGATCGCGGACTTCGAACAGCGGGCGCTGGCAGGCCATGGCCGATCGTGGCGCGGAGGCAGCAGTCCGGAATCGATTTGTCGCTTTAATCCAGATGTCACACGGGCGTTAAGGTCTTTGGCTTGGGTGACATTTAATAATAAAAATTTAATCTGGAACTTGACGTAAAAAGGGGCGTTTTCAATGAGTTCTGTCGAGAAGCGAAATTCCCTGGCGCTGGCAGGGGCGGCGGCGACCATCGCCGCGGTGCTGGCCTCGCCGGCCTGTGCGCAGGTGGCGAATGTGACCGGCGCCAACGCCAATGCGATCAACCTGCTGGCGCCGTTCCTCGGCCTCAATTCGACGGCGATCGGCCAGCAGACGCTTCAGGCCAACCTGAGCCAGGCCGTCGCAATCAACCAGAATGCGCCGTCGGCCGCGCTTCTCAACAACAACTATTCGACCGCGACCTTGGGCGCGCTGGCGATCAGCGACGAGAACTCGCTCGGCACCGCGTCGACCACCCTGTACGGCACCACCACCACGGTCGGCGTCGCGGCCAACATCGCCGGCGCCCTGCCGACCCAGAATACGACGGCTTACGGCACCTTATATAATGGCGCCCAGCAGTATGGCGCGTTCGGCTCCGTCCTGGGCACCGCCTACGTCAATGCCGTCACCCCCTCGAACCCCACGCTTCCCAACACCATCGCGCTGCTGACCACCGCCTTCAACTTCACCGGCAACTCGCTGCCAACCGGCGATTCCCAGGTGGCCAAATTCTATTTCGCCAACGGCACCTGGAACGGGACGACGGCGGCGGTGGCGCCGGCGGGCTATACGCTGCCGACCTTCGCGCTCTCGTCGCCGGGCACGACCCTGCCGAACACCACCAACAGCGTCTACGACATCGCCTATGGCGTGACCAACAAGCAAAGCGGCCAGAACGCCTATGGGGATTCGCATCCCTACCAGACCTACACGGCGATCCCGGGCGCGAGCTACACCCTCTACGATCCCACGGTGAAGACAGCCACCACCGTCAAGGGCGCGGTCAACCCGGACAAGCCGTCCTCGAACCCGGCGTTTCCGAGCAGCCACATGGCCTACGCCATGACGGATTCGCTGCTGCTCGGCATGCTGGCGCCGCAATTCTATCAATCCTCGCTGCTGCGCGCGTCCGAGATCGGCGAAAGCCGCATCATCGTGGGGGTTCACTACCCCACCGACATCATCGCCAGCCGCGCCTACGTCAGTTACGACATGGCGCAATATCTGTCGAACCCGGCCTACAGCAACAACGCGGCGGTGACCGGCACGGCCGTCAACCTGCCCAGCCTCTTCACCGCGGCGCAGGGCGAAATGCAGACGGTGCTCGGCCAGGCCGCGGTCAATGCCGGCTGCGGGACGTCGTTTGCAAGCTGCGCGACCAGCAGCAAGAACGTCAACCCCTACGCCCCATCCTCGACCAACGCCAAGGTGTACGAGGCGCGGCTGACCTACGGCCTGCCGACCCTGACCTTCGCGCAGGCGGCGCGGGAAGCCGCGCCCACGGGCGGCCCGGACGCGTCGATCCTGCTGGCGACGCTCTACGGCGGCAGCACCAGCGCCGCGCAGGCTCTGGCGCCGACCGGCGGCGTCTACGGCAATCTCTCGACCAGCACCATCAACCAGATCGTCGTCAACACGGAGACGAACGCGCTCGCCGCCTACTACGGCACGTCGCTGAGCTACTGGTCGCGCATCAATCTGTACGCCGCGGCCGGCTACTTCGGCGGCGTCACCGGCACGGTCACGCTGGCGTCGAGCGATCAGGTCAACACCAATGTCGTGGTCGCCGGCGCGACCACCAACGTCAACGGCGACGTGGTCCCGGCCGGCGTTCTCGCCGGCTCCGGCAAGATCACCGGCAACGTGACGGTGAACAGCGGCGGCACGTTGCGCCCCGGAGCCAATGGAACGCCGGGAACGCTGTCCATCAACGGCAATCTGCTCCTGTCGGCGGGCTCGATCTACGACGTGCTGATGAAGCCGGCGCTGACCGCCCTGACGACGGTGACCGGCACCGCCACGCTCAATGGCGAAGTCGTCATCGACGCCGCTCCCGGTTATTATCGTCCCGGCGAATACGAGATCCTGACCGCCACGGGCGGCATTTCGGGGACGTTGACGCTGGATGCATCGGGCTTCGGCGGGGGCGTGGGCGATCCGCACCTCGTCTATGATGCCAACGACGTGTTCCTGGTGATTGACGGCGGAACGGTCGCCGCCGTTCCCGAACCCTCGACCTGGGCGATGATGATCCTGGGCTTCGCAGGCGTTGGCTTCATGGCCTATCGGCGCACGTCAAAGCCATCGGCGAGGGCGGCCTGATCGGCGATCGTCGGGTTGAAATGGAGAGCCGCCTTCGGGCGGCTCTTGCCGCCTACCTCCGCGGCGCTTCGAACCCGAACAGGCGATGCGGGTTGTCGACCAGCACGCGGGTACGCGTCGCCTCGTCGGGCACCCAGCGCCCCAGCAGATCGAGCAGGTCGGCCACCGTCATCATGGTGCCCCAGTTGGCGACGTGCGGCCAGTCGGAGCCCCAGACGCAGCGCTCGGGGTTGGCCTCGACCAGCGCGTGGGCGAAGGCGACGGTGTCGTCATAGGGCGGGCCCTGGACCGTGGTGCGATAGGCCCCCGACAGCCGCACCCAGGCGACGTCGCGCACCAGCGCGCACAGCGCCTTGAAGCCGGGATCGGCGACGCCGCGCGTGGTCGGGAAATGCCCCATGTGATCGATCAGGAACGGCACCGGCAGCCGCGCCAAAGCGGGCGCGAGCGCCGGCAGTTCGGCGGCGTCGATCAGGAACTGGAGGTGCCAGCCCATCTCGGCGCACAGCGCGCCGTAGTCGGCGAGCCGGTCGAAGCCGATGCCGCCGCCGTAGAGCACGTTGAGCCGCAGCCCGACCACGCCGGCGTCGGCGAGCGCGCGGCGCTCGGCGTCCGGCGCCTCGGGCGCGATCACGGCGATGCCGCGCAGCCGTGCGCGGTTGCTCCGGAGCGCGTCCACCAGCAGGCTGTTGTCGGTGCCGTGGACGCTCACCTGGGTCAGCACGCCATAGGTCATGCCGGTGGCGTCGAGCATCGCAAGATACTGCGCGGCGGTCGCCGGCGGCGGCGTGTAGCTGCGCCCTGCCACGAACGGATGCGCCGGCGGGCCGCCGATCACGTGGCTGTGGGTGTCGACCGCGCCGCTCGGGATCTTAAGCCGCGGCGCGGGCTGAACGGCGGGAGGGCCCGGACAGGCGGGCGCTGAGCTGGGATCGTCGTGCTGCATCAGGTATCGGCCGAGAGAATCCGTCCACGGGTTTCCGGCAGCGCATAGGCCGCGAGAAAGAACACCGCATAGGCCACCACGGCGAAGATCGCAATTGCGTTGGCGAGCGTGGTGGTCTGCGACAGGTGGCCGACCAGGAACGGGAACAGGGCGCCGATGCCGCGGCCGAAATTGTAGCAGAAGCCCTGGCCGGAGCCGCGCAGCCGGGTCGGATAGAGTTCGGTCAGGAACGCGCCCATCCCGGAAAAATATCCCGAGGCGAAGAAGCCGAGCGGAAAGCCGATGACCCAGAGCACCTCGTTGGACAACGTCATCTGGGTGTAGACCAGCACCACGGCGATGGCGCCGAGCGAAAAGATCAGGAACAGGTTGCGCCGCCCGATCCGGTCGGCGAGCCAGGCGCCGACCAGGTAGCCGACGAACGAGCCGCCGATCAGCGCGGCGAGGTAGCCGGTCGAGTTGACGATGGAGAGGTGGCGCTCGGTGGTCAGGAAGCGCGGCACCCAGAAGGTGATGGCGTAGTAGCCGCCCTGGCAGCCGGTGGCGACCAGCGAGGCCAGCACCGTGGTCTTCAGGATCGGGCCCGAGAAGATCTCCCAGATCGACGGCCTGTCGCCGGACTCGTGTTGGCGGGCGCGGGTCTGCGCCGCGATCGTCGGTTCCTCGACGTAGCGGCGCAGGAAGAACACCAGCAGCGCCGGCAGCACGCCGACCGCGAACATCCAGCGCCACGCCTGTTCCGCCGGCAGCAGGCTGAACATCACCGCTTGCGTCAGCACGGCCAGGCCCCAGCCGACCGCCCACCCCGACTGCACCGAGCCCACCGCACGGCCGCGATATTCGGCGCGGATGGTCTCGCCCATCAGCACCGCGCCGGCCGCCCATTCGCCGCCGAAACCGAGGCCGAGCACGGCGCGGGCGATCAGCAGCTGGTTGAAATCCTGCACGAAGGCGCAGACCAGCGAAAACACCGAGAACCAGATGATGGTGATCTGCAGCGTGCGCACCCGCCCGATGCGGTCGCACAGGAAGCCGGCGATCCAGCCGCCGATCGCCGAGGCCAGCAGCGTCACGGTGCCGGCGAGCCCGGCGAGACCGGCGTCGACGCCCCACAGCTTGATGATGGTGCCGATCACCAGCGGGTAGATCATGAAGTCCATGCCGTCGAGCGCCCAGCCGGTGGCGCAGGCCCAGAACGTGCGCCGTTCGGCCGTGTTCATGTCGCGATAGAAGGCGCCCAGGCTGGTGTCCCTGGGGATAACGATCCCCGCGCTGTCAGTGGTCATGGCTCGCCCCCGATGGAGTTTTCTTGTGCCGGCCAGATGGCGCCCGGCCGGCGCGCGGTGATGTTGCGTTTCTCGTCCCGATGCCGCGGTGTTGCCTGTGCCCCAAGGTGAATCGCGACAAGGTGCCCGTTCCCGGCGGAAACCAGCATGCGATGCCGCCTTGCCGCGGTCAACGTGGGGGCGTTTCCCGCCCTCGAGACGTGGCGCCGGGCGCGTCGGCAACTCCGGGAGAGAACCGGAAGGCAGCAGACCAGGCCGCAAGACCTGACAGGATGGCGTCCGGACACGCAAACGCCGCGGTTGTGCCCGATACAGGCGGGCACGGCGCGCTGGGGCTGGGGCTTGATCCAACGCAACGTCCCCGCCGCGCGGGAGCGCTGGAGTGAATGCCATGAACTGGTGGTCGGGACGTCAGCTGTCGAACGCGGCCTTCCTCTGGCCGGCGCTGGTTGCCACCGCGACGGCGGAGGCGATGCGCGCGACGGCGGAGCTGGTGGCGCTCGGCACCGAGGTCGAACCCGCACCCGCGCCGCCGGAGCCGTGTGGCACTACCGCCAGCGAGGTGGTGCGCGACCTCCCATCCGTGCGGTTGCGCGACTACGGCGCCGGCCTGGGCGCCGTTCCCGGTCGCGCCACGCTGATCTGCGCGCCGCTGGCGCTCCACGGCGCGGTGGTCGCCGACCTCGCGCCCGGCCACAGCCTGGTCGAGGTCCTGCGCTCCGCCGGGATCGGACGGCTGTTCCTCGCCGACTGGCGTTCGGCCAGCGTCGACATGGCCAATCTCCGTATCGACGACTACCTCGCGACCCTCAACGTGCTGGTCGACGACATCGGCGGCCCGGTCGACCTGATCGGACTGTGCCAGGGCGGCTGGCTGGCGCTGGTCTACGCGGCGCGGTTTCCCGCCAAGGTGCGCCGGCTCGTCATCGCCGGCGCGCCGGTCGATCCGTCGGCGCAGCCGTCCGACCTGTCGCAACTGGCGGTCGCGACGCCGTCGTCGGTGTTCCAGGGCTTCGTCGACGCCGGCGGCGGGCGGGTGCTCGGCCGCACCATTTCATCGTTCTGGGGCGCCGACACGCTCGATTCCGGCGACGCGCTGCGGGCGCTGCAGCTTGCCGAGGCGGGCGCGACGGCGGACTTCGCCGCGGCCAAGGCCGCGTACGACGCCTGGAACGAGTGGACCATCGACCTGCCGGGCAGCTTCTATCTTGAGGTAATCGAGAAGCTCTACAAGGGCAACGACCTCGCCGGCGGCCGCTTCGTCGCGCTCGGCGAGCGGATCGACCTGTCGCGGCTGCGCCTGCCGATCTACTGTCTCGCCGGCGCGGACGATCACGTGGTCGCCCCGCAGCAGGTGCTGGCGGTGAGGCGTCTGGTGGCGACGCCGCCGGAACAGCTGCGCTCCGCGGTCGCGCCGGGGGGGCATCTCAGCCTGTTCATGGGCAGGGAGACCCTCGGCCGCGAATGGCCCGAGATCGTGCGCTGGCTGAAGGATGACGGCGCGGTCGATACCATGTCGGCCGCGGCGTCGTGAGGGGGTGCGTCAAAACGCAGCCACGGCCCTTTATAATGAACCCGTCATGCGCGGGCTTGACCCGCGCATCCACTCTTTAGAGCTTCGCCGTGTCGCAAAGCGTGGATTGCCGGGTCGAGCCCGGCAGTGACGGGGTGGTGGTAGCCGCTGCGTCACCAATTGTTCTGCGTCACCCGCGGGGGTGCCGCCTAGCGATATCAAGCCCGGCCATGACGTCAATGCTCGGAGGCACTTGCCGCGATCGCAGCGCGGCCGTGTTGAACGGGATCAATGGGCGGCGGCCGGGCGCCAGGCCCCGCCTCACGTCGTCGAGGGCTGTTCCGAGCGGATCGATTTGGTATCGATCCAGCGCATGCGCTTGAACTCATTGGCCAGGAATTCGACCAGCAGGTTCGACTGGTGGGGGACGACGGTCGACGAGGGAAACACGGCGTGGATCGACACGTCCGGGAGCTCGAATTCGGGCAGGATCCGCTGCAGTCTCGCCAGACGCACGTCCTCGCCGCAGAGCGTGAGCGGAGCGATCAGGATGCCGAGCCCCGCCAGGGCCGCCTCGTAGGCCGCCTCGTAGACGTTGACCCGGTAGGGGCCGCTGACCTGGACGAAAACCGGCTTGCGATCCGGCCCGATGAATTTCCACTCGAACGGCGTGGCGCCTCGCAGATAGATCAGGCACGGAAAATTGCCGAGGTCGGCGGGATGCTGGGGCACTCCGCGCTTTTCGAGCAGGCTTTGAGACGCCACCGTGACGAGCTGGCTGGTGCCGAACTGGCGTGCCGGGTAGGCGCCGAGTTCTCCGAGCCGGACGGAGACGTCGACGCCATCGCCCACCGGGTCATGCCCGGTGTCGGCGAGATTGGTCTCGTTCAGGAGATGTTCGACCGTGATGTCCGGATACAGCTGGTGAAACACCGTCAGCAGGGGGGCGATGTATTTGCGGCCGAACATGATGGGGCTCTCCAGCCTGATCACGCCGGACAGCCTGTTGCGCAATCCTCCCATCTCGTCGAGCGCGGAATCGTACTGCTGCACGATGAGCCTGGCGCGCTGGTAGAAGACGCCGCCGGCCTCGGTGAGGCTGATTCCCCGCGTCGTTCGCTTGAGCAACTGGGTTTCCAGCTCCGTCTCCAGGTCGCCGATGTGCTGGCTGACTGTCGTTTGACTGCTGGAAAACTCGCGTGCGGCGGCTGAAAAGCTTCCTCTCTCGACGACCCGCACGAACAATCGCAGCGATTGGATCCGATCCAACGGTGTACCTCACGAACGGCTCGAGCGACCCGCTTGCGCAGGCGCGGGTTCATGTGAGGTAATCCGATCTGCGACGCAAGCCTTCGAGGCAGGCGGTTCGGGAAAAGCTGATATGCAGACCCATTCGCATGAGCCTCTCGACGCCCGCTTCCGGCTGCCCTGCGGACCCACGTCGTCGACTCGATCACCATCAATTGATTTGCCGCGCGAGTGTGGCGCGATCGCTGCTCGCGGCGCTCGATACTTGGCGGTCGATCGGAGCCAAGCGGTCGGCGGCCCGCGGTGACCGCCGCGTATTATTTCATCGCGCGTCGGCCGCGCCCGCCCCGCGGCCGGCGCGTGAACCGCGCCGGCTCGGGCCGTCGTTGCCGGCAGTGGTTGACTTCGCGCGCCCAACTCTTTGTTCGATGTGCACGAAACGGCCGGCTGCGGGCCGTTCCTCCGCCGGCCTGCGACCTCGGGCTCGCGGGGCGCGCCGGCCCGCCGCCGGCAACTTTGTAGGCAGATTATCGCCGAGCCTGACGAAAAGCTGTGCTTGTTGGAACGGGGAGGCCGTGCCATCCTTTCCCAAAATTGGCGTTTCAGGCGCAAAAGCTTTCGTATCGCCCTCCCGTCGCCCGTTGGCACCGAGGTTGTGATCATGTCTCGCCTCCAAGAAGAGAGTTCAGCTCCCTGGCGGGTCGGGGTGCTGTTTTCCCGCACCGGCTTCATGTCGGTGGTCGAGGACACGCAATACCAGGGAACGCTGCTGGCCATCGAAGAGATCAACGACGCCGGCGGGATCTGCGGCCGCCAGCTCGTTCCGGTGGCCTACGATCCCGGGTCCGACGCCAGCGCCTACGGCCACTTCGCCAAGCGGCTGATGATCGAGGACGACGTGTCCACCATCTTCGGCTGCTACACCTCGTCGAGCCGCAAGGCGGTGCTGCCGGTGGTCGAGCGTCTCAACGGGCTGTTGTGGTATCCGACGCTCTACGAGGGCTTCGAGGCCTCGCCCAACGTGATCTACACCGGCGCCTCGCCGAACCAGAACAGCTTGGCGCTGTGCCGCCACCTGATGGACACCTTCGGCAGCCGGTTCTACCTGGTCGGCTCCGACTACATCTATCCGCGCGAATCCAACCGCGTGATGCGCGAGCTGCTCAAGGCCAACGGCGGCTCCGCGGTCGGCGAGCGCTACGTCAGCGTGCAGGCCCGCTGGCAGGACTTCCTGCCGATCATGCAGGACATCCGCCGGCTCAAGCCCGACGTCATCTTTTCCACCGTGGTCGGCGAAGCCACGGCTTACCTGTATCAGGCCTACGCCAACATGGGACTCGATCCGCGGCGCATGCCGATCGCGAGCCTGACCACCACCGAGGCCGAGATCGCTGCCATGGGCTTCGACGTCGGCGAGGGGCACATCACCGCGGCGTCCTATTTCCAGGGGATCGAGAGCGACGCGAACCGCGCGTTCGTGACGGCCTTCAAGAAGCGCTACGGCGGCGACGTGTCGACCAACATGTGCGCCGAGGCGTCGTATTTCCAGGTCCACCTGTTTGCCCGCGCGCTCGAGCAGGTCAACACGCTCGACACCGACGTGCTGCGCTCCATGGTGCTCGGCACCTCCTTCGAGGCGCCGCAGGGCACCGTCACGGTGAATCCCGCCTCCGGCCACGCCGACCTGTGGACCCGGATCGGCCGCGCCAACCGCGCCGGACAGTTCGATATCATCGACGAGTCCCACGGGGCGGTCCACGCCGATCCGTTCCTGATCGGCTATGGCCGGGCCACCGCGCATGCAGGGTAGTGCCGGCGTGGCGGTTCGGAAGTGCGCATCGGTGTCACGGCGACCTCTCAAAGCGAATTTCCGAACCAAGCCACACTGGAATGAAAGATTTCTGGTGTCCTTTCGAATCCGAGGTTCGCTCGGGAGGGTGCTGCAGAGTGATGCGAACTTCGGAGTCGGGACACGAGATGAGTGAAGCGTTGCGCAAGCCGGCGCCGGTCCGCGAGCCCGCGGGCCGCAAGTCGATGATCCAGGAGTTGGCCGACCTCAGCGCCGTCGTGGTCGCGCCGGTCGACGACCAGACCAATCTCCTGGTGCGCGAGCTGCAGCGCTTCCGCATGCGGGTGCGGCAGGTGTGGCCGATGCCGGAGAGCGTGCCCGGCGACGCCGACGTGGTCTATTGCGAGTACTGCGCCGACCTGGCGCGGCGGCTGCCCTGGATTCCCGGCGACGCGCGCTCGGCGCTGGTGGTCATCGTGCCGGCGTCGGATCCGATCCAGCCGGAGGCGCTGGCCCATGCGACGCCGGACGCCGTGCTGTCGCGGCCGTTCACGTCCAACGCCGTGCTGTCGAGCATGGTGCTGGCGCGCAGCCAGTTCGGCTATGCGCGCCGGCTGCGCGGCAAGATCGAGCGTCTCGACGAGAACCTGCGGTCGATGCGGACCGTCGAGCGCGCCAAGGCGATCCTGATGGCGACGCGACGGATGCAGGAGACCGAGGCTTACGGATTCATTCGCCGGCAGGCGATGGATCGACGCGTCTCCGCGAGCGCGGTCGCCGCGGCGATCGTTGACTCATTCGAGTTGCTTGGCTACGATCAACATACTGATCCCCAATAGCGGGGATTTGGCGGCACCGACGCCGCCGGACTGACATCAGGCAACAAAGCCCTTCCAATGCTCGCGTAAGCGCGCATCGGGAGGGCTTTTTGTTTTTTCATCGCGGGAGAACACGATGGGTATTTCTAGACGCAGTCTGATGAAGAATGCGGCAGCGCTCGGAGCCTTCGCCGGCGCCGGCCTGCCGAACCTGTGGATCAAGAACGCCGGGATGGCGCAGGCGGCGGCCGGCACCGTCAATGTCGGCGTGCTGTTCTCGCTGACCGGCGGCCTCTCGATCATCGAGAAATCGCTGCACGACGCCACCATGATGGCGATCAGCGAGATCAACGCCGCCGGCGGCGTCAAGGGCATGAAGATCAACGCCATCGCCGAGGACGGCGCGTCCGATCCCAAGACCTACAACGAAAAGGCCTCCAAGCTCGTCATCCAGGACCGCGTTCCCACCGTGTTCGGATCCTACACCTCGGCGAGCCGCAAGGCGGTGCTGCCGGTGTTCGAGAAGCGCAACAACCTCTATTTCTATCCGACCTACTACGAAGGCTTCGAGTGCTCGAAGAACGTCGTCTACACCGGCGCCGTTCCCAACCAGCAGCTCTCCAACTTCATTCCCTGGATCATCAAGACGCTGGGCAAGAAGAAGTTCTTCATCGTCGGCTCGAACTACATCTACCCGCGCGAGATGGCCAAGGTCTCGAAGATCCTGATCGAGAAGAACGGCGGCGAGTGGATCGCCGACGAATACCTCGAGCTCGGCCACTCCGAATGGGGCTCGATGGTCAACAAGATCAAGGGCTCGGGCTGCGACGTCGTGCTGTCCAACGTGGTCGGCGATTCGGTGGTGGCGTTCTATCGCGAATACAAGAACCAGGGCCTCACCCACGACAAGCTGCCGATCTGCGCCACCGTGACCTCGGAAATCGAGATCGCGGCGATGGGCCCCGAATACGCCGTCGGCAGCTTCACCTCGTTCCCGTACTTCCAGGCCATCGACACCGACCGCAACAAGGCCTTCGTCGAGCGCTACCGCGCCTTCGTCAAGGATCCCAAGGCGGTGACCCACCACGCGCTGGAATCCTCGTACTTCCAGGTTTTCCTGTGGAAGCAGGCGGTCGAGAAGGCCGCCGAGATCACGCCGACGGCGATCCGCGAGGCGGTCAAGGGCCAGGAATTCGACGCGCCCAACGGCCACGTCAAGATCGATCCCGACAACCTCCACACCTACCTGACGCCGCGCATCGCGCAGTGGCTCCCTGACGGCCAGGGCAAGATCATCGACGCCTACAAGGAGCCGGTGGTGCCGCTGCCCTACGTCGCCTATGGCGAGACCGAGTCCAACCTGTTCTGCACGGCGAAGGGGCTCGACACCGCCAAGCTGAAGATCTGACCTCGATTTGGAAGTCCCCCGCCGCGCGGTTGCGCGCGGCGGGACCACGCGACGGGAACTTTTCGGCATGCTTGAAGTCTTGTTCATCGGGCTCAGCCTCGGCTCGATTCTGCTGCTGGTGGCGCTCGGGCTCGCCATCACCTACGGCGCCATGGGCGTGATCAACATGGCGCATGGCGAGATGGTGATGATCGGCGCCTACGTCACCGTGCTGTCCGGCATCTGGCTCGGCGCCAACATCTTCGTCGCCATACCGCTCGCCTTCATCGTCACCGCGCTGCTCGGTTTGTTGATCGAACGCGTGGTGGTGCGAAAGCTCTACGGCCGCCTGCTCGACACCCTGCTGGCGACCTGGGGCGTCGCCATCCTGATCCAGCAGGCGGTGCGGCTGGAGTTCGGCCTGTCGTTCCTCGGCATTCACATCCAGGGCCTCGGACCGGGGCTGCAGAACGTCAGCGTGCCCGCGATGCTGCAGGGCACCTTCGCGATCGGCAGCCAGGACATCAACCGCTACCGGACCTTCATCATCCTCGTCACCGCGCTGCTGGCGCTCGCGACCTGGTTCATCGTCTACCGCACCTCGATCGGCACCCAGGTGCGCGCCATCATCCGCAATCCGAAGATGGCGGCCGCCTGCGGCATCGACGTCACCCGGATCAACGCGCTGACCTTCGCGTTCGGGTCCGGGCTCGCCGGCGTCGCCGGGGTGATGATGTCCGGCTTCAAGACCGTGTTTCCCGACATGGGCACCTCGATGGTGGTCGACGGCTTCCTCGTGGTGGTGATGGGCGGCGTCGGCAGCCTGCTCGGCTCGGTGCTGTCGGCGGGGATCCTCGGCGAGATCAACGGCTTCGTCGCCGCCGCCACCAACGACATCCTGGCGCGCGCGGTGGTGTTCGGCGTCGTCATCCTGATCATCGTTCTCAAGCCCAAGGGCTTGTTCGCCCTGAAAGGCCGCTGAGATGTCGCTGCAACGCCGGATCGACTGGGGGATCTACGCCGTCTTCATCGTGCTGTTGATGGTGGCGCCGCTGGTGATGGACCCCTTCTGGCTCAACCGGGTCGCCAAGTACCTGGTGTACGGCATGCTCGGCATCGCGGTGGCGCTGTCGTGGGGCTATGCCGGGGTGCTCAATCTCGGCCAGGGCCTGTTCTTCGGCGCCGGCGCCTACATGGTGGCGATGTCGCTGAAACTCGCGAGCCCGACCAGCCTGCAGCAGGGCTCCGACAGGCCGGTGCCCGATTTCATGCTGTGGAACGCCGAGCCGGGCGCGCCGACCGAGCTGTGCTGCATCAACAAGGGCTCGTTCCTGTGGCTGCCGTTCCAGAACCAGTGGTTCGGCGTGGCGATGGCGCTGATCATGCCGATGGCGATCGCCGGCATCATCGGCACCATCGTGTTTCGCAAGCGCATCGCCGGCGTGTTCGTGTCGATCATCACGCTGGCGCTGGTGCTGCTGGTGCGGCTCGTCGTCATCGATGCCCAGCCGGTCACCAACGGCTTCAACGGTCTCACCGACCTCGGCTGGTTCAAGATCGCCGGCTTCGAGTTCGATCCCTACGTGGTCCCCACCTATTACCTGGTGGCCGTCTCGCTTTCGATCGTCCTGGTCGGGGCGCGGCTCCTGGTCGAGACGCGCGCCGGCATCATCCTGCAGGCCGTCCGCGACGACGAGAACCGGGCGCGCTACCTGGGCTTCGACGTGCCGAACTACCAGACCTTCTTCCTGGTGGTGTCGGCGGCGATCGCCGGCTTCGCCGGCATGCTCTACGTGATCGTGTCGGAGTTCGCGTCGCCGACTTTCATGGACCTCAGCTTCTCCATCACCATGGTGGTGTGGGCGGCGGTCGGCGGTCGGGCGTCGATCCTCGGCGCCTGCATCGGCGCCATCCTCATCAACACCATCTCGGCGACCGTCAGCGAGACCGAAGGCTTCGCCGAAGCCTGGAAGGCGATCATCGGCCTGATTTTCGTCCTGGTCGTGCTCTACCTGCCGCGCGGGCTGGGCGGTCTGGCCCATGACCTGGTCGCCCGCGTCGCGGCGCGCTTCTCCCCCGCGGCGGCGCGGGAGCTGCGCGCCGCCAACACCTCGCAGCTCGCGGAGTAACGGCGATGGTCCAGGTAGCGCTGACGATCGACGGGCTCGGGGTCGATTTCGAGGGGTTCAAGGCGGTCAACAACGTCTCGATGACCATCGAGGACGGCGAACTGCGTGTGCTGCTCGGCGCCAACGGCGCCGGCAAGACCACGCTGATGGACCTGATTTCCGGCAAGACCAAGAGCACCACGGGGCGGGTGTTCCTGCACGACACCGAGATCACCAACTGGGAGGAGCACAAGATCGCGCGGGCCGGCATCGGCCGCAAGTTCCAGATCCCCAGC
This sequence comes from Xanthobacteraceae bacterium, assembly GCA_031291445.1. Lineage (GTDB taxonomy): Bacteria > Pseudomonadota > Alphaproteobacteria > Rhizobiales > Xanthobacteraceae > Bradyrhizobium_A. Next base: position 4,697 of record JARLJA010000008.1, on the reverse strand, counting down.
GTGTTCAGGGACCTCACGGTGCGGCGCAATCTCGAGGTCGCGAGCTGCAAGAATCCCGGCGTGTTCGCCAACCTGAGGTTCGGCTTCGGCTCCCAGGCCAAGGCCGAGATCGACGGCGTGCTCGAGCTGATCGGGCTGACCGAGGAGGCCGACCAGATCGCGGCCTATCTCAGCCACGGCCAGACCCAGTGGCTCGAGCTCGGGCTGCTGATCACCCAGAACCCGAAGATCATCCTGCTCGACGAGCCCACCGCCGGCATGACCCAGGCCGAGACCCACAAGACCTCGCTGATCGTCAACAACCTCAAGGGCCGCCACACCATCGTCGTGGTCGAGCACGACATGGCCTTCGTGCGCGAGATCGCCGAGCGCATCACCGTGCTGCATCTCGGCCAGGTGCTCGCGGAAGGCGACGTCGGTGAGATCGAGAACGACCCCCGGGTGCGTGAGGCCTATCTCGGATCGAAGGGGATCGGCTGATGCTGAGTCTCGCCCATGTCGACAGCTTCTACGACCGCAGCCACGTGCTGCACGACGTCTGCCTGGAGATTCCGGATCGCGAGGTCACCGCCGTGCTCGGCCGCAACGGCACCGGCAAGACCACGCTGCTGAAGACCCTGATGGGGCTGACCGACGCCATGCGCGGGAAGATCATGCTCGACGACATCGCGCTCGACACCAAGCCGACGTTCCAGCGGGCGCGCGCCGGCATCGCCTACGTGCCGCAGGGCCGCGAGATCATCCCGGACTTCTCGATCCGCGACAACATCCTGATGGGGGCGTTCGCGCGGGCCGACGGCCGGCGCGAGATCCCGCCGCTGGTGGCGGAATTATTCCCGTATCTGATGAACAATCTCGATCGCAACGGCGGCGTGCTGTCCGGCGGACAGCAGCAGCAACTGGCGATCGCCCGCGCGCTGGCGGCCAACCCGCGCATCATTCTGCTCGACGAGCCCAACGAGGGCATCCAGCCGTCGATCGTCGAGGAGATCGAGAACGTCATCATCCGACTCAACCGGGAGATCGGCCTCACCGTGATCCTGGTCGAGCAGAACGTGTCGTTCGCCCGTCGCGCCGCCCATCGCTTCGCCATGATGGAGAAGGGGCGCGTGGTGGCGAGCGGCGCGATCGGGGACCTGAGCGACGGATTGGTTCACCGCCACATGGCGGTGTGACGATGGCGGAGGCCGGCGCAATCACGCGGCGGTCGAGGCAAGAAACTGGCGATTGGCTAGCTGTAAGGAGAGCGACATGCTGCATGGTGACATTTCTTCGAGCAAGGACACGGTCGGCGTCGCCGTGGTCAACTACAAGATGCCGCGCCTGCACACCAAGGCCGAGGTGCTGGCGAATGCGCGCAAGATCGCCGACATGATCGTGGGCATGAAGTCGGGCCTGCCGGGCATGGACCTGGTGATCTTCCCGGAATATTCGACCCACGGCATCATGTACGACTCCAAGGAGATGTACGAGACCGCCGCGAGCGTGCCCGGCGAGGAAACCCAGATCTTCGCCGACGCCTGCCGCAAGGCCAAGGTGTGGGGCGTGTTCTCGCTGACCGGCGAACGTCACGAGCAGCACCCCAACAAGGCGCCCTACAACACCCTGATCCTGATGAACGACAAGGGCGAGATCGTGCAGAAGTACCGCAAGATCATGCCGTGGGTGCCGATTGAGGGCTGGTATCCGGGCGACTGCACCTACGTCTCGGAAGGCCCCAAGGGACTCAAGATCAGCCTGATCATCTGCGACGACGGCAACTATCCCGAGATCTGGCGCGACTGCGCCATGCGCGGCGCCGAGCTGATCGTGCGCTGCCAGGGCTACATGTATCCGGCCAAGGAGCAGCAGATCATCATGGCCAAGGCGATGGCCTGGGCCAACAACACCTACGTCGCGGTGGCCAACGCCGCGGGCTTCGACGGCGTCTATTCCTATTTCGGTCATTCCTCGATCATCGGCTTCGACGGCCGCACGCTCGGCGAGTGCGGCACCGAGGAAAACGGCATCCAGTACGCCCAGCTCTCGGTGTCGCTGATCCGCGACGCCCGCCGCAACGGACAGTCGGAGAACCACCTCTTCAAGCTGGTGCATCGCGGCTACACCGGCCTGATCAATTCCGGCGAGGACAGCCGCGGCCACGCGGTCTGCCCGTACAATTTCTACAAGAACTGGATTGCCGACCCGGAGGGCACCCGCGAGATGGTGGAGGCCATGACCCGGCCGGCGGTCGGCACCGAGGAATGTCCGATCGAGGGCATCCCCGCCAAGAAGGTCGCGCATCGCTGATCTCGACCGACGCCGGCGCGAGACCTCGCGCCGGCGTCTTTTCCGCCGGGAGAGGCCCGACCGTGTCCAACACCGCCCTGCTGCTCGACCAGTACCGCATCCATGACGAGCCGTATTACCGCGCCGTCGGCGACGAGATCGCGCTGTTCAGCGCCGCCTATGCCAGCCGCATGCCGGTGATGCTGAAGGGGCCGACCGGGTGCGGCAAGACCCGCTTCATCGAATACATGGCCTGGCGGCTCGGCCGGCCGCTGATCACGGTCGCGTGCCACGAAGACATGACCGCGGCCGACCTGGTCGGGCGCTGGCTGCTCGATCCGCAGGGCACGGTGTGGACCGACGGGCCGCTGACCACGGCGGTCCGCTACGGCGCGATCTGCTATCTCGACGAGATCGTCGAGGCGCGCCAGGATACCACGGTGGTGATCCATCCGCTCACCGACGACCGCCGCGTGCTGCCGCTCGACAAGCGCGGCGAGCTGATCCGCGCCCATTCCGACTTCCAACTCGTGATCTCCTACAATCCGGGCTACCAGAGCGCGATCAAGGACCTCAAGGAATCGACCAAGCAGCGCTTCGCCGCGCTCGACTTCGGCTATCCCGACCAGGCCGTGGAGGCCGAGATCGTGGCGCGCGAGGCCATCGTCGATCCCGGCATCGCCAGTGTTCTGGTGTCCATCGCCCGGCACAGCCGCAACCTGAAGGGGCAGGGGCTCGACGAGGGCGCCTCCACCCGCATGCTGGTCAACGCCGGCCGCCTGATCGGCGCCGGCATCGACCTCGACGACGCCTGCGAGACCACCATCGTCGTGCCGCTGACCGACGACGCCGACATCCGCAGCGCGCTCCGCGACACCATCGCCGCCTGCGTGTGACGGGGCGCGGCGTGGCGATCGCGCACCCGACCTCTCAGGACCCGCCTCCGGGCGGCGGCCGGCTGGCATCCGTGCTGGCCGCCAACGGCCGCCTCGCCGACGATTACGCGGCGGCGCGCGCCGCGCTGGCGCGGCGGATCGCCACGGACGATCTCGCGCGCTGGGACGGCACGGTGCTGGCGCTGGTCGACGCCAATCTCGGCGAAGTGACGCTGCGCATCTTCCTGCAGGCCTCGGAACGCTGGCCGGCGGAGCGCACAGTGGCCGATCTCCTCAGCCTCGGCCACGGCGCGCGCGCCGTCGGCCGCGAGGCCGGCAGCCGCAGCGCCCAGGCGGTGCTGGTGGAACTGCCGAAGGTGTTGCCGCGCTTTCCGGGCTCGGCCGAGCTTGCGCGCATCCTCGAGGCCCTGCGGCTGCTCGCCGAAGCGGCGCCGGAGTCGGTGCAACTGGTCACCGGCCGGCTCGCGCATCTTCTCACCCAAGCCGACAGTGAGGGTTTCGCCGGCTGGATCTCCGGCGGCCTGCGCGCCAGCGAGGGCAACCCGTCGCAGCGGCGCGCCTATTTCAGCCTCGACCAGCAGCTGTCGCTGCGGCTGTTGGGGCTCGGCGGCGGCGCCGGCGACTTCAACCGCCTCGAGCGGCGCCTCGCGGCGGCGCTGGCGGCGTTGTTCGGCCGCCAGCCGCGTCTGCGCAAGCAGCCTCCCGGAGCCCTGCCGCTGGCGCGCCGGACCTCGCTGGCCGGCGGGATGATCTCCCTGCCGGAGTCCTTTCCCGGATTTACCGGGGCCCACGCCGACGCCATCTATCTCGCCGCGGTGGCCCATGCCGGCGCGCATCTGGTCCATTCCAGCCACAGGTTTCCGCTGGCGCAGCTCAAACCGCTGCAGGTGACGCTGGTGTCGCTGATCGAGGACGCCCGGGTCGAAACGCTGGCGCTGCGCGACATGCCGGGCCTGGCGCGGCTGTGGCGGCCGTTCCACACCGTCGAGCCGTCGAGTCACGGCACCGTTCCCGCGCTGCTGATGCGGCTGGCGCGCGCCCTGATCGACCCCGGCTACGCCGACGACGATGCATGGGTCGGCAAGGGGCGGGCGCTGTTCGCCGCGGCCGGCGACCGCCTCGCGGATCCCGCCATCAGCCGCGAGATCGGCGGCCTGCTTGGCAACGATCTCGGCCAGATGCGGCTGCAGTTCAACGCCCGCAACCACGTGGTCGAACCGGCCTATCGCGACGACAACCATTTCCTGTGGGACTACGGCGAGCAGCCCGACGCGCCGGTGGAGGAGATCGAGCTGCTGGTCGACACGGTACGTCTGGAGCGCCGCGACGACACCGCCGGCCAGCGCCCCGACGACGGACCCCCCTCGGACCAGCAGGCGCAGCGCGCGCGGGCCGGGACGCTGGCCGGGCTCGACGGCATCCCGGTCGCGAGCTACGGCGAATGGGACTACGCCGCCGCCGTCGAGCGCCCGGACTGGACCACGCTGCTGGAGACCGTCGCGCCGGCCGCGGGTGGCGCGCGGCCGGGCGGTG
>JARLJA010000067.1 GCA_031291445.1 Xanthobacteraceae bacterium | reverse complement strand
GGCGCATCGAGAGTGCCTTCAACAGACTGAAGGACTTCCGGCGCATCGCAACCCGCTACGACAGGCTGGCGCGGAACTACCTCGCTTCTGTCTGCCTCGTCGCAGCTCTGGTATGGTGGATTTAATGAGTCTGGGCCCTAGAAGCAGGCCATTGTTGAAGAAACTCGTCATGGCCGGGCAGCGCGATCCGTCTTCGACGGATCGCTAGGACTAAGGCCTCCCGGCCATCCACGTCTTTCTTGCGGCAGCGCCGTTAAGTCGTGGATGCCCGGCACAAGGCCGGGCATGACGACACAAAACAACAATCGCACAAGGTTTGTACATCTCACCGCATTTTGAGTCAGTCTCTCGAGACGACGAGTAAACGTCCACGAGCTCAAAATCACCACGCTTTAGCCCCGCCTCACCGCTCCCGCATCGCCTTCGACAGGCGGTTGCGCAGCGGCGCCACCAGATACGACAGCGCGGTGCGGTCCTCGGTATGGATGATGGTGTCGACTGTCATGCCGGCGAGGATGCGGTCGCGCAGCCCTTCCGCGATCGACGCCCGCGCCACCGCGACCTCAACCGCGAAATACGGCAGCGCCGGCGCTCCCGTGGCCGCCGCATCGAGCATGCTGTCGCGCGAGATGCTGCGGACCGTCCCCATGATCGGCTCGAGCTCGAACTTCATGAACTGCGGCACCCGGATCTCGACCTGCTCGCCGGTCAGGATCCGGTCGACGTCGACCGGCTGGACCTTGGCGCGGACCACCAGGGTGTCCGACAGCGGCACGATGTCGAGGATCGGGTCGCCCGGCTTGACGACGCCGCCGACCGTATAGAATTTGAGCTGCTGCACCGTCCCGGTGACCGGCGCCCTGATGTCGACGCGCTGCATCGCGTCGCTGGCGATCACCAGCTGCTGGCGAGCGTCGCTGATGACCTTGCGCACGTCGGCAAGGCCATTGGCGCCTTCCTGGCGATAGTCCTGCTTGAGCGAGTCGATGCGCGCCTGCATTTCACCGATCTTGGCCCGCGCCCGGGTGGCGTTGATCTTCGCGGTATCGAGCTGGCCCTGGGTCTGGATCAGCTGGCGTTCCAGCGTCGTCACCCGCGGCAGCGCCACCAGGCCCCGGTCCAGCAGCCCCTTGAGATTGGGCAGCTCCAGGCCGATGGAGTCGAGCTGGTCCTGCGCCGACTTCTGGTCGACGGCGGCCTGACGGATGTCGTCGCTGGTCTGGGCGATCTGGCGCTCGAACACGTCGATGGCCTTCTTCAGGCCGAGACTGCGGGTCTCGAACTGGCCCTGATTGTCGCGAATGGCGTTGGCGATAAGCGGATCGTCGCGGAGCGAGGTCACCTCGTCGGGGAAATCGATGGTCTCGCTCATGTCGCGCTGGGCCTTCAGCCGGGACTCCAGCGCCCGCGCGATCGCCAGCTGCTGGCGATAGCCCCGCTCGGTGGCCTCGCGCTGGGTCGGATCGAGCCGGACCAGGACGTCGCCCTCGTGGACCAGGTCGCCGTCCCGCACCAGGATCTCGCGCACGATGCCGCCTTCCAGGTGCTGCACCGTCTTGCGATAGGATTCGACCGCCACGGTGCCGTCGGCCACCACCGCGGAATCCAGCCGCGCCACCGCCGACCATCCGCCCAGCACGCCGAAGGTGAGCACCACGATGGCGATCCCGATCCGGGTCATGACCCGCCAGTCGGTCGGCGCCGGCGGCGCCGGCAGCAGTTCGACCGCATCGCTGTCCATTACGACACGCCCCGCGCTTCCGGCGCTCGCGACACCACGGTGAGCGCCGGGCCCGCCGTCGACCGCGGAATCCGGTTGACGATCTGGTCCCGCAGGCCGAAGGCCTGGACGGTGCCGTTGTTCATCACCAGGACGTCGTCGCAGTAGTTCAGGATGTTGAGCTTGTGGGTGACGATCACCACGGTGACGTTCCTGGCCTTGAGGCTCTGCACCATGGCCAGGAACGACTGCTCGGCGACGGAATCCAGGTTCGAGTTCGGCTCGTCGAGCACCACGAAGCGGGGGTCGCCGAAAACAGCGCGCGCCAGCGTGATCCGGCTGCGCTGGCCGCCCGACAGCACGTGCCCGTTCGGCCCCACCAGCGTGTTGTAGCCGTTGGGAAGCGCGCGGATCAGGTCCTGGATGCCGGCAAGCTCCGCGGCGGCGATGACGCGCTCGGGCTCGGCCGCGGCCACCGGGTCGAACCGCCCGATATTGTCGGCGATGGTCCCGGGCAGCAGGTCGGTGTCCTGCGGCATGTAGCCGAGCCGCCGCCCGCGCTCGTCCTCGTTCCAGTGGGCGAGGTCGTGGTCGCCGACCGCGACGGTGCCGCCCTGCGGCGTCCAGGCCCCGACCAGAACCCGCGCCAGGCACGACTTGCCGGCGCCGCTCGGGCCGATCACGCCCAGCACATGGCCCTCGGGCAGCCGGAACGAGACGTCGTTCAAGAGCGGTTTCTCGCCGCCCGGCGCATAGGCGAACACCCGCGTCACCGTGAGATCGCCGCTCAGCTGCGTCAGCGACAGCTTCGCCGGTTGCCTGGCTGCGTCGCGCAGCACGCCGTCGAGCCGCTCCAACGCGGCGAGAAAACCGGAATAGCCCTTCCAGTTCGAGATCACCTGGTCGATCGGACCGAGGCCGCGCATCATCAGGCTCATGGCGACGAAGGTGTTGGACATGGTGACGTCGCCGACCAGGAACAGGATGGTGCCGGTGGTGTAGATTCCCGCCATCTGGTAGGAGCGGATGAACTTGGTGATCGAGGTGAAGATCTCCATCCGGCCGTACGCCGCCGACTGCCAGCCCAGCATCTTCAGATGCAGGTCGTACCACCGGTCCCGCAGCGGCGGCAGCATGCCGAGCGCCCGGATGACCTCGGAGTTGCGCGCGATCGCCATCCCGAATTCCTGGGACTTGAGCGAAAGCTTCTGGTAGCGGCCGGAATCGCCCTTCGACAGTCGGTGGTTCAGCACCGCCATGCCCGCCGCCAGCGCGATCATGAACACGCCGGTCAAGCCGAACAGCCAGTTCACGATCGCCATCACCACGATGAACAGCGGCGACCAGAACGCGTCGAAGATCGCCGCCAGCGCCGTGCCGGACAGATACTCCCGCACCATGTTGAAATCGGCGATGATGCTGGTGGCGCGCGCCGCCCCCTTGCGGTGGGCGATCTCGAATACGACCCGGCTGAGCCGCTCGTCGATCGCGTTGCCGAGCCGTCCGAGCGCCTTCTTGCGGATCCACTCCAGCACGGCGTACATCGCGACCATGAAGACCGCGATGCTGGCCAGCACCGCCAGTGTATTGAGGTTGCGGCTGTACATCACCCGGTCGAAGATCTGTTCGACGTAGATCGGCGAGGCCAGGTAGAACAGCGGACAGAAGAAGCTGAGCACGAACAGGGTCGCGTAGGCTGGCAGCAGCGGCCGCAGCTCATTCAGGAGAGGCGATGTGAGTTTGATCTTCAAGGGCGCCTCGCTGTCGCCACGCCGAGATCCGACCGGCCGGCTCAATCGACGATTGGCCGGGCCGCGTGTCTCATGACCTGGCGGGAAATTCGAATCGATCCGGTCCCGGCGGTGCGCTTGCCGCGCCGCCGGGACCGCTTCGCAGGACGATTACAGGTGGTGCGTCGTATCGGTGAACACCAGTTCCTGGATGTGGCTGACGGTGACCGTCTGGCCGTCGGTGAAGTGGATGACCGTCTCGCCGTTGCTGGTATGCAGCGATGCGATATCGGTCGAGGCCCGGTTGTCGAACGCCACGATGTCGTGGCCTGAGCTACCGCCCTCGATGGTGTCGTTGCCGTGGTGGTCGTCGACATGGAACACATCGTGGCCGTTGCCGCCGATCAGCGTGTCGCCGCCGCTGCCGGCATAGATCGCATCGTTGCCATGGCCGCCGATCACCAGCTGGTGGGCGCCGTCGCCGGCGTGGATGACGTCGTTGCCGTTGCCGCCCTGCAGCGTGTCGTGCGAGCCGTCGCCGCCGAACAGCGTATCGTCGCCATTGCCGCCGATCAGGAACTGGTGGTCCCCGTTGCCGGCATGCATCACGTCGTTGCCGTTGCCGCCGTAGAGCGAGTCATGGGAGCCGTCGCCGCCGACCATGGTGTCGTCGCCGTTGCCGCCCTTCAGCAGCTGGTTGTCGCCGTCGCCGGCATGCATCACGTCGTTGCCGTTGCCGCCCTGCAGCGTGTCGTGCGAGCCGTCGCCGCCGATCAGGGTGTCGTTGCCGTTGCCACCGATCAGAAGCTGATGGTCGCCGTCGCCGGCATGCAGCACGTCGTTGCCGTTGCCGCCGTGCAGTGTATCGTGGGAGCCGTCGCCGCCGATCAGGGTGTCGTTTCCGGAGCCGGCGACCAGCAGCTGGTTGTCGCCGCCACCCGCTTCCAGCTTGTCGTTGCCGTCACCGCCTTGGAGGGTGTCGGCGCCGGCCCCGCCCACGATGGTGTCGTTGCCGGAGCCGGCGAGCACGACGTCATTGCCACTGTCCTCGAGCCGGACGTGGTCGTTGCCGTCGCCCATGGCGATCAGCACGTCATGGTCGCCGTGCACCGTGAGGTTCGCGTTGGCCGCAGTGTTCTCGACGATCACCTTGAGCGCGGCGTCGGTCCAGACCGAATTGCTCGCCGATGTGAGGTCGAGCACCGCGGCCTTCGGATCGAGGCCGAGGGTGCCGTCGCTGATCTCGACCTTGACGGTCGGATCGGAGTGCCGCCCGCGGCCGGCAAAATCGTCGCTGTCATGGTCGTTGTGGTGACCGTGATGACTGCCTTGGTCATCGTCACGGAAGTCGCCGTGGTTGAGCAGATAGTCGATCACCGCGGCCCGCGCGCCAGGATCGATGTTCGGTGTCAGAAGATGACTGAATTGAGTCCGGTCCAGATCGTAGGTCGCCATGGTTTACCACCCTTCACGCTCCCGCGCCGCATGCTGCATGCGGATCGGCCCATCGATGCGGAGCAATCGAACGTCGATTGCTCGTGTGCATCACGCGAACGGCAGCTTGATGGATGGGGCACGCACCAGTCAATCGACCATCGGCGCGATGGCGCGACTCAACGGCCGTCTTCGAATGGCGAGGTTAGGCGGCATGTAACGAGGGCTGCGTGTTTGTCGACAAATGCGCCTCGATTGATCTGCGAACATCGCTTCAAACACGAGGTGATTTCGATGCGAACCCGCGACGATCTCGCCTCCGTGAATGGCAAGCTTAGTGTTAATCCTCACCGCGACCACGTTTCTTGCCTTGACATTCAACACGTTCGGCCGCGCCTGACAATGACGTTTGCCTGACGCCGTGAATCTTTCATTCGCCGGTCCCGCGCAATGTGAGAAAAATCGCGCGTATCCGCTCGCGTGTTTTCACGCACGCGCGCTGCTCGCGCGTCGTTGCCGCCTGATTGATCAGAAACCGGAAGGAACGGCGTGCGCGCGCGGCGCGATCGAGACCCGCGCCACCATCGGTTGCGGCGGCCAGGCCAATGCCGAATAAGGCGCGTAATCGAGCGACAACAGCGGGCTGTAGAACGGATCGGCGGCCAGCGCCTCGCCCCATTTGGCGCGCAGGCCGTCGAGTTCGCGCTGATAGCGCGCCTTGCGGTCGGCTGCCGCGTCGGTGCCGCGGCTCGCCGATTCCAGGTGAAGCAGCCTGGCGTGCGGCGTGAACACAACCCGCTTCCCCGCGGCGCGCAGCTTCAGGCAGTAGTCGACGTCGTTGTAGTTGATCGGGAAGCGGCGCTCGTCCATGCCGCCGAGAGCGATATAGTCGGCTGTTCGCGTCACAAGGCACGCCGCCGTCACCGCGCTGCATTCGCGCGCGACCAGGAGCTGGTCGCCGTAGCCGGGATCGTCGGCCATCCGGTCGTAGCCGGCATGCGCCGCCGAGAAGTTCGGCCCGAGCACAATGCCGCCGTGCTGGACCACGCCGCTCGGCCACTGCAGCAGCGCGCCGACCGCGCCGACCGCGGGGTCCGCGATCCGGCCCAGCATTTCCGTCAGCCACGCGGCGTCGAGCGCCCGCACATCGTTGTTGAGCAGGCACAGATGAGTGCCGCCCGCTTCCCGCGCGGCCAGGTTGTTGAGCCGGGCGAAGTTGAACGGCCCTGGCGCGCGGATCACCCGCGCCGTCTTGCCTTCGAGGCCTGCGAGATAGTCCAGGGTCTGCCGCTCGGTGGAATCGTTGTCCACCACCAGGATCTCGGCATCGCACCGTGCCAGTGCCGGACCGATCGACTCGATACAGGTCTTGAGCAGGTCGCCGCGGTTGCGGGTCGGAATGACGATGCTGACGCGCGCGTGCTGCGCCTCGCGCGCGACCCTGACCGCCGGCAGCACCTGCCCCCTGCCCGGCATGATGTCGGCGACGGCGCCGCGCCGGTCGAGGTGCTCCGCGGTCGCGGCGGCAAGCTCGTGGGACAACGCATCGAGATCGAGCGGCGGCAGCACGGCCAGCACGCCCGGCAGGTGAACGACGGTGTCGCCGGCGCCTGTTCCACCGTCGAGCACGGCATTGAACAGCCGGAACAGGCTCGCCGCACCCTCGGCGATCGCCCGCTCGGCGGCCTCGCGCCGCAGGGCGAACACCAGGCTGCAATAGCCCTGCTCCAGCATGCGCTCGTAGTCAAACGCCGGCAGCGCCAACGGCCACGCCGCACCGTCGGCGCCGCGCAGTTCGAGATCGCCGTACATCGCGTCGGCATTCGGGTGCCGGCCGAACTCCTCAGCAAACCGCGCCAGCGTCGCCGGCGCCAGCGTGGTGCCGGCCGGCAGGAACACGACGAAGCCGGCCTCGCGCCCGTCTCCCGCCAGAAACTCGGCCACGGCGCCGGGGTCGACCCCCGCGGGGCTGCCGGTCTCGTCACCGGCCGCGGCGATCCAGTCGCCATGGGACTGGGCCTCGAGACTTGCGAGCGTCGCCTCGACGTCGCCGGCGCCGACGATGAAGACGGCGCCAGGCGGCAGCGGCTCGGTGGCGACATGGTCGGGCAGCAAGGCGCGCCAGCGCGCGTAGTCGGCAAACGGCAGCGACATTGGCATCAGCCGGTCGAACAGCTCCGCCCGCAGCCGGTCGCCGCCGCCCGCGTCGCTCAGGCTCCGGGCAAGCCCGTCGGCGAAGGCCAGGAACGGCAGCGGGGCGCCAGCGAGCAAAAAGCCGCGCGCGGTCTGCGCCGTCAGCCGATGCGCCGCGCCGTCGGCGAAACGCTCGGGCAGATGCAGATCGAAGGCCCGCGCCGGCCGCGCGTCGGGACCGTCGCCGACATGGCACCAGCCCGACGGCTGGACCTCGGCGACCCACTCGCCGTCGACCGCGATGGAGATCGCACCGTCGCCCTCGATCACCCAGCCCGCGAACCGCACCCCGCCCAGCCAGCGCACCGCGCCGGCTGGCGTTGCGTCAGCGGCTGCGCCGTGGCGCACCGCGACTGGTTCACCGACCGGATCGCCGAGGTTCGCGAGCCTCGCCTCGACCATCGAGGCATCGTCGAGGATACCCGCGCTCAAGGTGAAGCTGAAGCCGTAGCAGCCGTCGCCGATCCCCCGGGCGACAAGCGCGTCGACCGGATCGTGCGCCATCGCACAGCCGACCACGCAGCCGTCGACCAGCAGTTCGACGATGAACTTGCGGGTCAGGCACCCGGGGTCGAAGACGTGTCCCGTGAAACTGAACCCATGGCTCCATGCCAGCGCGCCCTGCAGCGCGCGATCGGCGGTTGGTTGATCCAGCAGCGCCACGGTCATGCCCGCTCCTGTCCCCGCAGCCACGGCAACAGCCGGCTGACGATTGTCTCCGTCGAGAGCCACGGCTCGAGCACCACGTCGCCCGCCCGTCCGGGACGCCCGGCCGCGAAGCGTTCCAGCATGGCCACCGGCAGCGGCGTCGCCAGCGCGGCCGCCGCCAGCGGGTGACCGAACAGCGGCTGGGTCTGACACAGCAGAATGCGGTCGACGCCATAGTGGCGCAGCGCCGCACCCAACTCGCCGGCCGCGATCGTTCCGGTCGCGAACAGGCCGGGCACCTCGTCCAGCCCAATGGGTTCGCCCATCAGCACCAGATCGAGATCCGGGCAATGGCGACGCAGCCCCGCGGCGACTGCCCGGATGAAGCTGGCTTCGCCGACATCCTTGCGGATCGGGATGAGAGCGAGCCGCTTCGCAGGCGCCGACGCCGCGGGGCCGGTCACCGGCTCCGGCAGACCGAGCTCGAGCTTCCAGCATGGCAGGGCGAGCCCGAGCCGCGTGGCGGCGATCGCGGAGCGCAGATCCGGCGCCAACAACCCGTCCGCCGCCCGCGCGATGGCGCGGCAACCGGCGTCCTTGTCATCGCGCGCGGCTGACGAATCGCCGTCGCCGTCCGCGGTCCAGCCAAGGCCGAGCCCGCCATGGCAGATGGCGATATCATAGGGAACTCCGAGCGCCAGCAGCGCCTTCAGCACCGCGGGCGGCACCCGCGCCAGATCGAACAGCTCGATCCGCTCCAGGCCGGCACGGCCGAGCAGGTCCAGCAGTTCATCGCGCTGCCGCGGCTGCGCCAGCGCGAAATCGAGCGACTGCGGCGCGCCTTCGCCGGCGTTGCGCAGCTCGGCCACGGGCCCCGACGGTCCCGCGCACAGCCGCAGCAGCAGCGCCGGCTGATCCGTCGCGACCAGGTGGCGGGCGCGCGCCTCGGCGATCTCCGCCACGGCGCCCCTGCCGCAGACGACCACCAGCGTCGCGCCGGGCGCAAGCGCGAGCTCCGCCTCGATGGCCCGCCGCGCGGCCTTGAGCGGATCAGCCAGCAGGAAATCGGCGCATTCGCGGCGATAGTCCGGAAACCTCTGCTCGATCACCGCGAGATTGCGCACCACCAGCGCTCGCTTGCTGCCGCCGAACGAGCGCGATCCGGCATGGCCCACATAGACCGAGGGCGCGCAGACGTTGCGGAAGCCGTGCTGCCGCACCCGCAGGCAGACATCGACATCCTCGAGATAGCCGCGATGATAGCTCTCCGACAGCCCGCCCACGGCGTCGAGACAGGCGCGGGTGATATAGAGGCAGAACCCGATGCCGTTGGGCAGATCGACCACGCAGCCCTCATTGACCCGCGCCGCGATGGCGTCGATCCGGCGCAGCTCTGCGCCGCTGCCTTCGGGATTCGAGCGGTTGGGAAACGGAAAGCTGGTGAATTCGCCGTTGTTGGACAAAGGCGTTACCGTTCCGATATCGGGCGCGGTCCGCGCCACTGCGGCAAGACGGTCGATGAAACGGTCGGGCACCACGGTATCGGCATTCAGCAGGATGACGTCGCCGCCCGGGATCTCCGCCAGCGCGCGGTTGACGGCGCCGACGAAGCCGAGATTGGGCGATGTGCGCAGCACCGTGACGCCAGGCCATCCGGCGAGCAGCGCCAGCAGCGAGGTGATGCGCGGGTCCGGACTGGCGTCGTCGATCACGATGAGCCGATGCCGCCCGGCGCCCGGCAGCTGGTCCAGCAGGCTCGCGAAGCAGCGCCGCGTCGCGTCGGCGTCGCCATAGACCGGGACGATCACGGTTACGTCGACGTCGTGTGCCTCTGCCTCCGCTCCAGACCGCCCGCCGGCGTCGCCCGCGGCCTCGCGCCCGACGCGCAGGCTGGCGAACACCGTACCGCCATGGGCCAGCGAGATCTGCACCGGTTTTGCGGCCGCGCTGAGGTCGAGGCGGACGCTGGCGGCATTGCCGGACGCCGACGCCAGCGGATGGCTCGCGTCCGCGCGAACCAATGTTTCGAGCGTGCCGGCGCCGTCCGCGATCGTCACCGCGAGATCGCCCGCGCTCGGCCAGGCTGCCCAGCCATCGATGACGTCGCCCTGGCACTGCAGCATGCCGAAGCAGTCGGCGCCCTCGGCGCGCAGCACGGCGATCGCCTGCCGCAGCATCGCTATATCGTGGTCGTGCCGGATCAGCGCCTGCGCGGCCCGGCGCCGCTCCTCACCCTCGCCCCAGGCCATCATCCGCCGATTGGCCGCGAGGTCATCGGGCGCGATGGCGAGCGCTGTCGCGAGATCCGCCAGCGCCGCGTCGTCGTGGCCCATGGCGTGCAGCGCGTCCGCGCGCAGCACGTAGCAATGGGCGTCCGCCAGCGGCATGAGCCGGCAGCGCCGGTCGGCGAAGGCGAAGGCCTGGGCAATATCGCCGCGCGCCAGCGCCGCGGCACACTGCAGCTCGAGCTCCTGGTGCCGCGGCCCGTCGAAGGCCCGGGGATCATGCACTGTCACCGCGACCGCCCTCGCCCGGTGCCTAAAGCGCCATGCTTCGAAATCACGTCATTCCCGTCATCGATTGAGCTTGTCTCCGTCATGGCCGGGCTTGACCCGGCCATCCACGCTTTCTTCCGGGAGATCTCCCAAAGCGTGGATGCGCGGCTCAAGCCCGCGCATGACGAACTTAACACCAACGGCCTGACTCTATTTTGGCTACAGTTTGAGCGAGACGTTCACGACGACGGGCTAATCTCACCGAACCAGACATCATCATGCCCTAGCCCGCGACCGAGCGTTCGCCCAACGGATCGGTAAACGACGTCCCGCGCGCGGACTGCTGCGCCGGCCGGGACCGGAACACCCGCACCCGCCCCGAGGCGCGCGTACCGGCGACCGGCGCCAGCACCGGCTGCAGCGGCGCCGCAATCTCCTCGACCCGGAGCCGCAGGCCAACCAGCGGCTCGCGGCCGGTGGGTCCGGTGAGCTCGAGCCGGCGCCCACGGACGCGGCTGACCGCTGCGCCGAGGAAGATCGCCTCGGCGCTGAACTCGTAGTCGCTCGCCGCCGCGCCAGCCAGTTCGACGGTGAGCCCGACCACCGGCAGCACCTGACCACGCGTCCCGGCATAGCCGCCGAGCGCGGTGATCCGTTCCGACGCGGCGTTGGCGCGGGCCAGCTTGACGCTGTAGCGCAGGTCCAGCCCGCGCGGCTTGTCCGGCCAGGTGATGGCGAGGCCCTCGATGCGCGCGGGCGCGACCGGCCCCGCGATCCACTCGCCGGCGCGCACCGTGACGTCGCCGATGCCGGCCACGTGGCCGACGATCCGGATGTCGTCGAGAGCGCTCCCGGCGGTGTCGCGCGCCGCCGGCGCCGTGGCCGCTGCCTGCACCGCCTCGCCCTGGTTGAGCATCTCGACCTTCACAGTCGCGGCGGTCGAGCCGCCCGGCGCGTTGGCCAGCACGTCGACGAACAGCTGCCCGGGCTGCGCGGCGCGAAACACCAGCGCGGTGCCGGGCTTCCACAGCAGCGCATCGGAATGCAGCGGATTCGAAACAAGTTGGATGTTCTTCTCGTGCCTGGGATTTACCGCGACGCTGATTTTCGGCGGCTGCGTTTCGTCGTCCGCGCTGGCGTAGCGCACCAGAAGAAGTCCCTTGTCGACGTCGACCACCTTGCGCTTGCTGCCGCGATTCATGTTTTCCCGCCATCCTTGCGTTGTTCGAGGAGGCCAAGCCTAGGCACGATCCCTCTATCCGAGGTTAAGCCCACTTAAATGATTTTCGAGACATCGATGAAAGCGCGACGATGACGCGCGATATAACCGCATCATCGTCACGGCAGCGGCAATCCGCGAAGTGGATTTTAGTCAAACATGAATGTTCTGTTCGTCCACAACAATTTCCCCGGTCAGTTCAGGCATCTCGCGCGCCACCTGGCGCGGCAGCCGGGCGTGCGCGTCGCGGCGATCGGCGCGCGCTCGGCGCGGCCGATGCGCGACATCCGTCTTGTCAAATACGCGCTGCCCGCGGTCGATCTCGCCGGCGCGCACCCCTTCGCGCGGCGCTTCGAGCTCGAATGCCATCGCGCCGAGCAGGTGATCTACGCGCTGACCACGCTCGCCTCGTCCGGCTTTCATCCCGACGTGGTGGTGGTTCATCCCGGCTGGGGCGAGGCGATGCCGATCCGCACCATCTTTCCGAAGGCGCGCATCATCGTCTATTGCGAATTCTTCTACGGCCACAACGGCCGCGACGTCGGCTTCGATCCGGAATTCCCCACCATCGGCGCCGACGGCGCGGTCGCGCTCCATGCCAAGAACGCCGCCACCCTGCTGGCGATGGCCGAAGCCGATGCCGGGCTGTCGCCCACCCAGTGGCAGCGTTCGACCTTCCCGGCGCGGCTGCGCGACGACATCACGGTCCTGCACGAGGGCATCGACACCGCGCTGGTGCGGCCCGATCCGGCGGCGACGCTGGCGCTGCCGTCCGGACGCGTGCTGAGCGCGCGCGACGAGGTCGTCACCTTCGTCGCCCGCAACCTCGAGCCGCTGCGCGGCTATCACATGTTCATGCGCGCGCTGCCCCGCATCATGGCGGAGCGGCCGAACGCCCAGATCGTGGTGATCGGCGCCAACGGCACCTCCTATGGCGCGCCGCCGCCCGGCGGCAGGACCTGGCAGGCGATCTTCCGCGACGAGGTCGCCGGCCGGATCGCGCCCGAGCGTCTCCACTTCCTCGGCCACGTCGCCTATCCCGACTACCTGCGGGCGCTGCAGATCTCCTCGGCGCACGTCTACCTGACCTATCCCTTCGTGCTGTCGTGGTCGCTACTCGAAGCCATGAGCGCCGGCTGCCTGGTGATCGGCTCCGACACCGCGCCGGTGCGCGAGGTGGTGAACGCGCGCAATGGCATCCTCGTGCCGTTCTTCGATACGGCGCACCTGTCCGAGGCGGTGATCGACGCGCTGGCGCGGCCGGAGCATTATCGCGCCCACCGCACCGAAGCGCGCGCCACCGCCGTTCGCCAGTTCGACCTTCACCGCACCTGCCTGCCGGCGCTGACGTCGTTCGTGCGCGGCGAGCCGGCGCAACTGCTGCGGCGGGCGTAACAACGCAGGCGGCATCAACGCAACCGCCCAGGAACGCACGGCGCCGGCATTGGCGTTGCTGCGGGCCACCGATTAACCTTGATGCCTAACCTTGATACGCGCGCGAAATTTACGATTTGAGCCAGGTCATGCTCGCCGACCGGCGCAGCGATACCAGCGCTGCCATGACAATCGTATCATACACCTGCCCGATCAAGGGCGCTGAAGTTTACGTCTGGTTCGACCAGGACATCTCTCCTTACGGAGACCGGGTCTACGAGCCCGTGCAGTGTCCGCTGTGCGGCGAGATCCACTTCGTCGACCGGGACGGGAATGTTTTTGGATACGACGAGGATGTGGGGTGATATGATTCGACCGACGGCGAAGTCGTTCTCCACCAGATCGATGCGCCAGACGGATCAAGGACGATCTGCCGCGCGTTCGGCCTCAACATGAAAGCGTCTACATGAACGAACGGCTTGAAACCTTGAAAAAAGCGCGCGAGCGCATGATCGAAGACCGCGATGCGCACGCCAAGGTGCTCGCGGCCCCCTTCAATCGCGACAACGCCGAGCGCGCGCGGAACAAGTTCATCGAGCTCCAGGCGCTGATCGAGGCGATCGACCGAGCGATATTGGCGGAAGGGAGTTCCGGCAGTCCGGCGACAGTTTGAGCGAGCCCATCTACGGATCGCGCGCGGACGCGACCGATTTCGGACATCAGGCCGCGATTATGGCGACTGCCCTGCCCTGCTCACGCGAACGAGCACTCATTTAGCCGCGCGTTGGGCGCAGCTGTGCAACCTGCATTCCGTCAAATTCGCTTCGCGTCTGCCACACCGAACCCGTCAGTGCCCAAGCGATTTTGCCAAGGCTTCCAGATTCTGCGGGCCGATATGGATCAAACCCTGCCGCGGAGCATCAATATCGGCGATTAGAAGAAAGGCCATCGCGACCACAAGCGGCAGCACGAGCGCAAGCTTTGTCGCGGCCCTGCCATCGCGCGACCGGAAACCGAACAGCACGTTGGAGCAAAGCGCGACGGCCGCCATGAGCAACCACACGGCGGGAGGAATTCGGTTCCAGAACGCCGCTTGTGTGTAACCCTGCGAATTGATCACGTCGTTCATGCCCGCAATCACCAGCGCCATAACCGGAGTTGGCTGCGAGGCAGCCGGGCCGCGAACGGCGGCCCACAGTTCAGCCTGCAATTGGCTGGTCCGCTGATCGATCTGCGCTTGCCGGGCGTCGTCCTGGTTGATGTAAAACAGGATGCGCTGGTCGAGGTACGCGCCAAGAAGGCTCCGGACATTCGCCGCATCCGCCGGCGACAAAAGATCGGCACGTAGCATTTCGGTCCCGATGGCATTGGCTTCGGCCTCCTCCAGATTCTTGCGCTGATCGTAGCGACTACTGGCCATGGAAACGCTGAAACCGATGATCAATGCGAGTAACGTCAGGGTCGCCCCAAGTATGACCCCGAGATCCTCATGCTGCTCGTCTTCGACACTCGGGTTACGCCTGCGCAGCCATGAGCCCATCATCGAACCGAGCCATAGCGTCACGAGAACGGCCACGAACATCAGCAACGGGTTTTGCGTCGGCTCCCCCATGATTTCGTCCCAACTTCTGAGCCCGACTCCAGGCCGGCCAATCATTGGGCTCGATCTGGCCCGGAACGACGACGCCGGCACGGGATTGGACCGCGGCTATTTCCGACGACGGGGCGGCGACGGCGGCGGCCCGAGGTCGCGTTGCCAGATCGTTCCGCTGTCGAACTGAATGGTCATGCCATCGGGCGAATAGACTGCGCCCTGGTTCCAGGCGTCAATCCAGATACGCGTCGCCGGCGCAAACCAGTCGGGCCAGGCGCGGGACGGCATGCCGGCCTCATCGAGAAGGTTCAGCTCGGGTCCGTTCTGGGTGATATAGGCGGCGCCACCCACCAGATCCTGACGGCACATCTGAACGCATTTGTATGTACCGGTCAGGTTGACCGACTGCGCCGATGCCTCGGACACAACGAGCACGAAGGCGAAAGCGAGGACACCTGATATCATTTTCATGACGGTTACTCCTCAGAGAAAACGGCAGCTCGACGCAACACCGGGTGATCCGGCGCCACAACCGCCTCACCCACTTGCTATACTGTCCGCCCGCTTCAGGCGAGGGCGATCGAACTCATCAGGTCTTCGTCGGCGCGCGATTGATCTGGCTCAAGTCGGGCGGCTTCGCGCGCCAATAATTAACCAATGAGCACCTTGGCGTCCCCGCGCGACTGGTATCATCGACACGTTCACGATTTCGGGTGGATGGTGCTTGGCGTGGCGGCGCTGGTGTGTTGCTCCATTGCCATCGTCACCGCAACGGTTACATTCGTCACGGACGGTCATCCCGGGCCTGGCGGTACGGAGGTGACGCCCAAGCAATATGGCGATGCCCTCGTGTACGACTTCGAGGCGCTCGGGGCCCCTGCAGCTCCGCGCTACCAAGACGACCCGGGCCCCTCGGACGCGGCACACCCGTACGATGCCATCCCACCCCAAAGGATGAACGACTCGGCTGTAGACACGTCCTGCGCCGGCGGCAGCTGGCCGTATTTTTCCGACGACTGCCTTTGGGCGACCGAACGGCCGAGGCACCGGCACCCCATAACCCGGGCCAGGAGCTTCTGGTGCTGGGGCCCGCTCCGCCACCAGCCGTTCTGCGTCACGCGTCAGAGATGAAGCGTCAGACACATCGAGGTCGGCGTGTCCTGCCAGTGACTCCCCGGCCGACATCACGCTCTTCTGCATGGCAGAGGCCTGAAATCGCGATCAGCAAGCGTGCTGAAGTTGATCCCGATCAACGAATGAAGGCGCCACAGGTCCAAGCTTTTGCTGTTCCCGACACAGGGAGTTTGCCATGAAAAAAGCTTTGATCGCGATCTTGACGCTGGCCGGCGTTGGCCAGGCGGCAGCCGCCGACCTCCCACCTCGCACCTATACTCCAGCGCCCGCCTATGTGAGCCCCGTCTTCAACTGGACCGGATTCTACGTGGGCGCAAACCTCGGCGGCGCCTGGACCAGCGGCCAGCTCGCCGAGCTTGCCACGGCGGCTGCCTGGAGCAATACGCGCGCGGCGTTCGCCGGCGGCGGCCAGCTCGGATTCAATTATCAGTTCCTGAACAATCTCGTCCTCGGCGTGGAGTGGACTTACGACTGGGGTGGAGGAAACGGCTCGACCAGCGTCGTGCCGACGGCGGCGGGAAATCTCCAGGGCAGCGCCACCGGCGCGGCGTGGCTGACGACGCTCACGGGGCGCTTCGGCGTCGCGCTCGACAGAACGTTGCTGTACGGGAAGGCTGGCGGCGCGTGGATCGAGTCGAGCGTAAATATGACCAATCTCACCACCGGCGCAGCTTTCACCTCCAACAGCTGGCGAACCGGCTGGGTCGCCGGGGCCGGTATCGAGTATGCGTTCCTGCCCAACTGGACCGTGAAAGCTGAATACGACTACATCGGCGCCAGTTCATGGACGACGACCACCTCGATCGTACCCAGCGGCCAAGTCAAGGTTTCCGGCAACGTGCAGACGTTCCTCGTCGGCGTGAACTACAAGTTCTGATTGCCGGAGTTCTGGGTCATAGGACAATCCAACAGACCGGCCGAGCTCCTCGGCCGGTCCGATTTGACAAGACTGCCGTGGTCGAGCTGAAATCCGAGTGGGCCGCGTCATCTTGTCACCCAGGGCCGCGACTGCGGGATCCTGCACCTTGAGCCCTGTTGTGATGCCTGAGCCGGCGCGTCACCAAACCGCCCAGTTCGGCCAGATCGCGGACGCCAAACAGCGCGGCACAAGCCAGGTAGACGACCAGTCCGACGGCACAGAGCACGACCGCCCGCACCGCGACATCGAACAGCTGGACGCCCGGCAACGACTGCAGCAACAGCAGGCGCACCCACAACCCAATACCAATGGCGATGGCGGCCGCGACGGCCATCCGCAGCGCCGGCGTCAGCATCCCCGGACCGCTGTCGAGCGTTGTGCCCCTCGCCTCGGCCTCCCGCGTGAAGCGCCGGTGCTGCAGCCAGCCGAGCAGCAAGACGTAGACCAGGATGGCGATGGAGCTGGCGACGGCGAGGCCAATCGGCCCCGCAGCCCGGCGAAGCACGACGTAGAGCGGGACCATGCCGAACGCGACCATCGTTCCGACGATGGTCGGAAGCCAGGTGCTCCCCAGTGCATAGAATCCGCGACTGATGACGGTCTGCGCCGCCCAGCCACCGAGGCCGAGGCACAGATATGCCAGCACGGCCGCGGTGGATTGCGCATCGACGACACTGAAGCGGCTGCTGAACACTCCCCAGATCAGATAGGCCGCCTCGAACCCCGCCAGGGTCAAGCACACCTGGGCTGCAAAAGTTGCGATGAGCAACAGGCGGACGGCCCGGCACAGGACCCGATATGCCTCGACAACACCGCCGTCCGCGATCATCCGGCTGATGGTCGGATAGGATGCGACACCCGCCGCCATGCCGAACATGCCGATCGGCACCTTCATCAGCGTACGGCCGTATTGCAGATGGGACAGCGCGCCCTCGGCAAGATAGGACGCCTGGTTCTTGACGATCCACTCGTCGACGACGACGATGGAAAAGCCGACCATGATCGGGAACGAAAGCCAGACATATCGCTTCACGTCCGGATGCCGCAGCGACAGGACCGGATGCCACGACATGCGATCCCGGACACAGCCGTAGAGCGGCAGCCCGAACGGACCGAGCGCCGACCCCGCCAGGACGCCCCACGCGAAACCGTCCGCCCCCAATCCACTCCATGCACCGACCAATCCGCCGATGATGATACCCGCCGAATAGACCAGCGGGGCGAGTGCCGGCAGCGCATGCCGATCCCGCGCCTGCAGCGCGGCCGACAGCAGCCCGCCGATGACGTGAAAGAACTGGGCCGGCAGGATGATCCGCATCAGCCGCACCAGCGTGTCAACGTCGCCCGGATCGGAGAATCCCGGTGCGACGACGCCGGCCAGGGGCCGTGCGAAGACCATCAGCAGCGCGATAGCGATGCCCCCCGCGACCAGGATGACGTTGGCGATGGCGCTGAATGCCTCCCAGCCGCGCGCCTCGTCGCCGCGTTCGAGGTATTCGACGAAAATCGGAATGAAGACGATCGACAGCGCGCCCGCCGCGAGCAGGTAGTTCAAGAAGTCCGGGAGCGTGAAGCTGGCGAAGTAGAGGTCGGCCTGGTGGCTGGCGCCGAGCGTACGGCCGATGATCTGCTCGCGCACGAGCCCCATGACGCGGCTGAGAAAGATCGAGCCGGCCCACACCGCCGACGCGATCATGATCACCCGTGTCTGGCCGGGTCTTGCCGTCATGCGCCGCCAGAGTGGTGGACCAGGGCGGGTTTGGGTCTTCCGTCTCTCGTGTCGCGCCGCCGCACTATTTCGTGCTCACCCGGCGGCCACTCGTCGGCGCCGCGTTTGTGGGAGAGACCGAGGCCCTGGCGATCCTCCACGCGCGCCGTTTCCCGATCCTCGGGGGCGAGCGTCGAGCGATCGATGCTGAGATCGAGGTGCTTGAGGTAGCCCTTGACGTCCACGGCTCGCCCCGCAGCAACGCTTTCCGGAAGCCATGCCTGCGTGGAGCGGCGTCGCATCACGCAGGCGAAAGCCCAATTCCGCCGATGCTGCCCCAGCCCCAACCACCACCCCAGCCGCCGTGGTGCCAGCTGTGGGCTGATACGCTGGAAATCGACGCCGGGCTCACCATCGCTAGCGCCGACAAGGCAAGAAGCAGATTGCGAAACTTGATATCCCCCCAAAGCTTACGTACGGGCTGCAGCTGACGGCGGTACCGCCGATCGTCACAACGTGCAGCGATAGTAGTTAAGCTTCATCTGCTGCATCTCCGGGAACAGTCGCGTGATGCTGTTGTCGTCGATCACCTTGAGACTGAATTGAACATTCAATTTCATGATGGCGCTCGCACACGCGGCAGACAGCAGCACTGCGTCACTGTCCTCCTTGCGCGACGTAATCGTGCACTTGGCCGCCTTACCCCGGATCTTGTTGCCGTCGATGATGAAGCCGGAGCCGTAGATATCCGAGAGCTCGGAAAAGTTCACATGGCCCTGCTTCTTGGTATAGACGAGCGCGCACAGCGCCGGGTCGGTTGCCCAAGCGCCGTTGAGATCGATGGCGCGAGCCTGAATCGGGAGCATGACGCCCAGAACGAGCGAGATGGCCATCGCTGACCGGCAAAAGCTGAACATGGTGCGGGTCTCCTCACATCGTGGACGCGTTTTCAATGCGACGGCGTCATTCGGCGGGCTCGACAGGCTCGACCGTCGTTTTGTTCGGTTTTGACATCGCCGCGATCCGCTCGGCGGCCGGACGCGATCCGGGCCGTAGTCTTTCGCGAACGGCCTGAAACATCACGTAGAGCGGCGGGATCGCGAAAATGCCGATGAAGGATGCCAGCACCATGCCGCCAAACACGGGCGTTCCGACCCCGCGGCGCGCCAGCTCAGACGCTCCGGTCGCCACCACAAGCGGATAGAGGCCGAGAATGAAGGCGAAAGACGTCATCATCACCGGCCGAAAGCGAAGACGCGCGCCTTCGGTCGCCGCCTCCAGCAAAGGAATGCCCTGCTCGCGCTTTTCTTTGGCGAACTCGACGATCAAGATGCCGTTTTTTGCCGCCAGTCCGATCAGCACGACCATGCCGATCTGGCCATAGAGGTCGAGCGTCAGCCCGCTCATGACGATGGCGCCGAAGGAGCCGAGAATGCCGACGGCGACCGACAGCAGGACCGGAACGGGAATTGTCCAGCTTTCGTAGAGCGCCACCAGGAAAAGGAACGCGAACAGCACCGCGAAACCGAGGATGATCGTGGTCTTGCCCTCGGCACGCTTCTCCTGGAAGGCGGTGTCGGTCCACTCGCCAGCATAGCCCGGCGGCAACGTTCGCAACGCAACCTGCTCCATCGCCTCGAGCGCCTGCCCGGACGAGACGCCTGCGGCTGGACCGCCCTGTACCGTGACCGCGCGACGGTTGTTGTAGCGAATGAGCGCCGGCGGACCGACAACAACCCTGGTCTCCGCCAGGCTGCGCAGCGGGATCATCTTTCCGTCCGCATTGCGGACGTTGATCCGGTAGATATCGTCGACACTCGAACGGTCTGCGGCTTCGGCCTGCACCTGCACCTGCCAGGTGCGACCGAACAGATTCAGGTTGTTGATGAAGTAGCCGCCGAGCGACGCCTGCAGGGACTGGAACACGTCCTTGAGCTGGACTCCGAGGATCTGCACCTTGTCGCGATCGATATCTAGGTAGATCGACGGATTGGTGGCCGAAAAGGTGCTGAAGACGCCGCGCAGCCTCGGATCTTCATTGGCCGCGACCACCAAGCCGCGCAGGACCTGGGCAAGCTCCTTCGGATCGCCCCCGCGCAGATCCTCGAGCACGTAGCTGAAGCCACCTCCGGTGCCCAGGCCGACGATCGGCGGGGGCGCGAGAGGCACAACGGTGCCGCCCTGGATCTGGCGGAATTTGCCGCCAAGCCGGGCGATCGTCCCGCGCGCGCCGAGGTCGGCGCCCTTGCGCTCCTCGAACGGCTTGAAGGTGACGATCATGAACCCGGCATTGGGCTGCGAATAGTTGTCGATGAAGTTCAGGCCGATGATCGAGGTGTATTCGGCGGTCGCCGGATCTTCCTTGACGATCGCTTCGGCCTGGCGCATCACCTCCGACGTGCGGCCGACCGACGCGCCGCCCGGCAGTTGCACCACGACAAAAATCGCGCCCTGGTCGTCCTCGGGCACGAAGCCGGTCGGCGTCACCTTGGCCAGCCCGACGATGCCGACGCCGGAGACCAGCACCATCACCAATCCGATGATGGAAAAGCGCACCATTCGCGCGACGACGGCGCCGTATCCGTCGCGAACCCAGTCGATCGACCGCATCACCCATCCGATGACGCCTCTCCTCGGCCCGTGATGCGGGCGCAGCAGCACGCCGCAGAGCGCCGGAGACAACGTCAACGCATTGATCGCAGACAGCAGCATGGAAACGGCGACCGTGACCGCGAATTGCCGGAACAGCTCGCCTGAAATGCCCGGAATGAAGGCGACGGGTATGAACACCGACAGCAGAACCAGCGTGATCGCGATGATCGGCGCCGTGATCTCGGCCATGGCCCGCTTGGTCGCGTCGCCGGGCGACAGCTCCGGATGCTCCTCCATCACCCGCTCGACGTTCTCGACGACGACGATGGCGTCGTCGACGACAATGCCGATCGCCAGCACGATGGCCAGCAGCGAGACCGTATTGGCCGAATACCCGATGGCTTTCAGCGCGATGAAGGTGCCGATCAGGCTGACCGGGACCGCCAGCGTCGGAATCAGCGTGGCGCGCAGGCTGCCCAGAAACAGGAAAACCACCAGCACCACGAGAATGAAGGCCTCGAACAGCGTCTTCTTCACTTCATGCATGGTATCGGTGACGAAGATGGTCGGATCGTAGGGGATGGTCCACGCCACGTCTTCGGGGAAATTCTTCTCCAGCTCCGCGATCTTGGCCCGCAAGGCCTTGACGGTGGCGATCGCGTTGCCTCCCGGCGACTGGTAGATCACCACCGCGGCGGCGTCGTCGCCGTTGAACCTCGTATCGCGGTCGAGATTGGCGGCACCGAGTTCGAGCCGCGCCACGTCGCCGAGCCGCAGCACCGAACCGTCGGGATTGGTACGGATCACGATGTTCTCGAAATCCGCGACCGAGTTCAAACGTCCCTTGGTCTGGATGTTCAGCTGCAACTGCTGGTCGTCATAAATCGGCCGCGCGCCGATCCGGCCGACGGCGGCCTGGATATTCTGCGATTGAATCGCATCGATGATATCGTTGGTCGTCAGATTGAGTCCGGTCAGGCGGTCGGTCTTGACCCAGGCCCGCATCGCGTAGTCCTGGGCGGCGAACAGGAACGCATCGCCGACGCCCTGGGTGCTCTTGATGGAGTCCAGCAGGTTGATGGTGACATAATTCGAGAGAAACAGCGGATCGTGCGTGTGCTTCGGCGAATAGAGGCTGAGCACGGCCAGAATGGCGGTCGATTTCTTCTTGACGTTGATACCCTGCCGCTGGACTTCCGGCGGCAGCGACGACAACGCCGTCTGGACCCGATTGTTGACGTTGACCGTGTTGATGTCGGGATCGGTGCCGAGCTCGAAGGACGCCGTCAGCGTGTAGCTGCCGTCGTCGCCGCTCGTGCTCTTCATGTAGATCATCTTGTCGACGCCGACGACCTGGGCCTCGATCGGCTGGGCGACCGTCGCATCCACCACGGCGGAATTGGCGCCGGGATACATCGTCGTCACGGAGACCTGGGGCGGTACGATATCCGGATATTGCGCTACCGGCATCGCCAGATAAGCCAGCGCGCCGGCGATCGTGGTGACGACAGCGATGACGATCGCGAGGCGAGGACGGTCGACGAAGATCGCGGACAACATGGCTTCAGCTCCTGTCCGGCGACGGCGGCAACGGCGTCGCGCGGATGGTCGCGTCCCGGCGCAGCCCCTGAATTCCCTCCACGATCACCTGCTCTCCCCCGGTCAGCCCCTGCTCGATGACGATCCCGGTCCCGCTGGCCCCGCCTGTCTTGACCCGGCGGACGACGGCCTTGCCGTCGCTGGCGACGAAGACATACACACCTTCCTGGTCGGAGATCAGCGCCGCCTGCGGAATGACGATCTTGTCCTCCGCGATCGCGGCTTCCAGCCCGACGCGAACCAGCTGTCCATCGACGAGTGCCGACTCTGGATTGGGAAACGCGGCACGTGCCAGGACCGTGTCGGTCGCGCGATCGACGGTCACGTCGATGAAATTGATCTTGCCCGGATATTTGTAGGAGCTGCCGTCCGCGAAATTCAGCATCGCCTTGATGCCGGTGATGTCGACGCTGTGCCCGGCCTGCTGCGCGCGAAGGAATTCGCGCTGGCTGACCGGAAAGGTGACGTACATCGGATCCTGGCTGACGATGACCGTGAGTGTCCCGCTCTGCGGGCTGACGACGTTGCCAATTGTGAGATTTGTTTTGCCAACCTTGCCTGAAATCGGGGATTTGATATCGGCATAGCCAAGATTGATCTCGGCGGTCCGGAGGTTGGCTTCGTCCACCAGGATCGTGCCTTTGGCCGATTGATCCGCCGCAAATGCCTGGTCGCGGGCCACCTGGGTCCCGGAGCCCTTGCCGAGCAACTCTTCAGCCCGCTGCAGCTGGACTTCGGTGAGCACCTTGGCGGCGCGGCTTTTTTCGAGCGCGCCTTGCGCCTGTTCAACAGCTGCTTCAAACAGCCCTTTTTCGATACCGTAGAGAGACGCCCCTTCCTTGATCAGATCGCCTT
The DNA here is from genome assembly GCA_031291445.1 of Xanthobacteraceae bacterium. Taxonomy (GTDB): domain Bacteria; phylum Pseudomonadota; class Alphaproteobacteria; order Rhizobiales; family Xanthobacteraceae; genus Bradyrhizobium_A. The sequence continues at coordinate 29,775 of JARLJA010000067.1, read as the reverse complement.
CCTTGAAATCCACACTTTCGAGGTAGCCGGTGATCCTAGCCTTGACCTCGACCCGCTGGGGTGCCTCGACGCGCCCGACGAAGTCAAGGGTCCTCGCAACCGCCTTCTTCTCGGCCGTGACAACGCCGACCGGAATGGCGTCGGGCGCCTTCGTCGACTGCGCCCAGACGGGGGACGACATCCCCCATAGCGCGAGCAGCATGCAGATAGTCCTGCCCATGGTGGTCTCCCTCGATCAAAAACTACTTACCATTCTGGCGGTATTGCCAAATTGAGCCACATCAAGCCGCGGTGGACCGGCGTGGTTTGGATCAATCGATGATGTGGTATCCGCCGTCGATGTAGATCGTGTCGCCGGTCATCAGCCTGGCGCCGTCCAGTGAGAGAAACGCCACCGCCTTGCCGACGTCGTCGATGCTCACGAGGCTCCGCGTCGGTGCCTTGGCCTGCGCCTTCGCCATCAGCTCGTCGAATTCGGGAATTCCGGACGCGGCGCGGGTCGCCAGCGGCCCCGGCGAGATGGCGTGAACCCGGATACCCTTTGGCCCGACTTCCGCTGCAATATAGCGGACCGCGCTTTCGAGCGCCGCTTTCGCAACCCCCATGATGTTGTAGTTCTCCACGACCATTTGGCTTCCGTAATAGGTCATGGTGAACAGGGTTCCGCCGTTCTTCATCAGGGGCTCCGCCAGATGCGCCATGCGAATGAACGACCAGCAGGAGACGTCCATGGTCGTCAGGAAGCCCTCGCGCTGCACATCGACCACCCGGCCATGCAGCGCTTCCTTCGGCGAAAATGCAATCGAGTGCACGACAAAATCGAGCTGTCCCCACTCCCGACGGATGCGCTCGAACACGTCTTCCATCTGCCCCGGGATGCTGACGTCGAGCGGCATGACGATCGGTGCTTCGAGTTCGCGGGCGAGCGGCTCGACATGCTTCCTTGCCTTCTCGTTCAGATAAGTGACCGCGAGGTCTGCGCCCAGTGCGCGAAACGCCCTGGCGCACCCCCAGGCGATCGACTGCTCGTTGGCGATGCCGACAATCAATCCCTTGCGGCCCTTGAGTGCGACGCTGGTTTCGGGATAGACGGGAATCGTCATGGCGCCCTCCGGGCGTTCGACTGGGGATTGGTCTTGTCCGACACTACGGACAAAGTATGCCGCGCGATCATCAGCTCTTCGTCGGTCGGCAGCACATAAAGGGCGACACCGCTGTCTGGCCGCGAAATCACCTGCGAATGCGCGGCATTCGCGTTCACGTCGAGGGACGCGCCCAGCCACGCCAGCTTGTCGGCGATGGCCGCCCGGACCCGCGCGGAATTCTCGCCGACTCCCGCCGTGAACACGACCGCGTCAACGCCCTGCAGCGCTGCTGCCAGCATTCCGGCCATGAGGCCGGCGCGATATACGAAATAGTCGATCGCGAAGGCGGCACGCGGATCGGCGCTGGCCTCGAGCTCGCGCATGTCGTTGCTGATCCCCGACAAACCCTTGAGACCGCATTCCCGATAGAGAAAGTTCTGCACGTCGGCAGGCGACATGCCCTTTTCGGAAACGAGATAGAGCACGACGCCCGGATCGGTCTGGCCGGGGCGCGTACCCATCGGAAGACCGTCAAGCGCGGTGAAACCCATGGTGCTTTCGACGCTGAGGCCGTTCCTGAGAGCACACATGGATGCACCGCTGCCGAGATGCGCGACGATGACCCGCTTCGACGCCACCCCCGGCGCGATGCGCGGCAGCGCGCTGGCGATGTATTCATAGGACAGCCCGTGAAAGCCGTAGCGCCGGACGCCTTCGGCATACAGGTCTTCCGGGATCGCATAGCAGTCCGCCAGAGCGCCATGGCCGCGATGGAATGCCGTATCGAAACACGCCACCTGGGGCATGTCCGGGAAGCGGGCGAGGATCGATCGGATCGGCTTCAGATTATAGGGCTGATGAAGCGGCGCCAGCGAAACGTACCTTTCCAACCGCTGCAATACGACCTCGTTCACGCGGATGGGCCCACAGTAGTCCGGCCCTCCGTGGACAACGCGATGTCCAATGGCGACCGGATGGATCTTCAGTTCATCGCGCAGCCAGGCACCCGCTGTCGCAAGCGCCTTCGCCACGTCATCGACCAATTCACCTTCATAAGTCCGTTCAACGAGCACGGCTCCGTCTGAGGCCACAGCCCGTAGCCGCGGACGGCTTCCAACACCGTCGACCTGGCCCCTGATCTGACGTGTCAGGCTACCGTCCCCCACGATCCCGAAAACCTGAAATTTTACGCTCGATGAGCCGGCATTGGCGACCAGGATCGTGTCCATGACTGTCTACGCCGCCGGAACCGCTGCCACACGCCTGCGCGCATCGGCATAGAGCACGGCGACAGCGCAGGACGCCATCCGGCCGCGCACGGTATCAGCGCGCGACGTCAGAATGATCGGCACGCGGGCCCCGAGAACGATGCCCGCACTATCCGCCTTGGCGAGATAGGTGAGGTTCTTGGCCAGCATGTTGCCGGCCTCGAGATCGGGCACCACCAGAATCTGCGCCCGTCCCGCGACCTCGGATTTAATGCCCTTGATCTGGGCGGCCTCCACGTCGATTGCATTGTCGAAGGCCAGTGGTCCGTCGATGACCCCACCGGTGATCTGTCCGCGGTCGGCCATCTTGCACAGGGCGGCCGCATCAATCGTCGATGGGATCTTGGTCGTCACGGTCTCGACGGCGGAGAGGATCGCGACCCGAGGCGTCCCGAGGCCAACCTGGGTATAGAGATCGATGGCGTTCTGAACGATGTCGCGCTTGCAATCCAGATCGGGAAAGATGTTGACCGCGGCGTCAGTGATAAAGAGCGTTTCGGGATAGCTCGGCACATCCATGACGAAAACGTGGCTGATACGCCTCGCCGTCCGCAGCCCCGACGTTTTCGAGGTCACCGCCCGCATCAGCTCGTCGGTATGAAGGCTGCCCTTCATCAGGAGTTCGCCCCGACCTTCATGGATCAACTGAACCGCGGCGGCCGCAGCCGCCTCGCTGTGGGGCGCATTCACGATCTCGAAGTCGCGGATGTTCAGGCCGTTCTTTTCCGCAACGCTTCTGATCTTGCCGGCCGGGCCGACCAGGATCGGCTTGATCAGCCCCGCCTCGGCGGCGTCGCAGACGCCGCGCAGAGACGATTCATCACAAGGATGTACGACGACGGTAACGGCCGCCGGCACCTCCCGAGCCCTCGCCAGCAGGCGCTCGTATTTGGCGTGAGGCTGACTTTGGGCTGCAACGCTCATCGGGCGGTTCTCCCTTCCCTGCCGGCATCACGACGCTTTCGCGCGTTCGTCGGGCCGCACCAGAGCGATCGTCTTTTCTCCGCCGGGAGTTGGAGACACCGCCTGATCGACATTGAAGAGCCTCTCCACTCTGGCGAAGCGATCAGCTGTTTCTCCGCTGATCCCGGACGCTGCGCTCAAGACTTCGCGGATCGCCGCGATCGCCTTGCGCCGCGGCTCGAGCTCGGCCGGCAGCAGTTTCGGAATCGCCGCAAGCGTCGTTTCCTGCTCGAGCAGAAGCAGGAAGAATTGCTCCCGAACCATCTTCTTGAATTGCGGGAGCGGCAGGCTCGCCTCCCCGGCACTGGCGCGGATGCGCCGCACCGCTTCAAAGCCCCGCTCGTCGACCCCGCCCCGCGCCAGCCCCGCGTAAAGCAGGCCGCGGATGGTGCACTCCTGCAGCCCGCCCTTGTCGATCAGCGACTTCAGTTCGGCGATGCGCGTCTGGAGCAGTTCACGGTGCAGCAAGGATTTTCCCGGCCGGGGCGGCCGCGCCGACTCCGGGTTGACACCCACGGCCGCCTGCAGCGCAGGCGATCCGTAGATCGCAATGAACATCGACTCTGCGATCTTCTCCGTCGTATCCCGCCAGGCGTCCAGCGCCTGCACGACGGCCTTGGACACCGTCTCCTGGGCCGCAAGAAACGGATTGTCGGCGGACGCCGGCGAACGGTTCTCCCGCACCGAGGCAGCGGTCGCCGCCAGCGGCGCCATCATTGGGTTCGCGTCGGTGAAGGCCTCATATTGCGTGCGCGCCGGATGCGATTGCCTGAGCATCTCCGCCACTTGCGGAGTCACGAAGGCCTTGACCATCGGCTGTATGAACGCGCGGTAGAGTGACAGATTGATGTCCGAGACCCGCGCGGCAGTTGCGAAACGTCGCTCGTCCTCTGGCGAATTTCCACCCATCGCGCGAATATCGTCCAGCGTCCGCGCTTCGCATCGCATCACCCACTCTCCCGAGACCAGATCGGGATTGGTGGTATCGCCGGACTTGCGTTCGAACTTCGCCTCGTAAAGTCCCGGAGGCAGCACATCGATCAAATCGATGTTGCTGGAAAACTCACTGTGCTCCTTCTTGGCCACGCCGCCGGAAACGAAAATACCCAAATGCCCGACAGATTCGTGCACGGTATAGACGATGGTCTGGCCGAAGGATCGGATCTCGTCGACATCGTCATAGAGATCGAGGATCCAGTCGAGCGCCTGTTGCGGCGGGGTGATGTTGTCGCCTTTGGAGCAAAATACCACGATCGGAGAACGAATGTTGCGCAGATCGACGGCGATTCCATCGGAGGTCTGGATTCGTCCCGCGGCCAGGTTGTTACCAATAAACAGCTCGTCGACGATGAACTGGATTTCCTCGGCGTTTAGATTGACGTGCCCGCCCCACCATTTCTCGAACTCGAGGTAGCGCGACGCTTCGGTGTCGACCTTGGAATAGACATTGTATTGCTTGGTCCACAGCGTATTGGCCGGATTCTGGCTCTCGAAATTCTGCACCAGCCAGCTGCCGTCGAACTTGCCCGCTCCGAGGTCACTGGTGAGTGCGGTCAGCCAGCTACCGCCGAGAAGACCACCCGAATAGCGCATGGGATTTTTGCCATGTACGCCGGCCCAATAAGAGAGCGGCGCACCGGCGACGATGATCGGCCCGAACAACTCCGGCCGCGTCGCCGCGACAATCATCACCGCCCAGCCGGCCTGGCAATTGCCGATCACGCACGGCTTTCCGTCCGCTTTCGGATGCAGTGAAATTACCTTTTCGAGAAACACTGCCTCCGCACGAGCGATGTCCTCGATGGTCTGGCCTGGCATTGGATCTGGCATGAACCCCACGAAATAACAGGGATGCCCCGCCTTCATCGCAACCCCGATCTCGCTGTCGGCCTTGAAGCCACCGATACCGGGCCCATGCCCCGCCCGGGGGTCCACCACGACAAAGGGACGTCGCGCGGGATCGATTTCGACGCCCTTCGGCGGCACGATGCGAACGAGGAGATAGTTCACCGGGCGATCGAGCATTCGCCCGTCGATTACCAACTCAGCCTCGTAGTCGAGCACATGAGGCACGGCTTTCGCCAGTTGCGCATGGTATTGGCTGCTGCGCTGACGCATGACATCCCAATACAACACGCTACGCTGGCTTGCGTCGATCATGTATTCGAGGGCAGCGCCGAATGGATTGAACAGCGGCATACCGTCTTGCGCCCTATCCCTGTTCGTCCTCATAGCGACCTCCCTGGCGGATCCACGCATCGATATGGAGGCGCCTTCCCACAACTGACTCATTGACTCAGATCAAGCGACCATGCGGCTATTGCGCTTCATATGAATTGGGCAATCCATTGTTCCAACCAATACGAGTTGAGCGGAGACAGGGAGAACACCATGCCTTTGAACATCGACGAACTTCTGCCCAGTGCAAAGGACGTGTTGAGGGAAGCGGCGTTGAAGGAAGCGGAAAGGGCCGACGAGCACGCGCGCCTTATGGCGGCAACCGAAGCGGAGAAAACGGCGCTGATCGATCAACTGTCCAAACCCTCCGGCCTATCGGAGGACGAAAAGGTCAGGCGTGCTGCCGCAGTTATTCAACGTGCGGTCAGGAACGGACTAAAGGAAGTCCAGGTCTACAGATTTCCGAACAGTCTGTGCACCGACCGCGGCCGGGCCATCAATCAGCAGGAGGCCGGGTGGGAGGACACCCTTACAGGCATACCTAAAGAGATCCTCCAGCTCTGGAGAGACTATCTGCAACCGCGCGGCTATCGGATCGGCTACCAGATTGTCGACTTTCCCGACGGCATGCCCGGCGACATTGGGATCATTCTCAGCTGGGGATGAGACGTTCACCAGGACGTCTGAGACGCACGGGGTTGAACCCTCAAACAGGTGCTGACAATGAAACACACTCCCGACGTCAAAGCGCCTCTGAAGCGGAAGGACTACGAGAAGGAGCTGCGCAAACTACAGGTACAGCTGTGTTATCTGCAGGAATGGGTGAAAGCCAAACAGCAACGGGTTATCATCATCTTCGAGGGGCGCGACGCCGCGGGCAAAGGCGGCACCATCAAGGCGATCACCGAGCGTGTCAGCCCTCGGGTCTTCAGGGTTGCGGCCCTCCCGGCGCCCTCCGACCGGGAAAAGACCCAGATGTTCATCCAGCGCTACATGCAGCACTTCCCGGCTGCGGGTGAAATCGTCATCTTCGACCGAAGTTGGTACAATCGCGCCGGCGTCGAATACGTCATGGGCTTTTGCAGTGCCGATGACCACAAGCGGTTCCTTGCCCTGGCACCCGAGGTGGAAAAGTATATCGTGGATGCCGGCATCATCCTGATCAAGCTTTGGCTTGAGGTCGGGATGGACGAGCAGGAGCGACGCTTCACTGCCAGGATTGACGACCCGCTCCGTCAGTGGAAATTGAGCCCGATGGATATCGAGTCGTACAAGCGTTGGTACGACTATTCGCGCGCACGCGACATGATGCTCAAGGCCACCCATTCTCGGCATGCGCCGTGGACGATCGTGAGATCGAACGACAAGCGACGCGCGCGCCTGAACTGCATTTTGCACATCCTTAAGACAATTCCCTTCAAGCGACTTTCGAGCGGTCAAGTCAAGCTACCGAAGAGATCCGAGAAGGGGCGATACAACGATCAGGCAGCTTTACGCGGGATGAAATTTGTTGCGGAGCGGTACTGAGGCAGTCGAATCGCTGGCTACTTTCCGGCCTGGATCTGCTCGACGGCCGCGCGAAACAATTCATCCATCCTGAGAGCAATCTCCTGCTCCGAGATGCCTTTTGAAGCGAGGTCTTTCGAGACCATATGAAGTGTGGCCTCCGCTCCTGACTCTTCCAGGCCGAAATCGACCAGATAGTTTGCGTAGGCGGACGCAGCCTCTCCCGCCAGGCCCAGTTTTGCCGCCGCCCACATCCCCAATAACCTGTTGCGCCTGGCCGTTGCCTTGAACCTTAGCTCCTCATCGTGGACGAATTTACTTTCAAAGCCCTGCTCGCGCTTGTCGAACGTTGTCATGGATTTGGTCCCTGAGAATGGCCAATGCGCCTCTGGCCCTAGAATGGCGTCGCCGTGCCCAGATGGACATGGATCGATCGGAAGTGATCGAGGCGTGCAAGCTCGCGATCAAACTCTTCGCCCGCCGTCATCGTTGGCAGGTTTTCCTCGATCCCCTCGATGATCGTCTCCAATGCGGCAAGATCGAACTCTTCGAGCGGTTTGGCCGAATCCGCGAGAATTGTCAGTCCCGACTGCGACAACTCTGCCAATCCGCCGAGGACAACGAACCTCTTGTTGGAACTGCCGGATCTTACCGTCACTATTCCAGGACGGAGCATTGACACCATCGGAGCATGACCGGCGAGGATGCCAAGGTCGCCTTCGGAGCCGGGCATGTCGACCTGGTCGACTTCACCCGAAAATACCATCTCCTCGGGCGCGACGAGAGAAAGCTCAAAAGTCGCCATCGTCTTCTCCATCCATCGAGGATCGGGACTGAATTGTATGCTCGTCGATTCCGATCAAGACTGCATCGCATCAGTTGCGCACGCTGTCGCCACTCATGGGCTGGAAGGCTATCTCGGCTGGAAGGCTGTCCCGCCACGACACTCGGAGTCGGTCACCTCCATCCAACGACACCAATACCACTAAAACGCTCTGAACGATTGCAAATCCTGTAGCTGCCGCCACCGCGGGAGTAACGGGCAGCATCGCGCGCCGGGAACCACAAGGGCCAGCGCCACCGTAAGGGGCTACCTTAAGTTGATCCACATCAACCAGCGTTCTGGGGAGTCCCGCATATTGATCTTATAGGCGCTCCATGAAAATCATCTCAGTTCAAGACGCCGTCGCGTTGATCCCCGAGGGGGCGAGCCTCATGGTCGGAGGATTCATGGGCGTTGGCACGCCGGAGCGGTTGATCGACGAGATCGTCCGGCAGGAAAAGCGCCATCTCACTGTCATCGCCAACGACACTGCGATGCCGGGACGAGGGATTGGCAAGCTGGTCACTGCCGGACTGCTCGATCGGGTTGTGGCAAGCCATATCGGGCTCAATCCCGAGACGCAGCAACAGATGATCGCCGGGAAGATCGCGGTTGATCTGGTGCCCCAAGGGACCCTGATCGAGCGCATCCGCGCAGGGGGATTCGGACTCGGTGGCATCCTGACGCCGACCGGCGTCGGGACGATCGTCGAGGAAGGCAAGCGCAAGATTTCTGTCGAAGGAAAGGATTTCCTGATCGAGACTGCGCTCCGCGCCGATTTTGCGCTGGTTCAGGCCTTCCTCGCCGACTACACCGGCAACCTCACCTACGCCTTGACCGCGCGAAACTTCAATCCGATCATCGCGATGGCAACCGACGCCGTTATCGTCGCCGCTGAGCACATCGTCCCGGTGGGCGTCATCGCGCCCGATAACGTGGCTACTCCCAGTCCTCTCGTCGACTACATCGTCTCCAATGAGTGACGCCATGGATGCCCAGACCATCATCGCCAGGCGCATCGCCCGCGAGCTCCATGCGGGGATGCTGGTCAATCTCGGTATCGGCATTCCGACATTGGTCGCGAACTTTGTCCCCCCAGGTATGGCGGTACTGTTCCAATCGGAGAACGGCCTGATCGGCACCGGCCCCATCCCCGAGGAAGGGACAGCCCACCGCCTGCTGACCGATGCCGGAGGAAGGCCCGTCAGCGCGCTGCCCGGCGCGAGCACATTCGACAGTGCCATCTCGTTCGGCCTGATCCGTGGCGGTCATCTCGACATGACGGTTCTTGGTGGACTTCAGGTCGACGAGCAGGGACATCTCGCCAACTGGATGATCCCCGGGAAAATGGTGCCCGGCATGGGCGGCGCGATGGATCTCGTGACGGGCGCGAAGCGCGTCGTCGTCGCCATGCAGCATATGGCCAAGGGCAAACCGAAGATCGTCAAGCGTTGCTCCCTGCCTCTTACATCGGTGCGTCCTGTGACCTTGCTCGTGACCGAACTGGCCGTCATCGACTTTCCGGATGGTCACGCGAGGCTGCTTGAGACCGCGCCGGGTACCACCGTGGCGCAGGTGCTGGCCAGTACCGAGGCAATCCTGATCGTGCCCGATGACGTCACGACCATGGTCCTCTAGGCATGTTCGCAATCGTCATCCCCCAAGAGCGATAGCGACGCCGACCAACGCGGCGCCGACGGCCACCATCGCCAATCCCGCGACCCAAGGTCGAAGGCCGCTGCGACGGCCGAACGCGTAGCCGCAAACGAACAGCATCGCGATGGCAATGGCGTTGGAAATGCGCAGCGCCAGCCTGATGTTACCGACGAAAATGAAGGGGATAACGATCGGGAATGTCGACAGGAAGCTGAGCAGGCAAAGTCCCAAAGCCCCCGACCAGTCACGCATTTTAAGGACAGGGCGATCCTCCGGCTCCGGAAGCGAATGCAATTTCTGACGCATCAATTCCAGCTGCTCCGCAGGAACGACCGATGCCAGCAGCGGCGGCAGCGCATCGGCAACGATCGCTTGAGCCGTCTGAAGATCCGGCGCCTGGCGCATTGCGCGAAGAATCAGACCCGCCCGCCCCCGCTGATGGACGCGAGCCAGCACGTAGACGCCGGCATCGATGATCCCCCACGCCAAGTTGCAGCCGAGCGCGGCAACCAGCATCGTCTTGACCTTGACATGATCCGCAGTTGCGACGCCGAGGGTGCATGTGAAGGTGAGTGCAATGATGACGCCGAACAAGGTCTCCGAGATCCGCTCGATCGGGTCCAGCACGAGCCCGAAACAAGTCCTCGGTCCGTCCAACATTGTCATCGCTCCGCCGGCGCAGGCGTTGCAGCGGCGGCACGCAGCACCTGGCCCAGCGTCGCCGAACGATTGACGCCTCCGACCATCACCTCGACGCCGTCGGCACGCAGCAGATCGCGCGCTGCGCCATGAGCGCCGACGATGCGCAGCACAATTCCTCGACTCGCGAGTTCGGCGGACAGCTCGCGCAACATGCGCGAGCCTGCCAGGTCGAGATACGGCGCCGCCGAAAGATCGCAGACCGCCAGATGGATGGCGCCGGGCGCCGCGGCACGAACGCGGGCCTGAACCGCTTCCAGCACGGCATCGGCATTGACATAGATGATCGAAGCTTCCGGCCGGAACGCAATCGCGCCCGATAGCTGCAGGTTCTCGGGATGGCGGCGCAGGTCGGAATACTGATCCGTCCCTGGAATCTGGCCGAGAAACGCGACATGCGGCTGCGACACACGAGCCAGAAGCAGCAGGATGGAGGCGAGAGCCGCCAGCAGGATCCCGTGGAGAATCCCCAGCAGAAGCACGGCCACGAGCGCAATCGTCGCGGCCAGGAAGTCGATCCGGCTGACGCGCCACATGCGCAGCAGCGACGGGAAATCCAGCAATCCGTAGATCGCGGTGAGGACGACGGCCGCAAGCACGGCCTTTGGAAGGTTTTCCAGCAACCCGGTGAGAAACAGCAGGCACAACGCCAGTGTCGCGGAGGTAAACACGAGCGCCAGCGGCGTGCGCGCGCCGGCCTTGTCGTTGACGGCCGATTGCGAAAGTCCGCCGGCAACTGGAAACCCCTGCCCAAGAGCGGCCGCGAGATTGGCCGCGCCAATGCCCAGAAGCTCTTGCCGGGTATCCAGCGCATAGCCGTGCTTTGCTGCAAAGGCCCGCGCCGCGGAGATCCCCTCGATATAGGCCAGCAACAGGCATCCCCCGGCCAACGGGACGATCCCTTCGACGTCCTGCAACCTGAGTGCCGGACCCGCGAGGCTGGGCAGGCCTGCCGGAATCTTTCCCGTCACAGGCACACCCAGCGCCGGCAAGCCCAGCAGCGTCGCGGCGGCAACTGCCAGCACGACCACGCCGAGCGCGACGGGTCGTCCAGGCAACAGCCTTTCTCCGACGATGAGCAGCGCGAGAGCCACGACGCCGACAAGGAGGATCAGGGACTGCATCTGACCGAGCTGTCCGACAAAGAGAAAGGTTCGTTCGAAGAAATTGTGCCCCCCGCCCGCAACGCCGAAAAGGCTGGGCAGCTGGGTCATCGCGATGGTGAGGCCGGCGCCCGCCTTGAATCCGACGAGAATGCTGTCGCTGATCAATTTCACCAGCGCGCTCAACCGCAACAGCCAGGCGAACAGGCAGAGTGCCGCCACCGTGAAAGCCGCTAGACTGGCGATCTGCGCGTAGTGCTCCGCATTCCCCTCGGCCATCGCTCCCACAGTCCCGGCGATCATCAGAGAGATGGCGGAAGTGGGCCCGATGGCGAGCTGGCGCGACGATCCGAGCACGGCATAGCCAAGCCCGCCCAGCAAATAACCATATATACCAACCTGCGGCGGCAAGCCGGCCAGTCCGGCATAGGCGAGAGACACAGGAATGGCGTAGGCCGCCAGGGTCACGCCGGCGATGACATCGCCTCGAAGCCACGCGACGCGATAGTCGGTCAGCCACTGGATCGGTGGAAACCACCGAGGCCCCGCCTTTCGTCTCTCGATTTTCGTCGCGTCTACCATGGCGTGCCCATGAGCCCTTCCGTTGCAACTACGAAGCGTGTTCGAATTCTCGGGCAAATATCAACTTATCGGTGAAATTGGTGGGACATGAAGGAGCGCCACGGTGATGCAGATCAAGACGTGAGTTATGCCATCACTTGCCCCGGCCGGCGAGATCTGGCGTGGGCCTGCTGACGCAAAGCTGACCCCCGGAGGAACTGCTCCGATTTGTGCTCATTCCGATTTGCGCTCATATAGGTAAATAGTACTGTCCGTGTTTGAGGAATGTCGCGTTCCATATTGCTGTCGACTCACGGACAGAATGGGACTCTACTAATATCGGTATCACGCGATGGCGCGGAGCGGCTGGAATGCACGTGCCTCCCGCCTAGAGCCGCCTTACCCTCAATAAAGGGAGGTCGCGCAAGATGAAGGAATACATTCACCGGGAAAACCTGGCCCTGTTCAAGAAACGTCTCGCGGAGCCGCACACCGATGCGGAGCGAGAAGTACTTATGAAGTTGCTGACCGACGAGCACGAGCAGGCGAGAAAGGCAGCGCCGCTGGAAAATGACACTCCCACACCGCGTTGATCGGCATCGAACAGGCGCCGCTCAGTGAGGACTGCCCGAGCAGGGCGTTGACGACCAGGCAAGATGCTGACTCGCGTTGCGAACCGCGCGAAAGTTTGCGGCTCTTCCACTCGTCGCCGCCTTCGGCAAGAGCAAGAGCAAGGGCACGAACACGAGCGTGCGACAGAATGAGCATTGAGGCGTCAACTTATGCGGCCGCCGACACTCTGCGCGACGGGCGCCGCATTGTTGTCCGTGCGCTGGCCCCGACGGATCGCGAGGCCCTCCTTGCCGCCGTCGGAAATGTGGGACAGAACTCTCTCTATCGCCGATTCTTCGGGTTCAAGCGGCAATTTTCCGAGCAGGAAGTCGACTACTACGTCAACGTGGATTTTGACCGTCACGTCGCACTGGTGGCGGTGATGGGCAATGAGATCGTTGGCGCGGGGCGCTACGTCTGCGGCGATCCGGGACAGGCCGAGATCGCGCTGGCCATCACCGATGCCTGGCAGGGCAACGGAATCGGAACTCTTCTTGTCAGACATTTGCTCATACTTGCGCGGCTCCAGGGTTTGAAACACATGCAGGCGGAGGTGCTTGCCGAAAATACGCCGATGCTGAAGGTATTTGCCCAGGCCGGCGTATCCTTGAAGACCAGCAACCGTTCCGGCGTGGTTCATGTCGTGATGGATCTGTGATCGGAAGCTGGCGGATGCCCATTCACATCACTGGTCGGAAGCGGCAATTCGCCAGAATTCACCCCTAAGGTCGCGAGTTCCCGATGTCACTTCGCGTTCAATTGACCCACATCAACAGGACTGGACGGAAGCGCACTAGTCTTTCGTTTCCCTCCGACACGAGTGCATCACTATGGCCGATGTCACAAAACTCTCTGTCGAAAAAGCGCTGGAAAAGCTTCGCACCGATGCGCCGAAATCCAAGGACGAACAACACGACCAGAAAATGGAGGCACTTGACGCGGAGATAAAGCGCATGAGAGCGCAAAGACTGCGCCTTCAGCGGCAAGGCCCCAAGCCCGATTGAGGGAGCCTCGATCGCCACCTGCATCGGGTCGATGCGACGATCTTGGGCCAGACGGCTCAAATTGGACCACGCCTGGTCGGCGGATCTGTTCTCGATCGGATCTCACTCTCGAGGGACAGCTTCACTGCTTTCGTCGCGCATCCATGCCGCCAGAAGTTCCCAGGCGACCGCAAGAACAATCGGACCGACGAACAGTCCGATCAAGCCGTGGGCGAGCGTCCCGCCGATCACGCCTATGAGGATGACCAAGGTCGGAGTCTTCAGGCCATGCCCCATGACCATCGGCTTCAGCAGGTTGTCGATCAGACTGACCGGTATGATGTAGGCGGTGAAAAGCAGCGCCGAGACCGTGTCCATCCAGGTCCAGCACCAAACGATGATCGGGAGCACGACAATCGCGGACCCCAGCTGAAGGATTCCCAGCGCCAGTACCAGGAAAGTCAGAAGGCTTGCGCCGGGGACACCCACAACCTTGAACCCGATGCCGGCGAGCAAGGCTTGCAGCATTGCGATGCCGATAACGCCGCGCGCCACCGAGCGAATTGTCGCGCCGGCCAGCGCCACGAATTCGTCACTGCGTTCCGGAATCACGTGCAGCAGCATCGTTCTGGTAGCTTCGACCAATCGCGGCCCCGGTGAAAACAGGAAGCCTGCGATGACGACCGACGCCAGAAACTTGATCACGCCAACTCCCGCGCTTCCGGCCGAACCGAGAACCGCCCCAGCCAGCGGCTTCAATTGCGGCGCCACATTGCGCACTGCGGCACCGAGATTGGTCGATGCGAGAGCCCAGGCGTCGTAAAGCCGCGTGCCGATCACCGGCCAGGCTTTGACTGTTTCCGTTGGCGCAGGAATAGTCAGGGTGCCGGAGTTGAGCTGTTCCGAGAGAGTTCGCAACGACTCGACAAGCCCGAAACCGATCCACGTGGCAGGTCCGATCAGGATGACAAGGCTGAGCACCGTTAGCAGTGATGCCGCCACGGCGCGGCGACCGCGGAGCAGGTTTGCGAGCCTGTCGTAGAGCGGATACAGGGCCGCCGCGAGAACCACGCTCCAGATCAGGATCGGAATGAACGGCCGCACGAGCACGAACGACCAGTAGATGAGAAGGGCGAGGACGCCGAGCCGGATCGCCAGTTGGATGACGTCGTCCCTCGGCTGCGGACGAATACGGGGCGATCGGGGCGTTCTGCTCACTGGTGTTTCCAGTCTCAAAGCCCGTAGACGCGACAAACACCGAAGTCGTGATGTCGCCATCGGCGCCAAAGTACCCGGCGCTTCGAGAGCCGGGTTGATTTGAGTCAATGGGATCACGACGCCACCCGTGGCACTTGGCCCGGGAACATCACAACGTACCTGCTGATTTCAGCAACGAGATTGGCGTTAGATGGGGCCGAATGGCTGCAACCAGCACAATCCACGGGCCGGCCGAATTTTGGGCAGTTTGAACAGGACGCCCGACGGATCGACCCGCCTGGTTTCAGGCCCCATTTAGTTTCAAGCCCCATCGAGCCATAATGAAAAAACCCTGCAATCGCAGGGCTTTGATGATGGTCGGAGCGAGAGGATTTGAACCTCCGACCCCTAGTCCCCCAGACTAGTGCGCTAACCGGGCTGCGCTACGCTCCGTGCCAATCAGGCAGGCATGGCATAGGGAAATTCGCGCTCGCGCGCAAGCCGCGATTGCCGGCCCTGCGGCCATATCACTTCAAGGGAAACGTCACTTCAGGGGAAACAGGTCGGGCGGGATCGCCTTCAGGGCATCGTCGACCAGCTTCTTGCAGGCGGTGAGGTCGTCGAGCGCGGCCTTCAGCCGCGCGGCATCGGAGGGCGACAGCCCCCGTGCCGGCGCGGCCACCGCCGGCGTGGCGGCGCGGAGCGCAGCCGGACGAATCGCAGCGTCGCGTTCTTCGGCCAGGGCGCGCACGTTGGTCCCCGCCCCGATCGCGCGCGGCTGCGGCGGCGCCGCGGCGGACGCGACCTCGAGCCCGTCTTCATCGGTCTCGACGTCCTCGTCGAACCCGGTCTCGCCCGCAAGCGCGACCGCGTCCTCGTCATGATCGGGGTGGCCGGTGTGATCCGCCGGGTCGGCGCGCCGGGCCGGCGACGGTGGCGTGATGCTCTCGTCGGCCAGCGCTTGCACCGACTTGAGGCCCTGCTCGCGCAGGATCCGCTGCACCCCGCGAATGGTGTAGCCCTCGCCGTACAACAGCCGCCGGATGCCGCGCAGCAGGTCGACGTCGTCGGGACGGTAGTAGCGCCGCCCGCCGCTGCGCTTCATCGGCTTGATCTGGCTGAAGCGGGTCTCCCAGAACCGCAGCACGTGCTGCGGAATGTCGAGGTCGTCGGCGACCTCGCTGATGGTGCGGAACGCGTCAGGAGCCTTATCCAATGCACTCTCCGCGTCTGCCGCCGCGGCGGCTGCCCGGACAGGATCCCGTGGCTGCGGGTAGCCGGCGGGTGGCACTCCCTTGAAGAGTCTTTTTCAACCTACGCTTCGGGCTTGGCTTCCGGCTTGGCTTCGGACTTCGTCGCCACCGTGCCGTTGCCGCCATTGATGCGCTGCTTCAGGATCGCCGACGGCTTGAACACCATGACGCGGCGAGGCGAGATCGGCACCTCGGTCCCGGTCTTGGGATTGCGGCCGATGCGCTGGCCCTTCTTGCGCACCATGAAGGAACCGAACGAGGACAGCTTCACTGTCTCGCCCTTCTCCAGGCAGTCGGTGATCTCCTTCAGGACGAGTTCGACGAACGCCGACGACTCCGTCCGAGACAATCCGACCTTCTGATAGACCGCCTCGCACAAGTCGACGCGCGTCACTGTTTTTCCGCTACCGGTCATCGCCTGCCCCAATTCGGCGAGAAAATTTCACACTGAAATTAGAAGCTTGGGCCCCAAGGGTCAACTCTCGCGTCGACAAATTGCTGCACCAACATACACTTAAATCAAATCAATTCACCACCGGAGCAGCGCCGAGCCCCAGGTGAAGCCGCCCCCCATGGCTTCCAGCAGCACCAAATCGCCGGTTTCGATCCGCCCATCCGTCACCGCAGTGCACAGAGCCAGCGGAATCGAGGCCGCCGAGGTGTTGCCATGACGGTCGACCGTCAAAACCACCTTTTCCGGGGCGATGTGAAGCTTGTGGGCGGAAGCATCGATGATTCGCTTGTTGGCCTGGTGGGGCACGAACCAGTCGATATCGGCGGCCGAGGTGCCGGTGGCGTTGAAGGCATCGACGATGACGTCGGTGATCATGCCCACGGCGTGCTTGAATACCTCGCGGCCTTCCATGCGCAGGTGCCCGACCGTCTGGGTCGACGAGGGCCCCCCGTCGACATACAGCTTGGACTTGTGGCGGCCGTCGGAGCGCAGATGGGTGGTCAACACCCCCCGGTCGGCCAGTTCCCCGGCCTCCTGGCGTGCTTCCAGCACCACCGCGCCGGCGCCATCGCCGAACAACACGCAGGTGGTGCGATCGTTCCAGTCGAGGATCCGCGAGAAGGTCTCGGCGCCGATCACCAGCGCGCGCTTGAACGCCCCGGTGCGAAGGAAGTTGTCGGCGGTGGCCAGCGCGAACACGAAGCCGGAGCACACCGCCTGCAGGTCGAACGCGGCGCCGTGATGGATCCCGAGCGCGTTCTGGATCGCCACCGCGGTCGCGGGAAAGGTGTTGTCCGGCGTCGAGGTGGCCAGGATGATGAGATCGATGGACTGGGCGTCGACCCCGGCGTGGGCGAGCGCGGCCAGCGCCGCCTTGGTGCCGAGGTGGGACGTGAACTCGCCTGCAGCAGCGATGTGGCGCTGCCGGATCCCGGTGCGCTGGACGATCCACTCGTCCGAGGTGTCGAGCCTGGTCGCGAGCTCCGCATTGGTCAGAATCTGCTCCGGCAGATAGGACCCACAGCCGAGCACGACCGAACGCGTTACTGTCACGAGAGAGCCTCCTGGACGGCCGGTGCCAGCACCAGCGCGCCGCCTTCACGGTGTAATGTCTGATTGATCTTGGTCAGGAGATCGTAGCGCACCATCTCATAGCCAACATCGATGGCCGACGCAAAACCCGCCGCGTCGGCCCCGCCGTGGCTCTTGATGACGATACCGTTGAGCCCGAGGAAGACGCCGCCGTTGGCGCGGCCGGGGTCGAGTTTCTCGCGCAGCGCCCGCAGCGCGTTGCGCGCCAGCAGCGCGCCGAGGCGCGAGCGCCAGGTCCGCGTCATCGCGCTGCGGATGTAGTGGGTGATCTGGCGCGCCGTTCCCTCCGCCGCCTTCAGCGCGATGTTGCCGCTGAAGCCCTCGGACACGATGACGTCGGCGTCGCCCTTGCCGATACCGTCGCCCTCGACGAACCCGATGAAGTCCATGTGGGCGATGTTCAGCGACCGCAGCAGGTCGGCCGCGGCCCGCACCTCGTCGCCGCCCTTGACCTCCTCGGCGCCGATATTGAGCAGTCCCACGGTGGGACGGTCGAGGTCGAACAGCACCCGCGCCATGGCGCTGCCCATCACCGCCAGCGCCGCCAGGTGGCGGGCGTCGCCGCCGATCGAGGCGCCGACGTCGAGCACCACCGATTCGCCGCGTAGCGTCGGCCAGATCGCGGCGATCGCCGGACGGTCGATGCCCGGCAGCGTTCGCAGGTTGAAGCGCGCCATGGCCATCAGCGCGCCGGTGTTGCCGCCGGACACGGCGACGTCGGCCTCGCCCTTCTTGACGGCGTCGATGGCGAGCCACATCGAGGAGGTCTTGCGGCCGCGGCGCAGCGCCTGGCTCGGCTTGTCGTCCATGCGCACGGCGACGTCGGTGTGGATGACCCGCGATACCGCCTTGAGGGCCGGCAGTGCCGCGAGCTCCTTGTTGATGAGCGCGCTGTCGCCGAACAGCAGAAATTCCGTATCCGGATGCCTCGCCAGCGAGATCGCGGCGCCTGGAATGATGACCGAGGCGCCGACATCGCCCCCCATGGCGTCCAGCGCGATTCGAACCTTTTGCGGCATGAACGTCCCGGTCTTCCACTTTCTGCGACCAGCGGTCGCGTTGGTGAGGCCCTCCGCCGTCGGCGGCCCGCGTCGGGCTCCCCATGGCCCCCGCAGGCCGGCGACAATAGCGCGTCCGCACGCCTATACAACATCTTGACGGGGGTTTCGCGGCTCCCCGCCGAGCCGTTTCGGTCAGTCCGCGTCAGACTTTGGCGGCGTCTTGCCCTGCAGCGCCTTCAGGGCCGCGAACGGGTGGTCCTCGGGGTCTTCGGCCACGACCGGCGGCTCGAACCGGGCGTCCGGCTTGCGGGGATAGGGATCGATGGCGAGGAACAGGGTATCCGCCGCCAGCTTGCCGAGGTCCATCACCCCGTTGACGATGGGTTCGGGGACGTCGGCCATCTCGCCGGTGCTCTCGGCCTCCTTGTCCATGGCCCTGGTGACGGCCTCGATCTCGCTCTCCGGCACGAACAGCGTATCGACCTCCTCGTCGACCCCGGTCTCGATCGGCTCCAGCGTGACGATGCAGGTCTGGCCCAGGGTGGCCGTCACCCGGCCGACGGCCCGAGCCCGGTCCCGGCCGACTCGGCTCACCTCGAAACGCGCCCGTGCGGCGGTGAGGTCGCGCAGGCCCGCGAGCTTCCGCATGGCCTCGCGTTCATCCGCGCTGGCCTCGAATTCCAGCACCAGCCCGGTCTCGGGGATGGCCTCGAGCACGACGGGCTTCCGCCACGGATCGGATGGCTTGGGGTGACCCGGCGCGGTCATGCCGCTGCCTCCGGCTGTGGAAAACGCCACGCGGCGTCCTGCAACGCCGCCGCGTCGATCGCCTGCAGCCCGGCGTCGGCGGTTCGGACATAGGCAGCGAGACCTGCAGCCCGCGCGGCGTCGTTGCTGTTGAGAATATTGCGCGCCAGCGCCTCCGCCAGCGCATCACCGCCCTGGTCCAGCACCGCGTCGTAGGCGGCGGTCCGGCCGTAGAAGGCTTCCCCGAACTTCTTCATGCGCTTGGGAACCGTGAGGTCCCCCACCCCCATCTCCCGCAGGTTGGCGTCCATGTCGCGGCAGAACCGGTCGAACAGCGCCTGGGAGAGCTCACCGCCGGCCTCGAGCGCCCGCAGCCGTCGCAGAATCAGCCATAGGTGCAATACTACCATATCGAATCGGGCATTAACCGTGTCGGGGACGTTGAGTGCTTGATAAAACACGGGTTCTCGCGCCTGCGCCACGATCATGCCATAGATGATCTCGATGGTGCGCCGCGACGGTGTCCGGGGGTTCAAGAGGCGTTTCAAAGCCGAAAGCATGGCGGTTCCGCTGGCTTGAGGGGATCGCTTGCAAGCCATCCCCCTGCCCGGTACGTCAACGCCTGACCCGATGCAAGAGGAAGGGGCACGCCCCGAGATGATCGATTGGACCGCAGTGGGCTTTCGGAGCAGCCCGGCCCGCGTCGCTCCGGCGCGCCGCCATCGCCTCGGGCTGATGGTCGCCGCCGCGCTGTCCTGCGCGGCGCTCGGCGCCTGCACCTCGGAACAGTACCAGAAGGGCTACGTGATGCCCCAGGGCGCGCTGGAGCAGATCCCGATCGGCGCCAGCCAGGACCAGGTCCTGATCGTGCTCGGGACCCCCTCGACGGTCGCCACCCTCGACGGCGAAGTGTTCTACTACATCTCCGAGCGCGCCGAGCGCAAAGTCGCCTTCATGAAGCCGCAGGTCATCGACCAGCGGGTGATCGCGGTCTATTTCAACAAGAACCGCCACGTCACCCGCCTCGCCAATTACGGCCTGCAGGACGGCAGGGTCTTCGACTTCATCAGCCGCACCACCCCGACCAGCGGCCAGGAGCTCAACTACATCGCGCCGCTCCTGAAGCTCAACCCGTTCCCGCATTAGCGCGGTCGCACATCAACCGTCATCCCGGGGCGGCGCCAACGGGTCCGCGCGAAGCGCGGCCCGATGACAGGCTCCGCGCCGAGCCCGGGATCATAACCCCTGCAGAAGATGTGCCTGCTGCGTCCGCCGGTGGCCCAAATCGACGCAGGGCGTATGGTTTCCGGGCTCGCACGCACTTCGTGCGCGCGCCCCGGAATGACTGAGGATGTGGCGGGCACCGCGCCGCCACATCTACCGACCGTCATCCCGGGGCGGCGCGAAGCGCCGAGCCCGGGATCCGTAACCCCTGTAGCAGAATATGGCTGCAGCTCCCGCCGGTGGCCCAAGTCGACACCGGGAGTATGGTTTCCGGGCTCGCGCCGCTTGCGCGCCGCGCCCCGAAATGACGGTGAGGCCAACACCCAAACGAAAGGGCCCGCCGGAGGCGGGCCCTTGGTGTGTTTGACGCCGCGATCCCGTCAGTGCGCGAGGATCGCCAGCAGCAGCAGCGCCACGATGTTGGTGATCTTGATCATCGGGTTCACGGCCGGGCCGGCCGTGTCCTTGTACGGATCGCCGACGGTGTCGCCGGTCACCGCCGCCTTGTGGGCGTCGGACCCCTTGCCGCCGAAGTGACCGTCCTCGATGTACTTCTTGGCGTTGTCCCAGGCGCCGCCGCCCGAGGTCATCGAGATGGCGACGAACAGGCCGGTGACGATCACGCCGAGCAGCATGGCGCCGACCGCCGAGAAGGCCGCCGACTTGCCGTCCGCGCCGCCGCCGGCGATGAAGTAGATCACGAAGTAGACCACGATCGGGGAGAGCACCGGCAGCAGCGACGGGATGATCATTTCCTTGATCGCCGCCTTGGTCAGGATGTCGACGGCCCTGCCGTAGTCCGGCTTGTCCTTGCCCTGCATGATGCCCGGCTTTTCGCGGAACTGGCGACGCACCTCCTCGACGATCGCGCCGGCGGCGCGGCCGACCGCGGTCATGCCCATGGCGCCGAACAGGTACGGCAGCAGGCCGCCGAACAGCAGGCCGACCACCACGTAGGGGTTGGTGAGCGCGAAGTCCGGCTTGACGCCGGCGAAGTACTTGGCCTCCGCCGCGTGGGCGACGAAGTACTTCAGGTCTTCGTTGTAGGCCGCGAACAGCACCAGCGCGCCGAGACCGGCGGAGCCGATGGCGTAGCCCTTGGTCACCGCCTTGGTGGTGTTGCCGACCGCGTCGAGCGCGTCGGTCGCCTAGCGCACCTCCTTGGGCAGGCCCGCCATTTCGGCGATGCCGCCGGCGTTGTCGGTGACCGGGCCGAAGGCGTCGAGCGCCACGATCATGCCGGCCAGCGCCAGCATGGTGGTGGTGGCGATCGCGATGCCGAACAGGCCGGCCAGGCTGTGGGTGACCAGGATGCCGGCGATGATGACCAGCGCCGGAAGCGCGGTGGATTCCATCGAGATGGCGAGGCCCTGGATCACGTTGGTGCCGTGACCGGTGACGGAGGCCTGGGCGATCGACTTCACCGGACGGAAATCCGTGCCGGTGTAGTACTCGGTGATCCAGATGATCAGGCCGGTGACGGCGAGGCCGACCACGCCGCATTCGAACAGCGCGAGCCCGGTGAAGCTGACGCCGGCGAGTGGTCCGAAGCCGATCAGGTAGTTGATGACGAGACCGACGCCGACCAGCGACAGCACGCCGGTGGCGATCAGCCCCTTGTACAGGGCGCCCATGATCGACTGGCTGGCGCCGAGCTTGACGAAGAAGGTGCCGATGATCGAGGTGATGATGCAGATGCCGCCGATGGCGAGCGGCAGCGTCATCATGTTGGTCAGCAGCGGCGAGGTCGCGAAGAAGATCGCCGCCAGCACCATGGTGGCGACCGCGGTCACCGCGTAGGTCTCGAACAGGTCGGCGGCCATGCCGGCGCAGTCGCCGACATTGTCGCCGACGTTGTCGGCGATGGTCGCGGGATTGCGCGGATCGTCCTCGGGAATGCCGGCCTCGACCTTGCCGACCAGGTCACCGCCGACGTCGGCGCCCTTGGTGAAGATGCCGCCGCCGAGACGGGCGAAGATCGAGATCAGCGAGGCGCCGAACCCGAGCGCGACCATGGCGTCGACCACGGTGCGGCTGTTCGGGGCGAGCTGCAGGTAATGGGTGAGAACGCCGAAATAGATGGTGACGCCGAGCAGCGCCAGACCGGCGACCAGCATGCCGGTGATGGCGCCCGCCTTGAAGGCCAGCTCCAGGCCGCCGGCCAGCGACTTGGTCGCAGCCTGGGCGGTGCGGACGTTGGCGCGCACCGACACGTTCATGCCGATGAAGCCGGCCGCGCCGGACAGGATCGCGCCGATGGCGAAGCCGACCGCAACCAGGACCCCCAGGAAGTAGGCCAGCAACAGGAAGATCACCACCCCGACGATTCCGATGGTGGTGTATTGGCGGCGAAGATAGGCCTGCGCCCCCTCGCGCACGGCTGCCGCGATTTCCTGCATCCGGGCGTTGCCGGCATCGGCGCTGAGCACCGACGAGGTCGCCCAGATGGCGTAAACGATGGAGAGCGCTCCGGCGATAATGATCGCCCATAGGGTTGTCATGATGTTGGCCTCAAATCCTGTTTTGTTTCCCCGAGTCGTCCGTTCTTGCTCTGTGGACGGACGCCCAAAATGAAGGCTGGCGCCCCCAAGTCGCGCCAGCGGCCTCAATTTGGCGCGAACCATGCCAAAATCGCTCCCCCGGCGCAATGACGCCGGTTCCGGCCATCCGCTGATTTCTCTAGCAATTGGTCTAGTTTGCCGGCCGCGCCGTTGCGGCGGCCGCGGCGCTCAGAAGTGGCTGTAGGACCGCCTCGTCAACGTGATCGGAAGCCCGGCTCCGTCGAGGAAAACCGGAGGCGCGTGTCCTGCGGTCAGGGTGCCGATCTCACTGACCGCGACCCCCGCGGACCGCGCCGCGGCGACGAAGGCCTCGCACTGCGCCGGCGCCACCGTGCACAGGACCTCGTAGTCGTCGCCACCGGCGAGCACCGCCTCGAGCGGGACGGCGGCGCGGGCCACCGCCTGGCGGACGCCGTCGGACAGCGGCACTTCGGCGGCCTCGATCCGCGCCGAGACGCCGGAGGCCGCGCACAGCTTGGCGAGATCGCCCGCCAGGCCGTCGGATACGTCCATGGCGCCATGAGCGTGGTGACGCAGCACCTCGGCGAGCGCGACGCGCGGCTGCGGGACCCGGTAGCGCGCGATCAGCGCCGCGCACGCAGCCGGCAGGTCGGAGAGCGCGGCCGCGACCATGCCGCCCCGCAGCACCTCGAGCCCGAGCGCCGCGTCGCCGATGGTCCCGGTCACGAACACGCGGTCGCCCACCCTGCCCCCGGAGCGCCGCACCATGGCGCCGGCCGGCACCCGGCCGAACGCGGTGATCGCAATCGACACAAGCCCCGGCGTACGGTCGGTATCGCCGCCCAGCAGCGGGCAGCCATAGGCCGTGGCATCCTCGCCCAGCGCCCGCGCGAACGGCCCGAGCCAGGCGTCGTCGGCCTGCCGCAGCGCCAGGGTGAGGACGAAGCCGGCCGGCCCAGCGCCTTTCGCCGCGAGGTCCGACAGGTTCACCCGCAGCGCCTTGCGCGCCACGGTGTCGGGCGGATCGTCGGGCAGGAAATGCACGCCTTCGAGCACGGCATCGGTGGTCACCACGATGTCGTCGCCCCGGCCCTGCAGCACGGCGGCGTCGTCGATCAGGTTGAAGGCCCCGGGGTCGGTCGCCAGCGGGCGAAAATAGCGCGCGATCAGGGCGTCCTCACCGGAACGGCCCGAATCGCCGGTGGTCACGGCTGACCGCCGGCGCGCACGAATTCCTCGGCGCGGAAATGACGGCCGAGCTGGTCGAGCACGGCGTTCACGAGCCCGGTCTCCTCGCGGTCGACGAAGGCGCCGGCGACGTCGACATATTCCTTGATCACCACCCGCGCCGGCACGTCCTTGCGGTGCTCGAGCTCATAGGCGCCAGCGCGCAGCACCGCGCGCAGGATGGCGTCGATCCGCTGCAGCGGCCAGCCCTTGCTCAGCGCTTCGTCGAGCATGGGATCGATCCGGGTCTGGTCCCGCACCACGCCGGAGACGATGTCGCGGAAGAACGCGGCCTCGGCCGGCAGGTAGGTATCGCCCTCGATCTCGCCGCCGAGCCAGTGGCTTTCGAACTCGGCGAAGATGTCGTTGATGCCGGCGCCGGCGATCTCCATCTGGTAGAGCGCCTGCACCGCCGCGAGCCGTGCCGCGCCGCGCCGGTTGGCCTTCTTGTCTTCGGGTTTGCCTCCGGCGCTCATGTCGCGGCTTTCGCGACCCGGCGCTTGATCCGCAGCATCGCCAGCGCCGCGCGGGCGGCGTCGCCGCCCTTGTCGAGGTCGCTGCGGCGCGCCCGCTCCCAGGCCTGCTCGTCGGTGTTCACCGTGATGATGCCGTTGCCGAGCGGCAGGCGGCGCGCGACCGCGAGGTCCATCAGCGCCCGCGACGATTCCATCGACACGATCTCGAAGTGGATGGTCTCGCCGCGCACCACGCAGCCCAGCGCGATTGCCGCATCGTAAGGCTTGCCGTTTTTTTCGGCGGCCTCGACGGCGATGGCGATAGCGGCGGGGATTTCCAGCGCGCCCGGTACCGTCAGGAGGTCGTGGGAGACCCCCGCCAGGGCGAGTTCCGCGAGAGCGCCTTCCAGCAGCGCATCCTGGATGTCGTCGTAGAAGCGTGCCTCGACGATCAAGACGCGGGCGCCGCGAATGTCGGTCTGATCCTTGAGAGGTGCGCGGCGGGCGTCGGCCATGGTTTGATCCGGTTGTCGGTGTCGGCGGGTTTTAGTCGCCGCACAGCAGGAAGCCAAGCATAATGCGACGCTGTCTCGTGGTGCCCGGCTATCCGCGCGCCGCGCCGCCTGCCGCGGTTTCCGTCAGCCGCGCGGCATAGCGCGCCATCAGGTCGACCTCGATATTGACCTCCTGCGCGGCCTGCCAGCGCCCCAGCGTGGTCACGCCGAGGGTGTGCGGAATGATCAGGACCGTGAAGTGGTCGTCGTCGACGGTATTGACCGTCAGCGACACGCCATCGAGCGTGATCGATCCCTTCGGCGCGATGAAACGCTCCAGCGGCCGCGGCGCCTGCAGGGTGAACCGCGCCATGTCCGGCAGGTCCTCGCGCTTCACGATGCGCGCGATGCCGTCGGCATGGCCGGCGACGATATGGCCGCCCAGTTCGTCGCCGATCTTCAACGCGCGCTCGAGGTTGAGCGGCGTGCCGCGGGACCACTGTTTCGCGGTGGTCATGCGCAGGGTTTCCGCCGCGGTGTCGACCTCGAACCAGGTCCCGCCCTGGTCGACGCCGGAGCCGACCACGGTGAGGCACACGCCGTTGCAGGCGATCGAAGCGCCGTCGGCGATGGTGGCGCGGTCGTAGCGGCACGCGATCCTGAGCCGGTGCAGCTGGCCCTGCGCGGTCGGCGTCAGCGCGACGATTTCGCCGACATCGGTGATGATTCCGGTGAACATGGATCAATGCTTCCTAGCTGCGATCGTAGATCGTCAAGGTATCGGCGCCCAGTTGCTCCTGGCTTCGCATCCTGAAACCCGGCGCCGCGGTGATCGCCGCGAGCGGCAGTCCGTGCAAGGCCGCCACGCCGCCGTCGCCGATCGTCGCGGGCCCGCGCAGCAGCCAGACTTCGTCGACCAGGCCGGCCGCGACCAGCGCGCCGGCGACGCGGGATCCGCCCTCGACCATGAGGCGGGTCACGTCCCGGCGCGACAGCTCCCGCAGCACGGCGTCGAGATCGAGGCGCCCGTCGGTCGCAGCGGTCCGCACCACGTGGGCGCCTTCGGCGGCGAGCAAGGCCGCCCGCGCCGCCTCGGCCGACGGCGACGCCATCACCCACAGCTCGGTCTGGCGGGCCGATTTCGCCAGCAGCCCGGTTGGCGGCAACCGCAGAAACGCGTCCAGCACGATCCTGCGTGGCGAGCGCTCCGCCATCCCGGGCAGCCGGCACGTCAGCAACGGATCGTCCGCAAGCGCCGTGCCGATGCCGATCAGAACGGCGTCGCATTGGGCGCGCAGCAGGTGCACGCGATCCTGCGCCGCCGGTCCCGTGATGGCGAGGCGCTGGCGATCGGGACCGGCGATACGGTCGTCCTGCGACACCGCGAGCTTGAGGATGACATGGGGGCGGCCGTCGCGCACGCGGCGGAAATGGCCGGCATGGTCGCGCGCCGCCGCCTCGGCACACAGCCCGACATCGACGGCGATCCCCGCGGCCCTGAGCCGCGCATGGCCCTGCCCCGCGACCTCCGGGTTGGCGTCCTCGATGGCACTGACCACCCGCTTGATGCCCGCGGCGATCACCGCGTCGGCGCAGGGCGGCGTCTTGCCGTGGTGGGAGCACGGCTCCAGCGTGACGTAGAGCGTGGCACCGCGCGCGGCGGCGCCGGCCCGCGCCAGCGCCTGCGGCTCGGCATGCGGCCGGCCCCCGGGGGCGGTCCAGCCGCGCCCGACGATCACGCCGTCCTTGACGACGACGGCGCCCACCGCCGGATTGGTCGCGGTGCGCCCGAGGCCACGGCGGCCGAGCGTCAGCGCCAGCTCCATGAAGCGACGGTCGGCGGTCCTGGCGTCGGAAAGCTCCTGGGCGACCTTGGTTTCGAGAATCCGGAAGATCATTTGCGCACGAGCAGCGGGCGCGGCTCGTCGTCACCCGACAGTTCGTCGAGCACGGCCTCGAAATCCTTGGCCTCGCGGAAATTCCGGTACACCGAGGCGAAGCGGACATAGGCCACGTCGTCGAGCTGGCGCAGGTGCTCCATGACGATCTCGCCGATCGCCTCCGACGACACCTCGGCCTCGCCGCCGCTCTCGAGCTCGCGCACGATGGTGGAGACCATCTTCTCCACCCGCTCGGGATCCACCGGCCGCTTGCGCAGGCTGATCTGCAGCGAGCGCACCAGCTTGTCGCGATCGAACGGAACCCGCCGCCCGTTGCGCTTGATCACGGTGAGCTCACGCAGCTGCACACGCTCGAAGGTGGTGAAGCGGAAGTTGCAAGCAATGCAGACACGGCGGCGCCGGATCACGGCCGAGTCTTCGGTCGGCCGGGAATCCTTGACCTGGGTGTCCAGGCTGTTGCAACTCGGGCAGCGCATGCGTCAGGCCCCGTCGGGGTAGATCGGGAAGCGGTCGGTCAGCTCCCTGACCCGCTGTTTCACCGCGGCCTCGACCAGCGGCGCCTGGCCGTCGCCGGCCTGCGCCACCGCGTTCAGCACCTCCGCGATCAGGCCGCCGACCTGCTTGAATTCGGTCACGCCGAAGCCGCGCGTGGTGGCCGCCGGCGTCCCGAGGCGGATGCCCGAGGTGACGAACGGTTTTTCGGGGTCGAACGGAATGCCGTTCTTGTTGCAGGTGATCGCGGCGCGCACCAGCGCCTTCTCCGAGACGTTGCCCTTCAGCCCCTTGGGCCGCAGGTCCACCAGCATCAGGTGGTTGTCGGTGCCGCCCGAGACGATGTCGAAGCCGTTGGCCTTCAGGGTTTCCGCAAGCGCCTTGGCGTTCTCGACGACGTTCTTCGCGTAGATCTTGAAGTCCGGCCGCAGCGCCTCGGCGAACGCCACCGCCTTGGCGGCGATGACGTGCATCAGCGGCCCGCCCTGCAGGCCCGGAAAGATCGCCGAGTTGATCTTCTTGGCGATGGCCTCGTCGTTGCACAGGATCAGGCCGCCGCGCGGCCCGCGCAGCGACTTGTGGGTGGTGGTGGTGGTGACGTGGGCGTGCGGCACCGGCGAGGCGTGCACGCCGCCGGCGACGAGGCCGGCGAAATGGGCCATGTCGACCATGAGATAGGCCCCGACGCTGTCGGCGATCTCGCGGAAGCGCTTGAAATCCCAGGCCCGCGAATAGGCCGAGCCGCCGGCGATGATGAGCTTCGGCCGCACCTCTTCGGCCTGCCGCGCCACCGCGTCCATGTCGATGACCTGGTCCTCGCGCCGCACCGTGTAGTGCACCGGCTTGAACCACTTGCCGGACATGTTGACCGGCGCGCCGTGGGTGAGATGGCCGCCGGCGGCGAGGTCGAGCCCCATGAAGGTGTCGCCCGGCGCCAGCAGCGCCAGGAACACGGCCTGATTCATCTGGCTGCCGGAATTGGGCTGGACGTTGGCGAAGTTCGCCCCGAACAGCCGCTTGGCCCGCTCGATGGCCAGGCTCTCGGCGACGTCGACGAACTCGCAGCCGCCATAGTAGCGGGCGCCGGGATAGCCCTCGGCGTATTTGTTGGTCATGACCGAGCCCTGCGCCTCGAGCACTGCCCGGCTGACGATGTTTTCCGACGCGATCAGCTCGATCTCGTGGCGCTGGCGACCGAGTTCCCCCTTGATCGCGGCAGCGATTTCCGGATCGGCATCCGCCAGCGAGGTCGAGAAGAACGCGTCGATGGACGAGGCGTCAGCGGTCTTGGCGTTGGGGCTCATGGGCGGAAACATCTCCCCCGCCGCGGCCTGGAGAGGGCGCGCGAACGGCTACAGGGTTTGGTCGGAAACGGAACGCGCCGCATACCATATCTGGAACGACGGGCCAAGGTTCTGGCTCCCTGCCCCGAGATCTGGCGGTCGCGGGCGGCGCCGTCAATGGGCTGCCGCCGCTCGGGGCAGGAAAAGGATCAGGGGTGGGTCAAGCGCGTTGCCGGGGCTCAGGACGCTCGCTGGGCACGGGCGGGCGAAGGCCGCCCCGCGGTCGCGATGGCGCGGTCGGAGCGTTGCGGCGTGGTTTCCGGACGGCCAGTCGAAGCCGGCGCGGTGGCGACCGATCGCGCGGACATGTCGACGGTATCGGGGAACCCGTGGACAGCCCGCCCCGCGAAGGCCAGAACCAGCATGACGTTGAGCGCACAGCCCAGCAGCAGCGCCGCGGTCAGCAGCGCCTGCGCGCCATCGCTCTTCAGTTTGAGAATCGCACTCATGATGGTGCGATGATGAGAACGATCGTGGCCGATGTCCCGCGGTATATTTTCGCCGGAACCGGGGCCGGATTCAGGTCTCGTTTACCAACCGATTCTCGCGCCCACCGCGCTCGCCCCCATGCACTGCCCGCTGCCCCGAAGGGCGGCGTTACGCCACCCGGGGATCAGGTGGCGCAATCCGTTGTCTGCCGTATCCGCGGCTCAGAGCCGGTACAGGATCTGGTCAGTCCAGAAGCGCTCGAGCCGATGCAGCGACTTGTTGAGGCTGGCGAACTCCTCGTTCGAGATGCCGCCGACCTGCTCCACCGTCTTGACGTGCTTCTGATACAGCGCCTCGACGATGCGGCGGATCACCTGGCCCTGCGGGGTCAGGCGGATGCGGACCGAGCGGCGATCGACGCGCGAACGCTGGTGATCGAGGAAGCCGAGCTCGACCAGCTTCTTCAGATTGTAGGAGACGTTGGAGCCGAGGTAATAGCCGCGCGTG
>JARLJA010000066.1 GCA_031291445.1 Xanthobacteraceae bacterium | reverse complement strand
TGATTGGAACTCGATCTGCGATCTCCATCAGGGCCCGCGGTCAAAGGCCGCATCTCGAGGCCGTATACATGACCGCTCCCCGATCCGTTTGCCGAAGCACCAAAAAAGCCCTTGCCGACTGGGGGCCGTCCATACATGACAGGTTGTGAGAGGCGTCGCTACCCCTCGAACCCGTAAAGCCTCGCCGGGTTCTGCACCAGCACCGCGGCGCGGTCGTCCTCGTCGGGGATCATGCGCAGCAGGACGGCGAGGCTCCGGGCGATGCGGCCGTGGCGGTCGCCGGCGCTCAGCGCCGGCGCCGCGCTTCCGCTGCCCCACAGCAGGCGGTCGCTGCGCACCGCCAGCGCCGCGTTGGTGAAGCGCCGAAGCCGCTCGCCGGTCTCGAGGCCGCCGAGCGCGACATAGGTGCGGCCCATGTGCAGCAGGTCGAGAACGAAGCCGAGGACCTCGTCGTCGGCCTCGAAACGTGCAACATGGGCGGGCAGGCCGCTCAGGCACAGCACGACCGGAAGCGTCGTCAGTTCCCATTCGTGGCGCAGCAGCGTCGAAAGATCCCGGCCGGGTACCAGCTCGATGTGCCAGCCGAGCGGGGCGATGGCGTCGGCGTCGCGGCCGATGGTCTCGAGCTGCGCCGCCAGCGTCGCTGCGTCGTCGGCGAGCCGGTGGCGGATGCCGCGCACGCCGAGCGTGTGGAGGTGGTCGAGCGCCGCCAGGTCGGGCGCCGGCCCGTCGATGACATAGCGGATCGCGGTGCGGTCCAGCCGGTCCGCCTGCGGGGACAGCGGAGCATGGTCGTCCGGAAAGCCGTGCCGCACCGCGCGCACCATGTCGAGCGCGGCTGGGTCGCCGTCGAGCGCTTGCGGATCGAGATCGCAGTCGGTGAAGCCCGCGGCGGCGAGAGCGACCATGTCGTCGGCTGAATACGGCCGCCGGGCCAAAGCGAGCAGTTCAGACATCGCAGGCGCTCCCACAGTGCGGTGGATCGACATTCGCTTCAGCAGTGCGCCGCCAGTTATGGTTAATAATTCTTAACAAACCTCAAACGGTTAACGGGGCGGTCCGGGATGTCAGGATTTTTGTACGACCGTACAAATGAATTATGCGAGGGACCGGATTTTTTGCCCCTTGGCCCAATAATCTGTTGATTTCATTGCGTCGTTGTATACAGGATGCCCGCGCTTTCATAAGCCGAGCTGAAGGAGACGAGTTCAGGAGGGGGCAGCGCGCCGGCCGTTTCGCGAGGCCGCCCACGGTCGCGTCCGCCGCGGTCCGCCGGCAATCGACGTCGCCGCAGCCGACGCCGTTCACCGCGACAGCAACCGGCACGTCGCGCGCACCATGGTTTAACGCGACGCCGCCCGCGCCCTCCGCATATGCTGTCCTGTACAAATCACGCCCCGCAACGACGCGCGGCGAACGTACCCCACCCCTCAAGGCCGCGCCAAGGCGGTCCTGGTGAGAGAAACGACCGACGAGGAGGAGACATGATGTTCGTCCGCACCCCGAGATTGTCGCGCCGGCTGGCGCTCGGCAGCCTGATCGGCGCCGCAGCGCTCGTCAGCGTGCCGGCTTTCGCCGAGGACACCGTCAAAATCGGCCTGATCGTGCCGATGACCGGCGGCCAGGCCTCGACCGGCAAGCAGATCGACAACGCGATCAAGCTCTACATGCAGCAGAACGGCGACACCGTCGCCGGCAAGAAGATCGAGGTCATCCTCAAGGACGACGCCGCGCTGCCCGACAACACCAAGCGGCTGACCCAGGAATTGATCGTCAACGACAAGGTCAATGTCATCGCCGGCTTCGGGGTGACGCCGGCGGCGCTCGCCGCGGCTCCGCTCGCCACCCAGGCCAAGGTGCTGGAGGTGGTGATGGCGGCCGGCACCTCGATCATCACCGAGAAGTCGCCCTACATCACCCGCACCAGCTTCACGCTGCCGCAGTCGTCCACGGTGATCGCCGACTGGGCGGTGAAGAACGGCATCCAGACCGTGGCGACGCTGACCTCCGACTACGCGCCCGGCAACGACGCGCTGGCCTCGTTCAAGGAGCATTTCGAGGGCGGCGGCGGCAAGATCGTCGAGGAGATCAAGGTGCCGCTCGCCAATCCGGACTTCGCGCCGTTCCTGCAGCGCATGAAGGACGCCAAGCCCGACGCCATGTTCGTGTTCGTGCCGGCCGGCCAGGGCGGCAACTTCATGAAGCAGTATGTCGAGCGCGGCCTCGACAAGAGCGGCATCAAGGTGATCGGGCCGGGTGACGTCATGGACGACGACCTGCTCAACAACATGGGCGAGGCCGCGGAAGGCGTGGTCACCGCGCATATCTACTCGGCGGCGCATCCGTCCCAGAAGAACAAGGACTTCGTCGCCGCCTATCAGAAGGCCTACGGGGTGCGCCCGGGCTTCATGGCGGTCGGCGGCTACGACGGCATCCACCTGATCTACGAGGCGCTGAAGAAGACCGGCGGCAAGGCCGACGGCGATTCCCTGATCGCCGCGGTCAAGGGCATGGCGTGGGAAAGCCCGCGCGGCCCGATCTCGATCGATCCGGAGACCCGCGACATCGTGCAGAACGTCTACATCCGCAAGGTCCAGAAGGGCGCCGACGGCCAGCTCTACAACGTCGAGTTCGCGACCTTCGGTCCGATCAAGGACCCGGGCAAGGCGACGAAGAAGTAGTCGTTCTGCACGGTGATCTTGCCGCCTGAACCCCGGGGTGCATCGCGCGCGGCGTCGACCCCTTCTTCCTCTCCCCGCTTGCGGGGAGAGGTGAGCCGGCCGGGAAGTCGATGCGAAAGAAGCCAATGCGGAAACGATCATAGCGATGCCCTGCGATGACGACCTTCAGCTCCCGCCGAACCGGACCGACCTGAAATGACCGCGCTGACGATCCTGTTCGACGGCGTCGCCTACGGCATGCTGCTGTTCGTGCTGGCGTCCGGGCTCGCGGTGACGCTCGGGCTGATGAATTTCGTCAACCTCGCCCACGGCGCCTTCGCGATGGCCGGCGGCTACGCCTGCGTCATCCTCGTCAACCGGCTCGGCCTGCCGTTCTTCGCGGCGCTGCCGCTCGCCTTCGTGGCGGCGGCGCTGATCGGCGCGGTGCTGGAGCGGCTGCTCTACCGCCATCTCTACGGCCGCAGCCATCTCGATCAGGTGCTGTTTACCATCGGGCTGGTGTTCATGTCGGTGACCGCGACCGACTACCTGATGGGCTCGCAGCAGGTCTTCGTCCAGATTCCCGACTACTTGCGCAGCCAGATCGACGTCTTCGGCCTCGGCGTCGGCCGCTACCGCCTGATGATCATCGTGATCTGCGGCCTGCTCACCGTGGCGCTGCAGCTGATCCTGGGGCGGACCCGGTTCGGCAGCCGGCTGCGCGCCGCCGTCGACGACCCGCGCGCCGCGACCGGGCTCGGCATCAATGTCGGCCAGGTGTTCGCGCTGACCTTCGCCTTCGGCTCGGGGCTCGCCGGTCTCGGCGGCGCGCTCGGCGCCGAGATCCTAGGCCTCGATCCCTATTTCCCGCTGAAGTTCATGATCTACTTCCTGATCGTGGTGTCGGTCGGCGGCACCTCGACCATCACCGGCCCGTTCATGGCCTCGCTGCTGCTCGGCGTCGCCGACGTCGCCGGCAAGTATTACGTGCCCAAGCTCGGCGCCTTCGTGATCTACGCGCTGATGATCGTCATCCTGATCTGGCGACCGAACGGCCTGTTCGGCCGCACGGCGACGCGGTGAGGGCGCCATGACCGCGATCCCGCACGAGGCCATGGGTCGTCAGCTGGTCGCCGCGGCGCGCTGGCGCCCGGCGGAGTGGGTGTTCTGGCTGTTCGCCGCCGCCACCGTGCTGCTGTTTCCCGACCGTTATCTGATTCTGACCGAGGTCGCCTGGCTCGGTCTGTTCGCGCTGTCGCTCGACCTGATCCTGGGCTATGCCGGCATCGTGTCGCTCGGCCACGCCGCGTTCTTCGGCATCGGCGCCTATAGCGCCGGGCTGCTCGCCAAGCACGGCCTGATCAACGAGCCGGTGCTCGCGCTGGTGGTCGCCGGCTTCGCCGCCGCGGTGGTGGGCTTCCTCACCAGCTTCCTGGTGATGCGCGGCTCGGACCTCACCCGGTTGATGGTGACGCTCGCCATCGCGCTGGTGCTGCGCGAACTCGCCAACCGTTTCTCCGACATCACCGGCGGCTTCGACGGCCTGCAGGGCATCACGGTGGCCCCGGTGCTCGGGCTGTTCGAGTTCGACCTGTTCGGCAAGGTCGGCTACATCTACTGCCTGAGCGTGCTGTTCCTGCTGTTCGTGCTGGCGCGCCGCATCGTGCACTCGCCGTTCGGGCTGTCGCTGCGCGCGATCCGCAACAACCCGTTGCGTGCGGCGGCGATCGGCATCCCGGTCAACCGCCGGCTGATCTGGATCTACACCGTGGCCGCGTTCTATGCCGGCGTCGCCGGTGCGCTGTTCACGCAGTCGAGCGCGATCGCCTCGCTCGACGTCTTCGCCTTCGACCGCTCGGCCGACCTGATGCTGGTGCTGGTGATCGGCGGCACCGGCTATCTCTATGGCGGCCTGATCGGGGCCGCGATCTTCAAGCTGCTGCAGCAGGAAGTATCGTCGTTGACGCCGCAATACTGGCAGTTCTGGATCGGCCTCGTGCTGGTCGTGATCGTGCTGCTCGGCCGGCAGCGGATCGAGAGCGCCGTGACCTTCGTGCCGCGGCGGATCGCGCGGCTGTTCGGCAAGGAGATCGCGGCGCTGCCCGGCGGAGAGGCGCCATGACCTACGCGCTGGAAACCATCGATCTCAAGAAGCAGTTCGGCGGCCTCGCGGTGACGCGGGACCTGTCGCTGCGGATCGCCACCGGGGCGCGCCATGCGCTGATCGGGCCGAACGGCGCCGGCAAGACCACGGTCATCAACCTCTTGACCGGGGTGCTGCGGCCCAATGGCGGCCGCATCCTGCTCGAGGGCAGCGACATCACGGCGCTGCCGGTCCACAGCAGGGTGCTGCGTGGCCTGTCGCGCACCTTCCAGATCAACCAGCTCTACGCCGACCTGACGCCGCTGGAGACCATCGGGCTCGCGGTCTCGGAGCGGCTCGGACACGGCGGCGACTGGTGGCGGGTGCTCGGCACCCGCGCCGACGTCAACGGCGAGATCGCCGAACACCTCGCGCGCTTCCACCTGCTCGACGTCATGGGCGAGCGCACCGCGACGCTGCCCTACGGCAAGCAGCGTCTGCTGGAGATCGCGGTCGCGATCGCGACGAGGCCGCGGGTGCTGCTGCTCGACGAGCCGGCGGCGGGCGTGCCGGAGAGCGAGCGCCACGACATCCTGGCGGCGGTGGCGAGCCTGCCGCGCGACGTCACGGTGCTGCTGATCGAGCACGACATGGACCTGGTGTTTTCCTTCGC
The DNA here is from genome assembly GCA_031291445.1 of Xanthobacteraceae bacterium. Lineage (GTDB taxonomy): Bacteria > Pseudomonadota > Alphaproteobacteria > Rhizobiales > Xanthobacteraceae > Bradyrhizobium_A. The sequence continues at coordinate 19,289 of JARLJA010000066.1, read as the reverse complement.
CGACCGGATCTCCGTGCTGGTGAACGGCGCGATGCTCACCGAGGGCGCGCCGGACGAGGTCGCGCGCGATCCGCGGGTCAAGGCGGTCTATCTCGGGGAGGGCGCCGATGCCTGATCTGCTCGCCATCTCCGGGCTGCGCGCCGGCTACGGCGAGGCCGTGGTGCTGCCGAAGATGTCGCTCAGCCTCGCCGAGGGCGAGGTGCTGGCGCTGCTCGGCCGCAACGGCACCGGCAAGACCACGCTGATCAACTCCATCGTCGGGGTGACCCGGCGCTTCGGCGGCACGATCGCGCTCGCCGGGCAGGATGTGACCCGCCTGCGCCCCGACCAGCGCGCCCGCGCCGGCATCGGCTGGGTGCCGCAGGAGCGCAACATCTTCCGCTCGCTCACCGTCGAGGAGAACATGACCGCGGTGGCGCTGCCCGGGCCGTGGACGGTGGAGCGGGTCTACGACATGTTCCCGCGGCTCAAGGAGCGGCGCGGCAATTTCGGCAACGAGCTGTCGGGCGGCGAGCAGCAGATGCTGGCGATCGGCCGGGCGCTGACGCTCAATCCCAGGGTGCTGCTGCTGGACGAGCCGACCGAGGGGCTGGCGCCGATCATCGTCGACGAACTCCTGGTTGCGCTCGGCAAGATCACCCGGTCGGGCGGGCTGTGCGCCGTGATCGTCGAGCAGAACGCGCGCAAGATCCTCGGCCTGTCCGACCGCGCAGTGATCCTGGAGCGCGGCGCCATCGTCCACGATGCCAGCAGCGCGACGCTGAAGAACGACCCGGCCACGCTCGAGCGGTTCCTCGGGGTCACGGGCGGAGCGGGCGTCACTAGGAAGACGACGTTGGGATGACAGGGCCGCAAAAGGTTGACGGGACCCAACGATTGACGACGTAATAAGAGAAGAGCACCGGAGAACGACGATGCAGAGAAAGACCCCGCCATTCCGCGCCGATCACGTCGGCAGCCTGTTGCGCCCGCAGCGGATCAAGGAAGCCCGCGCCCAGCTCGAGAAGGGCGAGATCCCGGCCAGCGAACTCGCGCGCCTCGAGGATCTCGAGATCGAGAAGGTCGTGCACAAGCAGAAGTCGCTCGGCCTGCAGCTCGCCACCGACGGCGAATTCCGCCGCTCCTGGTGGCACTTCGATTTCCTCGCGAGGCTGACCGGCTGCGAACTGTATCATCCCGAGGGCATCCAGTTTGCCGGCGTTACCACGCGGGCCGACAACGTGCGCGTGATCGGCAAGGTCGACTTTCCCGACGATCATCCGATGCTCGATCACTTCCGCTTCCTGAACAAGCAGTGCGCGACCACCGGCGCGGTCGCCAAGATGACGATCCCGTCGCCCGCGGTGCTACACTTCCGCGGCGGCCGCAAGGCGATCTCCAAGGACGTCTATCCGGATCTCGAACCGTTCTTCGAGGATCTCGCCAAGACCTACCGCAAGGCGGTGAAGGCGTTCTACGACGCCGGCTGCCGCTACCTGCAGTTCGACGATACCGTGTGGGCCTATCTCTGCTCGCAGGACGAGCTGCGCAAGGCGCGCGAGCGCGGCGACGAGGTCGACCGCCTGCAGGAGACCTATTCCCGCATCATCAACTACGCGATCGCCGAGAAGCCCGCCGACATGGCGATCACCACCCACGTCTGCCGCGGCAATTTCCGCTCGACCTGGATCTCGTCGGGCGGCTACGAGCCGGTGGCCGAGACGCTGCTCGCCGGCACCAACTACGACGGCTACTTCCTGGAATACGATTCGGACCGCGCCGGCGGCTTCGAGCCGCTGCGCTTCCTGCCCCGGGGCAACAAGGTCGTGGTGGTGGGCGTGATCACCTCGAAATTCGGCGAGCTCGAGCGCAAGGACGACATCAAGCGCCGGCTCGAGGAGGCGTCGAAGTTCGCCGACATCGACCAGCTGGCGGTGTCGCCGCAGTGCGGCTTCGCCTCGACCGAGGAGGGCAACATCCTCTCCGAGGACGAGCAGTGGGCGAAGCTGTCGCTGGCCCTCGAAGTGGCCAGCGAAGTCTGGGGCAAGTAGGCCTCGACGTCGCATCGACCCATCGATCACTAAGAATGCCCGCGCCCGGCGCGGGCATTCTATTGCGTGAGCATTCGGCCATCGCGCCTGCGTCGCCGGCGCCGCCCCCCTTGTCGCAGCCATGCGGCCGTGCGATCCATTCGCAAGTGGATGTTCGCGCGGCAGGGGAAGCTGATGATCGGGGCGATCGGCAAGGGGATTGTTGTTTTGGTGGTGGCTGCGGTCGCCTCTTCGGTGACCCTGGGCGGCGCGGCGCGCGCGGCCGGGAAGGCCGCCGCGCCTCCGGAGTCCGGCGGTCCCCCGGAGTGGGCCTATCCGCTCAACCGCAATGGTCCGCCAAAGCCGCCGGCCGACGACGGCACGCCGCGTCACGTTCCGGGCAGCGCGGTTTCGCTTCCCCTCGCCGCGATCTTCAACCGTTTCGGCGCCGTCGATTGGCGTCCCGACAGCCACCCGCCGATGCCGGACGTGGTTGCGCATGGCCGCAAGCCCGACCTCAACGCCTGCGGCTTCTGCCACTATCCGAACGGCCAAGGCAGGCCCGAGAACGCGTCATTGGCGGGTCTTTCCGCCGCCTACATCGTTCAGCAGATGGAAGCCTTCCGCAACGGCGAGCGCCGCGCGGCGCAGCCGGCGATGCTGTCGCCGCCGTTGATGGTGGCGGTCGCCGCGCACGCCTCGCCCGAAGAGGTCGCCAGCGCCGCTGACTACTTCTCGGGGCTGCGCTATCGGCCCTGGATCAGGGTGGTCGAAACCGACATGGTGCCGCGCACCGCGGTCTCGGGCGTCAGCATGCTGGCCGCGGAGCCCCGGGGGCGGCACGGAAGCAATCGGAGACCGCATCATCGAGGTGCCGGAAGATCGGGCGCGGACCGAACTTCGCGACGACACCTCCGGATTTGTCGCCTACGTGCCGGTCGGCAGCATTGCCAGGGGCAATCAGCTCGCGCACGCCGCCAAGGGCGCACGGATGCCGTGCACGGCGTGTCATGGCCCGGACCTCAAGGGCACCGCCGTGGCGCCGATGCTCGCCGGGCGCTCCCCGAGCTATCTGTTCCGCCAGCTGTTCGACATCCGTCAAGGGTCGCGCGCCGGCCCTTCCGTCGCGATGATGCAGCCGGAGGTCGCGGGGATGACCGACGGCGACATGCTCGCCATCGTCGCCTACGTCGCGAGCCTGAGCCCGTGACAGGCGCCGCGCAGCGCCTGCGCGGCCCGCGGACGGTGAATCAGCGGTGAATCCCCCGATTTTCGCGAGATGGGTAAAACTGTAAGAACCGATCTAAATCTTCCGAAATTGGTCTCCACTAACCTGTTTCCGGTGATCGCAGGCCCCTCGGCGGCAAGGAGGGGCGCGCGTTTTGTCCGGGGACTGTCACATGAAAATCTCGCTTCAACGCATTGCGACGCTGGTCGGTGCTGCGATTTCGCTCGCCATCGCCGTGCCCGCAGCGGCGCAGGTCGCGACGACGCTCGATCCGTCGATCCTCCCCTTCAATCAGCCGTCACGTACGGTGCTCGCGGCGAGCCCGCGCAAGGTGTTCGCCCACTGGCACGAGTTTCCGTTCCGCTATTATGGCGACCCCAGCGCGACCGACGGATACGCCGTTTCGCTCAATCCGGCGGGCTTCTCGGATCAATTTTTCGGCGCGGGCAACTGGATGCGCAACCGGCCGATTCCATTGGCTGAAGCGGTCCAGGTCGATACCGACGCCGACGCCCAAAAGGACCTCGCGCTCGATGTCGCGCTCGCCGCCAACATCGGCATAGATGCGTTCCTGCTGAACTGCTGGTATGGGCCGGAGGATTTCCGCTGGCAGGCGCAGATGGTCGGCATGTTCAATGCCGCCGACGCCTATTCGAGCCGGAACGTGGCCGGATTCTCGGTCGTTCCCAACATCGATGCTTCGCTCATGGCGGCGAGGTTGCAGGCCAATCCGAACGACCCGGTCGCTGTGCCGGAAACGGTCGCGGACAATCTCGCGACGCTGAAGAGCCACCGCTCGTTCATGAGGATGGGCACCAAATACATGGTCGGCGCTTTCGCTGTGGAATATCTGCCCGTCAGCTGGTACCAGCGCTTTCTCAGCCGTCTGAAAATCGCGCACGGGATGGACGTCTACTTCTCCGGCGTCTTCGTCGATCCGACGAAACGGCCCGCCTACGCGTCGCTGCTGCAACTCTATTCGCGCTGGACCATCGATCCCTACACCCAGATCACCTCCGAGGCATCCGATAAGGCCTGGGCCAGTTCAAGGGGCATCGCCTTCATGAGCGACGTCGCCCAATCCTATGACCGGCCGTTGAACCTCATCACGTCGGAAACCGGCGGCTTCCAGACCGAGATCGAGACCTGGACACGGGCCATCAACGATGGTGCGCAAGCGGTGCAGATCATCACCTGGAACGATCATAGCGAGGGCACCAACCTGCGGCCCAATACATCGAGCCAGTACGCCTTCTACGATATCGCCGCCTATTACATTTCCTGGTACAAGACCGGGGTCAAGCCGACGATCACCCGCGACGTGCTCTACTACAGCCATCGCATGGAACCGACCACCGCGCCTCACGACGCCACCAAGCAGGCGGGCGCCTATGTCAGCAAAAACGGCGTGCCGTTCGAGAACAACGTCTATCTGGTGGGGTTTCTCACGCAGCCCGGCAGTCTTGAGATCCGTTCTGGCGGCACGTTGCATCAGCAGGCGGTCGGCGCCGGTGTGCAGTCGATGTCGGCGCCGCTCGCGGTCAACGACCGGCCGCAGTTCTCGCTGGTGCGCGGCGGGCTGACCAAGGTCAGCGTCGTCAGCGCCTTCGGAACCCGCTCCAAGAGCCTGTGGCAGGATCTGTTGTACCGGGCGGGCGGCTCGACGCGATCGACGGTGGCGAGCGTGCAGAACAATCTTCCGGAAGATCGCTGGACGCATTGACGGCAGCGCTCAGGTCTCGCCCAGCACCTCGCGGCGGCGCTTCTCGGATTCTTCCGAGTAGCGCCGCAGCGTGTGGGTCTCGGTCAGAAGCCCGATCACCTTGCGGTGCTCGGGCGCATCGATCACCGCCAGCGCTTCCGCCTCGGCGCGGTCGAAGGCGGCCACCGCCTCCTGCACGTTCATGGACGGCAGCAGCGTGGTGTCTTGGTAGCGCATGATCTCGCTGATCCGCCGGACATGGGTGTAATCGGCGGCGTGGGCCTCGGCGACGAACACGATGCCGCGGTAACGGCCATCCTCGTCCTCGGCGACGATCTGGGTCTTGGAGCCGAGCGGAAAACGGCCGCGGAATTCCTCGATCGTCATGGCGCTGTCGACGGTGGCGACGTCGCGGCGCATCATCCGCGCAACCGTCAGGTCGCGGATCCAGCCGATATCGGCGGCGCTGCGAATGGTTTCGCCGCGCAGGTGGAATCGCCAGGTGGCAAAGGAATAGCCGAAGATCTCGCGGGTGAGCTGGGTCGAGATGATGACCGCCACCAACACCGCGGTGGCGAGCCAGAGGTCGCCGGTGGTCTCCAGCGCGATGAATGTCATGGTCAGCGGCCCGCCGATGATCGAGGCCGAGAGCGCACCCATGCCGATGATCGAATAGGCGTTGGGATCGAGCGGGGCGCCGGGCCACACCGCGCCGAGCCCCGCCGCGAACAGGCGGCCGCCGAGCGCGCCGAGCAGCAGCGAGGCGAAAAACAGCCCGCCGCGGAAGCCGGATCCCAGCGAGGCGATCGAGGCGAGCGTCTTGAGGGCGAACACCACGCCGGCACCGGCCAGCGTCATCTGGCCGAGGCCGGTGAGGTGCAGCGCGCCGTGGCCCGACGACATCACCTGCGGCGACGCCAGCGCCAGCAGCCCGACGACGAGGCCGCCGAGCACGGGGCGCAGCGGCGGCCAGATCCAGCGCCGCGCCAACAGCCACTCGCAGAACGCGACGCTGCGCATGATGCCGATGCCGAACATCGCCGCGGCGACGCCGAGGCCCGCGGCGATCACGAGGTCCTGGCTCGTCACCTCGGCGATCGGTCCGGCGACGACGCCGATCGAGAACGACATGAACATCCGCGACACCACGTAGCCGGTCACCGCGGCGACCCCCACCGGGGTCAGGCTCGCCGGCGTGTAGCCGCCGATCACCAGCTCGAAGGCGTAGAACGCGCCCGCCAGCGGCGCGCCGAAGGCGCCGGCGATCGCCGCCGCGGCGCCGCAGCCCACCATGATGCGCTGGTCGGCGCGGCGCAGGTGAAAGCCGCGCCCGATCGACGCGGCGAGGCCGCTGGCGAGCTGGGTATAGCCGGCCTCCAGCCCCACCGAGGCGCCGACCCCGCTCGACCAGATCGTCTGCAGCGCGACGATGACGCTGCCGCGGAACGACATCCGCCCGCCATGCAGCGCGTTGGCCTCGATCGGGTCGACCTCGCGCGGCGGGCGCCAGCGCGGCAGCAGCAGCAGGGCGACGCCGAGCACGAGACCGCCCAGCGCGGGTACCACCACAGCGAGCACGGGGTTGAGCGTCGCCTGCTCCGAGACCCGGTCGCCGAGCGGCAGCCCGAACAGGGCGGCATGCAGCAGCATCACCGCGCCGCTCATGGCGGCGACCGCGAGCCCGCCGATCGCCCCGACCACGGCGGCGAGCCCGATCAGGCTGGATTCCCGGGCGCGGACGAAGGCGCGCCATGACGGCGGCGCTTCGAGATAGCGGCTGTTGGCGGGGGCGGCCGTCGTGGGCGTCATCGTGGTGGGAGTCATCGTGGTGCGGCCCGCCGATCAAGAACACCGAAGGTGTGGTTCTTGCGGGATTTCCCCGGCGATGAAAAGCGCCAATTGGCTCGCGCCGCGCCGCGGGAACCCACGGCGGGCGATGCCGTCAGCGTTTCAGGATGGTCCGGCGCGCCGCAGGTCTCCGCGCTGGCCACAGCCCTGCGGGGCGACGAAATGATAGTGATAGGTGAAGGTCTTGGGCTTATGGGTGCGCAGCAGCGGCAGCGTCACCTCCGCCTCCGGCGCCAGCGGCACGCCGGGCAGGAATCTCGCCATGCGCCTTTCGTAGTCGGGGCCGGTGTCGATCACCACGGCGCCGCCGGCGCTCAGGCGGTCGCGGTCGAACCACGGCGCGCCGGCAATGTCGCGATAGAACAGCGCGTCGACGCGGTCGCCGGCCTGCAGGCCGACGCCGTAGACGTCCTGTCGTCCGCCGATGAAATAGGCGGGGCCGCAGGCATAGCTGCGGTCCCAGGCGGCGAGGATGGCGCGCGCGCCGTCGGCGGTGGGTTCCTGCATCGGGCTGTGACTGGCGAACAACGTGTAGACAATCGCGATGCCGAGCCCGAGCGCGACGTAGAGCGCGCCGAGCGCCGCCACCAGTTCGCGCCCGGCCCAGTCCCGCCACGCACCGGCCGGTCGAAACCACGGCGCCAGCGCCAGCACCGCCATCATGGCGTAGGGCGCGCTGTAGCGAAACACGTAGTCGAGGCCGGCGACCAGCACGAGGCCGAGCAGGATCACCTGCATGGTGGCGTTCGTGATCAGGAGCAGCCGCTGCTCGGCGGATGGCGCACTGCGGTCGAGCGCGAGGAAACCGCGCCACGCGCCGACCGCGACCACCACGAGCCCGGGCATCAGCAGGCCGACGTGGCCGAGCACGAGCTGCCCGAGGCTCGCAATCCGCCCGCTCAATCCCTCCACGTCGAACCGTGCCAGCGCGTAGCCGACGGCGGCGCCGCGTTCCAGCACCGCGGCGACATGGATGGAGACCAACGCCAGCGCCAGCGCCGCCGCGCCGTAGAGACCGGGCCGCCGCAGCACCACCCGGAAGTCGCCGACCGCGAGCACGGCGACGCCGAGCCCGACGAGCAGGACCACGGCATTGTACTTGGTGAGCAGCGCGATCGCGGTCCAGACGCCGAGGCCGACCCAGTGCGGCCACCGATTGGTCCGCTGCGCGTGCAGCAGGTGGAAGACCACCGCGGGCCACGAGGTGAGCTGCAGGATGTCGGCGTTGAGGGCGAAGGACAGGGCGCCCAGCGCGGTGTAGAACGACGCGCCGTAGATCAGCGTGAACAGCGCCGCCGCGGCGGGTGCCATCATCACGCGCAACGAGGCGTGGAAATAGGCCAGGCCGACCGCCATCAGGAGCTGGTTGGCGGCGACCGCGCTGGCGGCCGATCCGCCGAACAGGCGGTCGACGGCGCCGCCGATCCAGGACATCAGCGGAGGATGGTCGGGCGTCACCAGCGGGAAGTGGCGTCCCCACGCCATCAGCTCGCGGGTGTCGTACATCGGCGTCGGGAACACGGTCAGCGCGAGCACGAACGGCACCGCCAGCGTCAGCGCCAGCACCAGGATCTGCCGCGGCACCGCGCGTTCCGTCACCACAGCCCCCCATTGTTTCCTGCCGCGAGACTTATAGGGAGGCGGTCGGCAGCGTCAAACCCGCGTCCTGTTTAACGTGGGCGCGCTGCCGCGTCGTCGGGCCCCCGGCTGCGTCGGAGAGTTGCGCGCGGAAGCGGACGGACTAGCTGGAGGGCCGTCCCACGCTGTCGTAGATGAAGCCGTGCTCGGCCATCTCGTCGGGGCGATAGATGTTGCGCAGGTCGACGATCACCGGCCGCGTCATCTCGGCCTTGAGCCGTGCCAGGTCGAGCGCGCGAAACTGCTCCCACTCTGTGACGATCACTAGCGCGTCGGCCTTGGCGGCGCAGCTGTAGGGATTGTCGCAATAGGTGATCGCGGGCAGCTCGAGGCGGGCCTGGGCCATGCCGACCGGATCGTAGGCCTGGACGTGGGCGCCGAGGTCCTGCAGCGCCGTGATCAGCGGGATCGACGGCGCCTCGCGCATGTCGTCGGTGTTGGGCTTGAAGGTGAGGCCGAGCACGCCGATGGTCTTGCCGCGGAGCTGGCCGCCGAGCGCGGCGGCGACCTTGCGCGCCATGGCGCGCTTGCGGTTGTCGTTGACCGCGAGCACGGCCTCCACGATGCGCAGCGGCACGTCGTGGTCCTGCGCGGTCTTGACCAGCGCGCGGGTGTCCTTGGGGAAGCACGAGCCGCCGAAGCCGGGGCCGGCATGCAGGAACTTGCCGCCGATGCGATTGTCGAGCCCGATGCCGCGGGCGACGTCCTGGACGTCGGCGCCGGTGCGCTCGGCGAGGTCGGCGATTTCGTTGATGAAGGTGATCTTGGTCGCCAGGAACGCGTTCGCCGCGTATTTGATCATCTCGGCGGTGCGCCGCCCGGTGTACATCACCGGGGCCTGGTTGAGGTAGAGCGGCCGGTAGATCTCGGCGATCACCTTGCGCCCGCGCTCGTCGTCGGTGCCAACCACGATGCGGTCGGGATGTTTGAAGTCGCGGATCGCGGCGCCCTCCCGCAGGAATTCGGGATTGGACGCCACCACGACGTCGGCGGCCGGATTGGTCTCGCGCATGATGCGCTCGACGTCATCGCCGGTGCCGACCGGGACCGTCGACTTGGTGATGACGACGGTGAAGCCTTTGAGATTCTCGGCGATCTCCCGTGCCGCGGCGTGGACGTAGCTGAGATCGGCGTGACCGTCGCCGCGCCGCGACGGCGTGCCGACCGCGATGAAGACGGCATCGGCCTGGGCGACCGCGTCGCGCAGGTCGGTGGAGAAATCGAGCCGCGCCGCCGCCATGTTGCCGGCGACGAGCTCGTTGAGCCCGGGCTCGTAGATCGGGATCTCGCCGCGCTGCAGGGCCGCGATCTTGGCCACGTCCTTGTCGATGCAGGTCACCTGGTGGCCGAAATCGGCAAAGCAGGCGCCGGAAACCAGCCCGACATATCCGGTGCCGATCATTGCGATGCGCATTCTTCAGTCCCGTCAAAGTCCAGTGCGGCGGCGCCGGGAGGGGCGCCCCCGAGGTCGCGGCCTTCTAGCAGTTCGCGCCCCGGCGAAACAGTGTTAGGTGAGTCATGTGTCTCCTTTGCGAACCGGCGAACGCGCCACGGCTGGAAACCCCGCGCCCCAATGAAGAACGACCAGTTGGTAGGCCAGATCGCGGAATTCTGCCGCCAGGCGGGGATGGCCGAATCGACCTTCGGCCGGCTGGCGGTCAATGACGGCAAGCTGGTGTCGCGGCTCCGCGAAGGCAAGCGTATCACCGTTGATACCCTGGAGCGGATCCGGGCCTTTCTCGGCGAAGGGCTGCCCGGCGGAACGGCGCCGCCGCGGCCGGAACCGCCGCTGGAGCGCCGCGACCCCCGGGGGAATTTCCGTTTTTTCGAGAACCGGCAGAAATACCTGCTGTTTGTCCACACCTGCAGCGAAAAGCGGCTGATCGCCCAGCGCGTGGACCTGGAACTGGCCAGCGTCCATCCGCGGCCGCCGGCGTTGCGGGTCTTCGATGCCGGGGTGGGCGATGGCACCGTACTGGCCCGCGTTATGCGCTCAATGCATAGGCGGTTTCCAAATATGCCTTTTTATGTGGCGGGCAAGGAGATCAGCCTCGAGGACGTCCGCCTGACCCTGGACAAGCTGCCCGACCGCCTGTTCGAGCACCCCGCCACGGTCTTCGTCCTGACCAACATGTACTACGCCGAGGCGCCATGGCTGACGCCGCGCTCGCCTGCGGCCGCGGCCGGGATGATCTGGCGGGACGTGGTGCTGAGCGGCAGTTCCGCCGGCGATTTCGAGGACCAGATCGCCGAATTGCAGCCGTTTCTGGAGGAAAACTGGCGCGCCAGCGTCAGCCCCCGCTCGGGCATGCCGGTCTACGAGCGGCCGATCGTCCTGGTGTTCTACCGCGAGGACCACCGATTCCTGCTCGATCCGGTGATTCCGCGCGCCGGTCGCGCCGCCGCCGATTTCGACCTTGTCATCGCCTCGCAACCTTACCGTGCCAAGTCGTCCGTCAGTTTTCGCGCTCGGCGCATCATCGCACCGCTCGCCCGGGCGCTGCGTCCTGGCGGGCGGCTGATCGGAATACACTCTTATGGACACGATCCGGGGATGGAGATCATCGAGGCGGCCTGGCCGGGAGAAAATCCTTTCGCCGTGAGCCGCCATGAGCTATTGCGCGCCGTGAAATACGAGCTGGGATCGGCCGGGCGGGACCTCAATTTCAACGCCTATTCCGACGCCCGCTCGATCTTCCGTTACGACATGGAAGCGCTCCCGAACGAAGTCATGGGGTCGATCGGCTCGTCAACAGCCTTTGCAGCCTGGAACGCGGCAGTGTATGTCGCTCAGGTCGAGGACGAGCGGCTGACCGAAATGACCCAGAGCGGACGATATCTCGACGCCACACGGGACGTGCTGCGACGGCATAACGGTCTGTGGTTCTACGACGAGTCTTACGTCATCTCGCGACGGCGCGACTGACGTTCACGATAATTCAAGCGGATCACCGGTGGTCCAGCGGAAAGGATTGTTGATGCGCGCGTCTTACTTGTTCACCAGCGAGTCGGTGTCGGAAGGTCATCCGGACAAGGTCTGCGACCGTATCTCCGACGAGATCGTCGACCTGTTCTTCCGCGAAGGCCCCAAGGCGGGCGTCGACCCGTGGGCGATCCGCGCCGCGTGCGAGACCATGGCCACCACCAACCAGGTGGTGATCGCCGGCGAGACCCGCGGCCCCGAGACCGTGACCAAGGACTGGATCTCCCACGTCGCCCGCATGGCGATCCGCGACATCGGCTACGAGCAGGAAGGCTTCCACTGGGACAAGGCCGACATCAAGGTGCTGCTGCACCCGCAGTCCGCCGACATCGCCCAGGGTGTCGACGCGCTGCAGCCGGGCGTCAACCGCGAGGAGGGCGCCGGCGACCAGGGCATCATGTTCGGCTACGCCTGCACCGAGACGCCGGACCTGATGCCAGCGCCGATCTTCTACGCCCACAAGATTCTGCGGCTGATCGCCGAGGCGCGCCACAGCGGCGTCGAGACCGTGCTCGGGCCGGACTCCAAGAGCCAGGTCACGGTGCGCTACGAGGACGGCAAGCCGGTCGGCGTGACCCAGATCGTGGTGTCGCACCAGCACCTGATCGAGGACCTGTCCTCGGCCAAGGTTCGCGAACTGGTCGAGCCCTATGTCCGCCGCGCGCTGCCCGAGGGCTGGATCGCCAAGGACACCATCTGGCACGTCAATCCGACCGGCAAGTTCTTCATCGGCGGCCCCGACGGCGACGCCGGCCTCACCGGCCGCAAGATCATCGTCGACACCTATGGCGGCGCGGCGCCGCACGGCGGCGGCGCGTTCTCCGGCAAGGACCCGACCAAGGTCGACCGCTCGGCGGCCTATGCGGCGCGCTATCTCGCCAAGAACGTGGTGGCGGCCGGGCTTGCCGAACGCTGCACCATTCAGCTGTCCTACGCCATCGGCGTGGCCAAGCCGCTGTCGATCTATGTCGACACCCACGGCACCGGCAAGGTGTCGGAAGCGCAGATCGAGAAGGCGGTCGGCCATGCCATGGACCTCACGCCGCGCGGCATCCGCAACCACCTCGACCTCAACAAGCCGATCTACGCCCGCACTTCCGCCTACGGCCATTTCGGCCGCGCGCCGGACGCCGACGGCGGCTTCTCGTGGGAGAAAACCGACCTCACCGACGCCATCAAGCGCGCGGTGTGAGATGTGATTGAAGGAGCGGATCATCCGTTCCTCGCCGTCATGCCCGGCTTTATGCCGGGCATCCACGTCTTAACGGCGCCGCCGTACAGAAGACGTGGATGGCCGGAACAAGTCCGGCCATGACGATGCAGATGACGTGTCGAGTTAGCTAAGCCCCGGATGCCTCAGTCGACGGGGCCGACCGAACCAGAGGAACATTCATGAGCACCGCCTTTTCGGACTTCATCGTCAAGGACATCTCGCTGGCCGCGTTCGGCCGCAAGGAAATCGACCTCGCCGAAACCGAGATGCCCGGCCTGATGGCGACCCGCGCCGAGTTCGGCGCCTCGAAGCCGCTCAAGGGCGCGCGGATCGCCGGCTCGCTGCACATGACGATCCAGACCGCGGTGCTGATCGAGACGCTGAAAGCGCTCGGCGCCGACGTGCGCTGGGTGTCGTGCAACATCTACTCGACCCAGGACCATGCCGCGGCGGCGATCGCCGCCGCCGGCATTCCGGTGTTCGCCTACAAGGGCGAGACCCTGACCGAGTACTGGGACTACACCGCCAAGCTGTTCGACTGGCATGGTGGCGGCGTTCCCAACATGATCCTCGACGACGGCGGCGACGCCACCATGTTCGTCCATCTCGGCCTGCGCGCCGAGAACGGCGACACCGCCTTCCTCGCCTCGCCGGCGAGCGAGGAGGAGGAGATCTTCTTCGCGCTCATCAAGAAGAAGCTCGCCGAGAAGCCGAAGGGCTGGTTCGCCGAGATCGCCAAGAGCATCCGCGGCGTGTCGGAAGAAACCACCACGGGTGTCAACCGCCTCTATCAGCTCGCCGCCGCCGGCAAGCTGCTGTTCCCCGCCATCAACGTCAACGACAGCGTCACCAAGTCGAAGTTCGACAACCTCTACGGCTGCCGCGAGTCGCTCACCGACGCCATCCGCCGCGGCACCGACGTGATGATGTCGGGCAAGGTCGCCTTCGTCGCCGGCTTCGGTGACGTCGGCAAGGGCTCGGCCGCCTCGCTGCGCCAGGCCGGCTGCCGGGTGCTGGTCTCGGAGGTCGATCCGATCTGCGCGCTGCAGGCGGCGATGGAGGGCTACGAGGTCGTCACCATCGAGGACGCGCTGCCGCGCGCCGACATCTACGTGACCGCCACCGGCAACCGCGACATCATCACGCTCGACCACATGCGCGGCATGAAGGACCGCGCCATCGTCTGCAACATCGGCCACTTCGACAACGAGATCCAGGTGGCGGCGCTGCGCAATTTCAAGTGGACCAACATCAAGCCGCAGGTCGACGAGATCGAGTTCGCCTCGGGCAAGCGCATCATCCTGCTGTCGGAAGGCCGGCTGGTGAATCTCGGCAACGCCATGGGCCATCCGTCCTTCGTGATGTCGGCGTCCTTCACCAACCAGACCATCGCCCAGATCGAGCTGTGGACCCATCCCGAGAAATACGAGAAGAAGGTCTATACCCTGCCCAAGCACCTCGACGAGAAGGTCGCGATGCTGCACCTCGAGAAGATCGGCGTGAAGCTCACCAAGCTGACTTCGGCCCAGGCCTCCTATATCGGCGTGCCGGAGAACGGCCCCTACAAGTCGAACCACTACCGCTACTGAGCGCGGCAGCGGCACAGGCCGCGTCATTTTTGACAAGCGAAAGCCCCGGATCGATCCGGGGCTTTTTTCTCGGGGCGTCCGACGCGAGGCGGTTGCCGGAGTGTTTCCTGGCCGCTCCGGCCTCACTGCTCGGCCGGCTTGCTGACCTCGATCTTCAGCGTGGCGATGCCGTCGATGCCGCAGTCGACCTTGTCGCCGGGCTCGAGCGCGGCGACGCCCGCCGGGGTCCCGGTCATGATGATGTCGCCGGCGCGCACCGAGACCTGCTGCGACAGCTTGGAGATGATCTCGCCGACGTTCCAGATCATCTGCGACAGGTCGCCGGTCTGGCGCTCGACGCCGTTGACCGAAAGCCAGATCCGGCCGTGGGTGGGGTGGCCGATCTCGCTGGCCGGCCGCAGCGCGCTGCACGGCGCCGACAGGTCGAACGATTTGCCGATCTCCCACGGCTGCTCCTTCTTGCGCGCGGCCGTCTGCAGGTCGCGCCGGGTGAGATCGATGCCGACGCCGTAGCCGTAGACGTGGTCGAGCGCGTGGCCGGCGGCGATGGCGTGGCCACCGCTCTTCAGCGCCACCACCAGCTCCACCTCGTGCTGAAAGTCCTTGGTCAGGGACGGGTAGGGGATCATGGCGCCGTCCGGCGTGATCATGTCGGCGTGCTTGGCGAAGAAGAACGGCGGTTGGCGCTCGTCGTTGCCGAGTTCGCGGATGTGATCGAGGTAGTTGCGGCCGACGCACCAGATGCGCCGGACCGGAAACGCCTTGCCTTCGCCGGCGACGGGGATCGAGGGCGTGGCGGCATGGGGGATGACGAAACCGGCGCTGACGCTCATGGTCGGATCTCGAAGGTGGAAGCCCGGAGGTGGAAGCCCGGACATGGCAGCCCGGCCGTGGAAAGACCGTATTTGAACACGCGCGTATGAACGACATACGTCCGCCGGCGGGACGGCGCCGCCGCAGCATCCATCGGCTGAGCGCTGACGGCCAGCCTGTAATCTAGGCCGTCGCAGCCACCGGCGCCAGTGGACCTAGACCGGTTTCACGTTGCTGCAACCGGAAGAACGAGGCGTAGCGGCCGTTGCGGCGAAGCAGATCGTCGTGGCGGCCGGCCTCGACGATGCTGCCGCCTTCGACCACCAGGATGGCGTCGGAATGCATGATGGTGTGCAGCCGGTGGGCGATCGCGATGGTGGTGCGGTTCCGGCACAGGTGGTCGATGGCTTCCTGGACCTGACGCTCGGATTCGGAATCCAGCGACGCGGTCGCCTCGTCGAGCAGGATCAGCGGCGAGTCCTTGAGGAGGGCGCGTGCGATCGCGACGCGCTGGCGCTGGCCGCCGGAGAGCTGGGTGCCGTGCTCGCCGACCGGGGTGTCGTAGCCGTTCGGGAAGCTCATGATGAAATCATGGGCGCAGGCGGCCTTGGCCGCGGCGATGACCTCGTCCTCGGACGCATTGGCGCGGCCGAAGGCGATGTTTTCGCGAATGGTACCGCGGAACAGGTACACATCCTGGCCGACATAGGCGATCTGCTGGCGCAACGAGCGCCGCGACACCTGGGCGATGTCCTGGTCGTCGATCAGGATCCGCCCGGTCGGGGCCTCGTAAAGCCGCAACAGCAGCGCGAGCACCGTCGACTTGCCGCCGCCCGAGGGGCCGACCAGCGCCGTCACCTTGCCGGGCTCGGTGACGAAGCTCATGTGGCGGAGCACCGGCTCGTCGGGGCGGTAGGCGAAGGAGACGTCGCGCAGCTCGACCCGCGACGCCGTCAGCCGCAGCGCGGGCTTGGCGCTGTCGTCGGGCTCGCTGGCCGGGCTGTCGATGATCTCCAGCAGCTTGGCGGCGCCGATCAGACGGGAATTGAGGTCGATGTTGAGGCGGGCGAGCCGTTTGGCCGGCTCATAGGCGAGCAGGAACGCGGTGATGAAGGAGAAGAACTGGCCGGGGGTCGCGCCCTCGACCACCACGCCGTAGCCGCCATAGATCAGCGATCCCGCCACCGCCATGCCGCCCAGCATTTCCATCAGCGGGCTCGAGCGGTTCGAGACCCGCGCGATCTTGTTGGCGTTCTGCTCCACCGCGGCGATGTTGGCGTCGATGCGCGCGCGCATGATGTCCTCGAGCGTGAAAGCCTTCACGGTGCGGATGCCCTGCAGCGATTCCTGCATGGTCTCGAGGATGTCGGTGTTGTTGGTGAACTGGGTGTGCGCCAGGTTGCGGACCCGCCGGATCAGCTTGCGTAGCACCAGGATCGCCGGCGGCGCCACCACCAGGCCGAACAGCGACATCCAGGGATCCTGGGTCACCATCACCACGACGAGGCCGATCAGGGTGAGAAAGTCGCGGCCGAGCGCGGTGATCAGGAGGTTGAGAACCTCGGTGACCGAGGCGGCGCCGGCGGTCAGCCGCGCCAGGAACTCGGACGAATGGCGTTCCGAAAAGAAACCGACGCTCTCGCTCATTAGCTTGGCGAACAGGCGGCGCTGGTTGTTGGCGAGGATGGCGTTGGAGATCTGCGACAGGATCACCGAATGACCGTAGGTCGCGGCGCCCTTGACCAGGAACAGCACCATGGTGACGACCGACAGGATCACGATGCTGTGGAAGTCGCGGGCGACATAGGCGGCGTTGATGACCTTGCCGAGCAGCCAGGCGGAGCCGGCGGTGGTGCCGGCCGCGATCGCCATCAGCGCGAACGCCGTCAGGTAGCGCCGCCAATAGGCCCGCGCCTGCTCGGCGACGAGCCGCTTGATCAGCGTCGCCGCGCCGTAGGGGTCGTCGGTGATCTTCCGCGGTGTCTTGACTTTGAGTTCGGTCATTCGCCTTCCGGTCATCGCTTCCGTCACCGGCGCGTGGTGGCGCCGCAGCGGCGTCCCGGCGCAAATCGACGGTCCACGGCGGCGATGCGTGTGCCTGCATGCCCGCAATAGGCGGGTATTTCAAGCAAAAATCGGCCTTGAAAAGCGCTGGCGGCCGCGCCAGAGCGGCGCCGGCTGCGGCTCCGCCGGGGCTTTTTTGCGCCGCGGTCAGGCGGTGGCGCGCAGGAGATCGCCGCCGGCGCGCATGCGGACCAGCTTTTCCTCCCACGCCAGCGCATGGGTCGCGATGGTGTCGAGGTCGTCGTAGCGCGGCGTCCAGTCGAAGGCGCGGTGGATCTTCGCGGTGTCGGCGATCATGGTCATGATGTCGCCGGGCCTGCGCTCGGTTTCCTTGACCGCGAAGGGGCGCCCGGCGACGCGGCGTACCGCCTCGAGCACATCGCGCACCGAGTAGCCGCGGCCGTAGCCGCAGTTGAAGGTCGCCGACGCGCCGCCGCCGGCGAGATAGGCGAGCGCGCCGCGGTGGGCCTGGACCAGGTCGCTGACGTGGATGAAGTCGCGGATGCAGGTGCCGTCGGGGGTCGGATAGTCGGTGCCGTAGATCTCGACGTGGGACCGCTGCCCGGTAGCGGCCTCCACCGCGAGCTTGAGCAGGTGGGTGGCGCCGGTGGTGGCGAGCCCGACGCGGGCCTGGGGATCGGCGCCGGCGACGTTGAAGTAGCGCAGCGCCACGTAGGACAGGCCGTGGGCCGCGGCGACGTCGTGCAGCATGATCTCGCTCATCAGCTTCGACATGCCGTAGGGCGACAGCGGTCTCGTCGCTGCGTCCTCGGCCACCGGCACCAGGTCGGGATTGCCGTAGACCGCCGCCGTCGACGAGAAGATGAAGCGGGGAATCCGGCACTTCACGGCGACGTTGAGCAGGTTGCGCGTGGTGACGGTGTTGTTGCGGTAATAGGACAGCGGATCGCGGATCGATTCCGGCACCACCACCGATCCGGCGAAATGGATGATGGAATCGACGTCATGGGCGGCGATCACGCCCTCGACCAGGTTCTCGTCGCCGGCATCGCCGATGAACAGCGGAACGCCCTGCGGCACGAACGGCGAGAATCCGGTCGACAGGTTGTCGATCACGACCACGCCCTGGCCGGCCTCGACCAGCGCCAACGCCATATGGCTGCCGATATAGCCGGCTCCGCCGGTCACAAGCACAGTCATCCTCGATCTCCCGATTGATGGGCCAGCATAGGGGGCGGAGGGTGAAGAGGATCTTTGTGGCGCGGCCGATCTGGCCTCTATGCTTAATGTTGCGTATAGCGGACGTCCCGGTTCCGGCATCCGCATCGCATTGTCGCGAAGGTCGGAACCAACGGAGCAAGGTGTTGGCGAACGAGGACATTTCCCCGCGGCCGCTCGAGCTGATCGTGGCCAATCTGCACTGGCGCTACACCGGCGTGACGGCGACCAGCCGCGCGGTGGCGCCGCGCCTGGCGCGCGCCTTTTCCGCCGCGTGGCTCGGTCCCGACGTGCCGGACGGCATCGCACGGCTCGGCGTCGGCGGCCTGTTGGCGCTGTGGCGGCGCGGCGCGCCGGTGATCTGGCACGCCCGGCGCAACAACGAGATGATCGCCGGCGTGGTGCTGCGGGCGCTGGGCTGGCCGTTGAGACTGGTGTTCACCTCGGCCGGGCAGCGCCACCACACCTGGATCACGCGCTGGCTGATCGCCCGGATGGACGCGGTCATCGCCACCAGCGCGATCTCGGCGTCGTTTCTCGATCGCACCGCCGTGATCGTGCATCACGGCGTCGACGCGCAGCGCTACGCGCCGCCGCCCGATCGCGCGGCGGCTTGCGCCGAGGCCGGGCTGCCGGGCCGTTACCTGGTCGGCTGCTTCGGACGGGTGCGGGCGCAGAAGGGCACCGACCTGTTCGTCGAGGCGATGTGCGAGCTGCTGCCGCGCCATCCCGAGTTCAGCGCGGTGATCGTCGGTGCGATCACGCCGGACCAGGCAGGGTTCGCGAACGGGCTGCGGACGAAGATCGCGGCGGCGGGGCTGTCGTCGCGCCTCGTCATCCTCGGCGAGCGGCCGATCGACGAGGTGGTGAGCTGGTTCAGGCGGCTTTCGATCTACGCATTCACCTCGCGCAACGAGGGCTACGGCCTGACCCTGATCGAGGCGATGGCCTCGGGCGCGGCGCTGGTGGCGGCGCGGGCCGGCGCGGCCGAGATCGTGATCGGCGACAGCGACGCCGGCGTG
>JARLJA010000065.1 GCA_031291445.1 Xanthobacteraceae bacterium | reverse complement strand
GGCGCATCGAGAGTGCCTTCAACAGACTGAAGGACTTCCGGCGCATCGCAACCCGCTACGACAGGCTGGCGCGGAACTACCTCGCTTCTGTCTGCCTCGTCGCAGCTCTGGTATGGTGGATTTAATGAGTCTGGGCCCTAGCGTGACGCCATATGGCGTCGAATGTCCCGGCTGTGGCAGGAGCTGGAATGCTAGCCGCCGCTGCGACCGGCGGGATGGCCGACATCGTGGATGCGGCTTTCATGCCGGTGCCACCACAAGACCGCGGCGATGGCGAGCGTCGCTCCCGCAATGATGACGAAAAACAGGGCCGACTCCTCGACCCAGGCGATTGCAGGAATGCCGAGCGCCATCACGAGCCCGAGACAACAGACCTGCCAGGAAAGAATATGAACGCCGGCGGTAAACGTGCCAAGCGCCAGCAGCGTCAGGATGGCGAGGCCGTTGGCGCCGACATTGAGCATCTTCTGGACGCCCGGCAGCAGCATTGCATTCATCACCACCAGGAAGGCGATCCAGTGCAGCGCCTGGGTCCAGATCAGCTTCAGACGCGCGCTGCCGTCTTCTGCCTTTTGCCACCCGGCGGCAACGCAGACCAGTCCGATCGCGGGCGCGAGGAGATCCCAATACCCCGCGCTTGGTTCTCTCGAATAGCTCGCGTAGGCAACGCCGAACAATGTCAGGATCAGGACCGCCCCGTAAGGCAGCTCCCGGACCCAAGGGCGTGCGCGCGGTGTGGTGTTGGCGACGACGATCGGGGGGTCACCCGATCCTGCGGCCTGCCGGTTGGTTTCCGTGTTGCTCATCGCGACTGTTCCGGGCGAAATTAATGACGGCACACAGGCGCATCTCGGCGTGTCCCTGTCCGCAGGAGCGTCGTCACACACAATATCCGCCACAGCCGTTATGTTGTCATGATCTGTGCTGTCGCACTTAATCCAGATCAATGTCGGCGCCCCAGGCCGATCTACGCCGCCCGGTCCTGCCGCTCCGCCGACGTCAGCGTGTTCTGCAACAGGCAGGCAATGGTCATCGGACCGACGCCGCCCGGAACCGGGGTGATGGCGCCGGCGACGCGGCGCGCCTCTTCGAACGCGACGTCGCCCACCAGGCGGGCCTTGCCGGTGCCGGCATCCGGGGGCAGGCGGTTGATGCCGACATCGAGTACGATGGCGCCCGGCTTCAGCCACGCGCCGCGGATCATCTCCGGCCGTCCGACCGCCGCCACCAGGATGTCCGCCTGGCGACAGACCTCCGGCAGCGCAATCGTGCGCGAGTGGGCCATGGTGACGGTACAGTCCTTCGCCAGCAGCAATTGCGCCATCGGCTTTCCGACGATGTTGGAGCGCCCGACCACCACCGCGTGCAGTCCGGCGAGGTCGGTCTTCACGCTGGCCAGCAGGCGTATGCACCCCAGCGGCGTGCACGGCACGAAGCCCGGCAGGCCCAGGGCGAGCCGTCCCGCGTTTTGCGGATGAAAGCCGTCGACGTCCTTGTCGGGGACGATCGCGCACAGCACGCGCTGGGCGTCGATGCCGGGCGGCAGCGGCAACTGCACGAGAATGCCATCGACCTTCTCGTCGGCGTTCAAGCGCGCGACCAGGTCCAGGATGTCCTGCTCGGTCGCGGTCGCCGGCAATCGGTGCTCGAACGACAGCATGCCGACCTCGACCGTCTGCCTCGCCTTGGCGCGCACATAGACGTCGCTGGCCGGATCGTCGCCGACCAGCACGACGGCGAGACCGGGCTGGCGAAGGCCTCGTGCGCGGCGCGCCGCGACCGCCGCCTCGATCTCGGCCCGCACTGCCGCGGCGATCGCCTTGCCGTCGATGATGGTCGCGGTCATGGGAGGTCCTCGTCAATGTCTATGATCGCGCCGACGTCACCGGGCGATGCGGTCGCTGGCGCCACGGATGGTCGCGGGTTGCAAGATCAGCGCGTCGCGCCGGGCAGAGGCCCGTTGCGCGACGCGCGTGGAGGGGAGTTGCGTGCGTGCCGGTCCGGCTCAGCTCGCGGCCTTCAACAGCCGATCGTCCGGCGCGGAGGCGGCAATCCATCCCGATAGCCGCTGGTTGGCCGCCGATTTCTGCTCGGCGGACATGGCGCGGACCAGTTCCTCCAGTTCGGCCATCGCGAGCCCGACGCCATGCCGGCTTGCCAGGCTCAACCAGACGAAAGCCTCGATCGGGTCATTGGCGACGCCGAGACCCTTGGCATAGCAGTAGCCGAGCCGGGCCTGGGACGGGTAGTGGCCGGATTGCGCCGCCCGCCGATACCAGTCCACGGCCTGCGTCAGGTCGATCTCGACGCCGATCCCCTTGGTCAGCGCCACCGCGTAGTTGAACTGGGCCAGCGCATCGCCGCCCTCCGCGGCGCGGAGGAACCAGGCGGCCGCCTGCGACGGATCGCGGGCGATCCCGTCGCCCTTGGCATACATCGCGCCGACGTTGTTGGCGGCGAGGGGGTTGCCGTGCTCGGCGGACCGCAGGTAGAGCGCGAAGGCGCGCGCGCTGTCCGGCTCGACGCCGAGGCCGTTGGCATACAGCGCGCCGAGCCAGGCTTCCGCTTCGGCGTCGCCATTCTCGGCGATCGGCTCCCAGATCTGCCTGGCCGTGACGAAATCCTTTTGGAGGTACGCCTTCTCGCCGTCCTGAACCGTCGACATCAGATTCTCCTATTGCCGCGTGTGCGCGGCGATCCTGTACAAGTAGACGCAATCGACATCCTCGGACTGCTCGACCGGCGGCGCGCCGGCGGTGCGCAGATGCCCGATGAAGTAGTCCTGGACGGTGCGGGCAGCCCGGTTGGTGAGCAGCTGCTTGTAGAGCCACGGATCTTCCGCATCGCGCACGCCATGGCGTTCGAACAGCGCGCGCTTGGGCTGGTCGGCCACGCCGACATACCAGTTCGAGAAGGTCGGATCGAATTCCTTGATGTAGGCGAGGAACTCGTATTTGACCTGTTGCACGCTGAAAACCATGGTCAGAGTCCCGCTCGCGCGCTGGTCAACGGAGCATTCCAGTAGGACACGTGGCGCGCGTTGATGCGCTGCAGGAGCTCCTGGTTGAATTTCCAGGCCGCCCGCGATTGCTCGGTGACGTCGTGAATGGTGGGCGCCTGGGCGCGGGCCTGGTCGGAAACGGCCTTCGCGGCCGCGCGTTCGAGCAGGCCGAGGAGCCTTTCGCGCGCACCGTCGTAAGCCGCATCGGATGCGTGGGCGGCTCTGAAGAACGACAGGCGCCACAGGGCCTGGTCAAATCCGGTCGGCTGAAGAACGATTGCCAGCACCGCGCTCCGGGTCTTGATCAGCACCAGATTCGGGAAATGCCATTCCGCGGAGATATGGTTGACGGCGCCGCCACCATGGTGAGGCGAGCGGGCCGCATCGACGAGAGCGGCACCCGCGAGCTTCCAGTTGGCATGATGGTCCTGCCACTGTCCTTCGACGCGCTCGGCGTCACCGTCCAGCTCCGCTTCCAGGTTCGGCGCGAGGACCTTCCTGCCGAGCGTGGGGTCGACATTGGCGAAGATGAAGGGGCCGCTGGTGACGATGGCGACCCGCAGCAGCCGTTCGGGGTCGCCGCCCAGATATTGGCCCATCTGCGGCGTCATTTCGCCCGAAGGACTGCCGGTGATGACGCCGCGGTCCCGGCTGTGGCCACAGGACGTATAGGAGCACCTGGTCTTTCTGCCGGTCATGCACTGGGCGGGAATCGAACGGCAGCCGCCGTGCTGCGCCTTGTTGAAGCGGCCGATCAGGCCGCCCGAATCCAGCCGTTGAACGTGGATGCCATGCTGGCCCACGGTGTAGGGCAGCAGGTCGCCGGCGTCGGCGATTTCCGGGGTCGTGCCGATGCAGATCCAGTCCCGCGTCCAGACCTTCTCGTTCTCCAGGTCCTGAAACACGGCGGAGGTGTAGGCCTGGCGGGGCATTCCGCGGGCGATGCCGAAACGCGCGCGGCAGGCGCCGTAGGTCGCGTCCTCGAGGAAGTCCACGCCATCGTCCACGAAGCCGAGGTCCGGATGGGCCAGCATGATTGCCTCTCGTCTGTTCGAAGAGGGTGCCCGCGCGTACGCGGGCGCCCGATCGCTTACTTTCGCGCCTTGTTCATCGGCTGGTCGTAGTCGGCCCGGCCGCGGTGCATGATCGCCGCGGGGGGCGGCGCCGGCAGCGGCCCGTCCTGCATGAAACGGTTGAGGACGTTGCCGACCAGCTTCGAGATGTTGTTGTCGCCGTTGTTCCACGGCAGCGAGCCGCAGAACGCGATTGACGAGAAGGCGAACGAGGCGCCGCCGTTCGGCGTCTCGTGATAGGCGATATCCGAGCGGACCCGCGGATGCTGGGTGCCGTCGAGGCCTTGCTGGTTGAAGCCGTAATCTTCCATCACCAGCAGGTAGCCCTCGGTATGGCGGCCGGCCGACGTCGCCACCACCAGCGTGTGGGGCGGGCTTCCGAGCATGGTATCGACGATATCGAGCTCGGTGCCGGCGGCGCCGCCGCCGACAAGGCCGAAGTTGCCGAGCTTCTCGTCGTAGGTGATGCCCTCGAACGCCCAGGCGACGCGGGAATCGTTGCTCTCGGGAGTTCGCGAGTAGTACGTCGAGATGTCGAAGCCTTCCGACGACATGCCGGTGCCGGCGATGGTGTGGAGATAGCGGCCGCGGAAGCGCCACATGCCGCCGAGCTCGCCCGTGCCCTGATGATAGTATTCGCCGGGATCGGCCCGCCAGGTGCGGATGCCCGACTCGCATCGCCGCATCTCGGTCACCACGCCGCGTCCGATGCCGTCATAGGCCGGATGGTAGGAGTGCACCCAGTACCAGCCGTCGGCGCCCATGTACATGAAGCGGCCGCCGCGCTGCATGTAGTTGTGCAGGGCGTCGAGCTGCGGTCCGCTGTTGTGCTCGGGGTGCGAGCCGGAAATCACCACGTTGTAGTTCTCGAGCCGCGCCAGGCCGTCATAGGTGACGTCCTCGTCGGTGATGACGTCGTATTGGTAGCCCATCTTCTCCAGCCAGTAGATCATGTGGAGGTCGGCCGGATATTGCCAGGGCGCCTGGGCCAGGAAGTGGTCGTATTTGGGACGGATGCTGAGGATGGGCCGCAGCCGCGAGGACAGGCAGAGACCGCTGCCGTCGGTATGGGTGTCGTAGATCGAGCCGCCATACTCGCGGTGTTCCGACAGGAACATGTTCTGCTGCTGCATGATCGGCACCCGGTAGACCAGGAGCTCGGCGCCGCCGGCGTTGTTGGCGAGATGCTCGTTGGCGTAGGCCATGTAGCTGATGGTCGGCACCATGAAGGCGATCTTCGACTGCTCCTGGCCGACCCGGGGCACCACCCAGAACGGGATGTAGTCCTCGTCGCCGTCCTTGGAGGTGAGCTTGGCCGCGTAGAACTTGCTGCTGGTCCCTTCGGGCACCTTCCATTCGAAGCTGACCGCCCATCGCGCATCGTCGATGTCGTCGTCATGGAAGTGGATGGCGCCGTATTGCTCGGGCGCGCTCTTCCAGTCGAACACCTGGCCCTGCCAGTTGTATCCGGTCATGGCCCGGGTCGGGCAGTTGACGATGGTGGCATGGAACAAGTAGGGCCCCTTGTCCTTGCCGGCGATGGTGTCGATGCCATCGGAAAAGTCCCAGGAGGCGACGATGGATTCCGAGAGCTTTCCGGTCGGTCCGGAGTTGCGGCGCTCCGAAAGACCCGGCTGGGCGCCCAGCTTCATGGTTTCGATCTCCAGCCGCGTCAGCGCCTTGCTCGAGACGCGCGGGCTGTCGATCTTGCCGTTGTAGTGCCCCTTGATCAGGACGCCGGGCGGAACCGACGCCTTGGCCTGCGGTGAATCGGTGATGCTGCCGCAATAGCCGGCGATCACGGTGGGCGTCCCCGGCACATAGGCGAGCTTGGTGCCGAGCTTCTTCGTCACCGGCGCGATCTCGGGATCGAGCGCGTAGACCACCTGGGGCTCGTGGTACAGCGTGGCCTCGCCGGTCGCCGCATCGTAGCTGGCGGCGACGAAGTGCCAGGCATGGTCGCGCACCGGCGCGCCGGTGGTGATCACCTGGTCGTTGACCCGGAATTCGATGCAGCCGTCCTCGTTGAGGAACAGGCCGTAGCCCTTGCCGTCGCACCATTTGGTGACCAGGCCCTGCGCGCCGTGCTTCCAGTACTTCGGATGGGTCTTGGGCGTGGTCGGCCAGATCCAGCACTGCAGGGTCACGCTTTCGACGCAGAATTGCGGCTTGTCGGCGACGAAGCCGTAGGAGCCGCTGTAGATCTCCTGCTTGACGCCCTTGTAGGTGGCGTTGCAGTCGGCCTTGATCGGCTCCTCCATGAAGCCGGGGCCGCGCGGATTGGTGTCGCCGTGAATCATCTTCACGAGTTCCGCCTGGTATTCGGCCGGCCCGTCGCAATTCACGAAGAACTTGATGGTGTCGCCCGGGTGAACGCTGAACTTGTCGGCGTATCCGGTAATCTTCATCCAACTCATAGCTTTGTCCTCAAAAATGGCTGCTGCGGGCGACGCTCAGGTGACGGTCCAGAAATCGTCGCGACGCTTCCAGCCCTCCCTGAAGTGCTCGGGAAATCCGTCGAATTCGGCGAACTCGTCGAGCCGCATCACGAAGATGTCGTGCTGCGGATCCTGCTCGTTGTCGTAGACCTTGTCGGTGACGAATTCCGGCGGAACGCCGCGAATTCCCGACAGCCGGGCGATCCGCCATTCCTTCTCGACCTTGGTGCAGACCACCACGAGCTTGCCCTTGGCCGGCTGGGCGCGCATGCGCAGCAGCACGCGGTTGAGCTGGAAATCCTCATGGATGCCGCCCGTCACCGTGGTGGTGTCGCCCGGCGTCGCGCATTTCAGCACGCTGTTGCCGGCCACGCCTTTCATGGAGTCGATGCACTCCTTGTGCACCTTCATCATGCGCTGGGCGTCGGCGGTGGTCTTGCGGGGAATGGGAATCATGGGCGTCCTCCTCTTGGATCAGATGTCTTGGATCAGATGGTGAGATGTTTCTGGATGAGAGCGGTATCGAGGTCGTCGATCGCGCCGGTGGCGACGACGCGCCCGTTGTCGATCATCAGGAAGCCGTCGCCGAGCCGCCGCGCCACCTTGATGTGCTGCTCGGTCAGGAGCAGCGTGATGCCGAATTCCTTGTTCAGCATCAGCAGGGTCTCGCCGATCTCGTGGACGATGTTGGGCTGGATGCCCTCGGTCGGCTCGTCGAGCAGCAGCACCTTCGGGCCGACGGCGAGCGCGCGCGCAATGGCGAGCTGCTGCTTCTGGCCGCCGGACAGCAGTCCGGCGCGGCGATCGAGATTGGCCTTCAGGTACGGAAACAGCCGCAGGCAGATCTCGGGAATCTCCGGGTTGCCGTCGGGACGGGCGAAGGTGCCGAGCAGGATGTTCTCGCGGACGGTGAACTCCGCCAGGATGCCGCGGCCCTGCGGCACGTAGCCGATTCCCATTTTTGCCCGCTGGTAGGTCTGGCTGCCGGTGATGTTGTGACCGTTGATGACGATCTCGCCGACGGATCGGTCGGTCAGGCCCATGATGGTTCGCATCAGGGTGGTCTTGCCGACGCCGTTGCGGCCCAGCACGCACAGGCACTTTCCCTCCTCCAGCCCGAAGGAGAAGTTCTTGAGGATCGGCGTCTTGCCGTAATAGGAGGTGACGTTGGTCATCGAGAGCAGCATGGTCAGGCCTCCGCTTCGCCGAGGTAGACCTCGCGGACGCGCGCGTTGGCCTCGATCTCGCTGATGGGGCCCTGCGCCAGCAGGCTGCCCATGTGCATCACCGTCACCACGTCGGCGATCTCGCGCACGAACGCCATGTCGTGTTCCACCACGACCAGGGTGTTGGTCTTCTTGAGCTCCTTGAAGATGGCGACGGTCTTCTCGATCTCCGCCTCGGTCATGCCGGCGACGGGCTCGTCGAGCAGCAGAAGACGCGGATCCTGCATCAGCACCATCCCGATCTCGAGCCACTGGGTCTCGCCGTGCGAGAGGATGCCGGCTTCGACGTTGAGCCGCTCCGAAAGTCCGGCCTGTGCCACGACCTGCTCCAGCTTCTGGACGAAGCCGGGATCGCTGAACCGGAAGATGTTCTTGAGCGGATTGGTGCTGCGGCTGTAGGCGACCTCGAGATTCTGACGCACCGTGAGATCGCGGAACACCGCCGGGACCTGGAACTTGCGGCCGATGCCGCGCCGCGCGATGACGTGCTCGTCGAGGCCGGTGATGTCATCTTCGCAGAACAGGATCTGTCCCGAGGTCGGCTTCTGGCGCCCGGTGATCAGGTCCATGGTGGTGGTCTTGCCCGCGCCGTTCGGTCCGACCAGGCAGCACAGCGTCAGCTCGACGATTTCGATGCTGAAATCGTTGATCACCGGCGTGGTGTCGAAGCTCTTGCAGAGTTGCTTGATTTCCAGAAAGCCCATGAGCCTGCTCCCTATTCGCCGGGTTGCGGATAGAGGCGCTGGGCCGAGTTCCCATTGCTGTTGCCGCGTTGCGGCAGCGGAAACCGGCCCAGAATGGTCTCGAGCAGTCCGGCCAGGCCTTTCGGCAGGAAGCGGACGACCAGGATGAAGAAGCCGCCGAGCACGAGCAGCCAGGTATTGAGGAAGGTGTCGCCGAGGTAGCTCTGCGCGCCCTGGATCAGGAACGCGCCGATGATCGCCCCGATCAGCGACAGCCGGCCGCCGATTCCCGCCCAGATCACCATCGAGAGGCTGAACGTGGTGTCGAGCTGCGCCGGCGAGACATACTGGGTGAGGGCGACCCAGCAACACCCGGCGACCGCGGCGATGAAGCCGGCGATGGTGTAGATCGTGGTCTCGTAGCCCGCGACGTTGTAGCCGAGAAAGCGCACGCGCTCGGCGTCGCCGCGCACCGCCTGCACCACCAGCCCGAACCGGCTGCGGGTCATCAACCGGCCACCGACCGTCGCCACCGCCAGGAGCGCCAGGACCGACCAGTAGGCGACCGGGCTGTAGGGGTCGATGGCGTAGTCGCCGAACTTGAGCGCGCCCGGCGGGGTGATGCCGTTGGCGCCGTTGGTGTAGGGCTGGACGTCCAGGATCAGCGTGTACCACGCGCTCAGCATCGCCAGCGTCATGATCGCGAAGAACGGGCCCGACACCCGGGCGCGGAACATCAGGCCGCCGAAGATCGCGCAGAACAGCGTCGGCACCACCAGAGCCAGGATGATTCCGAGAGCGGTGTGGCGGAACGGCTCCCAGAACCAGGGCAGGTGGTCGAGACTGTTGTTCAGCATGAACGGCGGGATCGGGTTCGATGCGTCCTGCGACTGCATCTGCATGGTCATCGCCATCCCGTAGGCGCCGAGGCCGAAAGGAATGCCCTGTCCCAGGTTCAGGATGCCGCCGAATCCCCAGCACAGGCTGATCGAGAGCGCCAGCAGGCCGAAGACGCCGTAGGTCGCAAACTGGTTGAGGAGAAACGAGTCGTCGACGAACATCGGCACCACGGCCAGCAGGACGAAGAATACGCCGTAGGCCAGCCATTGCGCGGTGGCGTTGTGGTAGATGTTCATCTCGGTGTGCTCCCTGGTCTCGACATCGCGACGCTAGCGGCGTGTGGCGGACGGCGCGAACAGACCTTGCGGACGAACGCGGAGGAACACGACAATCAGGACGTACAGAACGAAGCGGGCGAACGTGTCGTTGGTGAAGTAAGCGAAGATCGACTGCAGCTCCCCGGTCGCGCCCCCCGCGACGACGCTGCCGATCAGGGTGCCCCCGCCGACGACGACGACCAGGAAGGCCTGGACCACGTAGCCCATCCCCATGGTCGGGAGCACGATGTTGAGCACGCCGAACAGCGAGCCGGCGAGACCGGCGAGACCGGCGCCGAGCGCGAACGTCAGCATGTAGACGCGGTCGGAATTGATGCCGAACGACGCCGCCATCTCCTTGTCCTGCATCACGGCGCGAACCTGCACGCCGAAGCGGGTGCGATAGAACAGCGCCCACAGCGCCACCACGGCCGCGATGGTGATGGCCAGGACGATGACCCGGAAGGCCGAGATGTTGACGAAGCCGAGCTGGAAGTTGCTGGTGAAGATCGACGGCACCGCCAGATATTTCGGGTCGCTGCCGAAGATCAGCCGGACGCCCTGCATGAGCACCAGCGATACGCCGAACGTCGCCAGCAGCGTGTCCAGCGGGCGCTTGTAGAGGTATCGGATCAGGCCGCGCTCGAGCACCAGCCCCACCGCCGCGACGATCACGAACGCCGCCGGCACGCAGAGCAGGAAGGGCAGGCCGAAATAGTTCTGCAGCATGTAGGAGCTGTAGGCGCCCAGCATGATGAACTCGCCGTGGGCCATGTTGATGACCCCGGCGGTTCCGTAGATGATCGTGAGGCCGAGCGCCGCGATCAGCCAGATGCTGGCGATGCTGATGCCCAGGATCAGCGCGTTGATGAACGCGCTCGGGTCGAACGAACCAAAAAACGATCCCGCAGCCATTTTCACTCCGCCACAAACGGCATCACCGACCAACGATCGCGAAACCGCTCTCCCGCCGTGGTTCCGCGGTCACCGCACCTGGGTAAGTGCCGTGACCGCGGAGACCGTGGTCATCGACGCGGGAGACGCCGATTCCTCAGATCACGCTCTTGCGCATCTTGCCGTCGGGGGCCTTGAGGCCGTCGGCGGTGCACTTTCCGATGTCGGGATAGATCGAGTAGGGATCGGGAGCGACCTGCTCGGCCGCGGCCTTGACGATCTTGAAGCTGCCATCGGCCTGGCACTGGCCGATCTTCGGCTTCAGCCAGGTGTTGAAGTTCTGATCGTCGATCCAGATCAGCCCCTCGGGCGAGACCGCGTCTTCGACGCGCACGCCGGCGGAGTGATCGCGGATCGCGCGCGGCGTCACGCCCTCGATACCGACCGCCTTGATGGTATTTTCGAGGCCGTACTTGAACACGTAGGCGGAGAGATAGGTCTCCTCCATGTTGTAGTGCGTCGTGCCGTTCTTGCCGTATTTGCTCTTCAGGAAACCTTCCACGAACTTGTGGTTGGTCGGATTGTCGAGCGCCTGGAAGTAGGGCGCGGAAAGGAAGTGGCCGGCGCCGAACTCGTTGCCCATGGCGCGGGTCTCGATTTCGCCCGTGGTCAGGGAGGCGATCGGCATGGTGTCGACCTTGAAGCCCTCCTGCTTGAACTGCTTGTGGAAGGCGATGTCGGATGCGCCGACCACCGTCGAGAAGATGAAGTTCGGCTTGGCGTCGCGGATCTTGTTCAGGACCGGGCCGAATTCGGAGCTGCCGAGCGGGATGTATTCCTCGCCCAGCAGTTCGCCGCCGGCCTTCTCGAGCCAGATCTTCGCGTTCTTGTTCGATTCCTTCGGCCACACGTAGTTCGAGCCGACGAAGAAGACCTTCTTGCCGAACTGCTCGACCATGAACGGGATCAGGTCCTTGGAATGCTGATTGGCCAGCGGCCCGGTGCAGATCGTGTTCTGCGTGCATTCCGCGCCTTCATAGCAGGTCGGATAGTAGAGCAGGTGATCCTGCGCCATCACGGTCGGCAGGATCGCCTTGCGGCTTGCCGAGGTATAGCAACCGAAGATCGCGACCACCTTGTTGCGAAGGATCAATTCCTTCGTCTTCTCCGAATAGACGTTGAAATCGGACTTGGCGTCGACGATCACCGGCTCGACCGGCATTCCGGCGATGCCGCCGGCCTTGTTGATCTCGTCGATGGCGTACTGCATCACCAGCGTCGAGTCCTCCTCGGGAACGGCCAGCCCGCCGGACAGGGAGAACAGCAGGCCGATCTTGATCGGCTCGCCCTTCTTGATCCAGGAGGTCGCGCCCCATGCCTGGTCGATGGTGCGTACAAACATATACGGCGCGGCGATGGCCGCGCCGGCCCCCAGCGCCGAGGTCTTGAGGAATGATCGACGGCTCGCCCGCATATTTTCGTCTCCTGTCAAGAATTTCCTAATACGAAATCTTATTTCCGGACGATACGAACATCGGAGTTATTCTCAAGAGTAAACTTTGTGCACTGAGAGTAATATTGCGCGGCAGCGTGCGCGCTTCGCCTTCGCGCGGTGGCGCGGGACGAACCATCGCGCCTGCTTCATGGGCAGACTCGTGCGGGAGCCGCGGCTGGCTCGCCGGCCGAAGCGGAATTTTGGGCAGCACGGAAAATCATCGGAAGGTTTCGACGGTCGGCGCGGCGCCGCTCGATCGGGACAAGACCCAGGTGGTCATGACGGCGCGCGCCGGCGCGGGATCATTCGCGCGATATGGCACGGCACGCCTTCCGCGCGACCGCCCAAAAAAGTTGTCGTCAGCGTTGATCCGGATTGTGTTAGGGAGTGTATGCACCAGCAGGGGGATCATCGATGAAGCGAAAAGCTCATTTGCCGCTGACCGAAGCCGGCCGCGAGCAGCCCGAGTTTCGAACCGGATCGAATGCGCCGCAGGACGGCGTGCGGACGCTGGAGCGAGCCCTGGGTGCGAAGATCCGCGCCATCCGGCGGGACAAGGATCTGTCGGTGCTCGACCTGTCCAGCGCGTCGAACATCTCGGCGGGCATGCTGTCGAAGATTGAGAACGGCCAGATCTCGCCGTCGCTGTCGACGCTGCAATCCATCGCCGGGGCCCTGAACGTCCCGCTCAGCCTGCTGTTTGCGGCGTCGGAGGAGCGTCGGGATTGCTCCTACGTGCGCGCCAAGCAGGGCGTCGTGATCGAGCGCCGCGGCACCAAGGCCGGACATGTCTATCAACTGCTCGGGCATGTGATCGGCGGCGACGTCGTCGTCGAGCCCTATCTGATCACCCTCAAGGAGGACGCCGAGGCGTTCACCGGCTTCCAGCACAGCGGCATCGAATTCATCTACATGCTGACCGGCGAGGTGATCTATCGTCACGGCGACAACACCTATCGGATGCGACCGGGTGACTCGATGCTATTCGACTCTGGTGCGCTGCACGGTCCAGAGACGCTGGTGAAGTGCCCGATGACCTATCTTTCGATCATCGTCTACCCGAGAAGCTGAAGTTTCGACGGTCTAGGAGTTTGTTGCCCATTTTCTTATCAGGAAAATAACATTCCTCGTAGTTGACGGGCGTCGATTTCGCTGCTTAGAGTTCGTTCCGTGAAAGGAACGAACGATGTGCGGAATTGTCGGACTGTTTCTGAAGAACAAGGAACTGCAACCAGAGCTTGGCGCGATGCTCTCGCGCATGCTGGTGACCATGTCGGCGCGGGGACCGGACAGTGCCGGCGTGGCCATTTACGGGGCGGGTGAGCCCGACAAGGTCAAGCTGACGCTGCGGGTCGCCGACGGCACGGATCCGGCACAGCTGGAAGGCGAGCTCGCCGCGACGCTGGCGTCGCCGGTCGGGGCCTGCGTCCACTCCAGCCACATCGTGCTGACGGTCGCGCGGTCGCGTGAGGCCGAGGCGCTCGACTGGGTGAAGCGCCGCGATGACGCGGTTCAACTGGTCAGTGTCGGCTCCACCATGGAGATCTACAAGGAGGTGGGCCTGCCGGAGCGCGTGGCCCACGCGTTCGGTTTCGCTGCCATGCACGGCACCCATGCGGTCGGCCACACCCGCATGGCGACGGAGTCGGCCGTGACGACGGCGGGCGCGCATCCGTTTTCGACCGGCGAGGATCAATGCCTCGTCCATAACGGCTCGCTGTCCAACCACAACGCCGTGCGCCGCACGCTGCAGCGCGAAGGCATGACCTTCGCCACCCAGAACGATTCCGAGGTCGCCGCCGGCTATTTGACCTGGCGCATGAAGCACGGCGCCAGCCTTCGCGAGTCGCTGACGTCGAGCCTCGACGATCTCGACGGCTTCTTCACCTTCGTAGTCGGCACCCGAAACGGCTTCGCCGTGCTGCGGGACCCGATCGCGTGCAAACCTGCCGTCATGGCGGAATCCGACGACTACGTCGCATTCGGATCGGAATATCGCGCGCTTTCGGTGCTTCCGAACATCGCGAAGGCGCGCGTCTTCGAGCCCGAGCCCGCGACCGTCTACGCCTGGGAACGTCCGTAATGCCGACACACGATCTGAACGTGACCGCGGTGCGCGCCGTCAACGACGCGCTGCACAAGCTTCCGCCCGATACCAACGAAACGCTGTGGCAGATCGACAATCCGGAGGGCAGGCATGCCATCGGAGTCGGCATCGACGCTCCCGTCGACGTCGAGATCAACGGTCATGTCGGCTACTATTGCGGCGGCATGAACAAGCAGGCGTCGATCCGCATCCACGGCAATGCCGGGACCGGCGTCGCCGAGAACATGATGTCCGGCCTGGTCCACGTCATGGGCGACGCCAGCCAGTCCGCGGGAGCCACCGGCTGCGGCGGGCTTCTGGTCATCGATGGCGACGCCGCGGCGCGCTGCGGCATCTCCATGAAGGGCATCGATATCCTGGTGAAGGGCTCGATCGGAGCCATGAGCGCCTTCATGGCCCAGGCCGGAAGTCTCGTCGTGCTCGGCAACGCCGGCGACGCGCTCGGCGACTCGATTTACGAGGCGTCGATCTTCGTCAGGGGCCACGTCAAGAGCCTCGGCGCCGACTGCATCGAGAAGCCGATGACATCGGAGGACCGCGATCGGCTGGCCGACGTGCTACGCCGCGGCGGAATCGACGGCGAGGCCAAGGTCGAAGACTTCCGGATGTATGGTTCCGCCCGCCAGCTCTATCACTTCCATGTCGACAACATCGAATCCTACTGAGGGGGATAGATCATGAGCGTTCCTCCCATCAGAACCGTGCCGCGGTTCTCCGCGACATTCGACCGCTACACGATTTCCGAGATCCAGCGCGCGGCCGCGACCGGCATCTACGACATCCGCGGCGGCGGCGCCAAGCGCAAGGTCCCCAGCTTCGACGACCTGCTGTTCCTCGGCGCGTCGATTTCGCGCTATCCGCTCGAGGGTTATCGCGAGAAATGCGGCACCGACGTCGTGCTGGGGTCGCGCTTCGCCAAGAAGCCGATCCGCCTGAAGACGCCGGTGACGATCGCGGGAATGAGTTTCGGCGCGCTCTCGGGGCCTGCCAAGGAAGCGCTCGGCCGCGGCGCGTCGGCCGTCGGCACCAGCACCACGACCGGCGACGGCGGCATGACCAACGAGGAGCGCGGTCACTCGTCGCTGCTGGTGTATCAGTATCTGCCCTCGCGCTACGGCATGAATCCCGACGATCTGCGGCGCGCCGATGCGATCGAGATCGTGATTGGGCAGGGCGCCAAGCCCGGCGGCGGCGGCATGCTGCTCGGCCAGAAGATCTCGGCGCGGGTCGCCAAGATGCGAACCTTGCCGGAGGGGATCGATCAGCGCTCGGCGTCCCGCCATCCGGACTGGACCGGACCGGACGACCTCGAGATCAAGATCGAGGAGCTGAGGGAAATCACCGATTGGGAGAAGCCGATCTACGTCAAGGTGGGCGCCAGCCGTCCTTACTACGATACGGCCCTTGCGGTGAAATCGGGCGCCGACGTCGTCGTGATCGACGGCATGCAGGGCGGCACCGCGGCGACGCAGGAAGTCTTCATCGAGAATGTCGGCATTCCCACGCTGGCGGCGATCCGGCCCGCGGTGCAGGCGCTGCAGGATCTCGGGATGCACCGCAAGGTGCAGTTGATCATCTCCGGCGGGATCCGCAATGGCGCCGACGTCGCCAAGGCGCTGGCACTGGGTGCGGATGCGGTGGCCATCGGCACCGCGGCGCTGATCGCGCTCGGCGACAACGATCCGCACCTGGAGGCGGAATACCAGGCGCTCGGCACCACCGCCGGTGCCTACGACGACTGGCATGAGGGCCGGGATCCCGCGGGCATCACCACGCAGGACCCCGAGCTCGCCAAGCGTCTCGACCCGATCGTCGGCGGCCGCAGGCTGGCCAACTTCCTGTCGGTGCTGACACTCGAAACCCAGACCATCGCGCGGGCCTGCGGCAAGAGCCACATCCACAACCTCGAACCGGAGGACCTGGTGGCGCTGACCGTGGAAGCCGCGGCGATTGCGCGGGTGCCGCTGGTCGGGACCGCCTGGATTCCCGGCCAGGGCAAGTACTGAAGCCATGCTCTCAGTCACCAAGAGGATACTATGACCATCGACCTCGCGCGGGCGGCCAAGGAAAAGAACATCCGCTACTTCCTGATATCGTTCACCGACCTGCTGGGAAACCAGCGCGCCAAGCTGGTGCCGGCCGAGGCGATCGGCCAGATGATGAAATCCGGCGCGAGCTTCGCAGGCTTCGCCACCTGGCTCGACATGACCCCCGCGGACCCCGACGTGTTCGCCATGCCCGACCCCGACAGCCTGATCCAGTTGCCATGGCGGCCGGAGGTCGGCTGGCTTGCCGCCGATCCCTGGATGCACGGCAAGCCGGTCGAGCAGGCGCCGCGGAATCTTCTCAAGCGAATGCAGGCCAAGGCCGCCGAGAGCGGGCTGCAGCTCAAGAGCGGCGTGGAGTGCGAATTCTTCCTGATTTCGCCGGACGGCGCCAGGATCGACGACGGCGCGGATCGGCAGGCCAAGCCGTGCTACGACCAGGCCGCGCTGATGCGGCGCTACGACGTCATCAGTGAAGTTTGCGACGGCATGCTGGCGCTGGGCTGGAAGCCCTACCAGAACGATCACGAGGACGCCAACGGTCAGTTCGAGATGAACTGGGGCTACGACGACGCGCTGGTGACGGCCGATCGGCACGCCTTCTTCAAATACATGGTGAAATCGATCGCGGAAAAGCACCAGATGAGGGCGACGTTCATGCCCAAGCCGTTCGCGCATCTCACGGGCAACGGATGTCACATCCATGTCTCGCTGTGGAAGGGGGAGCGCAACGTCTTCGAAGACGAGCGCGGCGACCTCGGGGTCTCGGCGCTCGGCTACAATTTCATCGGCGGCATCATTCATTCCGCCGACGCGCTCGCCGCGATCCTCAATCCGACGGTCAATTCCTACAAGCGCATCAACGCGCCGCGGACCATTTCCGGCGCCACCTGGTCGCCGAGCTCGGTGACCTATTCCGGCAACAACCGGACCCACATGATCCGCATCCCCGACGGCGGGCGTTTCGAGCTGCGTCTCGCGGACGGCGCCGTCAATCCCTACAGCATGCCGGCCGCCATCCTCGCCGCCGGGCTCGACGGCATCCAAGTCAAGCGCGATCCGGGCAAGCGCCTCGACATCAACATGTACACCGAGGGCCACCTGGCCGGCGAGGTCAAGCGCCTGCCGCTCAATCTGCTCGACGCGCTGCGCGCCCTGCAATCGTCCGCGCTGCTCAATGACAGTCTGGGTGAATACGTGCCGGCCTACCTGAAGCTGAAGCATCAGGAATGGAACGACTATGCGCGGCACCTGACCGAATGGGAGCGCGACACCACGCTCGATTGCTGAGCGGGCGCCTGCCGACGTGCCCGCCACGATCGCTTGAACTCGGGCCGGCAATCATTCAGGATCACAAAGCCGGGGGGCGTCCGCTCGGATAAGAGACGTGTTCGATGATCGAGATCTTCAACGTGCTGGGCAGTCGGCACGACCCCGCGTTGGCCGAGCGGCTGCACCGGCTCGAGCATTGTGACGCCCTCGATGTCGTGACGGTCCCGGTCGCCGATCTGGCGCGGCGCCGGTTCCTGATCACCAGCCGCGGCGGAAAGCAGCTGGCGATTGCGCTGCCGCGCAGTCAAAAGCTGTTCGATGGTGCGGTGCTGTGGCTCGACGAAGCTGGCGCGATCGTGGTGCGGGCGGCGGAGGAGCGCTGGCTTCGCCTCGAGCCGGCTTCCACCGGCGATGCGATCGAGCTCGGCTACCACGCCGGAAATCTGCATTGGCGCGTCCGCTTTGACGGCGGGGTCCTGCTCGTCGCGCTCGAAGGGCGCCCGGAGGACTATACCGCGCGGCTCGCCGACATGATTTCGTCGCATCGGGTGGCGGTGCGGATTGTCGAAGGCGCGAACACCAGCTCCGGTAGCCACGCAGGCCACGGCGACGGGGGCCATCGGCACTCCCATGATCACAGCCACGACCATGGTCATGGTCACGGCCCGCGCCCATGATGTCGATCCTGCAGGCGATGTGGCAGGCGGACGGATCGTTTCCGAACGGGTCTTTCGCGTTCTCGTATGGTCTGGAAGGCTTTGTGGTTCTGCGCGGCAAGCTCGACGCCACGGACCTTTCCGAGCTGATGTCGACCATTATCCGCCAGCGCTGGGCGACGTTCGACCGGGTGGCGCTGCTGCGGGCGTTCCGGGCGAAGGGGGATCCGGCCCTGATCGGCGCCGTCGATCGGGAGGTCGAGGCGGCTACCTTCGGCGAGGCCTTGCGAAGCGGGTCGCGCCGCAATGGCGCGTCATTCCTGAATGCGCATGCGCGGCTTGGCAGTCCGATCGCGGCGGCGTTGCGTTCGGACATTCGCACCGGCACCTGTCTGGGGCACATGGCGGTGATGCAGGGAGCGGTCTGGCAGGAGACCGGCCTGGATGAACGGCTGGCCCAGCTGGCTTCGGGCTATGCCGTGGCGTCGGGCCTGGTCACCACCGCGGTTCGTCTCGGCGTCGTGGGGGCGCTGCAGGGACAGGGGCTGCTTCGCGCGTGTCTGCCCGAGATCGCCCGGCTCGCGGCGATCGACAGCCCGGAGAACGAGGAATTGTCGAGCTTCCTGCCGGTGCTGGAGATCGCGTCGGCCCGCCACGCAAAGGCCGATCTTCGGCTGTTCGCCAACTGAATGGGGTGAAAATCGATGCTGTTGACGCCCACGGAGCTCGAACGACTGACCATCTTCACCGCCGCGGAGCTGTCGCGACGACGCCGCGCCAAGGGACTCAAGCTCAACTATCCCGAAGCGGTCGCCATCATCACCGACGAGATCCTCGAGGGTGCGCGTGAGGGGAGAACCGTGGCCGACCTGATCGGATACGGCTCGACCATTCTCACCACCGACGACGTGTTGCCGGGCATCGCCGCCATGATGCAGATCATCCAGGTGGAAGGCGTCTTTCCCGACGGGACCAAGCTGGTCACCGTCCACGAGCCGATCCGGCCGGCGCCAGGCGCGGCCGCCGACCCGGAGCAGCCGGGCGTGATCACGGCGAAGGACGGGCAGATCGATCTCAATGCCGGGCGCCGCACGGTGCAATTGACCGCCACCAACACCGGCGACCGGCCGGTCCAGATCGGCTCGCACTATCATTTCTTCGAGGTCAACAAGGCGCTGGAATTCGATCGCGCCGCGGCGTTCGGCATGCGGCTCGACATTCCAGCGGGCACGGCCGTGCGCTTCGAGCCGGGCTCATCCAAGCAGATCACCCTGGTTGAATTCGGCGGACGCCAGGAACTGACCGGCCTCAACAATCTGAC
The DNA here is from genome assembly GCA_031291445.1 of Xanthobacteraceae bacterium. Lineage (GTDB taxonomy): Bacteria > Pseudomonadota > Alphaproteobacteria > Rhizobiales > Xanthobacteraceae > Bradyrhizobium_A. The sequence continues at coordinate 53,984 of JARLJA010000065.1, read as the reverse complement.
CGACGGCGTGAGTTCGGATCAGGGCGTTCGCGACGCGGCGTTGGCGCGGGCCAAGGCGCGCGGCTACAAGGGGGCCTGACATGGTGACGATCGACAGGAGCCACTACGCCGCGCTCTACGGCCCGACCACCGGCGATTCCGTTCGGCTGGGCGACACGTCTTTGACGGCTGTCGTGGAGAAGGACCACGCCGTCTATGGCGAGGAGTGCATCCACGGCGGCGGCAAGACGCTGCGCGACGGCATCGGCCTCGCGGGATTGACCAGCGCCGAGGGCGCGCTCGACTTCCTGCTCTGCAACGTGCTGGTGATCGATCCGGTGCTCGGAATCGTGAAGGGCGATCTCGGCATCCGCCACGGGCGCATCGTCGGCATCGGCAAGGCGGGCAACCCGGCGACCATGGACGGCGTCGATCCGCGGCTGGTGGTGTCGACCGGCACCACGGTGCGCAATTGCGAAGGCATGATCGCGACGCCGGGCGCCATCGACGTCCACGTGCATTTCGACAGCGCCGGCCTCGTCGAGCATGCGCTTGCGAGCGGAATCACCACCATGATCGGCGGCTCGCTCGGCCCGATCTCGGTCGGCATCGATTCCGGCGGGCCGTTCAACACCGGCAAGATGCTCCAGGCCGCCGAAGCCTGGCCGATGAATTTCGGCTTCCTGGGGCGGGGCAATTCGCACCGCGAGGCGCCGATGCTGGAGCAGCTCGATACCGGGGTGATGGGCCTGAAGCTGCACGAGGACTGGGGTTCGATGCCGGCGGCGATCGATACCTGCCTGCGGGTGGCGGACGACCAGGACTTTCAGGTCCAGATCCACACCGATACGCTCAACGAGTCGGGATTTGTCGAGAATACGCTTGAGGCGATCGGCGGCCGCACCATCCACATGTATCACACCGAAGGGGCCGGCGGCGGCCACGCGCCGGACATCATTCGCGTCGCCGGCGAGAGCCATTGCCTGCCGTCGTCGACCAATCCGACCAATCCCTACACGGTGAACACCTTCGACGAGCACCTCGACATGACGATGGTGTGCCACCACCTCAATCCAGCGATTCCGGAGGATGTCGCGTTCGCCGAGAGCCGGATCCGGGCCCAGACCATCGCCGCCGAAGACGTGCTGCACGACATCGGCGCGATTTCGATGCTGGGTTCGGACAGCCAGGGCATGGGCCGGATTCACGAGGTGATCTGCCGGACCTGGCAGCTCGCCTCCAAGATGAAGGACCAGCGCGGGGCGCTGCCGGAAGAGCGCGCGGGCTACGGCGACAACGCCCGGATCCGGCGCTACATCGCCAAATACACCATCAATGCCGCCAGGACCTTCGGCATCGCGGATCACATCGGCTCGCTTGAGGCCGGCAAGATTGCGGATATCGTGGTGTGGCGACCCGCGTTCTTCGGCATCAAGCCCGAGCTGGTGATCAAGGGCGGCTTCATCGCCTGGGGCGCGATGGGCGACAGCGCCGCGTCGCTGATGACCTGCGAACCGATCCTGATGCGCCCGCAATGGGGCGCCTTCGGCCGGGCGTCCGCTGCCCTGTCGTCCTGCTTCGTCCATCCCCGCGCCATCGCGCGCGATCTGGCCGGCTCGCTGGGGCTGACCAAGAGCCTGCTACCGGTCCGCGGCACCCGCAAGCTGTCGAAGGCGGACATGCTCTGGAATGACGCCTGCCCGAAAATCACGGTCGACCCGGAAACCTTCGACGTCTTCGTCGACGGCGAACTCGCGACCTGCGCGCCGGCGCGCGAGCTGCCGCTGGCGCGGCGCTACATGCTGAGGTGAGGTGATGCTCGACGCCAAACCGCTCGAGGGCGGCAAGCCCGCGGGCGCCGCGCCGGTCGCGGCCCGGGTCGGGATCGGCGGTCCGGTCGGTTCGGGCAAGACCGCCCTGATCGAGGCGCTCATTCCGGTGCTGCAGCGCCGCGGCATCAACTTCGCGATCGTGACCAACGATCTGGTGACCAGGGAGGATGCCGAGCGGATTCGGCGTTCCGGCCTGATCGATCCGGAGCGGGTGTCCGCGGTCGAGGCGGGCGCCTGCCCCCATACCGTGATCCGCGAGGACCCGACCCTCAACATCGCCGCCGGCGACGATCTCGAGGCGAAGTTCGTCGGCCTCGAACTCGTCCTGTTCGAGTCCGGCGGCGACAATCTCGCCTCGACGTTCTCGCTCGAACTCGTCGACTGGTGGATGTTCGTGATCGACGTCGCCGGCGGCGACGATATCCCGCGCAAGAAGGGACCCGGCTTGTTGCGCTGCGACCTGCTCGTGGTCAACAAGGTCGATCTCGCGCCCCATGTCGGGGTGGTTCTCGAGCCAATGCTGAAGGATGCGCTGCGTGTCCGCGACGGCCGCCCCGTGATTGCGACCAACGCGCGGTCCGGGGAAGGGGTCGAGGCGGTTGCCGATGCGATCGTTGCCGCTGTCCTGTTCCGTGCCTGAGGCGGGCCGCGAGGTCGAGGCCCGCCTGGCCTTCGACGTCGCCGGCGGGCGCACCACGCTGCGTCGTCAGCACGTGGGCTATCCGCTGCATATCACCCGCGGCTTCTACCTCGACAAGGCACGGCCGGATCTGCTGACGCTCTACCTGCAATCGGCGTCGGGTGGTGTCTATGCCGACGATCGGCTCGGGCTCGACGTCGCTGTGGACGCCAACGCCGCCGTCAACATCACCACCCAGGCATCGACCGTGGTTCATGACGGGCGCGGCACCGGCGCGATCCAGCGGCTCACCGTGACGGTCGGCGCCGGCGCCTTCTGCGCGATCGTGAACGACCCCTACATTATGTTTCCCGGCGCCCGGCTGTCGCTGGGCGCGACGGCCAGCGTTGCCGAGGACGGCGTGCTGATCCTGGCGGATGGATTTGCCGTTCACGATCCGCGCGAGCGCGACCGGGCCTTCGCGCGTTACTCGGCTTCGACGCGGATCCTGCGGCCCGATGGCCGGCTTCTGGTCTCGGACCACGGCAGCGTCGACGGCGACGAGATGGCGATGCGCAGTGGCGCGCTGGGCGGCATGAATGCCGCCGCGACGGTATTTATCGTGGCGCGCCCTGATCGTCTGCCTGGTCCGGAAGAGTTCGAGAACGCGGCGGACCGCTGCGGCTGTCTGGCCGGCGCGTCGGTGGCGCCGAACCAGGCCGGCATGGTGATGCGGCTGCTGGCGCCCGATGGTGGCGCGCTCGGCCGGGGCATCGAGGCGGCATTTCACGTCGCGGCCTGCTCGACCCTTGGTGTCGATCTGGCGCGGCGCCGCAAATGACGGCCGGCGGAGGGGCTCGGGTGGGGCGGCGGCTCAGTCCTTGAAGACGACGGTCTTCGCGCCGTTGGTGATGACACGGTCGCTGAGGTGCCAGGCGATGGCGCGCGCCAGCACCCGGCGCTCGATTTCCCGTCCCTTGCGGATGAGATCGTCCGGCGTGTCCTGGTGGCTGATGCGCTCGACGTCCTGTTCGATGATCGGACCTTCGTCGAGGTCGGCGGTGACGTAATGCGCGGTCGCCCCGATCAGCTTGACGCCGCGGACGTGGGCCTGGTGATAGGGCTTGGCGCCCTTGAAGCCCGGCAGGAAGGAGTGGTGAATGTTGATGCACTTTCCGGAGAGCTTGGCGGCGAGCCCGTCCGACAGGATCTGCATGTAGCGGGCGAGCACGACGAGATCCGCGCCGGCCTGCTGGATCACGTCCCAAACCTGCGTCTCCTGTTCCATCTTCGTGGTTTTCGAGATTGGCAGGTAGTGGAACGGGATGCCGTCGAGATCGAGATACCCGTAGGTCTCGCGGGGGTGGTTGGCGATGATGCCGGCGACGGTCATCTGCAGTTCGCCGGTGCGCCACCGGTAGAGGATATCGGCCAGGCAATGATCGAGCTTCGAGACCATGAGAACGACGCGCTTCAGGTCGGACGTTCGTCGCATGCTCCAGGACATCTTGAACCGCGTGGCGATGTCGGCAAATTCAGTGGATAGCGCATCGAGAGGCTTGTCTGCGAGGATGGCGAAGCGGACCCGCATGAAGAACAGCGCCGTTTCGGGATCGTTGTATTGGTGCGCTTCCAGGATGTTGCAGCCGGCTTCGTAAAGATGCCTGCTGACGTCGGCGACGATCCCCGGGCGATCGGGGCAGGAGAGGGTCAGGACGATGTCGGCGGACATGATGCGGTTCCGTTCGGCACGAGACATGGATGGAGAGTTAGTCTGGTCGATCGTCGGTCGACAGGCCGCGCGCCGAGGCCGATGCGTCCAGCCAGTGAAAGAAGCTCGTCGACAGACTGCGGGCCACGGCGATCTCGAAGATTGGCGCGTCGTCGAGTTTCCAAAGCGTTGCGCCGACGTGCGCAATGCTGGTGACGGCGACGGAGCCCGGCGGGAAGGCGGCCGGCGCGAGGTCGATCTGGACGCCCTTCTCGAGGGTTTCGTGGAGCGCCGGGCCGGTGAGGCGCAGAATGCCAAGTCCGCCCGACTGCTCGACCACCGATGCAAGTCCCTGGAGCTTGTCTTCGAGCTCCTGCACGAACGCCGAGTTCTGCGCGTCGTTGATCACCAGCCATTTGCCGGGCCCGACGCCGAGGAACATCGTGCCGTTCGCGGCGGTCCAGTGCGGTCCGGTCGGCAACTCGATCCCGAACTGGGTCCTGACCGTGTCGGCAAGCGCGGCGGCCCTGCCGCGTCGAACCATCACGGTCGCGACCGCCATGCCGACCCTTTGAGCCGCGACCACGCCCTTGCCGGAAGACGCCGACCGCAGCGTCGCGAATGCGCTTTTGCTGGCGAGATTAAGCACGCAGACGCTCCCCTTTCGGATCGACGAACACCGGCGGCACGACCTCGACGTCGACGTCGCCGGCGCGGACGGGATCGTAGGCGCGCAGACGCTCCCCGGTGCGCCGCGGGCCGTCGGCGAGCAGGCCGAGCCCGATCCAGTGGCCGAGCGTCGGGCTGAACGCCGTCGAGGTCATGTAGCCATCGTCCGTTTCAGGCGAGGCCGGGACGCCGCGCGCGACGAAATGCGCGCCGGCGCGCAGCCGCGCCGCCGGATCGACCGGCTTCAATCCGACCAGGCTCGGTCGCTTGGAGTCCACCAGCGCGGGGCGCGCGGCCATGACGCGGCCGACATAGTCCTTCCTGGTCGACATCATCCGGCCGAGCCCGAGGTCACTGGCGATCGTCTGGCCGTTGATCTCGTTGCCGGCGACATGGCCCTTCTCGATCCGCATCACCGACAGCGCTTCCGTGCCGTAGGGCGCGACGCCGAGGTCGCGGCCGGCGTCGATCAGGGCCTGCGCGAGCGCGTCGCCGTAGTTGGCCGGCACGGCGATTTCATAGGCGAGCTCGCCGGAGAAGGAGATGCGATAGAGTCGCACGGGAAGCGATCCGCAGCGGAATTCCCGGCAGGCGAGATAGGGGAAGGCCTCGTTGGAGAGGTCGGCGACAGTCCCCAGCAGCTGCTGCAGCAGCGCCCGTGAGCGGGGGCCGGCGACCGCATATTGCGCCCACTGTTCGGTCACCGACACCATCTGGACGTCGAGCTCGGGCCACAGCACCTGGTGACAGAACTCCAGGTGTTGCATCACCTTGGCGGCGTTCGCGGTGGTGGTCGACATCATCCAGTGATCCGGCGCGAGCCGCGCCGTCGTGCCGTCGTCCATCACGAAGCCGTCCTCGCGCAGCATCACGCCGTAGCGCACCTTGCCGACGTCGAGGGTCGAGAACGTGTTGATGTAGATCCGGTCGAGGAATGTGCCGACGTCCGGCCCCGTCAGCGCGATCTTGCCGAGGGTCGAGACATCGCAGACCCCGACAGCGGAGCGCACCGTCCGGACCTCGCGCGTCACGCTCTGCAGCCAGTCGGTCTCGCCGGGCCGGGCGAACCATTGCGCCCGCAGCCATTGTCCGGCGTCGACAAAGGTGGCGCCCTGGCCGGTGGCCCATTGATGTCCCGACGTGAGCCGGGTCGGCTTGAAATGGGTGTCCCGGTGCAGCCCCGCGAACGCGCCGATCGCGACCGGTATGTGTGGTGGCCGGGCTCGCGTGGTACCGGTCTCGGCGATCGTTCGCCCGGTGAGTTCGGCCATGATGGCGAGACCGCCGACATTCGACGTTCGGCCCTGGTCGGTTGCCATGCCGAGCGTGGTGTAGCGCTTGAGATGTTCGACCGACCGGAAGCCCTCCCGCGCCGCCAGCGCAATGTCCCTGTCGGTGACGTCGTTCTGGAGGTCGACGAAGGCCTTGCTGCGGGCGCCGCCGACATGCCAGCAGGCCTGCACCTCGGTGGCCTCGTCGCTGGTGCGGAAGCGCGGCTGCGCCAGCTGCGGATGGCCGTAGCGTGTCGCGGCGTCCATCCCCAGCGTTCCTCCGTCGTGGAGGGCCTCGGCAAGGGTCCAATGTCCCGCTGCGGCACCGGCGAGGGCCATGCTCCGGGGTGGTTCGGTCGCCAGGAACGCCGCCTTGGCGTCCGACCAGGTCGGGCTCGCGCCGAGATGCGTGGCCAGCGCGACATCCGGGTTCCAGCCGCCCGAGACGGCGAGCGCGTCGACCGCGACCCGTTTCCGGATCCCTCCAGCGTCCCTGATATCAATGGATCTCAGGCCGTGACCGCCGAACGCGTCGACCACGTGGCTGCCGAGATACACGGCGGTGTCGCCGGTCAGCGACAGGACGTCGGGGGCGATCGTGTGGCGGGTATCGACGACGCATTCCACCGACAGGCCGGCGGTCCTGAGATCGCGGGCGGTGCGCCAGCCGTCGTCGCCGGTGGTGAAGACGGCAATACGCCGCCCCGGCGCGGCGGCGAAGCGGTTGACGTAAGTCCGCATCGCCGAGCCGAGCATGACCCCGGGCCTGTCGTTGCCGCCGAATACGATCGAGCGTTCCACGGCGCCGGTCGCCAGAATGGTCTGGCGGGCGACGATCTTCCACAATCGCTGGCGCGGCGCATGTTCGGGCGGCGCTGGCATGTGGTCGGCGACGCGTTCGATCGCGCCACACTCGCCGTCATAGACACCGAACACCGACGTACGGCGCATGATGCGGACGTTGGGCAGCGTTGCAAGCTCGTCCTCGGCCTGCCTCGCCCACGCCGATCCCGGCGCGCCGTCGATCTCGTGGGTCTCGCAATTCAGCCGCCCCCCGAGCACGAAATCGCTCTCGGCGAGGATCACCCGGACGCCCGCCCGTCCGGCGACCAAAGCCGCGGCAAGTCCCGCCGGGCCGGCGCCGATCACGAGGAGATCGCAGAACGCCGTGGCCTTTTCGTAGCTGTCGGGGTCGCTTTCGCCGCTGAGGCGGCCGAGACCGGCTGCGCGGCGGATCGCCGGTTCGTACAGCCGCTCCCAGAAGGCCGACGGCCACATGAAGGTCTTGTAGTAGAAGCCGGCCACCAGCAGCGGGCTCGCGAACTGATTGACGGCGTGCAGATCGAAGGCGAGCGAAGGCCAGCGGTTCTGGCTTTCGGCACTCAGGCCGTCATAGAGCTCCACGCAGGTCGCCTTGGTGTTCGGTTCGCGCCGCGCTCCGGCGCGCAGCTCGACCAGCGCGTTGGGTTCCTCAGGCCCTGCGGAAAAGATTCCCCGCGGACGATGATATTTGAACGACCGGCCGACCAGCCGCACGCCGTTCGCCAGCAGCGCCGACGCGAGCGTGTCGCCGGCGAATCCTGTGAAGGGCTTGCCGTCGAAGCTGAAGGACACCGGGGTCGAGCGGTCGACCAGCCCGCCCGCGGCGAGTCGCTGCGCTTGCGTCATGACACGGCTCCGGAATGCGCCTCGGCCGCGCCGGTGATCTCGTGGGTCCGCGTATCGCGGTCGACGACCAGCCAGCTGTGGCAACCGGCGCCGTGGTACCAGTACTCCTTCAGCGGGCCCGCCGGATTGTCGCGAATGTAGACATAGACCTGCATGGCCGCGTCGAGGCCGTCGCCGGGCACCGAACTGTCGGGGCGTCGGACGCTCGCATCGCCGAGATAGCTGAATTCGGCCGCGTCACGTGGTCCGCAAAACGGGCAGGGGATACGCATGGCGCCTCAATGAAGGTTGGGTTGGGCGCCCTGGCCCTTTTCGTCGATGATGTTGCCGGTGCGAAACCGGTCCAGCCGGAACCGAGTCGCCGCCGGGTGGGGCGCATCGCGCGCAATCAGATGGGCGAAGACGAACCCGGATCCGGGCGTGGCCTTGAAGCCGCCATAGCACCATCCAGCGTTGACGAAGAGGCCGTCGACCGGGGCTCGATCGATGATGGGCGACCCGTCCATCGACATGTCCACGAGCCCTGCCCAGCTGCGCAACACCCGCGCCCGGCCGATTGCGGGCATCAGCGCCATGCCGCCCTCGCAGACATCCTCGACACAGGGCAGGTTGCCGCGTTGGGCATAGGAATTGTAGCCGTCGATATCGCCCCCGAACACCAGGCCGCCCTTGTCCGACTGGCTGATGTAGAAGTGGCCGGCGCCGAAGGTGATGACGCCCGGAATGATCGGCTTCAGCCCTTCCGAGACGAAGGCCTGGAGAACGTGGCTCTCGATCGGCAGCCGGAACGAAGCCATGGCGGCGACCCGGGAGCTGCTGCCGGCAACCGCGATCGCAACCTTCCTGGCGCGAATCTCGCCGCGGGAGGTCCGAACGCCGGTCACGCGGCCGTCCGCGATGGTGAACCCGGTCACTTCGCAGTTCTGGACGATGTCGACGCCGCGGTCGCTGGCGCCGCGCGCGTAGCCCCACGCAACCGCGTCATGGCGCGCGGTGCCGCCGCGCCGCTGCAACAGGCCGCCCTGAATGGGAAATCGCGCGGCATCGAAATTGAGGAACGGGTAGAGCTTGCGCACGCCCTCCCGGTCGAGCAGTTCGGCATCGACCCCGTGAATCCGCATGGCGTTGCCGCGGCGCGCATAGGCGTCGCGCTGGCCGTCCGAGTGAAAGAGGTTCAGCACGCCGCGCTGGCTGATCATGGCGTTGTAGTTGAGGTCCTGCTCCAGCTTCTCCCACAGCTGCATCGACAGCTCGTAGAGGGGAATGTTGCCGTGCAGCAGGTAGTTGGAGCGGATGATGGTGGTGTTGCGCCCGACGTTGCCGCCGCCGATCCAGCCCTTCTCGAGCACGGCCACATTGGTGATACCGTGTTCCTTGGCCAGATAGTAGGCCGTTGCCAGCCCGTGGCCGCCGCCGCCGACGATCACCACGTCGTAGGCCGACTGCGGCGCGGCGTCCCGCCACTGCGGTTTCCAGGCCTTGTGGCCCGAGACGGCGTTGGCGAGCAGGGACAGCAGTGAATAGCGCATGAAGCGGCACCGGGCGGTTCGACAGAGCGACTTTCGCCCGGAACCGAAACCGGATATATGCCATAAGCGACGTTCAATGTTCTGATTGCGACAAGGTCATGCCTGCGCCGCACCGCTTCGGCTTTCTGCTGATCGACGATTTTGCGCTGATGTCCTATGCGTCGGCGATCGAGCCCCTGCGCGCCGCGAATATTCTCGCCGGGCGGACGCTGTACCAGTGGTTTCATGTCTCGACCGGCGCAGCAGTGATCGTGGCGTCGAACGGCCTGTCGGTGGCCGCCGATCACACCATCTTCGACAAGGAGCGGTTCGACACCGTGATCGTCTGCGCCGGCGGCAATCCGGCGGCGTTCGACGACGGCAAGGCCATCGCCTGGCTCAGGCGGCTTGCGCGGACCGGCTGCGCGGTCGGAGGCGTGTCGGGCGGCCCCTTCATCCTGGCGAGGGCCGGGATCCTCGACGGCGTACGATGCACCATCCACTGGGAGCATCTGCCGGCTTTCACCGAGGCGTTTCCGCACCTCGTGTCCACCCGGACGCTGTTCGAGATCGATCGCGGCCGGCTCACCTGCGGCGGCGGCGTCGCCGCCCTCGACATGATGCACGCGATCATTCGCCGCGATCACGGTCAGGCGCTGGCCGCGCGGGTGAGCGACTGGTACCTGCAGACGGCGGTGCGCCTCGGCGACAGCACCCAGCGGATATCGCTGCCGGAGCGGGTCGGAACCAACAGCAGGAGTCTGCTTCTGGCGATCGGCGCCATGGAGCGGCAATTGAGCAGTCCGCTGCCGCGACAGGCGCTGGCCCGGACCGCCAATGTATCGGTTCGCCAACTCGAGCGGCTGTTCGCCAAACACCTCGGCGTCACGATCGATCAGCACTACGGCTCGCTGCGCCTGGCGCGCGCGCGGGTCCTGTTGCGGCAGACCGGTCTGCCGGTGGTTCAAATCGGTGCCGAATGCGGCTTCCTCAATGCCAGTCATTTTGCGAAGGTCTACCGGGCTGCGTTTGGCTTGCCCCCCTCGAAGGATCGGATGCCGGGCCGTCGGGGCCGGAGGGGGCGGAGCTAGACGCTGCAGCCATGGTGTGTTCCGCGGCGCGACCATCCGGCGCCGGGTCGAAGTGACGAGTTCCCCGATACTTGCGGCACGAGGATTGCACGGCGATCGGCCGTGGTAGTAGTGGCTGAGGGCGGAGAGATCCATTGACAACCAACATCGGCAAGGTCGGCGCGATCATGCGTTTTCCAATCAAGTCGCTCCTGGGGGAAGCTCTCGATGAGTGCGCCATCTCCACGAGCGGCCTTCGGGGCGACCGCGCGCTCGCGCTGCTCGATACCGCGACCGGCAAGATCGCCAGCGCCAAGCAGCCGAACCTGTGGCGGGATATGTTGGCGTTCGCGGCCAAAACGGATCCATCGACGGCGCAGCCACGCATCGTGGTGTCCCATGCGGCGGGTGGACAACGGGACCACCTCGACGCCGATTTCGGAGCGTGGCTGTCGCGACTTCTCGGTCGAAGCGTGAAGCTGATCGAGACCAGGCCAGCCGGGGTGGAATTGAACCGCGCCCGGCCGGACGAGGTCCTGGAGCAGGGCATGGACGAAGCCGTCACGCAGGATGTGCTCGCGATCGGCGCCGCGGCGCCGGACGGCGGTTTCTTCGACTTCGCGCCCATTCATCTCGTCACGGCGGCGTCGCTTGACGCCATCTCCGGCTTCGCGCCTGAGGCGTCCATTGCGGCGGAGCGGTACCGGCCGAATCTGGTGATCGAAACGACATCCGCGACGGCATTTGCGGAAAACCAATGGGTCGGCCGCCGCATCCGGATTGGTCGATCCGTCGAGCTCGAGATCATCGCCCCGACGCCGCGCTGCGCGGTGCCGTTGCTGGCGCACGGCGACTTGCCTGCTTCGCCGGCTGCCGTGAGCGCCGTGACCAGGCTGAACAAGGTGGAATTTCCGCTGCTGGGACCGGGAAAATTTCCGTGCCTCGGCGCCTATGCGACGGTGTTGTCTGCGGGACTTATCCAGCGGGGAGATGCAGTTTCGCTCGCGTGAGACGCCCAGCGAACTGGTTCAGGCTCAATGACCGCTTTGCGGGAGAGCGCCACCGCATTCTGTCCTCGACCGGCGACAGCCGGTTCAACGCGCTCCGCTCGCGACATCAGCCGTTTGGTCGCCGCGCTCGCCGCTGAGGGACGCGGGGCGAACTGCGTGGCTTTGGCGTAGGTCTCCGCGGTCAGGCCGTCGTCGATTGCCGTCACCCTTCCACATCAAGCGCCCGCAACTGCGCTCGGCCGGCATTGGCCCGGCGGGGCAAAGGCAAGAACTTCCTAGCCTGGATGCCGTCTTGCTGAGAGCTTGGCGCAGCTGAACGCGGCCGTTCGATGACTGCGCCCGATCTGATCGGGGCAGTCATGCGAAGTCACATGCGGAAGAGTCTCTCACATGCAACCTGCGCGACCATCATGCGGTGGCCGGCAATCAGAGCCGGCTTTCACTTCGCGGGACGCCGCGGACATGACATGCCCCGATCGTGGCGTTCGGCCGGCGGAATTCCGAGCCGCGACGATCAGGCGGGTCGTGGTCGAGACACCGACCGCGAGCTCGTTCGATCTCGACGTCGCAGGGCCGCCGTGGGTACATATTGCAGGACAGCACGTCAGAATGCGGGCGGGGATCGAGGGCCGGACGTACGAAAGAATATTCTCGCTGTCGAACTGTGCTCTGAGCGAGCCGCCCCGAATAACGATCAAGCGCAACCCCACCGGAGTGGTCTCGTCCTGGGCGCTGGCGCATCTCGCGGTGGGCATGTCGGTCGAGGTCTCGGATCCGGGGGGAACGTTCACCCTGCAGCCGGGCGGCCGCCGGGTGGTGTTTCTGGCGGGCGGCAGCGGCGTCACGCCCGTCATGTCGCAGCTGCGGACGGCGTTGCATGCCGGTCGGGATGTGACGCTGCTGCACGTCGATCGGACGGCTTCGGATGCAATCTTTGCCGCGGATTTCGAGCGTCTGGCCCGGCGCTATGGCGGGCAACTCAGCTACCATCCCTGGTACACCGGCGCCCGGGGAAGTCCGATGGGCCTGGTTCGCGAATTGCTCGGCGGTCACGATGGCGACGTCAATCTGTGCGGCCCTGAAGGGTTCATGCAGGCGTGCAGGACGGCCGCGTCGGATGCGGGTTTCGATCCCGCTCGGATTGCCGAAGAGAGCTTCGGCTCATCCTCCGGCGGCATCGACGGCGGCCTGATCGAAATCAAGATCGAGCAGCCCGATGGGCGTGAGCGCGTCGTCGCGGGGCACGTGGGCCGGTCGCTGCTCGAGAGCCTTCGCGACGAGGCGAATCTGTCCGGCATCTGCGGCGGCCGCGCCATCTGCGGCACGTGCAGGATCGCGGTTCGTGACGACTGGATCAATCGGCTGCCGCAGCCGGGACGGGCCGAGAGCCGGCTGCTGGGCGTGCTGCCGTCGCCGTCGGCCGGCCATCGACTTGCCTGCCAGGTTCGCGCCGCGCCCGAACACGATGGCATTCGTCTGTCACCAGCTCCCATCACCCAACAGGAAGGATTTCGACATGGAATTCACCGCGGCGGATAGCCCCCCATCGCCCCTCGAGGCCGTCGGCGCGAAATTCGTTCGCGAGCAGATGCTGTTTGTTCGCGGAAAGGTGCGCGATACCATCCACGACATCGCCGCGCAAATCGCGCCCGGCATGCTCGAGGAGGATGCCGTCGAGATGGTGCGCGACATGCTGGCGGAGCGGGACATGCTCCGGGGCTGGCACGACATCCACGTTCGCTTCGGCAGCAACACCCTCAAGACCTTCGGCGCGCCGTCGGAGCCGGGTGTGAGGCTGCGCGGCAACGACATCTTCTTCATCGACATCGGCCCGGTCTGGAAGGACTGGGAAGGCGACGGCGGCGAGACGTTCGTCGTCGGCAGCGACGCCGAGATGAAAGCCGCTTCGATCGACGTCAAACGGCTGTTCCATACGGTCCGCAACAGGTGGTCCACGACCGGCATGAGCGGGAAGGCGCTCTACGAGTTCGCCACGCAGGAAGCGCGGAAAATGGGGTGGGAGCTCAATCTGGATCTCTCCGGACACCGTCTCTCGGATTTTCCGCACGCGGCCGTCTACGACGGTCCGCTCGCCGACGTCGACTTCAAGCCCGCTCCATTGCTGTGGGTTCTCGAGATGCACATTCGACACGCCGAGCGCGGCTTCGGCGCATTTTTCGAGGATATGCTGCTCGACGACAGTTATTTCGAGCCGGTGGCGGCCTGAGACCTGCCGGCCGGCGCTCGGCGCCTGGTCACCTTCTCGCCCGATGCCCGCCCGGCCGATCGCCGGCCGGGTCTCCTGAAACGCGCGCCGCGGCGGGTCGTAACGGCCCGCCGATTGGTTGCCTCTCCAATTCGGAATGGTCAACGCAAAAATGAACATGAACAGTACGCGGACGTTTCGCGCCGCTCCGACCGACGACGTCACATTCTACCCGCGAATGTTCGGGCGGCAGGGCGCCGTCGCGTCGGAGCACTATCTCGCGACGATGGCGGGGATCGATGTGCTCCGCTCCGGCGGCAACGCCGTGGACGCGGCGTGCGCGGCGGCACTCGTCGAGGGCGTCGTCAACCAGCAGATGCATTCGATCGGCGGCGAGATGCCGATTCTGGTGTCACGGCCGGGCTCGTCCGAGGTGGCGTGCATCAACGGAAACATGGCGGCGCCGGGAAGGGCGACGCCGGAGGCGTTCAGGGAGCTCGGATATTCGCAGATACCTTCCGAAGGCGTGCTGGCCGCCGGTGTGCCCGGAGCTCTCGGCGCGATCGTCGAAGCCATGATCCGCTTCGGGCGGCTTCGTTTCGAGGACGTCAGCGCGCGTGCGATCGAACTCGCGAGGTTCGGTTTTCCCGCCCATGCGGGCCTCGTTCGACAGCACAAGTTCGGCGTTCTCGACAATGTCGTGAAATTCAGGGACGACTGGCCGGCCACCGCTGCGGTCTACCTGCCGGACGGCAAGGTCCCCGCGGAAGGTCAGCTGATCCGCAATCCGGCTTTGGCTAACACTTACACCCACCTCGTCGAGGCCGAGAACAGGCGCGGGTCGGATCGGGTTGCGGGGCTGCGCGCCGTGTTCATGGAATTTTACCGCGGCGACATCGCGTCGGAAATCGTCAGGCACGCGAAGGAGCGCGGCGGACTGCTGGAGCGATCCGACTTCGAACGGTACGAGGTGCCGATCGAGAAGAGCGTCAGCATCGAATTCGGCGGATACGAGCTCCATAAATGCGGTCCATGGAATCAGGGGCCGGCACTGCTGCAGTCGCTGACGATCCTGAAGAACTACGATCTGCGGAGGTTGGGTCACAACACGGCGAAGTATCTCCATGTCGTCATCGAGGCGGTCAAGCTGGCGTTCGCCGATCGTGAGCAGTTCTACGGTGACCCGACGCAGATCCAGGTCCCCATGCATGTCCTGCTGTCGGACGGGTACGGCAAGGCAAGGTCCGGCCTGATCGAGCCGCGGGCGGTTGGAGAGATAAGGCCGGGCCACCCGTTCGGAAACGAGGCGCTGCTGCCGCGATCCGAGCGGATCGGCGGCGCGTCGTGGGGACCGGGAACGGTCCACGTCGACGCCGTCGACAACGAGGGCTTTACCGCGGCATTCACGCCGAGCGGCGGCTGGATCAGGTCCAGCGAGGTGATCTCCTCCCTCGGCTTTCCGCTGTCGGTCCGTCTGTCCAATTGCTACCTGGAGCCTTGCAACCATCCCAACGTCGTGGCCCCGTTCAAGCAGCCCCGGACCACGATCAGCCCGTCCCTAGCCATGAAGGACGGCAAGGCCTGGATGGCGTTCGGCAGCATGGGCGGCGATCAGCAGGATCAATGGCAGTTGCAGTTCTTCCTCAATCGCGTCGTATTCGGCATGTCGCTGCAGGAGGCCATTGAAGCCCCGAAGTTCAGCAGCGAGCATTTTCCCGGGTTGTTCGCGCCGCATGACTTCTTCCTCAACCGGGTCAGGGTCGAGCCGAGGATCGGACCGCACGTATTGGCGGAGCTGAAGGCGCTGGGTCACGATGTCGACGTCGCGCCCGACTGGAGCGAGGGATTCATCTGCGCCGCCGCGCGCGATCCCGACAGCGGCATGCTCGAAGCCGGCTGCGATCCGCGAGGAACGAAGTCCGAAATCTTCCCCGCCTCGGCGCTGGCGTTCTGAGGATGCAGGCGGGATTCGCCGCCGGCGTCGGCCGGCAGGCGAACACAGCGCGCGCTTGCGCGCCGCGGCCGTTCGGACTCTAACTGAGCTTTTTCTGGTACGTGGCCGGGGTCAATCCCATGACGCGCCGGAAATGCAGGCCGAAGTGGCTCTGGTCGAAGAACCCGAGATCGTTGGCGACGGCGCTGACCGTGTCGCCCTTGGCCAGCAGCGCTTTCGCTTCGTTCAAGCGGCAGCGCAGATTGAACGCGTAGGGCGACATGCCGTAGAGCCTGGAAAACTGGCGCGTGAGATGAAACTTGCTGATGCCGACCTTTCTCGCGAGGAGGTCGAGCGATGGCGGCGCTCCGATCTCCGCCGCCAGCATGGTTCGGGCCCGTGTCAAGGCTGCACGGGCGGGAGTTCCCAGCGCGACGGTCCCGCAAGGAATCCGGCGGGCATTGCTCAGATCCCGGATCGTCATCAGCTGAAGGATCGAATCGAGTTCGACCTTTCGCGGCGCCGCGGCGGCCCTGGCAAAGCGATCCGGGAAACGGTCGTCGTGGACCACGACGGCTGGATGATCCTCGCAGAAGAATGCCTTCAGCTCGACGAACTGTTCGGCGCAGGTCCGTGAGACGTAGAGCGACTTGAAGGTCGACGGAACATCGGAGAGCGACATGCCGCGATGGGGAAAGTAGGGCGGTATGATCAGGCAATCGCCGGCATGCAGAATCAGTTCGCGATCCCGGAAACAGAATTTGCGCTGACCCTCGAGCACAAGCACGAGCTGAACTTCCGGGTGGAAATGAAGCCCGGTCGTGAAATCGAGGACGCCCTCGGCGGAATAGAGCTCCGCGGGGGCAGGAGAGAGCTCACGCACGATCGTGAGTGTTCCGCTCAGTGCCATCTTGCCGACTCCCTGGTCACCGAGCGAATTTAGCAAGGAACGTGCCACTAAGCCCCATCGGCACGGGGAGTGGACTTTGTCGCTGCGTGGCCGGGATCGGTGTCCAATCAGGCATTTTCGCGGAAGAAAACGCGCGCCGCAATCGATTTGACGGCGGGTCGGCGAAGACGGCAATCGCGGCATGGTCGCAGGATGAGCCATCGAAGGTGGCTGGATTGCCTATTCCGCCAGCAGTCTGGCTCGGCAATGTCGCGGGAGGTTCGCGGTTCCGGCGGCGACGATCATTCGCTTACGCAAGAACATCCTATAACCGCAGCCATCCGCGGTGCTTCGATCCTGTGCAGTCCAAGGGGCTGCACTCACTTTGGGCTTGGATCGAAAGGGACGTCGCATGATACGGCGCGTGTTGCAGCGCTCCACCAAACGTTGCGCGATACGGACTGGAATGCTCCTCATCCTCGCCGCTTTGGGCGGTGTCGCTCTGCTGCAGCCAACATGCGCGAGCGCAGCCGGCGGGGCGATCGTCCCGCTGATCGACCGTCCCGCGCCGCTGTCCACGCGGCAGAAGCTCAGGATCGGCGTTCTCCGGATCTCGTACACGGTGGTTGTCCAGCGCGCGCTGCAGATTCTGAAGGACCTGAACGTCGACGCGGAGCTGATCGAATTCGTCAGATACGCGGACGCTCGAACGGCCCTGGCATCCGGGTCGATCGACGTCGGGACGTTGGGACCCGGGGATATCGCGATTTCTCTCACCCAAGGGGTGACCAATATCGTCGGGCTTACCGGGCTTGGTTCCGCGCACCGTTGGGTGGTTGCCAAGGTTGGCGTCGAGATCAAGGACTGGCAGGACCTCTGTTCAAAGCGCCTGGGTCTGCCCACGGGATCGGATACCTGGGTCCGGTTTTCGGCGAAACTCCTCGACGAGGGCATTCCGTATGGCAGCCTGACGGTGACCAATATCCAGGGCAGCCAGCAAAATTCGCTTCAGGCGCTGCGGCGTGGCGAGGTCGACGCGATCGTCACGTGGGAGCCGGCGGAATCCCAGGCCGTGCTGGAGGGCATCGGATATTGGTCGAAGAACCTCGACTTCGCCGATGCCGGAGGGACCGGACCGGAGATCGGGATGATTGCGGCGTCCCGCGCCGCGTTGAATGACAAGCCCGAGGCGATGAAGCGTTTCGCGTGGGCCTACCTCGCCGCGCAGAACGATCTCGCCGGGGACCGCGCGCTGCTGGTGAAGACGATGGAAGAGCACGCCAAGGTCGACGAGAGGCTCGCGACGAGCATGACTGAGAATCTGACGTTGGGTGGCGTCCTCACGGCGGACCAGGTCGCGCGCCATGCCAAGGTGATGTACGACCTCGGCATCCTCCTGACTGATGTCTCCGAACGGGCCCGGTCCCTGTTCGACGAAAGCCTGTTCGTGGGCATGCGGCGCGATCGTGCCGCCTCCACCGCCAAGTGACGAGGGGGCGCCATGACTGAACTGAACGAGCGCTTGAGCGCCGGACCGGCCGGCGCTGTCTTGGCCAACACCGGCGCGGGATCCCGGGAAGTGCTGACGTGGGCGCGAATCGGACGGCGGCTTCAGCCGCTTTTCGTTCCGGCAGTCATCCTGATCGGCTGGGAACTGGCCGTGAGGAGCGGAGCCGTGCCGTCGGGCCTGCTGTCGTCACCTGCCGGAATCGCGACCGGGCTATGGTTCTGGGCGTTCGGTACGGCCGGCAGCGGAATGAACGCCTACAGCGGCACCTTGATTGCAAATATCTTCAACTCCGGAGAGCGCGTCGCCGAGGGCTACGCGCTGGCCATCTGCCTGGGCGTTCCCGGCGGCCTGATGATCGGATTCAACCGCGGCTTTGCGCGGACCTTGGACCCGCTGATACAGGCGATGAGGCCGATACCGATCACGGCGTGGATGCCGGTGTCGCTCACGCTGTTCGGGGTCGGTGCCGCGAGCGCAATCTCGCTCATTGCCTTGGGAGCATTCTATCCGATCGTCGTCAACAGTGTGATGGGGGCTCGGGACATCAACAGGCAGCTCGTCCGTGCGGCCCTCATGATGGGGGCGACGCCGAGGCAGATCATGCTGCGAGTCATTGTTCCGAGCGCGTTGCCCGCGATATTTGTCGGCTTGCGGCTCGGCGCCGGCGTCGCCTGGACCGCCGTGGTCATTGCCGAGATGGTGGCCGTCAAGTCGGGGCTGGGCTACGTGTTGTGGGATGCCTACTACATAGGGCGCATGGAGATCGTGCTGGGTGACATGGCCGTCATCGGATTGCTCGGCTTTCTGTCGGATCGCCTGATCTTGGCGGTCGAGAGAAGGGTCCTTCACTGGAAGAACGACAACTCACGCTGAGGGAGACCGGAATGCCACGAGTCGAGACCGTCGACAGCGAGCTTGAGCGAAAAATCGACTTGCGCAAGCTCACCAAGATCTACGGAGGCGACCGGCCGGTCGCTGCCGTCTCGGACATCAACCTCCAGCTGGCGGAAGGCCGGTTCGCGGCGATCCTGGGTCCGTCCGGATGCGGCAAGTCGACGCTTCTGAACCTGGTCGCAGGGTTTGAAAGCGCATCCCATGGTTCCGTCACGGTGTTCGGAAAGCCGGTCGTCGCCCCGGGTCCGGAGCGGGCCGTGGTCTTTCAGGAGGCGAACCTGTTTCCCTGGCTGAACGTGTTCGACAACGTCACGTTCAGCGCTCGTCTCAAGGGAGCGCCGCGCCAGCACTATCAACCCTTGGCCGAGGAGCTCCTCGCGGCGGTCGGTCTCACGGGCTTTGAAAGGCATATGCCGGATCAGTTGTCGGGAGGCATGCGGCAGCGGGTCGGAATCGCGCGCGCCCTGCTGATGCGGCCAGAAGTCCTTCTGATGGACGAGCCGTTCGGCGCGCTCGACGCCCAGACCCGATTGCAGATGCAGCAACTGCTGCTCGACGTGTGGGAAAAGTACCGCAAGACGGTGATGTTCATCACCCACGACATCGACGAAGCCATCTTCCTGGCTGACGTGGTCTACGTGATGTCGGCCCGCCCGGGACGGATTACGACCGAATTGCAGGTGCCCCTGCCGCGGCCGCGCACGATGAGCGTGGTGACCAGCGGGACCTTCAATCAGCTCCGCGTCGAGATCTTCGAAAGTATCGGGCAGCATCGCCAATAGGGGCCGCCGTCCGAAGCGTGCGGCCGAGACTTCGATGACCAGACTAACGCTTGCGGCTTGCGAAAAAGGCGGCAACAGCCGCCTTCATGTCGGGCGAGCGGCCGGCTTCGCCCTGGAGATCGCGTTCCAGGTCGAGCTGTTGGTCGAGCGCGGCGTCGCTCGCGGCGGCAATCAGCCTTTTGGTCGCGGCGATCGCGGCTGACGGCCGCTCGGCGAGCCGCGCCGCGATGGCGTCGGTCTCCGCGGTCAGGGTGTCGTCGTCGAACACGCGCCAGACCAGGCCCCAGTCGCGCGCCTCTTCGGCACTGATGCGGTCGCCGAGCAGCATGGGCGGCGCCGCGCGCACGCGGCCCGCGAGTCGCGGCAGAAACAGGGTGTTGCCAGCATCGGGCACCAGCGCGATGCCGACGAACGGCTCGTAGAAATAGGCCGAGCGTGCGGCGACGACGATGTCGCCGGCCAGCGCGACGCCGACCGAGGCGCCCGCGCAGGGCCCGTTGATCTTCGTGACGATCGGCAGGCGGGTCGCGCGCATCAGGCGGATCAGCGGATTGAAGTGGACGTCGAGCACACGATCCAGGTCAGGGGGCGCGCCGGGATCGATCGTCGAAAGATCGTAGCCGGCGCCGAAGGCGCGGCCTGCGCCGGTCAGGATCGCGACGCGGATCGAGGCGTCCGCCTCGGCGCGGCGCAACGCGTCGACCAGTTCATCCGCGGTCTGGTCTCGATAGGCATTGAGACGCTCCGGCCGCTCGACGGTGATGCGTGCGACGGCGCCGTCGATCCGGTAAGAGATGTCGTCGTATTCGGCCATGCGTTCCTCCCGATGTCGTCAAATATGCGCGGGTTGCAGCCTACGCCAGCCAGCGCTTGCGGCGGCGATAGTGCTTCACCGCGTGGTAGTCGACCGCCTTGCCGCCGGCGAGGTAGGCCTCCTGAATGTCGGGATTGGCGCGCAGCATCTCGGCGCTGCCGCTCATGACGATGCGGCCCTGCTCGATCAGGTAGGCGGACTGCACGAGGTCGAGCGCCGCCACCGCGTTCTGCTCGACCAGCAGCACCGCGACCCCGGCCTCGGCGTTGATCCGGCGCACGATGTCGAAGATCTCGTCGACCAGGAACGGCGCCAGCCCCAGGCTCGGCTCGTCCAGCAGGATCAGCTTCGGCTCGGTCATCAGCGCACGTGCAATCGCCAGCATCTGCTGCTCGCCGCCCGACAGGTATCCGGCCTTGGAGTTGGCGCGCTCGGCAAGGCGCGGGAACAGGGTGAACATCTCGTCGAGGCGCCGCGCCACGCGGGCGCGGTCGCGGTGCATGGTGGTCGCTGCCAGCAGGTTCTCCGCCGGCGACAGGTGCTCGAACACGCGCCGGCCCTCGAGCACATGGACCAGCCCGCGGCGCACCCGCTCCGGCGGGGCGAGCGCGAGCACGTCCTCGCCGGCAAAGCTGGCATTGCCGCGCGAGACCTCGCCGCGCTCGGCGCGCAGGAGCCCGCTGATCGCCTTCAGCACCGTGCTCTTGCCGGCGCCGTTGGCGCCGAGCAGCGCCACCAGGCCGGATGGCGGCACCTCGATCGAGATGCCCTTGACCGCGAGAAACACGCGGTCGTAGACCACCTCGATGTTGTTCAGCGTCAGCAGCGACATCTGCGCTCCGGGTTCGCGGGCTACTTGCCCGAGGCCTTGAACGCGTCGGTGGATTTCTTGATCTCGGCCCAGACCACGTCCTGGTTGGCGGAGAACCAGTCGGTGGCGGGCGCGAATTTGGCGCCGTCCCAGCGCGCGATCCGGCATCGGCCGCCGCCCTGGTGATCTGTTGTCGTCACGGTGGTTGGCGGGATCAATCCCTCGGCCTCGAAGTTCGAAATCGACGTCAATCCGGCGTTCAGCCAGGGACCGTCGATCGGGCCGTTCGGCGCCTTCTCGAACGCCTTGCGCACGCCCTCGACCATGAGGGCGGCCATCATGACCCCGTAGTTGTAGTAGGCAGTGCCGACCTTGGCCTTGTCGCCGGCGCCCTTGCCGGGCTCGATCACGGTCTTGATGATGTCCTGGATCAGCTTGGGCGACCGTCCGGAGGCGCAGGGCTCGAGCTTGATGACGCCGGCCGCCTGGGCGCGGCCGACCACATCCATGTCGGATTCGGACAGCCAGACGCTCGACGATACCCGGTTCATGGGAATCCCGTTGCGGATCGCCTCGGTCAGGGCGACCGTTTGCCCGACGCCGGCGCCCCAGAACACCACCCAGTCGGGCTTGGCGCGGCGCACCTGCGGCCAGATCGCCGACTGGTCGTTGCCGGGCGGCGTATAGGGGAAAGCCTGGACCGTGAAACCCTGCTTGGCGGCGAGCGCTTCCAGAACCGGAATCGGTTCTTTCCCGAACGGCGTGTCGATGTGCACGAAGCAGATCTTCTTGCCCTTGAGGTCGCCGTCCTGCTGGCGGAAGAAGTCGATCAGCAGGCCGGCCTGGGTCCAGTAGTTGGGCGACATCGGGAAGACGAAGGGAAAGGTCTCGCCGTCGGCGGCGTCGCTGCGGCCGGAGAACGCGGTGATCAGGTTGATCTTGTCGGCGGTGGCGCGGGGCACCAGCGCGCGGGCGACCGGGGTGGAGAGCGGATCGACCAGCAGGGCGCCTTGCGCCTTGGCGCGCTCGTAGGCCTCCAGCGCGCGCGGCAGGTCGTTGGCGTGGTCGGTGACGTCGGCGAGGATCTGGTAGCCGTTGACGCCGCCCTTGGCGTTGACCATCGAGATGTAGTCGCGCTGGCCCTGGCTGTACTCGACGGTCACGAAGGTATAGACGCGCGTGAAATCCTGCGGCATCGCGAACCGGATCACCTTCTCCTGCGCGGAGGCGAGGCGGATCGGAAACTGCATGCCGACCATGGCGGCACCGGCGGCGGTGAGAAACGTTCTGCGCTTCATGCTCTTCTCCTCCCGTTGTGGGCGAGTGTCGCCCTTCTTTTTCATCGTGGTGCGTGGCGGAACGGCCAGACCAGGAAGTACTTGCGGACGTTGTCGTAGATCTTGGCGAGGCCGAGCGGTTCGGCCAGCAGGAAGCCCATGATCAGCGCGCCGTAGAGCACCAGCGGCAGGTGCGCTCGCAGGTCGGCCGAGATGCCGAGGCCGAACGCCGCGGCCAGCGCGCCGACCGCCTGGTTGAGCAGGATCGGTGCGAACAGGATCAGCGCCGCGCCGAAGAACGGGCCGAGCACGCTGCCGAGCCCGCCGACGATCACCATGGCGACCAGCTGGATCGAGAGATCGAGGTGGAACTGGTCCGGCGAAATCGCGCGGTAGTAGCAGAAGGCCAGAACCGCGCCGGCGACGCCGCCGATGAAGGACGAGACCCAGAACGCCAGGAGCTTGTAGCGGAACGGATCGACGCCGATGACGGCGGCGGCATAGTCCTTCTCGCGCACCGCCGCGAGCGCGCGGCCGAACGACGAGCGCCCGACATTGAGCACGAACAGCGTGACCACCGCGCAGACCGATAGCGCGACATAGTAGGCGGCGAGGTCGACCCTCAGGTCAGCGCCGAGGAAGCGCGCGGGCGGCACGGTCAGCGTCGCCTGGCCGCCGCCGCTGATCCATGGAACATGGGTGATGAGGAAGTCGACCACCGACTGCATGGCGAGCGTCGCCATGGCGAGGTACAGCCCCTTGACGCGCAGCGCGGTGGCGCCGAATGCCGATCCGATCACGGCGGAGGCGAGTCCGCCCCCGAGCGCGGCGATCTCGAACGGGACCCCGGCGCGCGCCAGGTGGGTGGAGGCGTAGGCGCCGATGGCGATGATCGCGCCGTAGCCGAGGTGGATCTGGCCGGCGCCGCCCATCAGGAAGTTGAGGCCGAGCGCCGCCGTCGACCAGATGATCCACGGCATCAGGTAGCCGATCAAGTAGAGCCGTTCCACCACCAGCGGCGCGACCAGCAGCAGCACGACGACCGCCGCCACCAGGCCGCGGTCGAACGGCAGCGGCCACAGCCGTCGTTCGCTGCGGTAGGAGGTGTGACGGATGCCGGCGCGGCGGTAGAACATCACACCCTCTCGATATGTTCGCGGCCGAGCAGGCCGTGCGGACGCACCAGCAAGGTGGCGAGAATGATGGCCGACGCGACCACCTCGCGGCTGCCGCCGCCGATCACCGGGTCGATGATCCCGGTGGCGAGGCTTTCAATCACGCCCACCGCCACGCCGGCGATCAGGACGCCGGGAAGCGAATCCAGGCCGCCGAGGATGGCGATGGCGAGCGCCTTGACCAGGAGCAGCGACAGCGACCAGTCGACGCCCTGGGTGGCGCCCCACAACAGGCCGGCGGTGGTCGCCATCACCGCGGACAGTCCCCAGGCGACCGCGATGGCGCGCTCGACGCGGATGCCGACCGACCACGACGCGGTCTGGTCGTCGGAGACCGCGCGCATCACCACGCCGAGCCGGGAGTTGAAGAACAGGATCGAGGCCACGATCATGGCGAAGGAAACGCCGCCACCGATCAGCAGGGTGCGGTTGATCAGGATGTCGCCGGCGATGATCGGCGCGTTCGGGATGCCGATGTCGATCTTCTTGACGGTGCCGCCGAGCAGCCCGGGCATCACCCCGCGCAGCATGATCTCGAGGCCCATGGTGAGCATGATCGCCATGATCAGCGGCTGGCCGATCATGCGCCGCATGGCGAGGCGTTCGATCAGGGCGCCGACGCCGAACATCACCAGCGCCGCCAGCGGCGCGCCGATCCACATCGGCAGCCCGACCAGGGTGCTGGCGATCCAGGCGACATAGGCGCCGGTCATGGCGAGCGCGCCCTGGGCGAGGTTGGCGACGCCCGAAGTCTTGTAGATCAGCACGATGCCGGCGGCGACCAGCGCGTACATCATGCCGGTGCAGGCGCCGTTGATCGACAGTTCGAGGAGCAGGGCCGAATCCATCACGCGGCGACCTCGCAGATCCTGAGCGTGCGCCGCACCGCGCCGCGCCGGCCGTCCTCGTAGAGAATGGGGGCGTCGAACGCGACCTCGCCGGCGCCGCCATACATCGCCTCGATCAGCGGGGCGTAGGTGGCCTCGATGACGTTGCGCCGCAGCTTGCGGGTACGGGTGATCTCGCCGTCGTCGGCGTCGAAATCCTTGTGGAGCGTAACGAAGCGGCGAACCCGCAGCGCGGGCGGCTGGGTCGCGTTGACATGGGCGACGACGCCAGCGACCAGCGCCTGCACCTCGCGCAGCTGCGACAGGTCGGCGTAGGAGCCGTAGGCGAGGGCGCGCTGTTCCGCCCAGTGGCCCACGGCATCGAAGTCGACGCAGATGATCGCCGTCAATTCGGCGCGGCCGGCGCCGATCACTGCGACGTTGCGCACGAACGGCGAGAATTTCAGGCGGTTCTCGATGAAATTGGGAATGAAACGCTCGCCGGCGGCGGTGCGCACCACCTCGCCGACGCGCCCCAGCACCACCAGCGAGCCGTCGTCCTCGAGGTAGCCGGCGTCGCCGGTGCGTAGCCAGCCGTCGGTGAACGCCTGCGCGGTCGCGGCGGGGTCGTCGAAATAGCCGTCGATCACGGAGACCGAGCGGATCTGGATCTCGCCACTGTCGTCGATGCGGATGTCGACGCCGGGCATGGCGGGGCCGACGGTGTGGAGCTTGACGTGGCCCTCGGTCTGCGCCGCGGACAGCGCCGAGGTCTCGGTCTGGCCGTAGAACTGCTTCAGCTTGATGCCGAGCGCGCGGAAGAACAGGAACGTGTCCTCGCCCATGGCCTCGCCGCCGGTGAACGCGCGCTCGGCGCGCGACAGCCCGAGGAAGTCCTTGATCGGGCCGTAGACCAGCAGCTCGCCGAGCGCCAGCACCACGCGGTCGACCCACGACGGCGCGCCGCCGGCCAGCCGCTTGCGCTCGACGACGATGGCGCGCGGCATGAACAGGTCGAACAGGCGCCGCTTGAGCGGCGTGGAATCGGCGATGCCGACCTGCACCCGCGTCAGCATGTTGTCCCAGGCGCGCGGGGCGGCGAGATAGAAGGTCGGCGCGATCTCGCGCAGGTCGTGCAGGGCGGTCTCCTGCCGCTCGGGAATGTTCACCGTGGCCTGCAGCAGCACGCCCCCCGCGACCGTGAACACGAAGTCGCCGACCCAGGCCGTCGGCAGGTAGGCGAACAGCTGCTCGTGCCGGCGGAAATAGCCGCCGAGGGTGGCGTTGGCGACGCCGCCGACCACGTTGCGGTGGCGGAGTGGAATTCCCTTGGGGGCGCCCGTGGTGCCGGAAGAGTACAGCAGCGCGGCGATGTCGTCGGGTCCGGCGCGCGCGATCAGCTCCTCGCGACGGCCGGGGGTCTCGGCGAGCCGCTGGCGGCCGCGCGCGACCACCTCGTCGAGCGGCATCAGCCCGTCGGCATCGTAGGCGCCGATGCCGCGGGGGTCGTCATAGACGATGGTCTCGGGCCGGCCGGTGCGCTCGCGCAGCGCGATCAGCTTGTCGACCTGCTCCTGGTCTTCCGCCAGCGCGAGCCGCGGCGCGCCGTGGTGGATGTAGGCGGTCAGCTGCTCGACCGGGGTGTCGGGGAACAGAGGCGCGGGAAAGGCGCGCAGCGCCATGGCGGCCAGCATGGTGAAATACAGCCGCGCCCGGTTGTCGCCGATCACGATCAGCGCCTCGTCGGGCCGCAGACCGATCGCCTCGAACCCGGCGGCGAGCGCGAGCACCTCGTCGAGTACCTCGCGCCAGCGCCATTCCCGCCAGATGCCGTACTCGCGCTCGCGGAAGCCGACGCGCGCCGGCTCCTCGGCGGCGTTGCGCGCCAGAGCGGCGATCAGCGTCGCTGGACCGGCCGGCGCCGCTCTCCGGGACTCGAACGCCGCGGCGGCGCCCAGCGCGTTCATGGCCGCGCCCCGGCGTGGCGGGACGCTGCGCGGTGGCCGAGATAGGCCTCGATCACCTTCGGATCGGCCATCGCGGCGCGCGGCTCGCCCTCGGCGATCACCTCGCCGTAGCTCAGCACCATGATGCGGTCGCAGATCGCGGTGACGACGTCCATGTGGTGCTCGATCAGGAACACGGTGACGTCGCGCTCGTCGCGCGCGTCGAGAATGAAGCGGGCGATGTACTCCTTCTCCTCCTGGTTCATGCCGGCCATCGGCTCGTCGAGAATGAGGAAGCTCGGCTCGGCGGCGAGCGCCCGCGCCAGCTCGACCCGCTTCTGCAGGCCCATCGGGATGGTCTCGACCGGCTCGTCGCGAATGTCCTGCAACTGCATGAAGTCGATGATTTCCTCGACGATGCGCCGGTGGGCGAACTCCTCGCGCTCGGCCCATGTCCAGTAGAACAGCGAGGCCAGCGCGCCGGGGCGCATGTGGACGTGGCGCCCGAGCAGGATGTTGTCGAGAACGCTGAGCCCCTTGAACAGCGCGAGGTTCTGGAAGGTGCGGGCGACGCCGAGCCGGGCGATGGCGTGGGGCGCGGTGCCGGTGATGTCGCGGCCGAACAGCCTGACGCTGCCGCGGTTCGGCGGGTAGAAACCGGTCATGACGTTGACCATGGTGGTCTTGCCGGAGCCGTTCGGCCCGACCAGGCCGAAGATCTCGCCGCGCCTGACCTCCAGGTCGACGCCCTTGAGCGCGCGCAGGCCCCCGAAGGAGCGCTCGATCCCGGCGCAGGCCAGGGCGACCTCCGTGCCGCCGGGCGAGGCCGCAGAAGATGGCAGGAGCCGCGCCGCCTCGCCGGTCAAACCCACATCCTCCCCGAAGCGCCGGTCTCTTGATGGCGGAGCATTGCCGCACGTCCGATCGCTTGCGCGATTGAACTGACTTCATTAATTGTTGTCAAGGCGGAAGCGGCTCGATGCACTGCGATACGTGTGACGTTGCCGAACCGACCGTTTGAGTTGCCGTGATATACTGAATACGCTTCATAAAGTTGGCGGCGCGGGACCGGAAGAGGCAAAGGCGGATGGCAGGCAGCAGGCAGCGTCGGGCGGTGCAGCGAATGCCGGCCGAGAAGCGCGTATCGGACATCATGCGGGCGGCGCGCGCGGTCCTCGCCGAGCGTGGCGCCCATGAGGCCTTCATCTCGGAGGTCGCCGAGCGCGCCGGCGTGGTCGAGGGGTCGATCTATCGCTTCTTCGCCAGCAAGCGCGACCTGATGGAGAAGGTGGCGGAGCACTGGTACGAGGAGACCCTCGCCGACTATTCGGCGCAGTTCGCCGGCGTGCGGGGCACCTGGAACCAGCTGCGCTTCATCGTCCACCACCATCTCGCCACCATCAAGAAGGAGCCGGCGCTGTCGCGCATGGTGTTTCAGGAGTTCCGCCCGGCCGGCAACTACCGTGCGACGCAGCTGTTCGCGCTCAACCAAGTCTACACCCAGCGCGTGGCCGACGTGGTCAAGGCCGCGGTCCGTGACGGCGAGTTTCGCAGCGATTTCCCGCCGGGCTTCGTGCGCGACATGATCTTCGGCGGCATCGAGCATCGGGTCTGGGCCTTCTTGCGCAACGAGGGCGATTTCGACGTGAGCCGCACCGCCGACGCGGTGACGGATTTCGTGTACCGCGCCCTCAGCGTCGCCGGCCCCGAGCCCGCCGACCGGGTCTCCGCGGCGGTGGCGCGGATCGAGGCGGCGGCCGAGCGGCTCGAGTCGCTGGCCCCGGCGGCGAAGTCGCGCGCCGCCGGCGGCAAGGTCGGTGTCAAGCCTTGAAGTAGTCCGGGCGCGCAATGGTCCAGGTCTCGCCCCACAGCTGCGAGCCGCCGGCGACGTGGAGCGTCTCGCCGGTGACGTAGTCGGCGCCGGCGCCGCCGAGATAGGCGCAGGCCTCGGCGATCTCCCAGGCCGAGCCCGCGCGCATCATCGGGTTGGAGCGGGCATAGGTCCGGCGCTGCTCCTCCTGGTAGACCCGCCAGCCCGGCGTTTCCACGGCGCCGGGCGCGATGCAGTTGACCCTGATCTTGAGCGGCGCCCATTCCACCGCCAGCGTCTCGCTCAGCGCCACCACGCCGGCCCGCGCCGCCACGGTGTGGGCGACGCCGTAGAGCCCGTGCCGCGTCACCACCACGATGTTGACGATCGCGCCGGGCTTCGCCTGGTCGCGCCAGCGCCGCGCGGCGGCCTGCATCATGCGCCAGGTGCCGTTGAGGTTGGTGTTGACGACCGTGGTCCAGCCCTTTTCCGAGAAGTCGATCGCCGCCTGCGGAAACTGGCCGCCGGCGCTGTTGACCAGGAGATCGATGCCACCGGTCGCGGTGTCGAGCCACGCGAACAGCGTGGCGACCGAGGCTTCATCCCGGATGTCGACCGCGTGCCAGGCGGCGTCGATGCCGCGGCTCTTCATGGCGTCGGCGGCGGCCTCGAGCTTGTGCGGATCGCGGCCCGCAAGGATGACGCGGGCGCCGAGCCGGCCGAGCAGCCAGCCACAGGCGCGCCCGATGCCGCCGGCGCCGCCGGAGACGAGCACCGTCTTGCCGGCGTAGGCGCCCGGCGCGTAGATCGTGGCGTGCTCCGCCAGCGCCGCGTCGCCGGCGTCGAGTTCAGCGACGGCCATGGCTCACAGCCTACCCAGCAATTCGCCGGCGATGATCATCTTGCGCACCTCGGTTGTGCCGGCGCCGATCTCCAGCAGCTTGATCGAGCGATAGAGGCGGTTCATTTCCGATTCCCAGATGTAGCCCGAGCCGCCGAACACCTGGATCGCCCGGTCGAGCACGTCGTGGCAGGCGTTGGCCGCATACATCACCGAAGCCGCGGTCAACATGTGGATGTTGCCGCGTCCGCCGGCGCCGATCTCGAGCGGCGAGGCCGCCGCCAGGGTGCGATAGGTGAGGGCGCGCGCCGATTCGACCGCGACGTACATCTCCGCGATCAGCGACTGCACCATCTGAAACGTGCCGATCGGCTTGCCGAACTGCTTGCGGGTCCGGGCGTAGTCGACCGCGAGCTCGAGCGCGCGCTCGGCGATGCCGAGCGATATCGGCGCCACCATGGCGCGTTCGAGATCGAGGCCGCTCATCACCACCGCGACGCCGCGGTTCTCCTCGCCGACGAGGTTGTCCTTCGGCACCCGGCAGTCCTCGAACAGGAGTTCGGCGGTCGGGCTGCCGCGGAAGCCCATCTTGGTGAGCTTCTGCGCCACGGAGAAGCCGGGGAAATCCTTCTCGACGATGAAGGCGGAGATGCCGTGCGCGCCCTTGTCGCGGTCGGTCTTGGCGTAGACCAGCAGCACGTCGGCAACCGGTCCGTTGGTGATGTAGAGCTTGGTGCCGTTGAGCACGTAGTGGTCGCCGTCGCGCCGTGCCGTGGTGCGCATCGAGCCGAGCGCGTCCGAGCCGGCGCCGGGCTCGGTCAGCCCGAGCGCGCCGACCTTGCGGCCCGAGCACAGGCCCGGCAGGTACTTGCGGCGCTGCGCTTCGCTGCCGTTGCGGTAGATGTTGTTGGCGCACAGGTTGTCGTGGGCGATGTAGCTCAGCGCCAGCGCGTGGTTCCAGCGCGAGAACGCCTGCGCCACCAGTCCGGCGCTCACAAGGTCCAGGCCGGCGCCGCCGTAGTCCTCCGGAATGGTGATGCCGAACAGGCCGGCGTCGCCGATCTTGGGAAACGCATCCTGCGGCCACCACTCCTCGCGGTCCATGCGCTCCGACAGCGCGTACAGTTCCCTGCGGGCGAACTTGTCGGCCTGCTCGAGGATGATGTGCTGGTCCGGCGTCAGGTCGAACTGGGCTGCGGGCGCGTCGGCGAGGGCGCTCGTGGTCATGAATCCTCCTGTGGTCGGCCGCGACCTTATGATTGACGGAAAGCTAGACCGGAAAAGCCGGATCGTAAAGCGCGACCATGCAATTAATGAGGCCGTTTCATACCGTCATGTGGGTGCAGCGCAGCATCCAATCTTATGCACATCCATCATGTCAAGACGCTCATTCCAGCGAGGTACGTGCACCGACAGTGAGCGCGCTGTGAACCGCCTTGACAGGACTGGTGAAGTGAGTTCAGTTTGTCGCCAACGACAACCAAGAGGGAGTGGGACGGTGGGCGAGCTGGTGCGCGCCGAGCGCCGGGGCGCGGCGATGACGATCACGATCGATCGCCACGAGCGCCGCAACGCGCTCAACGAACAGGTCGCCCGCGGGATCGTCGCGGCGCTCGACGCCGCCGAGCAGGATCGCGACTGCCGCGCGGTGGTGCTGACCGGGGCGGGCGATCGCGCGTTCTGCGCCGGCGGCGACCTGCAGCTCAGCGCCGATGGTACCCCGTTCACCATCGACGTCGCCGATCCGCGCCACTACGTCGTGCGGCTGCTCAAGCGCATGGATGCCTGCCGTCTGCCGCTGGTGGCCCGGGTCAACGGCGCGGCGCTGGCGGGCGGGCTCGGTCTGGTCTGCGCCTGCGACGTGGTGGTCGCCCAGGACAATGCCTTGTTCGGGGTGACCGAGGTCAAGGTCGGGCTGTTTCCGATGATGATCCTGCCCTACCTGCTGCGCTCGATCCCCTACAAGCGGATGATGGAGCTCTGTCTCACCGGCGAGCCGATCACCGCCGCCGAGGCGCGCGCCGACGGGCTCGTCAATCACGTCGCGCTGCCGGCCGAGCTCGACGCCAAAACCGACTGGCTGTTGTCACGCATCGTCGACAAGTCGCCGACCGGGATCCGGCTCGGCAAGCAGGCGCTGACCAAGATCCGCGAGATGGGCACCGACAGCGCGCTGGAATACGCCCAGTTCATGCTGGCGAACATGGCGCGCACCGAGGACGTCGCGGAAGGCTTCGCCGCATTCAACGAAAAGCGCGCACCGCGCTGGACCGGCCGATGAGCGCACCCGCCGCAGCCGCGTCCCGGATCGTCCGCCTCGGCGGCGGCGGCGGATTCTGGGGCGACACCCCGGAAGGCGCGAGCCAGCTGGTGCATAGCGGCGGGATTGATTACCTGGTGCTCGATTATCTCGCCGAGATCACCATGTCGATCCTGGCGCGGATGAAGGCCAAGAACCCGGCGCTGGGCTACGCCACCGATTTCGTGTCCCACGTCATGACGCCGCTGGCGCGCGAGATCGCGGCGCGGGGCGTCAAGGTGGTCACCAATGCCGGCGGCGTCAATCTCGACGCCTGTCGCGACGCGCTGCAGGCGGCGCTGCGCGAACAGGGCGTTGCGCTCAAGATCGCCATCGTGCGCGGCGACGACCTTGCGGGGCGGGCGGCTCAGTTCCGCGACATGGGCGTGCGCGAGATGTTCCGCGGCGATCCACTTCCCGAAGCGCTCGCCAGCGTCAATGCCTATCTCGGCGGATTTCCGATCGCTGAGGCGCTCGCCGCCGGGGCCGACATCGTGCTGACCGGGCGCTGCGTCGACTCGGCGCTGGCGCTCGGCCCCCTGATCCACGAGTTCGGCTGGCGCGCCAGCGACTACGACCTGCTCTCGGCGGGAACGCTGACCGGCCATCTGATCGAATGCGGCGCCCAGGTCACCGGCGGCATCCTGACCGACTGGCGCACGGTCGCCGACGGCTGGGACCGCATGGGCTTCCCGATCGCCGAGTGCCGGGCCGACGGAACCTTTACCATCACCAAGCCGGAGGGCACCGGCGGCCATGTCAGCATCATGAGCGTCGGCGAGCAGATGACCTACGAGGTCGGC
Source organism: Xanthobacteraceae bacterium (assembly GCA_031291445.1). GTDB lineage: Bacteria > Pseudomonadota > Alphaproteobacteria > Rhizobiales > Xanthobacteraceae > Bradyrhizobium_A. The sequence goes on along the minus strand of JARLJA010000065.1, from coordinate 21,830 downwards.
GATCCCGGCGCCTATGTCGTCCCCGACACGGTCTGCGACTGGCGCGACGTGCGGCTCGAGCAGACCGGTCCGGACCGCGTGCGGGTGTCCGGCGCGCGGGGACGGCCGCCGACCCGCACCTACAAGGTCAGCGCCACCTACGGTGACGGTTATCGCGCCGCCGCGACCATGATGATCGCCGGGCGCGACGCCGCTGCCAAGGCGCAGGCGGTGGGCGAGGCGATCCTCACGCGCGTCGGGCGGATGATGGGCGAGGCCGGGTTCGCGCCGTTCTCGGAGCGCTCGATCGAGGTGATCGGCGCCGAATCCAGCTACGGCGTGCAGACCCGCGCCACGGCCGCGCGCGAGGTCGTGCTCAAGATCGGGGTGCGGCATCCGCAGCGCGCGGCGCTCGACATCTTCGGGCGCGAGATCTACCCGGCGGCCAGCGCGATGGCGCAAGGGCTCACCGGCTTCGCCGGCGGACGGCCGGAGCCGCAGCCGGTGGTGCGGCTGTTCTCGTTCCTGGTCGATCGCGGCATGGTGTCGGTCAGTGTCGAGATCGGCGACCGCGTCATCGCCATTCCTGATCATATCCCGAACGCGCAGGAGGAGCCCGCCGATACGCCGCCCGTGCCGCTGGCGACGGCGGCCGTGGCCGGCGCGACCGCGACCGTGCCGCTGATCGCGCTCGCCTACGGGCGCAGCGGCGACAAGGGCGACATCGCCAACATCAGCGTGATCGCGCGCCGCCCCGAATTCGTCGGCCCGATCCGTACGGGCGCGACCGCCGAGGCGGTGCGCCGCTACATGGCGCATGTGGTCGAAGGCGAGGTCGAACGTTTCGACTGGCCGGGGTTGATGGGCTTCAACTTCCTGCTGCATCGCGCGCTCGGCGGCGGCGGCGTGGCGTCGCTGCGCCACGACCCGCAGGGCAAGGCATTCGCCCAGATCCTGCTCGACCTCGAGATCGACGTGCCCGCCGCGTGGCTCGAGCCGGGCGGATTGCTGGAGACCTGGCACCAGCCCAACAGCGCGGGGCAGGTGGCGTGACCCCGCCCGCCGCGCCCGCGCAGCCCCTGTTCTGCAAGGTCCTGATCGCCAATCGCGGCGAGATCGCGGTGCGGATCGCGCGGACGCTGCGCGCGATGGGGATTGCGAGCGCGGCGATCCACCATCGCGCCGAGCGCGATGCCCGGCACGCCCGCGTCGCCGACGAGGCGCACGAGATCGCAGGCGACACGCCGGTCGCGGCCCACCTCGACGCCGATCAGATCGTCGCCATCGCGCGCGCCTGCGGCGCCAACGCGATTCATCCCGGCTACGGCTTCCTGTCGGAGAATGCGGCGTTCGCCCGCAAGGTCGTCGCGGCGGGCCTCGTCTTCATCGGGCCGGACGCCGCAACCATCGAACTGATGGGCGACAAGATCTCGGCGCGCGACTTCGCCGCGGCCCATGGCGTCCCGGTGGCGCCGTCGGTCAGGGCCGGTGAGGACATCGATGCATTCGTCGCCGCGGCCGAGGCCACCGGATTTCCGCTGCTGATCAAGGCGGCGGTGGGCGGCGGCGGCAAGGGCATGAGCATCGTGCGCGACGCCGGCGAGCTGCGCGAACGGGCGCGGATCGCTACGAGCGAGGCGCAGCGCTATTTTGGCGACGGCAGGATCTACGCCGAGACCTATGTCGAACGGCCGCGCCACATCGAGGTGCAGGTGCTGGGCGACGGCAGCGGCGGCGCGATCCATCTGTTCGAGCGCGAGTGCTCGATCCAGCGCCGGTTCCAGAAGATCATCGAGGAAGCGCCGGCGGCACCGCTTGCCGAGCCGACCCGCGCCGCGATCTGCGACGCTGCGGTGCGGCTCGCCGCCGCCGCGCGCTACGGCAACGCGGGGACGGTCGAGTTCATCCTGGGCGCCGACGGCCGGTTCTTCTTTCTCGAAATGAATACGCGGCTGCAGGTCGAGCATCCGGTGACCGAGATGATCTGCGGGATCGACCTTGTGCGGGTGCAGATCGAGATCGCCGCCGGCCGCGGGCTGCCGTTCGCCCAAGGCGCGGCGCGGGCATCGGGCCACGCCATCGAATGCCGGATCTGCGCCGAGGATGCCGACAACAACTTCCTGCCCGCGACCGGGCCGATCCGGCTGCTGCGGGTGCCGGCGGGGCCGCATCTGCGGTTCGAGAACGCGCTGGACGAGGGGCAGCGGGTCACTGCCGACTTCGATCCGATGCTGGCCAAGCTGGTGGCGTGGGGCGAGACCCGCGCGGCGGCGATCGCGCGAATGATCGCGGCGCTGCGCGAGTTGACCATTCTCGGGGTGCGCACCAACGTCGACTACCTGGCGCGCGTCCTTGCCACCGAGGCGTTTCGCGCCGGTGCGATCCACACCGGCTTCATCGCCGAACACGCCGCGGCGCTGGCGCCGCCCGCGCGCGATCCCGTGGCGCGCGACCGTGCGCTGATCGCCGCGGCGCTGGGCCAGCGCGGTTTCCGCGAGGCGATCGCCGCGGTCGAGGAGCCCTACGCCTCCATGGGCCGCTGGAGGAATTGAGGCGATGCCGCTCCATCTCACCCTCGACGGCGAAACCCATGCGATCGAGATCGTGCGGCGCAAGCCCCGTCTGGTGCTCGAGGTCGACGGTCGTCGCTATGAAGTCGTCGAAGACGTCGACCAGGGCGTCGGCTCGCTCGTGGTCGACGGGGCCCGCGTCGCGGTAGCGCGCGCGGTGGTCGAGGAGGGGCCGCGCGAGACCTGCTTCGTGCGCATCGAAGGCCGCACCCACGAGATCGGCCTGATCGATCCCCGCGAGGAGACCGCCGGCCGCGATTCCAGCCGCGACGAGATTCACGCACCGATGCCCGGCGCGGTGGTGACGGTGCACCGGCGGGCGGGCGAGGCGGTCGCGCGCGGCGAGACCGTCGTCACCATCGAGAGCATGAAGCTGCAGACCGCGCTGGCGGCGCCGCGCGACGGCGTGCTGGCCGAGGTGCTGAAATCCGCCGGCGACACCTTCGACAAGGACGCGGTGCTGGCCCGGCTGGTGCCGGCGGACGGGGATTGAACGGCGATGCGCAGGATCCAGTCGATGATTTCGACCTCGGGCGCCGACTTCCGGCGCAACGAGGCGCACAACCGTACGCTGGTCGCAGCCTTTCGCGAGAAGCAGGAGGCGGCGCGCAGCGGCCGACCCAAGCGCGATCTCGACCGGCTCGCCGCGCAGGGCAAGATGACGCCGCGCCAGCGCATCGAGAAGCTGATCGATCCCGGCACGCCGTTTCTCGAACTGTCGTCGCTCGCCGCCAACATGGCCTATGACGGCGAGGCTCCGGGGGCCGGCTCGATCGTCGGCATCGGTGTCGTCAGCGGGCGCGAGGCCATCATCCGGGCCGACGATCCGACCGTGAAGGGCGGCGCCTGGTATCCGCTGACCATCAAGAAGATCGTGCGCGCCCTCGACATCGCCATCGAGAACCGGCTGCCGCTGGTGCATCTGTGCGATTCCGCCGGCGGCTTCCTGCCGCTGCAGTCGGAGCTGTTTCCCGACCGGTTCATGGCCGGGCGAATCTTCCGCAACCAGTCGATCCTGTCCAAGATCGGGGTGAAGCAGCTCTCGCTGGTGTTCGGCCATTGCACCGCGGGCGGCGCCTACATCCCGGCGCTGTCGGACTACAGCGTGATCGTGCGCGGCACCGGCGCGGTGTTCCTCGGCGGACCGCCGCTGGTCAAGGCCGCGACTGGCGAGGAATCCAGCGTCGAGGAGCTCGGTGGCGCCGACATGCATACCAGCGTCAGCGGCACCTGCGACTATCCCGCAGCGACCGAGGACGAGGCGATCCTGATCGGCCGCGAGATCGTGGCGCAGTGGGACCGCCCGGCGAAATGGCCGATCCAGCGCGAGACGGCGGAGCCGCCGGCCTACGACCCGCAGGAGCTGTACGGGATCCTGCCCGACGACATCAAGAAGCAGTTCGACATGCGCGAGATCATCGCCCGCATCGTCGACGGCAGCCGCTTCCACGAGTACCAGCCGAACTACGGCTCGACGCTGGTGTGCGGCTTCGCCAACATCTGGGGCTTCAAGGTCGGCATCGTCGCCAACAACGGCGTGCTGTTCAACGATTCCTCGCTCAAGGGTGGACATTTCATCGAGCTCTGCGACCAGAACAACACGCCGCTGGTATTCCTGCAGAACATCACCGGCTACATGATCGGCCGCGACTACGAGCGCCGCGGCATCACCAAGGACGGCGCCAAGATGATCATGGCCCAGAGCTGCGCCCGGGTGCCGAAATTCACCGTGATGTGCAACGGCTCGTTCGGCGCCGGCAATTACGGCATGTGCGGCCGCGCCTTCGACGCGCGGCTGCTGTTCGCCTGGCCGAACCACCAGATCGGTGTGATGGGCGGCGACCAGGCCGCCAACACCCTGGTCGAGGTCAAGGCCAATCAGATGCGCCGGGCGGGGGAGGCGGTCGACCCGGCGACGCTGGCGCGGGTCCGCGCCGAGACGCTGGCCGCCTACCAGGAGCAGACCTCGGCTTATTACTCCACCTCGGAGCTGTGGGACGACGGCATCATCGATCCGCTCGACACCCGCAACGCGCTCGGCATCGCGATTTCGGTTTCGCTCAACGCCCCGCTCGGTGATAAAGGCTACGGCGTGTTCCGGTTCTAGCTGGGAGGAGATCGGATGGGCTTGCGCTCCGTCACCTTGATCGATGTCGTCCGTCGCAATGCGGCGCTCCATGGCGACCGCACCGCGTTCGTGTTCGGCGCGCGCCGGATCACCCACGCGGACTATGCAATGGACGTCGAGCGGCTGGCCGCGGCGCTGGCCGGGCTCGGGATCGGCGCCGGCGACCGCATCGTCGTGTTGTCGAACAACAACGCGGACTTCGTCGCCCTGTATGGTGCCGCCGCGTGGCTCGGCGCCATCCTGACGCCGGTCAACTGGCGGCTGAGCGCCGAGGAGATCGCCTATATCGTCGGCGACGCGGCGCCGAAACTCGTGATCGCCGACCAGGCCAACCAGGACGTGTTCCGCGCCGCGCGGCCGGAATTCGCCGGCGTCGGCCGCTTCATCGGCATCGACGGCGGCGCCGCGCCGTTCGAGCCGCTCGCGGAACTGGTCGGCGCGGCGGGGGATGCGCCGGCGCCGCATGGCGAGGCCGGGCCGTTCGCCATGATTCACACCGCGGCGGTCGGAGGGCGTCCGCGCGGCGCTGTGCTGTCGCAGGCGGGGCTGCTCGCCAACGCGCTCCAGGCGGTTGCCGGCTGGTCGCTGACCGAGAGGGATGTCGGCTACCTGGCGCTGCCGCTGTTCCACGTCGCCGGCCTCAACCTCCTGCTCTCGATGCTGTATGCCGGCGGCGCCAGCGTGGTCGTTCCGCGCTTCGATCCCGCGCAGGCGGCGCGGGCGATCGCCGCCGAACAGGCGACGGTGTTCGCCGGCTTCGCGCCGATGCTCGGCACGCTGCTGGATGCCGCCGGGGACGGCGTGCCGCTCGCCAGCCTGAGAACAGTCACCGGGCTCGATACGCCGGAGACCATCGCACGGTTCGAGGCGCTGTGTCCGGCCGCGCGCTTCTGCGTCGCCTTCGGGCAGACCGAGACTTCGGGCTTCGTCACCATGGCGCCGTTCCGCGAGCGGCCCGGATCGGCGGGACGGCCGATGCTGCTGAGCACCGTGGCCGTGGTCGACGAGGCCGACCGGCCGGTTGCGACCGGCGAAGTCGGGGAAATCGTGGTGCGCGGCCCGGGCGTGTTCGAGCAGTACTGGAATCGCCCCGACGACACCGCCGCAACCTTTCGCAATGGCTGGCACCACACCGGCGACACCGGCGCGTTCGATGCCGACGGTTACCTCTGGTACAAGGGCCGCAGCGCCGCCAAGGAGCTGATCAAGCCGGGTGGCGAGAACGTCTATCCGGCCGAGGTCGAAGCTGCCCTGAAAGCGCATCCGGCCGTCGCGGACGCGGTGGTGTTCGGCATTCCGGACAAGGAGTGGGGCGAGGCGGTCAAGGCGGTCTGCGTGCTGCAACAGGGTGGCACCGCCAGCGGCCAGGAGATCATCGACTTCGTGGCGGGACGCATCGCCCGCTACAAGCGGCCGAAGCATCTCGTGATCGTCGACGACCTGCCGAAGCGCGGCGACGGCGCGACCGATCGCGTCAAGGTCCGCGAGCTTCACGGCTGAGCTGCCAGATTTGAGCCGAGTCATGGCGGACGCCCGCAAGCTCCGCGCCAGAGTTCCGCTCGAAGCAAGATCCTTTCCACCTGCGCTGGTATTCAGAGAAGAAGTTTTTGCGCGGGTCCGCGATGTTGCTACATCGTTGCAATTTGCGCTGGCCTATTGCGCCGGCGTTCCGAAATAGCATCTGCTACCGTATGCAGTTTGGAACGGCTCGACCGGAAATGAGCGCGGTCGGGCTGTGCAGGCGCTCGTCGTCAAGCGCGCGAACAGGTGACCGCCATGGGCATTGTCGACAAGAACGTGAAATCGCTGCCGTTCGTCCAGGCCGAGTTGAACTATCTCGCCCCCACCACGGAGAAGCCGCGGACATATGCCTTTGCGCCGCCGCCGGGGGAGCCGCAATCGACGCTGACGTCGCAGCCGCATCTCGTTCCCATTTTCGATGTTCGCCCGATTGTCGACGGTCTGTCACTCGACCGGCAGGGGTTCGTTCTGGCGCGTCACAAAACCGCGGTGCGGGATTTCGCCGACGATGAGGAGATCGCGCGGGTCTACTATCCCGAAGCGGAGGCGTTCCTCCGCACGACCCTGAAGGCAGATCGGGTCTTCATCTTCGATCACACCGTTCGCAAACGAATTCCGGGCAGCGCCGACGTGCGCGGCGTGGGCCCGCGCCAGCCGGCGACGCGGGTCCATGTCGATCAGACCGATGCCTCCGGCCGCAACCGCGTGCGGGAACATCTCCCCGACGAGGCCGACCGGCTGTTGAAGGGGCGAGTGCAGGTCATCAATCTGTGGCGCCCGATCCGGGGTCCGTTGCGGGATGCGCCGCTCGCCATGTGCGACGCGACGACGGTCGCGCCCGACGATCTGGTGGCCTCCGACCTGATCTACCCGAATCGTCGCGGCGAAATCTACGCGGTCACCTTCAATCCCACGCATCGCTGGTTCTATGCCCCGGACATGGACGTTGACGAAGTCCTTCTGCTGAAGTGCTACGATTCAGCGACCGACGGGCGAACCCGGTTCGGACCGCACACCGCGTTCACGGATCCGACCACGCCGGTCGACGCGCCTCCGCGCGAAAGCATCGAATTGCGAACCCTGGTATTTCATTTTGACGGCCATGCGGACTGACGGCGGCCGGCTGCGGGCTGGGGTCATGTGGAGCGCAAGCGGGATTGTGCGGCTGGCGGCGCTGGCGGTGGTCTTGCTCGGTTGCGCCGGCTCGGCTTTCGCGCAGGCGCCTGGCGCGACCAACAGGATCCTTCGCATCGGCTATCAGAAATCATCGACGCTGGCGGTCGTTCTGCAGGCGAATGGCGAACTCGAGAAGGCGCTTCGCCCTCGCGGCGTCAACGTAAGCTGGCACGAGTTCACCAGCGGGATGCCGCTGCTCGAAGCCGTCAATACGGGAAGCGTCGATTTCAGCGCCGACGTTGCCGATACGGTGCCTCTGTTCGCTCAGGCCGCAGGGGCCAGGCTCGCCTACGTCGCGGAGGAGGCGGCGTCCCCCCTTGCGCAGGCCATCGTTGTTCCGTCCGATTCCGGTATCCGGACCATCGCTGACCTGAAGGGCAAGAAGGTTGCCGTCACCAAGGGTGCCGGCAGCCATTTCCTGGTGCTCGCGGCGCTGGCCAGGGGCGGCCTGACGTTCAGGGATATCTCGCCGGCTTATCTGTCGCCGGCGGACGGTCGTGCGGCGTTTGTCGGCGGCAAGGTCGATGCCTGGGCCGCATGGGATCCGTTCCTCACCAGCGTGCGCCGTCAGACCGGCGCACGCGTGCTGTCCGACGGTGGCGATGGCCTCGCGAGCTACAAGCGCTATTACCTTGCGTCGGCCGCCTATGCCGAAGCCAATGGCGACGAGCTTGCCGTCGTCTTCGCCAAGCTCAAAGAGACCGGAGCCTGGGTGAAGGACCATCCGCAGGACGCCGCGCGCCTGCTGGCCGGTGTCTGGGGCATCGATGCCGACACCATCGCCGAGGCCAACAGCCACCGCTCCTACCGGATCGGTGCCGTCAGTCCTGCGGGTCTCGGGGAGCAGCAGCGGATTGCCGATGCGTTCTTCACCGAAGGCCTCATTCCGCTGAAGGTCGACGCGACCGACGTCAAGATATGGACGCCGCGTTAGCGCCGCGGTACGGCCGGGAGCTTCATTTTCCGCGAGGCCCGAATAGCGTGAGAAACCCATCGCTTGTGCGCGATCAACGGCAAGAAAATCCATCCTGAAGAAGCTATACCCGCGTGGCCGATTTACGGCCGATTGCTGGAAATGGGGAGTGGCATGGGAAAACCGACACGTCGCAGTGTTCTGGCGGGAGCGACCGCGTTGGCCGGCGCTGCGGTCGGCGGAGGATGGCCCGCCTTCGGCGATGCGCCACAGCCCTACGACCTCGTGATCCGTGGCGGCGAGGTCATCGATCCAAGCCAGAAGCTCCGTGGAGCCCGTGACGTTGGAATTCGCTTCGGCCAAATTGCCGCAGTCGAGGCAAATATCGACTCGGCGCTGGCGAAGCGCTCGATCGACGCGCGGGGAAAACTGGTGACCCCCGGCCTGATCGATCTGCACGCGCATATCTTTCCCTACGGCTCCGCCATCGGCATCCCGCCGGATGAACTCGTGCCGTTTTCCGGGACCACGACCTATGTCAGCGCCGGGGACGCCGGCGCGAACAATTTCTCGGCGTTCAAGCGCGTGGTCGCCGCGCAGTCCCGCAGCCGCGTGTTTGCCTTCGTCAACATCGCCGTCATCGGCCTTGCCGGCTTCCCCGTCGGCGAGACCGTCAACATCAAATATGCCGACGCGGAGGCTACTGCCCGTGCGATCGCTGAAAACCAGGACATCGTGCTCGGCGCGAAGGTCCGCGAGACGCTGGCACTCGTCGGCGATAACGGCATCGAGCCGCTGAAGCGGGCGATTGCCGCCGTGGAGTTGTCCGGCACCAAGGGGCGGGTCATGTGCCATATCGGCGACGCCCCCGGCGATCTACAGGTGCTGGTCGATCTGCTGCGGCCCGGAGACATCCTCACCCATCCCTACAGCAGCCTCGGCAACAACACCGTGCAGAACGGCAAGGTCCTGCCGGCCCTGCTCGAAGCCAAGAGGCGCGGCGTCCTGATCGACGTGGGTCACGGCGCAGGCAGCTTCAATTTCGATATCGCCGAGGCCGCCATCCAGCAGGGGCTCACTTTCGATACGATCTCGAGCGACGTTCATGTGGTCGCGGCCAACACGCCGAGCCAGCCATATCTGCCGTGGGTGTTGAGCAAGTTTTTGGCCCTCGGCTTCTCGCTCGAAGACGTGATCGCGGCGGCGACCGTCAAGCCTGCGGCGATCATCGGCAAGGTTCCTAAACTCGGGACGCTGCAGGTCGGCGCGCCCGGGGATGTTTCCATCCTCGAACTCGTCGAGGGACCTGTGCAACTGCTGGATACCTCCAACAATCCGCGCACGGGCAAGGCCTATCTCAAGGCGGTGCAGACGGTGCGCGAGGGCGTCCCCTACGGTCGGCCCTACCAGCTGCCGTTCTCGGTCAATTGATCCAATCCGGCTGCCGGCGGACATACCTGGCCGGGAGGTCAAGGGGCGGCCGCTGCCGGCGTCGCCGGCTTGCTCTTGATGCTGGCCTGGGTGACGAAACTGTTTGGCGGCACGTCATCGGTCAGCCAGACATTCCCGCCGATGGTCGAGTTGTGACCAACGGTGATGCGTCCCAGGATGGTGGCGCCGGCATAAATGATGACGTCGTCCTCGATGATCGGATGGCGGGCGTTGCCCTTGATCAGCGCGCCGTTGTCATCGGTGGGGAAGTGGCGCGCGCCAAGCGTCACCGCCTGGTAGATACGGACCCGCTCGCCGATGATGGCGGTCTCACCGATGACGACGCCGGTTCCGTGATCAATGAAGAAACTCGGGCCGATCGTCGCGCCCGGGTGGATGTCGATGCCGGTTCGCGAATGGGCAATCTCGGCCATCATGCGCGCCACCAGCCGCGCGCCGTGCTGGTGCAGCACGTGGGCCAGCCGATGATGGATGATCGCGGTCATCCCGGGATAGCCGATCAGGATCTCCGGAAAATTATTCGCCGCCGGGTCGCCCACATATGCTGCGCGCAGGTCACTGACCAGGACGCCCCGCAGCCAGGGAAGAGCGGCGGCGAAGTGACGGGTGAGTTCGCTCGCGGCGTGCAAGGTATCCGATGTGGGCACTTCATCGGAGACGAACAACGCGCCACGATGGATCTGCTCCTGGAGCGCGTTGAGCGCCGCGCTCAAGGTGCTGCCGACGAAGTAGTCGATGTTCTCGGAGTCGAGGTCGTAGCGACCGTAATGACGCGGAAACAGCGTCTCGACGAGGCCGTTCAGGATCCGCTCCAGCGCCTCCCGCGACGGCGGTCGCCGTGCCGGCCCGTCATGGCGGATGCTGTGGGTGATCTCGCGGGAGGCCCGCAACTCGGCGACGATCTCGTCGAGGCGCCATCCCGGCTCTGATGAGGTGCCGTGCGCCTGTGCTGCGGATGCATCGCTGAGATAATCGATCGACACGACAGCCGTTTCCACCGTTCACGCGGAGCGCCGAAAGCTCCGTCAGTGAGATGTGCTCAAGTGAGAGCTTGCTTGGCATATTGCGAATGGTCAACTGTCCGTTGCAACGAGGCGGATTGCCATGCTGCGATGGGATCGCGACGCGACGCACAAGAATGCCTGTGCTGCCGTCCGGCCTTCTGGAAGATCAAAAGTATCCAGAACGCCTTCATCTGGCGAAATCATTCTCGCGCGGCCAATCGATGTCGGGTGGCAGCGACGGCGGGTCTTCCGCCCGATGTCGTCCCTTCGACAGCATTCGTCTACGTGCGCCGCATATTTTGAGATGGACCTGAAATTGCGCACGACTTAGTTCTTGCACGACAGAGCCGGCAGGAGCGGCTGTGTCGAGGGCTCGGCGCGCGGAGAGGGCGGCGTATCGCCGTCGCGAGCCGTGCAGAGAAGGTGCGGCGTTCACCTCGGAGAAACACGTGGCGCGTTTTCAGGGATGGCTGAATATCGGAGCCGTGCTGGCGGCGGGTGCCGGACTGTCTGCCATCGTGGCGAGCAATCTTCCGGCCGGGAACGGATATCAGATCGTCAACGTCTCCTACGATCCGACTCGCGAACTCTATCAGGCGATCAATCCGCAATTTGTCGCGTTCTACGAGAAGGAGAGCGGCCGGCATCTCGTCATTGTGCAGTCACATGGGGGCTCGACGCGCCAGGCGCGACGAGTCGTCGATGGCGAGCAGCCGGCCGATGTCGCAACACTCGGGCTGGCGCCGGATGTCGACGCCTTGCGCAAGCGAGGGCTTGTCGCACCGGACTGGGCGGATCGGCTTCCGAACCACGCCGTGCCCTATACGTCCACGATCGTGTTCGTCGTCCGGCACGGCAACCCGCACCGGATCAGGGACTGGCCGGACCTGCTGGCGCCCGGGCTCGAGGTCATCATGCCGGATCCCCGGACCTCGGGAAACGGCAAGCTCGCAGCGCTTGCGGCGTGGGCCGCGACGACGACACGGGGCGGTTCGGAGGACGACGCGGTCAACTTCCTGCGGACGCTGTTCCGGCAGGTGCCGGTATTCGACGAGGGCGCACGCGGCGCTGCTCTGCGCTTTGCGAACCTGGAGAGCGGCGACGTTCATCTCACCTGGGAGAACGAGGCGATACGCGAGGCTGCGGAATCCGGAGGAAAGCTCGACATCGTCTATCCGCCGGTCAGCATTCTGGCCGAACCGAGCGTCGCCTGGATCGACAGCGACAAGGTGCGCAAGGCCAGCCTGGACGATGCACGTGCCTACGTGTCGTTCCTCTTCAGCGATGCCGGGCAGGAGACGATTGCGCGGCGGGGCTATCGGCCCTACAGGCCTGAAGCCGCACGCCAGGCCGGCGTCGAGTTTCCGCCGATCACGCTGGTCCCGGTCACCGCGATTGCGCGGGACTGGACCGATGCCTACGACAGGTTCTTCGCCCGGGATGGCATCGTCGAAGCGGCATTTGCGCTTCGGAACAAGTGATGCACATGATCGACTATGGCCGGAATGCATTGAGGCGCGACGTCATCGCAGGCCTGACGGTCGCCGCGATCTCATTGCCGCAGGGCATGGCCTATGCGCTGCTGGCAGGGGTCGACCCCCGCTACGGCCTGTACTCGGCGATCGTCGTCACGGCGGTCGCATCGATCTTCGGGTCGTCGTCGCACCTGATCAACGGTCCGACCAGCGCGATCTCGCTGGTGGTGTTCAGCGCGCTCTCGATCTTCGATGCCGACCAGCGGGTCGAGGCCGCGGAAGCGATGTTTTTGCTGGCGGTGATGGTGGGCACAATCCAGATCGCGATCGCCGTGCTCCGGCTCGGCGACCTGACGCGCTACATCTCGGAATCGGTCATCCTCGGCTTCATGAGTGCCGCTGCCCTGCTGCTGGCGATCGGCCAGGTCAGCAACGCGCTGGGGGTCCGGGACAAGGGGACGGGGGCGCAACACATCCTCTATCGCCTGTGGCTGACACTCACGACGGGCGACGCCATCGACGTCAAGCCCGTACTGGTGACGCTCGCGACGCTGGCGCTCGCGGTGGCACTACGCCACCTTGTTCGGCGATATCGCTGGCCGCAATTCGACATGCTGGCAGTCCTCGTCATCGTCGGCGTTGGCGCCTACCTCGCCGGCTGGACGGTCCCGGGCGCTGACGGGCGGACGGCGATCGGCGTCGCCGGCGCCGTGCCGCCCGACCTGCCGTCCTTCCATATTGCGAAAGTGAAACTCAGCTGGGCGATGGACCTGGCATCGGACAGCGTGGCCATCGCGTTTCTGGGCCTTCTGGAGGCGCTCGCGATTGCAAAATCCATCGCCTATCAGACGCGCCAGCCGCTCGACTTCAACCGGCAGTGTCTGGCGGAAGGCCTTGCCAATCTCACGGGGGGCTTCTTCCAGTGCCTGCCGGGGTCCGGCTCGTTGTCCCGGTCGGCCATCAACTTTCAGGCCGGGGCGGCGACCAGGTTTTCGGGCATCCTGACCGCGGCGTTCGTCGCGGTCGCGGTGATCGGGTTCGCTCCACTGGCGCGATATGTTCCCAAGCCGGCGCTCGCGGCGCTTCTGCTGCTGACCGCGTCGCGTCTGGTCGACGTCAGGCGGCTCGTCTACGCCGTTCGCGCCTCCCGGGTCGATGCCGGCGTCGTGCTGATCACGGCCCTCTCGGCCGTGGCCTTCGGCCTCGACCTGGCCATCATCATCGGTGTCGCGCTGTCGATCCTGCTGTTCGTTCCCCGCGCCGCCAAGATCAGGGCCGCGGAGCTGGTGGTGGATGATGACGACGTGGTGCGGGAGCGACTGCCGTCGGAGCCGTCAAACCGCGGATTCCTGCTTTATGATCTCGAGGGCGAGCTGTTTTTCGGTGCAGGACCCGAGCTCGAGAAGATGCTTCACCGCATCCAGCAGCAGGCTGACGGCATGGAGGTGAAACACATCCTGCTGCGCCTCAAGCGCGTCCGCAATCCGGACGTCGTCAGCCTGGAGCATCTCGAGCATTTCCTCAAGGAGGCTCGCTCGCGAGGCACGTCCGTCTGGCTCGCCGGTCTTCGTCCCGACCTGCTCGCCGCATTCGATCGCCTGAATTTCACCGCCCTGATCGAGGGCGATCACGTCTTTCCCCAGGGGGCGGACGAGGACTCCGCGACGCTGGCTGCCGTCAGGCGCATTCGCTCGGAGCTTCCCGAGCAAAGTGCCAAGGTGTCGCCGAAGCTCTACTACCGGGTTTAACGATGGCGCGCCGATGCCCGATTGATCCTGGACCGCCTCGTGACGCGCCTCGCGTTCACCTTAACCACCGATTAAGCTAGGCTCTTAACCCTTCGCAGCGTGCTGCCAATTACACTGGCCGGCGCAACCGAGGGACTTGGCCATGCGGAGCGCGGTCGCCGCCGCCGTTCTGATCGCGACTGCTCTGCCGGCATTGGCCCAGAGCACCGGCGCCGTGCGGGTGATCCCCGGCCGCGCCGGCGTTCCGGTGCCGGTCTACGGCCAGGACGCGTCCTGGGCGGTGATCGAGGGCGACTGGGGCCTCGCCAAGGGCAACCACTATCCGCTCCGGGTGATGGGCGGGCGCGCCTATCCGCCGCCGCCGGACGTGGGCCACTATTATCCGAACTCGGGCAAGATTCCCGGCTACGGCCGGCTCGAGGTCGAGCCGCCGGACCACGGCGGGTTGCCACGCGAAGGCGAGAGCTACTATCATTCCTGGACGGCGCGGTCGGCGCCGCAGCCGCCCGATCCGCCGCAAAATCCGCCGCCGGTGATCCTGGCGCCGCAGATCAACGGCCCGATCCCGGGCGCGCCGCCGCGCGGACGCTGAATTTGCGACCGGATCCAAAAGCCGGCGCCTGAAGAAGACGCGGAAGAAGAAGCAGAAGAAGAAGCAGACCAAGAACGAGACAACAGGAGAGTGCGTATGCGTAATACGACGACAGCGATCGCCGCCGCCCTGGCGGTGATGGCCGCGGGCGCGGCGCCAGCCATGGCCTGCGAGGCCTATGCCAGCCCGTGCGGGTCGGGCTTCTACACCCCGGGCGCCCACTACGAGGTCTATGAGAGCTTCGAGCATCTGCCGGAGCCGCACGTCGCCGGTCCGGTCGCGCCGCGCTACTATTACGTCAACCAGGGGCCGACCTTTACCGGTCCCGGCATGTACGCGCCGGTGCCGACCTATCAGGAGCGCGCCGTCACCGGCTGGCACGGTTACGACTACGGCTACTATTACGGTTACAACGGCGGCCCCTATGGCGACGCCACGTCGCATGATTATGACGGCATGCCGCCGGCGGACGGGCCGGTGGTGTATCGCTATGGACGCTGGGGCCATCGCCACCACGTCCACCGCCTGCATTACGGCGCCGCCGCGCCGGTTCGTCATGTCGCCGGCGCCTACGCCGCGGGCGGGGCGCAGATCATTCATGTGCCGCACCGCGTCGCGCGCGACTAAACCCGCGCAACGACAGCCTTTCGAGACGCCCGCCCGCGGTCGCGCCGGCGGGCGTCGCTGTTTTCGAGGCCGCCGGTCAGGTCATCAGCCCGAGCCTGGTGGCGCCGATATAGAGTGCCAGCACCGCGGCGTTGGAGACGTTCAGGCTCTTGATCTCGCCCGGCATGTCGAGGCGGGCGACGACGCGGCAGGTCTGGCGCGTCAGCTGCCGCAGGCCCTTGCCCTCGGCGCCGAGCACCAGCGCCAGCGGCGCCGTCAGCGGCAGCGCCGCGAGATTGTCGGCGCCCTCGCTGTCGAGCCCCACCGTCATGAAGCCGGCGTCGTTCAATTCGGTGAGCGCGCGGGCGAGGTTCTGGACGGTGACGAACGGCACCAGCTCGAGCGCGCCGGAGGCCGCCTTGGCCAGCACGCCGGTGGCCTCGGGGCTGTGGCGCGCGGTGGTGACGATGGCGTTGACGCCGAACGCCGCCGCCGAGCGCATGATGGCGCCGACATTGTGCGGATCGGTGATCTGGTCGAGCACCAGCACCATGCCGCCGCGCGCCAGGGCGTCGATCTCGGGCGCGGGCAGGGGATCGGCTTCGGCCAGCAGGCCCTGGTGCACGGCGTCGGGGCCGAGCCGCTGGTCGATCAGGTTCGGCCGCACCAGCTCGGGCGCGACGCGGGTGTCGATGTTTTCCTCGGCGAGCCGGCGCGCGGCGTTCTCGGTGACCAGCAGCTTGTGGATCTTGCGCCGCGGATTGTTCAGCGCCGCGGTGACGGTGTGCCAGCCATAGAGGATCACCGGGCCATCGGGCCGGTCCTCGCGGTCGCGCCAGGCCGGCTTGCCGCCGGGCCGGCCGCCGCCGCGCCCTTTTTGCCGCGGACGGAAACGGGAGTCGGGTTCGCTCATGCGGGCTTGTCTCACGGCGACCGCGGAATGGCAATTTGGCGCTCGGCGACCGTGGGAGGGGGGACGATCAGGCTTCAGCCGGTCCATCGAAAGCGGTCCCGGGGCGAGGGCCTTGGACAATCGGGGCAATCGCCGGCGGAACGACCGACGCCGCACTTGCCTATCCCGCTGGCATGCCTTAACAACGCGGCGCGGCGGGGGAGTGTCCCGAGCGGCAAAGGGAGCTGACTGTAAATCAGCCGTCTTATGACTTCGAAGGTTCGAGTCCTTCTTCCCCCACCATTATTTAGCTGAAGGCTTCCAGCTAAGTTCCTGTTCCGCAAAATCTTTTCGTCCCTGATGTGGCCCGGTGTGGCCCCGGCCTTCCGCGGCCGGCCGGCGGCGCCGGTGAGGGTCCACGGCCTGGTTGCGTCGGCTTTCGATCCCGGTTTGGCCTCCCACCGTGAGGTGCCGGCTCTCCGATGGGCGGGTGATCTCATGGGGCCAAAACCCGCTGTGGGCGTGGCGGGACAGGCGCCCCCGGTCCCGTTGCCAAGGGCCAAGATCCGTTGCATATCTCCGGCGACGCGGGTGTAGCTCAATGGTAGAGCAGCAGCCTTCCAAGCTGAATACGAGGGTTCGATTCCCTTCACCCGCTCCAAACATTTCCAACTGTTCCCATAAATTCTGTAACATACCGAGATACATGGACTTTTCGAGCGGCGTTTGATACGCTTGGCCTCGAAAAGCGTCCAACATTTCGTCCAACACAATTCTCGAATGCCCGACTTTCTCACCCGACGTAACGGCACCTGGCACTTCGTTCGTCGCGTGCCGATCGAGTTCACCGATCTCGATCGTCGCGGCGTCATCAAGCATTCAACGCGCATCAAGATTGCGGATGATCGCGCGGGCCGCCGCGCGGTGCGCGTTGCCGAGAAGCTCAACGAGCAGCTCGAGATCTTCTGGAAGGGCTTGTCCGACGGGAACAGGAAGGAGCAGCTCACCAGCTATGATGCTGCCCGACGGCGCGCGCGTGCTCTGGGGTTTGACTACGTCGAGAACGACCAGTTGCTCCGGCAGGCGCCGGAGGCTCGCCTGGAGCGTCTGGAAGCGCTGGTCGCAAACGGCCTCGCAAACGACAACGGCGCGCGAGCGGCCCTGCTGGGGACCGAAAAGAAGCCGGCATTCATGCTGTCGGACCTATTCGTCGAGTACGAGGCCATGACGAAGGATGAGGTGAGGGACCTTTCGCCCGATCAGCTCCGCATCTGGCGCAACGGTCGGGCGCGGGCCGTCGAGCGTTTTGTCGATATCGCCGGCGACAAGCCCGTCAACGAAATCACACACGATGACGGTATCAATTACTGCGAATGGTGGCGCGGCCGCGTCATCGCCGGTGAGGCCGAACCGAAGACGGCCAACAAGGATATCGGACAGCTGAACCGCATGCTGAAGGAGATCAGTACACGGCGCCGGCTCAACCTGCCTGATATCTTTAAAGGACTTCGTCTGAAGGGGGAGATTGAGCGACCGCGGGTGCCTTATGAGACTGAGTTCATTCAGAAGCGGATCCTCGCCGAAGGCGCCCTGGATGAGTTGAATGAAGATGCCCGCATGGTCCTGTACGTGGTGGCTGATAGGTTCCGCCTTCAGAATCTTTCCGACCAGTCCCATCGGGGAGCCTGTCCCGTCGAGATCAATCCGGGCCACCGGCATGCTAACCCTCGCGTTTCCTAAAATGGTCCATCATCGATTGGATAGCTTTTCTATCGTCTTCCGACAGGTCCTTTAGTTCTCGATACATTGCGACCAGTTGGGGCTGCTCATCCTCGCCATGAGGGTTCTCACCGATTAGATCGGCGACGCTGACGTTGAAACATTTGGCCAGCTTCGTAACCAATTCAATGGACGGGTTTTTGGCCCGCGCCGTCTCCAGGCAATCGCTGATTACGGCAAGGCGATCGAACACGATCCTGCGAACGTCTCAGCATATCTAGCTCGGGGAAATTGTTATCAAGACAGCGGTGACTATGAGCACGCCGTCCAAGATTACGAGAACATCGTCAATCTTCGGCCGTCTGACCGTCAACTTGCGATCGCTTATGTCAATCTCGGGCATATTCATTACGATAGAGATCCTGATCGGGCAATTGATGACTATGGGAAAGTGATTAAAGCGGCGGTAATGCCGCTAAACCTTAGGGCGTATTACAATCGCGCGACACTCTTCGAAATGAGAAACGACTATAGTCGGGCGATTAATGACTACAGCGAGTTGCTAAAGATCTCCCCAGGATCGACGGGAGTGTATGGGGCGCGTGGACGAGCCTATCGGGCGCTTGGCGATTTCCGCGAATCTCTATCGGACTACACAGCGCAAATTGCGAAAAATGCCCGTGACTCGAGAGCCTACGACAATCGCGGAGACACTTATTATGCTGCAGGACAATTCGATCGCGCGATGGCGGACTACACCATGGCAATCGATGCTGAGCCGGGATTTGCCTATGCTTACTTTGATCGGGGCAAGGCGCACGAAGCTCTGAAGGCGTATGACCTTGCGACAAACGATTATGCTGAAGCGATCAAGCGCGATCCTAAAAATACTAGAGCGGTGCTGGGGTTGTACATTGTGCGATCCCATGCAACGTCCGGTTCCGCAGGAAAGGAATTAGAAACCAATGCTAAAGTGTTAGATCCGTCAGACGCACTCTATCCGATCGTTGAGTTATTTCTTGGTCGACGTGCTGCTGATGCGGTGTTGGCTGATGCTGGCGACGACCGCTGTGAACGTCTGCTCTACGTGGCCAAATGGCATATGCTTCGGGGAAACAATCAAAACGCGATCCAAGAGCTGAATGAAGCGCTTGCATCGTGTTCCAAAGCTGACATTCCCTACTATGATGCAAAGATAGAGCTGACACAGTTACATTAGCGGTAGGCGTCGTCTCGTAGTCGCGTGTATTGAGCACTTAGAAGTTTTGTGGTCCTGCAGAATCGCGGCGTCAGGAATCGCCTGTTCCCGCTGAAACGCGACCGCGCCGATGTCGACCCCTGGGCACTACAGACAGCCGCGGGCGTTTTGTTCCGATTTGCTGAGACGCGTGCGACTCTATGGGAATGTTCAGCAATTGCTATGCTTTCCGTCATCTCGCCTGGTCGCCCGGCTATAAGTGCGAGCATGAACGAGCAGTTGCGCTTTGTGCCGCCCAACGTGGAATTCGATCCGCGGCTGATGGATGAAATCGCCCGCCGGGAGGTCGCGCCCCCGACGGCGGTCGGTGAGGTGTATCCGATCGTCGTCCGGCGCGGTGTGTTCAAGGGGTATGACCGCATCCTGACACCAGAAGGCGGTATCCTCATTCTGTACAAGGACCAGCTTCGCAATCTGTTTCTCACAATTCTGCGTGTGCTCGGCTGGATCGTTGCGACCTGGATTGGTGGCCGGTTCATCTTTTCCATGAGTTCCCTTTCCGGTCAGCAATCGTTTTCGGCCGTTGTCATGCTTATGGGCATGAACTGGTTCATCGCGAGCCGGAAGATCGCCGTCTCGCACAGCGTAGAGATACGCCCCGACGCCATGATCATCGACGGCGAGGATGTCTTCTATGCCGAGGATGTCGGCGACAACTGGCCTGAGTTGCAGGTGAAAGACGACGATCCCGAAAGGATGGTGATCTGCGGTATCTGCGGCACGCGCTTCGTCGAATACATGACCGCAAACCGCCTCGACAAGAACGACCGCACGCCCGAGGTGCTCGCCGCCGATCTCAAGGCCGCCATGGAGCAGCTGTGGGGCCGACGCGAAGTGACGTTCGCGACGGCCTTCTGACTCTAGTGCGGCCCGAGGAAGGTCGACGCCCGCGAGACTGCCTGCGCACGAGTTCGGATCATCGCGACATCGTCATGTTCAAGCCGCAGCGCCGCCGCCGGCGGCAGGCCCTCCATCATCAGCAGCTGGCTGAAACGCTGCCGCGAGAACGCGGTGCGCAGCTCGAACGGCGCGATCAACTTCTCCATGCGACCGGCGGCGTAGCGCAACGTCTCTTCGTCGCCATTGGCAAAGAATTGCAGCAGCCCGGCATTGCCGAGGAACGTCTCCCAGCCGGTCTTATAATACCTCTGTAATTGCGTGATGTCCTGCAGGATCACCCAGAGCTTGACGCCGAACCCCGGGAAATAAGCCGCCGCGCGCTCCATGATCTCCATGTGGCCGAGCGTTGCGAACTCTTCCATCATGAAGAGGATCGGCGGCCTGGTCCGCGGATAGGGCCCCAATCCTTCCAGCACCGTGCAGGTCAGCTGCACGATCAGGCGGAGCCACCGCGAATGTCGCTCCATGCGCCCGACCGGCAGGCACAGAAAGATGGTAGCTGGTCGGTCGCTGCGCAGCGTCGTCAGGCTGAAATCCGAACGCTTTAGGGTCTGGCGCAGCGGGAAGCTGTCGAGGAAGTCGGTCTGCGCCGCGGCGGTCGAGAAGATGCTGCCCCGCTCGGTCAGCGGCGTCTGGCTGAAACGCGCGCCGATCGCGGCCGGAATGCCGCCGAACCGGTCACCCATCGCCGCCATGCGGTTCAGCAGCGTCCTGACGGCATACGCATTGGCGTCAAAATACTGCTGTTTCTCCTCCGGCGACGCCTCGGACAGAGCGCGCGCGGCCGCCGCTTTCGCGGCTAGCGTCAGCGGCTTGTAGGTGAGGCATAGCAGCTCGCGCACCGCCACTAGGTGCCGCTCGCTCTCCGGGAGCGATAGGGTCAGAAGGATCAGACCGACCAGCAGCATGCGGGCGCTGTCGTTCCAGTGTTTTGATCTCGCATCACCATCGTCCGGCACCAGCGCGTTGGTAATGGACGTGACATCGTCGACCAGGCTTGGACTGTCCGGATCGAGCTCGGCGAGGGGATTGTAGCAGGCGCAGGGCTCCCCCGACTGGCCGAAGGGATCAAGCACATGGACATTGTGGCCCATCGCGCGCCGGAAACGCGCCGCGCGGGCGAGTTCGCCCTTGGGATCCAACACCAGCATCGAGCCGGGATAGAGATAGAGGTTCGGCTCGAGCACCGTCGAGGTTTTGCCGGCGCGGGCGCCGGCGATGGTCACCATCGGCCGGTCGTCGAGATGGCCGAGATAGGTACCGGCCAGCTTGCCGATGATGATCTGCCCAATCTCGAAGCGGTGCTTCATCAGCTCCGCCGGCGACATCCAGTAATTGACGCGCTCGCGGTCGGGTTCCAGACGCGGCAGCAGCACGCCGCGCGGCAAGGCCGTGCCGTAAAGCTCGCGGCTGCGCGCATCGAAGCCCGGGAGGTTGGGCGTGCTGCGCAACTGCGCGCGATCAATCGGTGTTTTCCATTTCTGTCGTTCGCTTCTAAACCAGCCCATCATCGGGGCCTCCATTGTTGAATGGCCCTCAATAACGTCGTCGTCGCGCATCGTCTGCGGGAATGTCTGGCAATGTCTTTTAGACACCGCGATTGAAGGCCGGACGTGGCGAGGCAAGTCACCAGGCCCCAGCTTGCGGGTGACGGTCAGGACGTCGCGAGAGCCAAGGTGTGCAGAGGTGGGCTGGTTAGCGGGGTGATGGCGGCGAAAATGAGGGCCGCAATCTCTGGTAATAGTGCTTTTGAGCTGAAGATTTCGAACAGCAGAAGGCTGAGCCATTTGATGAGGCGGCGGAAGTTGTAGCCGGCGGCAGCCAGGACGGCATTTGCCGCGTCGCCGGCGCGGTGCCAGAGGTAATTGCGGCCCATTCGGTGTTCGGATTTGAGATG
>JARLJA010000064.1 GCA_031291445.1 Xanthobacteraceae bacterium | reverse complement strand
GCGCGGGTGGCGCGCGGGGTGGCGATGGGGGGTGGCACGCCCTTTGGGGTGCGGCTCGACTTGGGGGGGGCGCTCACGGGGGTGTCCGCGCCGCGGGCTTGGACCGAACTCGGCGCCGGGCCCGGCGGCGAGAGCGGGGCGGTCGACGCCAGGCCCGAGGCCTGGGGCGACGTGGTGCTGGCGCGCAAGGAGACCCCCACCAGCTATCACCTGTCGGTGGTGATCGACGACGCGCTCCAGGGCGTTACCGAGGTGGTCCGCGGCCGCGATCTGTTCTGGGCCACCAGCGTGCACCGCCTGCTGCAGCGGCTGCTCGACCTGCCGGCGCCGCGTTACCTCCACCACGGCCTCGTTCTCGACGATGCCGGCCACAAGCTCTCGAAATCGACCCGGGCGACGGCGCTGCGGGAGCTGCGGGCGGCGGGCGTATCCGTGGCCGAAATTCGCCGCCGCGTCGGTCTCCCGCCGCCCTGAGGGGCCGTGTTCCGGCGCGTGACTCGCCGTCAGGCGTCGTGCAAGGTGGCGGGGATGGGGGAATCGTGGATGGTGACGTCGAAGTCACGGTCAAGGTCACGGTCGACGCACAGCAAACGTCTCGCGCGCAAGTCGGGCACCACGCCGGCCGTGAAGAAGAAGCCGCCCGCCGCGCCGGCGCGCAAGGCCGTACGGCGCGGGCCGGCGACGAGGACAAGGCGGGCGGCGCCCGACATGGCGCACGCGGCGCTGGCCGCCTTCGCCCATGAGGTGCGCACGCCGCTGACCGGGATCCTGGCGATCACCGAGCTTCTGGCGACCTCGGATCTCGACGAGCGGGAGCGCCGCTGGGTCGACACCATCAAGGCCAGCGCCGACCACCTGTCGGCGCTCGCCACGCTGTTCGTCGACGCCGCGCGCAGCGACACCACCGGCATCGAGACCCGCTCCGATCTGTTCGACCTGCAGGTCCTGGCCTCGACGGCCGCGGATTCGCTGGCGGGCCGGGCGGCCGCGAAGGGGCTGCGGTCCTCGATCCGGATCTCGCCGGGGCTGCCGGGTTTCGTCACCGGCGATCCGGTCAGGCTGCGGGCGGCCCTGGAAAACCTGATCGACAACGCGGTCAAGTTCACCGAGGAAGGCTGCGTCGAACTGGCGGTGCGTGCCGCCCGCCGCGCCGGCGGCAGGATCACCGTGACCTTCGCGGTGTCGGACAGCGGCATCGGGCTGTCGCTCGCGGAAATCAAGCGTCTGTTCCGGCCGTTCTCGCAGGCCAATGTCCGGATCGCGTCGCGCTATGGCGGCGCCGGGCTCGGCCTGTCGTCGGTCAAGCGCATCGCGCGCGCCATGGGCGGCGACGTCGGCGTGACCCGGCGCCGCGGCGGCGGCACGATCTTCACGCTGACGGTGACGCTGGAGCGCGCCGCGGCGCCGGGGGCGGACGCGCGCGGTGCGTCCGGAGACGCGGCGGTCGACGGGCGCCGCCTTCACCTGCTCAGCGTCGAGGACAATCCGTTCGGCCGCGTCGTGCTCAAGACCGTCCTGTCCGAGCTCGGCCACCAGGTCGACTTCGTCGGGCGCGGTGAGGACGCGCTGGCGCGCGTCGTCGGCGGCGGCTACGACGCCGTGCTGATGGACATGGTGCTGCCGGGCATGACCGGCGTCGACGTGATCCGCCGCATCCGTGCCCAGCCGGCGCCCGCAGGCCAGGTCCCGATCGTCGGGGTATCCGGCCGCGGCGAGGACGAGGCCGCGGCGCACGACGCCGGCGCCGATGCCTTTCTGGTCAAGCCGGTCAGCCCGCGGGCGCTGGCGACGGCGCTGCTTGCGGCGGCGCGGCGTGGGGATGGCGCGACTTGAAGATCGCAGCGTTGAGCTCGCCGCCATAGATGAAGATCGCCGCGACGAAATAGAGGAACACCAGCGCGATGATCACCGAGGCGAGCCCCGCATAGGTGGTGACGTAGTTGTTGGCGAAGCGCGCCAGGTACTGGCCGAACACCATGCCCGACACGATCGAGGCTACCAGCGTGAAGGCGATCCCGGGCAGGATCTCGACCAGGCTGCGCCGTCCCGCCGGCAGCCAGACATGCAGGATCAGGAGGGCGACGACGAGCGCGCCGATGGCGAGACCGTAGCGTCCGACCGTGAGCAGGTTCTCGTTGCTCTCCATCGCCAGCGGAAAGTGCCGGCGCAGCGCGGCGATGATCAGCGGCGCGAGCACGATCAGGAACGACAACGCCAGCGATACCATCGCGGCCACCAGGGTGTAGCCGATCGATTCGAGACGCAGCCAGTACCAGCGCCGCTTCTCGACGACGCCGTAGGCGCGGTTGAGGCCGACCCGCAGGCTCTCTACGCCGTTGGAGGCGAAATAGAGCGCGAGCACCAGTCCGACCGTGAGGGCGTCGCCGCGGGTGGTGGTGAGGACGTCGTGGATCTCGCCGGACAGCGCATTGGCGACCTGGGGCGGCCAGGTCTGCAGCATCAGCGCCGCCGCCTGGTCGGCGAGCTCCTTGGAGCCGAGGAAGCCGGCGATCGAGGTGACCACGATCAGGAACGGAAACAGCGCCATCAGCGCCGACAGCGCGATGTGGCTCGCGATCGCCCAGCCATCGTCGGCCAGGAAGGTGTAGAAGGCGTCCAGCCCGACATGGAAGAGATAGCGTAGCGGCTTCACATGGCACCCCGCGTCTCCAAACATCTAAAGACATGATCGATTGTGCCGGCGAAGGCAAGGCGCCGGAACCCGGCGCGCGGACTGTTCGGTCCAAGGATTTGCCCGATGGCGCGCGGCGCCGGGCGGTGATAAGAACCGGCGATGACGACCTTGCTGACCAACATCCTGCTTCCCGTCGCGCTCGCCGCGGTCGCCATCGTGCTGCTGCTCGGCCTGCTCAACATGATGCGCGGCGGATCGCCCAACGTGTCGCAGCGGCTGATGCGCATGCGTGTGCTGCTGCAGTTCGTCGCCATCGTGCTGGCGATGGTCGCGGTGTGGGCGATGGGGCGCCAGTGAAGGTTTTCGCAGACCCGATTCGTTCGAACACCCGACACCACCGAGGCATCGCAAGATGGTCGTGCTGAACAGGATCTATACCCGCACCGGCGACGACGGCACCACGGCGCTCGGCGACGGCGAGCGCCGGCCGAAATACGATCTGCGGATCGAAGCCTACGGCACCGTCGACGAGACCAACGCCGTGATCGGCGTGGCCCGGCTGCATCTGGCGGATGCGCCCGGGCTCGATGCCATGCTGGGCCGGATCCAGAACGACCTGTTCGACCTCGGCGCTGACCTCGCGGTTCCGGCGCGCGACGACAAGGCCGACCGGCTGCGGATCGTGGCCTCGCAGGTCGATCGCGTCGAGCGCGAGATCGACGCCCTCAACGCCGATCTGGCGCCGTTGACGTCGTTCGTCCTGCCGGGCGGATCGGCGGCTGCCGCATACCTGCACGTCGCGCGCACCGTGTGCCGCAGAGCGGAACGGCTGCTGGTCGCGCTGGCCGCCCGACCCGACGAGGTGGTCGGGGGCGAGGCGGTCAAGTATTTGAACCGGCTTTCGGACTTCCTGTTCGTCGCGAGCCGGGCGGCCAACGGGAACGGCGCCCGGGACGTGCTCTGGATCCCCGGCCAGAACCGTTAATTGAGCCAGTTCCGGGCTTTAGCGCGTTGACCCGGCATGGCGGGACCAGTAGGTTCCGCGCGCACTGGCGCTCCGCGTCCGCAGCTCGTGATCCATGGCGGTGCTCCGGCACGACCTTCGGAAGGGAGAGTGCGCCAGCAAGCCCATGACTGGAGTGCCGCTTTTGATTGGACGTTCCTGAGCTAGACTTGGCGCCGATGGATCATTTGGCGCAACGCGCGACGCAGGACGGACATCGGCGGCAGTGGCTGACTTTGAAAGGGGACCGATGAAGGTTTTGGTGCCGGTAAAGCGGGTCGTTGATTACAACGTCAAGATCCGCGTCAAGAGCGACGGATCGGGCGTGGAGCTCGCCAACGTCAAGATGTCGATGAATCCGTTCGACGAGATCGCCGTCGAGGAAGCCCTGCGCCTCAAGGAGGCCGGCAAGGCGACCGAGGTGGTGGTGGTGTCGATCGGCCCGGCGCAGGCGTCGGAGACCATCCGCACCGGGCTTGCCATGGGCGCCGACCGCGGCATCCTGGTCAAGGCCGAGGGCACCGTCGAGCCGCTGGCGGTGGCCAAGATCCTCAAGGCCATCGCGGCCGATGAAAAGCCCGGACTGATCATTCTCGGCAAGCAGGCGATCGACGACGATTCCAACCAGACCGGCCAGATGCTGGCGGCGCTGCTCGGATGGTCGCAGGCCACCTTCGCGTCCAAGCTCGAGGTCGACGGCTCGGACTTCAAGGTCACGCGTGAAGTCGACGGCGGATTGCAGACCGTCAAGATCAAGGGGCCGGCGATCGTCACCACCGACCTTCGCCTCAACGAGCCGCGCTACGCCAGCCTGCCGAACATCATGAAGGCGAAGAAGAAGCCGATCGACGAGAAGACCGCCGATGCCTACGGCGTCGATCTCACCCCGCGGCTCGAGGTCGTCAAGACGTCGGAGCCGGCCGGCCGCAAGGCCGGCGTCAAGGTCGCCTCCGTGGCCGACCTAGTGTCGAAGCTGAAGAACGAAGCCGGGGTCCTGTGATGACAACTCTGCTGATTGCCGAACACGACAACGCGTCGCTCAAGGACGCGACCAACAAGGCCCTGACGGCCGCACTGGCGCTGGGCGCCGAGGTGCACGTGCTGGTGGCCGGCGAAAACGCCAAGGGCGCGGCGGACGCCGCCGCCAGGCTCAACGGCGTCAAGAAGGTGCTGCTCGCCGACAACGCCGCCTATGCCCACGACCTC
Organism: Xanthobacteraceae bacterium; assembly: GCA_031291445.1. Classification (GTDB taxonomy): domain Bacteria; phylum Pseudomonadota; class Alphaproteobacteria; order Rhizobiales; family Xanthobacteraceae; genus Bradyrhizobium_A. The sequence continues at coordinate 33,207 of JARLJA010000064.1, read as the reverse complement.
GCCGAGCCGCTGGCCGCGCTGATCGTCGCGCTGGGCGGTTCCTACGACGCCTTCGTGGCGCCGGCGACCTCGCGTTCCAAGAACGTGATGCCGCGGGTCGCGGCCCTGCTCGACGTCATGCAGGTTTCGGAGATCACCAAGGTGATCGCGCCCGATACCTTCGAGCGGCCGATCTATGCCGGCAACGCGATCCAGACCGTCAAGAGCGAGGACGCCAAGAAGGTGCTCACGGTCCGCACCTCCACCTTCGCCGCGACCGGCGAGGGCGGCAGCGCCGCGGTCGAGGCGGCCCCGGCGGCGGCCGATCCCGCCCTGTCGAGTTTCGTCGGCGAGGAAGTCGCCAAGAGCGACCGCCCCGAATTGACCTCGGCGAAGATCATCGTGTCCGGCGGACGGGCGATGCAGAGCCGCGAGAACTTCGCCAAGTACATCGAGCCGCTGGCGGACAAGCTCGGCGCCGGCGTCGGCGCGTCGCGCGCCGCGGTCGACGCCGGCTATGCGCCGAACGACTGGCAGGTCGGCCAGACCGGCAAGGTGGTGGCGCCGGAGCTGTACGTCGCGGTCGGGATTTCCGGCGCGATCCAGCACCTCGCCGGCATGAAGGACTCCAAGGTGATCGTGGCGATCAACAAGGACGAGGAAGCCCCGATCTTCCAGGTGGCGGACTACGGTCTGGTCGCCGACCTGTACCAGGCGGTGCCGGAATTGATCGCGGAGCTCGGCAAGCTGGGTCGCTGAGGCCCGCGCGGGTGCGGCCGGGCCTCCGGCCCGCACCCGCGTAGTCTCGGATCGGGTTTCCATGTAGGATGATTGCCCGCCGCGGTTCGCGGCGGCCGGTCCTGCGATGGAAGGGCTGGGGTGGAAAGGCAAAAAGGCGAGATGGCGGTAACGATCAAGAAGGTCGGTGTGATTGGGTCGGGCCAGATGGGCAACGGCATCGCGCATGTCGCCGCGCTGGCCGGCTTCAACGTGGTCCTGAACGACGTGTCGGCCGATCGCATCAAGTCGGCGCTGGCGACCATCAACGGCAACCTGTCGCGCCAGGTCGCCAAGAAGATCATTACCGAGGAGACGCGCAAGGCCGCGCTCGACCACATTGCCTCGTCGGAATCGTTCGACGACCTCGCCGACTGCGATCTCGTGATCGAAACCGCGGTCGAGAAGGAAGAGATCAAGCGCAAGATCTTTCAGGATCTGTGCAAGGTCCTGAAGCCCGAGGCCATCATCGCCTCCAACACCTCCTCGATCTCGATCACCCGGCTGGCGGCGTCGACCGACCGTCCCGAGCGCTTCATCGGCATCCATTTCATGAATCCGGTTCCGCTGATGGAACTGGTCGAGCTGATCCGCGGCATCGCCACCGACGACGCGACGTTCGAGGCCTCGAAGGACTTCATCGCCCGGCTGGGCAAGCAGGTCGCGGTGTCCGAGGATTTCCCCGCCTTCATCGTCAACCGCATCCTGCTGCCGATGATCAACGAGGCGATCTACACGCTCTACGAGGGCGTCGGCAACGTCGAGGCGATCGACGCGGCCATGAAGCTGGGCGCGCACCATCCGATGGGGCCGCTGGAGCTCGCCGATTTCATCGGCCTGGATACCTGTCTCGACATCATGCAGGTGCTGCACGAGGGGCTTGCCGATTCCAAGTACCGGCCGTGTCCGCTGCTGGTGAAATACGTCGATGCCGGCTGGCTCGGCCGCAAGTCGCAGCGCGGCTTCTACGATTACCGTGGCGAGAAGCCGATTCCGACCCGCTAGCGGAGCGGATTGGACGCGGCGTCCGATCCCCCGCATTTGCCCGACGAACGCCATCCTTTGTTAACCGGCGCCTGCTACGCAGCAAGACGCAGGCGAATGGTGGCGCGGCCTGCGTGACGACAGCCAGGGGATCGCCATGGACATGAGTCTCGTCGCCAGCGCGGTGACGGCGCAGAGCGCCAACCTGCAGACCAACATCACCACGCAGCTGTTGAAGAACAACGCCACCGCCGAGAAGCAGGCGATGCAGATCCTGCTCGGCGCCGGCGGCGCGACTTCCCAGGCCAATGTCGCCTCCGGCGTCGGCGGCCAGGTCGACATCTCGGCCTGAGCGGCTAGCTCCGTCCAGAAGCAATAGAACCAGGTCTCAATGGTGAAATTCGTCATGCCCGGCCAGCGCCATCCGTCTTCGACGGATCGCCAGGACTAAGGTCTGCCGGGCATCCACGTCTTAACAGCTTAGCCGCAAGAAAGGCGTGGATGGCCGGGACAAGCCCGGCCATCACAGCAAAAAATGTCGATTGTGATGGCGTGAGCGGCGTCGCCGCCTACGCCGCGGCCCGCTGCAGCTCGGCGATGTCGAGCTTGACCATCTTCATCACCGCGGCCATGACGCGCTGGCCCTTCGCTGCGTCCTTCATCCATTCGCCGATCTTCGAAGGCACGATCTGCCACGACAGGCCGTATTTGTCGGTGAGCCAGCCGCATTGCTGGGCTGCCCCGCCGGCGATCAGGCCGTCCCAATAGTGATCGATCGCCTGCTGCGTCTCGCAGTTGACCACCAGCGAGATCGCCGGAGTGAACTTGAACTGCGGCCCGCCATTGAGCGCCATGAACGACTGGCCGTTCAGCTCGAAGGCCACCACCATGACCTTGCCGTTCGGGCCCGGCCCGGTCTCGCCGTAGCGCGAGACGTGGGTGATCTTCGCGTCCTTGAAGATCGAGGTGTAGAAGGCGACCGCCTCTTCGGCGTTGCCGTCGAACCACAGGCAGGTGGTCAGCTTTTCCATGACGGGCCTCTCGTAACCGGATGACCGTGGGTTTAGGCGTCGCGCTACGAGGCGGCGGCGCCGTGGCAGCAGGCCGCTGCCGCAGCAGCGGTGGCGTATTCGTCGTGCCGCTTGACCCAGTCCATCAGGTTGTGGTGCGGACCGTTTTCCTCGCGGCCCTTGGGGGTCATGTCGAGCAGGGCGTAGGTGGTCAGCAGGGCCTCGGCGCCGCGACCGAAGCTCGAATAGGTGTGGAACACCGCGCCGCTGTCGTCCCTCGTGAACACACTGTAGCCGGGCAGTTCCTCGATGCCGGCCTCGGTCAGTTCGTAATTGTAGGTCACCTTCCTGCCCGGCGCGAGATCCTCGGGCCGGAACGAGACATTGAAGTCGAAATTGAAATCGCTGCCGAACGACGACACCCAGGCGAAGTGCCAGCCCATCCGCGCCTTGTAGGTCTCGATTTCGGCGAGCGGCGCCCGCGAGACTGCGACATAGGCGACGTCGCGCTGGGCGAGATGCGGCAGCATGCCCTCGACATGGTCGGCGGCGAACGAGCAGCCGATGCAGCCGTCCTTCCAGCCCGGCGCGAGCATGAAGTGGTTGATCACGAGCTGGCTGCGGGTGCCGAACAGCTGGGCCAGGCTCTGTTTGCCCTGCGGCGTGTCGAAGACATATGGCTTGTCGATCCTGACCCAGGGCAGGTCGCGCCGCAGCCGGCTGATCTCGTCGCGGGCATGCGTCAATTCCTTCTCGCGAGCCAGCAGCGCCCTGCGCGCCGCGAGCCATTCCTGCTGCGAAACGACCGTATGGGACTGCATCTCGGGCCTCCGTTTTGGGGTTACGCCAAGAAATGTTCGAGCTTGTCGAGCGTGCCGCTCCAGCCGCGGTTGTGGCCGTCGCGGGCGGCCTCGTCGAAGAACCGTTCGTGGTGCAGGGTCAGCAAGGTGCCGTCGCCGTCGGGCCGCAGCGTCACCGTGACCAGCGATTCCCGCTCCGGCATGGTGTACCAGCCCCAGGTGAAGCTGAGCCGCTCGTGGGTGACGACCTCACGGTAGACGCCGCTGACCTCGTGGTATTCGCCGTCTTCGGTGGTGAAGCTGGCGCGAAAGCGCCCGCCCACCCGCACGTCCATCTCCGCGCGCACTGTCCCGGAGCGGGTCTCGGCCGGACCGAACCAGCAAACTAGCTTTTTCGGGTCGGTCCAGGCTTCGAAGACCCGCGCGGGCGGCGCATTGAAACGACGTTTGAGGGTGAGGGCGGGTCTGGCGGCGCTGACGGCGATCGGGCCGGGCATGGGGTCTCGTCCTCCAGGAAGGTTGCCAGTCGGTCGAACTGCTCGGTCCAGAACCGGGCATAGCGCTCCAGCCAGTGCGCGGCGTCGCGCATCGGCGCGGCATTGAGGCTGCACATCACCGTGCGGCCGGTCTTGCGGCGCTCCACGAGGCCCGCGTCCGACAGCACGTCGAGGTGCTTCATCACCGCCGGCAGCGACATCGGCAGCGGCCGCGCCAGGTCGCTCACCGACACGCTGCCCCGGCCGTCGAGATCGGCGAGCAGCGCGCGCCGGGTCGGATCGGCAAGCGCGGCAAAGACACGGTCGAGCGTTTCGGGCGAATTGTAAACCATCTGGTTAAGTATAGGCGTATGGCGGCCGCCGTCAAGGGCAGGCTGCAATCGGGAGGCAGATCAGGTCAGGACTTGAGGGCGGCGGCGATCAGGGCCAGCGCGTCGCCGCTCGCCCATTCGGCGGGGCCGGCGATGGTCGCAATCTCGCAGCCGGCGCCGTCCACCAGCACCGAGGTGGGCATCCCGAGGGCCCGGCCGATGCTTTTAAGATCCTGGAAAACCTTGGCTTTCTGATCGTTATAGGCGCCAAGCCGACCAAGGCCGGCCTGTTTGAGGAACGCCCTCGGCTTGTCCGGGTCGCGGGTGTCGATGTTGATCGCCACCACCGCGAAGTTGGCGCTCCCGAGCTTGCCCTCGAGCTCGTCGAGCGCCGGCATCTCCTTGCGGCAGGGCACGCACCAGGTGGCCCACAGGTTGACCAGCACGATCTTGCCGCGCCAGTCGCTGAGCTTGCGCGGTTGCCCATCGGCGTCCGCGAAGGCGAGGTCGGGAAGCCGCAACGGCGCCGTCGCCATGGTCAGCGCCGCCAGTTCGCCGTGGGCGAGCGGCGCGATCCGCTGCGCCACGTCCAGCGCCGGCCGGCAGCCCGGGTCGCCCGTTCCATTGCGCTTCAGGGCGCCGATCCCGTATACCCCCGCGAACCCGATCGCGACGCCGATCACGACGGCGCCGATCACCATCTGGATCCGCCGGCGTGGGGTCGGACGGGTCGGGCCGGTGTCGGGAGTCTGTTCGGTCATTGGTCTTCGCGCCGTGGTTGGTGGGATTGGCCGTCAGCCGCATACGCACCCCGCGGCCGGATTGCAATGACCGCAGCGACCAATCGTGCTGCGACGATAACGCGTGCTGCGACACCTCCGTGTCGCGAAGGATGAGTGCCGGGCTATGAGCAACAAGATGTGGGGCGGTCGCTTCGAGCAGAGCCCCGATGCGATCATGGAGGACATAAACGTCTCCATCGACGTCGACCGCCACCTCTACGCGCAGGACATCGCTGCGTCCAAGGCGCATGCCGCCATGCTCGCCGCACAAGGCATCATCACCGCCAACGATGCGAAAAACATCGCCAAAGGTCTAGACACGATCCTGTCAGAGATCGGCCGGGGCAGCTTCGAGTTCAAGCGCGCGCTCGAGGACATTCACATGAATGTCGAGAGCCGGCTCGCCGAGCTGATCGGGCCGGCGGCCGGCCGCCTGCATACCGCGCGTTCGCGCAACGACCAGGTGGCGACCGATTTCCGTCTCTATGTCCGCGACGTCATCGACGGGGTCGACGCGGCGCTGGCGGCGTTCCAGCACGCGCTCGCGACCCGCGCGCTCGAGCACGCCGATACCGTGATGCCGGGCTTCACCCATCTGCAGACCGCGCAGCCCGTGACCTTCGGGCATCACCTGCTCGCCTATGTCGAGATGGCGGCCCGCGACCGCGGCCGTTTCCAGGACGCCCGCAAGCGGTTGAACGAGAGCCCGCTGGGCGCGGCGGCGCTCGCCGGCACGTCGTTTCCGATCGATCGCGCGGCGACCGCGCGCGCGCTCGGTTTCGACCGGCCGATGGCCAACTCGCTCGACGCGGTCTCCGATCGCGACTTCGTCCTCGAGGTGCTGGCGGCGGCGTCGATCGCGGCCGTGCACCTGTCGCGCTTCGCCGAGGAAATCGTGATCTGGACCTCGCCGCTGGTGGGGCTGGTGCGGCTGTCGGACAAGTTCACCACCGGCTCGTCGATCATGCCGCAGAAGCGCAACCCCGACGCCGCCGAGCTGGTGCGCGCCAAGACCGGACGCGTGATCGGCGCGCTGAACGGGCTCCTGATCGTGATGAAGGGGCTGCCGCTCGCCTACCAGAAGGACATGCAGGAGGACAAGCAGGGCGCCATGGAGGCCTTCGCGGCGCTGTCGCTCGCCATCCGCGCCATGACCGGCATGGTCGGGGACCTCGCGCCGGACCCCGAGCGCATGAAGCGCGCCGCCGGCGACGGCTATGCCACCGCCACCGACCTCGCCGACTGGCTGGTGCGGACGCTCAAGATGCCGTTCCGCGAGGCCCATCACGTCACCGGCCGGATCGTCGCCAGGGCGGCGGCCGACGGCGTCGCCCTGCACGAGGTGCCGATCGCGGCGATGCAGGAGATCGAGCCGCGCATCACCGCCGAGGTGCTCAAGGTGCTTTCGGTGGAAAGCTCGGTGCGCAGCCGCACCAGTTATGGCGGCACCGCCCCGAAGAATGTTCGGACGCAGGCCAAAAACTGGCTTAAGCGGCTGGAAAAAGGGCACATTTCAGGTTAATCAAGGCCGGCTTCGCACCCTGCCGGGCTGGTCAGACAGTCAAGGCTCGTCAAACCGGGGCGATGTTTGTAGGGTGCAGCCGCATGCAGGGATTGTTGATTGTGAAGCGCACGTCCGGCCTGAAGTCCAAGTTCCTCGCGCTGGCCGTGCTGGCCGCGACCGTTGCGCTCGGCGGCTGCGGGCGCAAGGCCGGCCTCGACCTGCCGCCGGACGCCGCCGCGGCGCCGACCGCGCAGGCGACGTCTTCGACGACACCAACCGATCCCAACGCCAAGTCGGGGGCCTCCGCCGCGCAGGGCAACCTGTTCAACACCGCCAACCCGTCCGATCGCACGAGCTATGCGCCCAAGCTGCCGCCCAAACGCATCGCCATCGACCCGATCCTCGATTAGCGCAGGCGTCGCCGCGGCGAGGCTGTGGTGCGTTTTCCCGAACGGCCGGGTTCGCGCTAGTGTGTCAGGAAGCGCAGCGACGCCCGGATTTGGAACAGTAGTCCCATGCATCACTTCGATTATCGCGACGGCGTGCTGCACGCCGAAGAGGTCGATCTCGCCACCATCGCCGCGCGTGTCGGCACCCCGTTCTACTGCTATTCGACCGCGACCCTGGAGCGCCACTACACGGTGTTCGCCGAGGCGTTTTCCGACGTCGACGCGCTGGCCTGCTACGCGCTGAAGGCCAATTCCAACCAGGCGGTGCTGCGCACCCTGGCGCGGCTCGGGGCCGGCGCCGACGTGGTGTCCGGCGGCGAGCTCAAGCGTGCCCAGGCCGCCGGCATTCCGCCCGGCAAGATCGTGTTCTCCGGCGTCGGCAAGACCGAGGCCGAGCTCAGGGCGGCGCTCGACGCCGACATTCTCTGCATCAACGTCGAATCCGAGCCGGAGCTCGAGCTGTTGTCGGCGATCGCCGCGGCAAGCGGCCGCATCGCCCGCATCTCGGTGCGCGTCAACCCGGATGTCGACGCCAAGACCCACGCCAAGATCGCGACCGGCAAGTCCGAGAACAAGTTCGGCATTCCGATCAGCCGGGCGCGCGAGGTCTATGGCCGCGCCGCCCGCCTGCCGGGGCTCCGCGTCACCGGCGTCGACATGCATATCGGCAGCCAGATCACCGACCTGACGCCGATGGCCGATGCCTTCGCGCTGCTGGCGGATTTCGTGCGGACCCTGCGCGCCGACGGCCACGTCATCTCGCACGTCGATTTCGGCGGCGGCCTCGGCATTCCCTACCACGCCGACGAGCCGGCGCCGCCGCTGCCGGCGGCCTATGCCGAGGTGGTCAAGCGCGCGGTGCGCACGCTCGACGTCAAGCTGCTGTTCGAGCCGGGCCGCATGATCGTCGGCAATGCCGGGATCCTGGTGACGCGGGTGCTCTATCTCAAGCGCGGCGAGGCCAAGACCTTCCTGGTGATCGACGCGGCGATGAACGACCTGATCCGGCCGACGCTCTACGAGGCCCATCACGACATCCTGCCGGTGCGGGAGCCGGCCGCCGGCGCGCCCACCATGGTGGCCGACGTGGTCGGGCCGGTGTGCGAGACCGGCGACTATCTGGCGCTCGACCGCACGCTGCCGGAGCCCCGGCCGGGCGACCTGATGGCGATCATGACCGCGGGCGCCTACGGCGCGGTGCAGGCCTGCACCTACAACACCCGGCCGCTGGTGCCCGAGGTGCTGGTCAAGGGCGCGCAGTGGGCGGTGGTGCGCCCGCGCGTCGAGGTCGAGGACCTGATCGCGATGGATCGGCCCGCGCCGTGGCTCTTCTAGCTAGCCGGTCGGCTCGAGATCGAGCCGCACCACCCAGCCGGCGAGGTCGGGATGGGCGGCGGGATAGCGCCGCAGCACGTCGGGGTCGTGCCCCGGGACGATATGCCGGCTCGAGGCGGCGAGGCGTTTGAGCCTGTCGTAACCAGCCGCGACGTCCTCGGTCTTGTAGACGATCGGAAATACCCGCCCGGTCTCGACATGGGCGTAGAGGTGGCTGGCGTCGGAGGCCAGCACCACCGCGCCGCGCGCGGTCTCGACCCGCACCGCCTGCAGCCCCATGGAATGGCCGCCGATGTGGTGGACCGTCACGCCCGGCGCGATGGTGCCGTCGCCGTCGTGGAAGCTGACGCGGTCGGCGAACACCTTGCGCACCATCGCGGCGACGTCGTCGGCTTCGAACGGCACCCGGAACGCGGCGTCGCACATGCAGCGCCCGGTGGCGTAGGCCATCTCGCAGTCCTGGAGATGGAAGCGCGCGCGGGGGAACAGGTCGTGGTTGCCGGCGTGGTCGTAGTGCAGATGGGTGATCACCACGTCGCGGACGTCCTCGGGCGTGATCCCGATCGTGCTCAAGCCGTCCTCGACCGGCCTGAGCACGGTGCGGTTGCGCCGCTTCGCCATCGCCGCGTCGAATCCGGTGTCGACCAGGATGGTGCCCTGGGCGGTCTTGATGGCCCAGACGTAGAAGTCGAGCGGTCCGGAGGCGCTGTGGGGGTCGCCATCGATGAAGTTCTGCGCCTCGCTGCGCCCGTCGTGATGGGCGTAGCGGATGGCGTAGATCTCGGGGCCGGCATCGTTCGTCATCGGGTTCGGACCTTGCTGGCTAACGGCTGGAGGCGTCGCCGCCGCGCACCTCGACGCCGGCGGCGCGCTCGATCGGCTTGATCGCCGCGGTGAAATCGCTGTCGGCGCCTTCGTCGCGGATCACGGTCTCCCACAGCGTCTCCACCGCCTGGCTGACGCCGAGCGAAAGCCCCATGGCGCGGGCCCCCTCGAGGCACAGCCGCACGTCCTTGACCATCAGCCCGGTGGCAAAGCCGAAATCGAAGCTGCGCGGCAGGATCGATTTCGGGAATTTGTCGCGGCTCGCGGTATTCAGGCCGGTGCCCGCGTTGATGACGTCGATCATCACGCCGGCGTCGAGCCCGGCCTTGACGCCCATCACCACCGCCTCGGAGGTCGCGACGATGGCGGTCGCCGAGAGCAGGTTGTTGACGAGCTTCATGGTCTGGGCCGCGCCCGGGGCCTCGCCGATGACGAAGACCCGGCCGAGACGTTCGAGCAGCGGCGTGACCGCGGCGACCGCGGCGGAGGGGCCCGACACCATGACCGCGAGCGTGCCTTTCTCCGCGCCGCCGACGCCGCCGCTCACCGGGCTGTCGATCTGCACGATGTCGCGCTCGGCGAGCAGGCCGTGAATCCGCTTCGCCATCTGCGAGCCGACCGTGGAGAGATCGACGAAGCGGCGGACCCGCCGTCCGGCGATGACGCCGTCCGGCCCGGTCGCCACCTGCAGCGACGCATCGAGCGACGGCAGGCTCGCCATCACCGTCTCGGTGCGATCGGCGACCTCGGCGGGCGATCCCGCCGGCTCGGCGCCCAGCGCGGCCAGACGCGCGAGTGCGTCGGGCCGGGTGTCGTAGGCGACCAGCCGGTGGCCCGCCGCGAGCAGGCGGCTCGCCATCGGGAACCCCATCCGGCCGAGGCCGATGAATCCGACATCCATGGCGCGCCTCAGGCCTTGTCGAGCTCGGCGAACACTTCGCGGGCGATGCGGAAGCTGTCGACCGCCGCCGGCGCGCCGGCATAGATCATGACCTGCATGAAGATCTCGCGGATCTCGTCCCTGCTGACGCCGTTGGTCAACGCGCCCTTGAGGTGCGCGCGCAGCTCGTGCGGCCGGTTCAGGATCGCGATCATCGCCAGATTGAGCATGCTGCGGGTCTTGCGCGGCAGGCCGTCGCGGCCCCAGCAGGCGCCCCAGCAATACTCGGTCAACAGATCCTGGAAGGGCCGGTTGAAGTCGTCGGCGTTCTTCAGCGCCGTATTGACGTAGTCCTCGCCGAGCACCGCTTTGCGAATGGCGAGGCCCTTGTCGTAGGTGGCTTGGTCCATGACGTGTCCTGTTGGCTTTGTGGGGAGGGCGGTCGGGAGCGTCAGGCTACGCGGGGATTTCGCGCGCGTCACGTCTGCGTGAGATCATCGGTGGATTGCCCGCGCGGACTGGCTAACCCCAATGCCTCATTGCCGCCGCCGTGCTAGGATTCCATGCGATGATGGCAACCAGCGGGAACAGCGGCATTGCTGCCTGACGGATCGGACCAGACGCGGCTACGCCTGGAGCAGGCTCTGAGGCGTGCCGGATGGGCGATCGCGTGGGAGCGGCTGTGGCCGATCGGCGCCCGCGTCCTCACCGTCGTCGGCCTGTTCCTGGCGGCCTCATGGGCCGGACTATGGGGTGGGCTGCCGACCGCGGCGCGGGTCGGCGGCGTCGCCTGCTTCGCGCTGCTGGTGCTGGCGGCGCTGCGGCCCCTGATCCGGTTTCGCTGGCCGACGCGCGACGAGGCGCTGCACCGGCTCGATCGGGCCGCCGGCGTCCCCCACCGCCCCGCGACCGCAGTCACCGATACCGTGCAGTCGGACGACCCCGTGACCCTCGCCCTGTGGCAGGTTCAGCGCGAACGCGCGCTGGCGTCGCTGCGGCGCATCCGCGCCGGGCTGCCCGCACCGCGGCTTGCGCTTCACGATCCATGGGCGCTGCGCGCGCTGGCGGTCGTGCTGGTGGCCGCCACCTTCGTCGCCGCCGGCGGCGAGCGCACGGCGCGGGTCGCAGCCGCGTTCGACTGGAATGGGCTCCTGGCGGGGCCCGATGTGCGGATCGACGCCTGGGTGACGCCGCCGCCCTACACCGCGCGGGCGCCGGTGATCCTGACCGCAGGCGCCACCGCCGAGGCCGGCGCGGCGCCGGCCGCCGCCGGGTCGCTCGCTGTTCCCGCCGGCAGCATTTTGACGGTGCGGGCCAGCGGCAGCCGGCTGGAGGTTGCCATCAGCGGCGGCATGGTCGAGGCGGCTGCATCGAACGAGCCGCCCAAGGGCGCTACCGAGTACCGCTACACCATCACCGGCGATGGCAGCGCGCAGGTGCGTTCGCCGGCCTCGCATCCGCCATGGACGTTCCGGGCGGTGCCCGACCGCGCCCCGGTGATCGCGCTCGCCAAGGATCCCGAGCGCCAGGCGCGCGGCGCCACGCTGTTCGCCTACAAGATCGAGGACGACTACGGCGTCACCGACGCGCGGGCGCAGTTCGCGGCGCCCGAGGCCGATGCCTCCGCCGCCGGCGACCGGGTGCCGCCGCGGCCGCTCTACGATCCGCCCGGCTTCGCGCTGGTGCTGCCGAACGTGCGGACCCGCAACGGCGTCGGGCAGACCGTCAAGGATCTCAGCGAACACCCCTATGCCGGCGCCGATGTCGTGCTGACGCTGACGGCGCGCGACGAGGCCGGCAACGAAGGCCGCAGCACGCCGTTTGCGATGCGCCTGCCCGAGCGGGTGTTCGCCAAGCCGCTGCCGCGCGCGCTGATCGAACTGCGGCGGATGCTGGCGCTCGACGCCAACCAGAGCGTGACCGTCCACGCCGCGCTCGATGCCCTGCTGATCGCGCCGGATCTGTTCACGCCGGAGTTCGGGCAGTATCTCGGGCTGCGCGCGGCCACGGCCCAGCTCGCCGCCGCGCGCAGCGACGAGGACCTGCGCGGGGTGGTCGCGAGCCTGTGGGCGCTGGCGGTCACCATCGAGGACGGCAACATCACCGACGTCGACAAGGCGCTGCGCGCGGCGCAGGACGCGCTTCAGCAGGCGCTCGAACGCGGCGCCAGCGACGAGGAGATCAAGAAGCTCACCGAGCAGTTGCGCGCAGCGCTCGACCGCTACATGCGCCAGCTCGCCGAGCAGTCGCGGAGCAATCCGCAGCAGCTGGCGCGCCCGCTCTCGCCCAATACCAAGATCGTGCGGCCGGAGGATCTCAACGCCATGATCGAGCGCATGGAGCGCCTGTCCCGCTCCGGCGACAAGGACGGGGCGCGCCAGCTGCTCGACCAGTTGCAGCAGATGCTCGAGAATCTCCAGATGGCCCAGCCCGGCCAGCAGGGCGACAGCGACATGCAGCAGTCGCTCAACGAACTCGGCGACGTCATTCGCAAGCAGCAGCAGCTGCGCGACAAGACCTTCAAGCAGGGCCAGGAGCAGCGGCGCGACCGCATGCGCGGCCAGCAGCAGCAGCAAGGCGATCAGAACGCCATGAACGGGCTGCGCGAGGACCAGCAGGGCCTGCGCGACCGGCTCAAGAAGCTGCTCGACGGCCTCAACAAGCAGGGCATGGGCGCCCGTCAGCGCGGCGAGCCCGGCCGCGACGGCCAGAGCGGCGAGCAGGGCCAGGGCGGCCAGGACCAGGCCGATCAGGGCACCCCGGGCGACGACGGCGGCGGGCTCGACCAGGCCGATGGCGCCATGGGGGATGCCGACGGGCGCCTCGGCGAGGGCAATGCCGATGCGGCGGTCGATTCCCAGGGGCAGGCCCTGGAGGCGCTGCGGCGCGGCGCCCAGAAGCTCGCGCGGGACATGCAGCAGCAACAGAACGGCGAGGGCGATGGCCCCGGCAGCCGGATGGGGCGCCAGGAGGGCGGCGGTCCCGACGCCGATCCGCTGGGACGTCCGCTGCGGTCGCGCACCTTCGATGATTTCAACGTCCGCATCCCCGACGCCAGCGAGGGCGCGGTGCAGCGCGCGCGCCGCATTCTCGAGGAGCTGCGGCGCCGGCTGGCGGATCCGCAGCGGCCCCAGATCGAGCTCGACTATATCGAGCGGCTGTTGAAGGATTACTGAGGGCCGGGGCCGCCGGCCAGCGCGCGCGCCGCGGCGGCGCGGATGTCGGCGACCGAGAACGGCTTGGTGATGACGTCGTTGACGATGGCGTCGAGCCCGGAGGCGCGCTCGCGCTGGTCGGCGAAGCCGGTCATCAGCAGGATCGGAATCATCGGGAAATCCCGCCTGACCGCCAGCGCCAGCGCGATGCCGTCCATGATCGGCATCTTGATGTCGGTGAGCAGCAGGTCGAAGGCTCCCGCCTCGCGGGTGATGATCTCGAGCGCCTCGGCGCCGTCGGACGCCGTCACGATCTGATGGCCGTCCATGGCGATGGCGCGCGCCACCAGGGAGCGCATCGAGTCTTCGTCGTCGGCGATCAGGATTCTGGGCATGGCGTGGGTCGTGCTGCCGTCAGACGCCGCCGGCCGCGACGTCGCGGCGGTTGAAGAAGCGGACCACGATCTCGCGGCCATCCGCCGGCGGGGATGCGAGGCGGGACTTGAACCAGGCCTTCTCGCCGGGTCTCAGCACCGGCTGCTCGAGCACCGCGTTCCAGGCGTAGATCTCGGTGCCGTGCCCGTCCCGCACCAGGAACCGCAGTCGCGGAACCTCGATCGTCTTCTTGGCGACATCGACGATAGTGCCCTCGATGACCAGCACCGGCTTGTTTTCGACGATCTCGGTCGAGACCTTGACGTCCTCGAAGGCCAGCCCCCGCAGGTTGACGCCGAGCCCGACCATTCTAAAGAACGCCGCGGTCTGGGGCATCAGCCGCACCACGTCCGCCCGCCAGAAGATCAGGCCAATCGCCAGGGCGCCCATGGCGGCGCAGACCACGGGCAGGCTCACGGGAGGCTTCGCGGCGAGGTGATGCAGCGTCCGGGCGCGGGCGAGCGGTCCGAGCGACAGCGCCGTCAACCCGAGCCGGTCCATCAGCGACCGCGTCCGCGGTCCTTCCAGGATGTCGTCGACCTCGTGCCGCGCCAGCGTCGTCCATTCGGCGTCTTCGACCGCCGGCAGTTCGCTCGAGATCGACGGACTGTCGACGACGGGCATGTCCTCCTCGGTGGCGGCCTCCGGCGGCGGCTCGTCCCAGTCGCTGCCGCCGTCCGCGTCCGCGCTCATGGCGAGGGGGGCGGGCGTTTCTTCCGGGAAGGCCAGCCAGGTTTCCTTGCAGCGCGCGCAGCGCACGGTGCGCCCGGCAGACCCGAAGGTCGCGGCGTCGACGGCGTAGGAGGTCGTACAGTGCGGACAGACGATCTGCATGGAATCCATCGCGGGATGAACGCGTGGACTGTATCATGGGTCCGTTAACGAACTGGAAACCATAACGCAGCACAACTTTTTCATCATGGTGAGAAAACCGCCGGGACGCCTGCGGCGGGGTTGCGAGAGGGCGTCAGCGAGGGCCGCGAGCGTGCCGCCGAGTTTCTGCCAATGCGTTGAACAAAAAGGGTTTTTGGAGATGGCGCGGAATGGGTTCTGGGGCAGCGAACCCGCCGTGGCGCGGGGGTGAGCGTGGTCCGGTTCGAGAATGTCGGTCTGCGCTATGGCCTCGGTCCGGAAGTGCTGCGCGATCTCAATTTCCACATTCCGCGGAACTCGTTCCAGTTTCTGACCGGGCCGTCGGGGGCCGGCAAGACGTCCCTGCTGCGCCTGCTGTTCCTGTCGATTCGGCCGACGCGCGGTCTGGTCAACCTGTTCGGTCAGGACGTGTCGCTGCTCGACAAGGAGGGCGTTGCCGACCTGCGCAAGCGCATCGGTATCGTGCTGCAGGATTTCCGGTTGCTCGACCACATGTCGACCTACGAGAACGTCGCCTTGCCGCTGCGCGTCATGGGACGGCCGGAATCCAGCTATCGCAAGGAGGTCATCGACCTCTTGCGCTGGGTCGGGCTCGGCGAGCGGATGGACGCCCTGCCGCCGGTGCTGTCCGGGGGTGAGAAGCAGCGCGCCGCGATCGCGCGGGCGGTGATCGCCCGTCCGCTGCTCCTGCTCGCCGACGAGCCGACGGGCAACGTCGACCCGACCCTGGCGCGCCGCCTGCTGCGGCTGTTCATCGAACTCAACCGGTCGGGGACCGCGGTGATCATCGCGACCCACGACATCGGCCTGATGGACCAGATCGACGCGCGGCGCATGGTGCTACACGAGGGGCGGCTGCACATCTATGAGTAAAGCCGGCGGCAATCGACACAGCCTGGTGGATCTGGGGACCGATCAACGCCCGAGCCTGCCGGCCAGGGCGCGTAACTCGGCTCCGATCGTGCCGCGCGATTCGATCGCCGGCAGCGCGCTGGTCGCGGTGGTGGCGATCATGACCTTCCTGGCGTCGCTGACGACCGGCGGGGTCCTCCTGGTGCGGGCGTCGGCGGCGGAGTGGCAGTCGGACGTGGCCAGCGAGATTACCATTCAGCTGCGGCCGGTGCAGGGCCGCGACCTCGACAAGGATGTAGCCGCCGTCGTCGCCGCGGTGCGCTCGCAGCCGGGGATCGTCTCGGTGCAGCCGTTCACCAGCGAAGACTCGGCCAGGCTGCTCGAGCCCTGGCTCGGCACCGGGCTGTCAATGGCGGATCTGCCGATCCCGCGGGTGATCGTCGCGCGGGTGGCGCCGGAGGGCGGGCTCGACCTCGCGAGCCTGCGCGGCCGCGTCGCCCAGGTCGCGCCGTCCGCCAGCATCGACGACCACCGGGCCTGGATCGAGCGCATGCGATCGACCACGGGAGCGACCGTGCTCGCCGGCGTCGGCATCCTGATCCTCGTCATCGTCGCCACCATCATCTGCGTTTCGTTCGCAACACGCGGCGCCATGGCGGCGAACCGGCCGATCGTCGAGGTGCTGCATTTCGTCGGCGCCTCCGATCGCTTCATCGCCAACCGGTTTCTGCGGCACTTCCTGCGGCTCGGCTGCGAGGGCGGCCTGATCGGCGTGGTCGCGGCGCTGCTGCTGTTCGGCTTCTCCGAATCGATCGGGGCGTGGTTCGCCGGGACGCCCGCGGGCGACCAGTTCGCGGCGCTGATGGGCACGTTTTCGCTGCGTCCCTCGGGGTATCTGGTGCTGCTGGTGCAGGCGGCGGTGATCGCGCTGATCACCGCGCTGGCGTCGCGCCGCACCCTGTTCGCAACGCTGAGCGACATTGATTAGGAGCCGGATTCCGGTCGCAGCAATGCCGGATTTTGCGTTACACTTGAGTTTGTTGAATCAGACCGTCAGCCCCGGGAGCCGGCCAGCCCTGCCATGATAGCGACCGAGACCCATGCATCGCGCGTCAGCGCGGCGGCGTCCGTCGTGGTGCGATTCCTCCGCCTCGTGATCTCGCTTGTGTTCGTCGTCGCGGCGGCGGCGGTGGTCGGTTTCGTGGTGTTTCTGCGCCAGCTTCCCGCCACCGAGATCAAGCCGGCGCGCGACGCCGACGGCATCGTGGTGCTGACCGGCGGATCGTCGCGGGTATCGGACGCGATGGAGTTGCTGTCGGTCGGCTACGGCAAGCGGCTCCTGATCTCGGGCGTGCACCCGGCCAGCAGTACGCTGGAGATCCAGCGCTCCATCCCCGACAGCCAGGCGCTGCTCGGCTGCTGCGTCGACCTCGATCACTCCGCCGTCAACACCCGCAGCAACGCGACCGAGACCCGACGCTGGGTCCGGCAGCGGGGCTTCCACTCGCTGATCGTCGTGACCTCCAACTACCACATGCCGCGTGCCATCGTCGAACTGTCCCACGCCATGCCGGACGTCGCGCTGATTCCGTTCCCGGTGGTGGGCGACAAGTGGAACGACGAGCCGTGGTGGAGCAGTGGCGCGGCGGTTCGGCTGTTGCTATTGGAATACGCCAAATACGTCGCGGCCGAGCTGCGCGTCGGTCTCGACCGTCTCGGGCTGGGGGCGATGGTCGCGCCCGACGAGCCGGTCCATGTCCGCCGCGACATCGCCCGCAGGTCTGCCGCGTCGGTCAACTGACCGGGCGCCGAACGGATTGGAAGCTGAACGTGCCGTCTGCATCGATCTTCGTACGCTCGCTGATCTTCAACATCGCCTTCTACATCCTGCTCGCGTTCTGGGTGATCGTCGGTCTGCCGACCTATCTGATGCCGCGCTGGGGCATCCTGACCATCGCCAAGAACTGGGGCCGCAGCAGCATCTGGCTGATGCGCCTGATCTGCAACACCAAGGTCGAGTACCGCGGTCTCGAGAAAATTCCGAAGGGCCCGCTGATCGTCGCGGCCAAGCATCAGTCGGCCTGGGAGACCTTCGCGCTGCTGCAGTTTTTCGACCAGCCGCTCTACATCCTCAAGCGCGAGCTGACCTGGATTCCGCTGTTCGGCTGGTACCTGCTCAAGGCCGACATGATCGGCATCGACCGTGCCGCCGGCGCCCGCGCCCTGCGCGAGATGGTGCGGGCCGCGCGCGACGAGGTGCGGCGCGGCCGCCAGCTCATCATCTTTCCCGAAGGCACCCGCCGGGCGGCCGGCGCCGAGCCGGACTACAAGCCGGGCGTGGGACAGATCTACGCCCTGTGCGACGTGCCCTGCATTCCGGTGGCGCTCAACACCGGCCTGTTCTGGCCGCGGCGCAGCTTCATGCGCTATCCGGGCACCATCGTCGTCGAATTCCTCGATCCGCTGCCGCCGGGATTGCCGCGCGACGAATTCCTCACGCGCATGCCGGATGCGATCGAGACCGCGACCAACCGGATCCTGCAGGACGCGCGCGAGGAACAAGCGAGGCTGTTCGGCGCCGTGGCGCCCGTGCCGAGCCGGGGCTGAGGCGTGTCGCGCCGCGCGCTCAGGCGTGACCGGCGTCGGCGCGCAGCCGGGCCGCGAGCTGATGCAGCGGGCCGTCATGGATGTCGTGGCCTTCGAGCGCCTTGACGGTCGCCAGCACGTAGTCGGTATTCGCCCCCGAGGCGCCGTGGCCCTGGCGCACCAGGTGAAGCTGGCGCTCGAGCGGCAGGCGCCCGGCATACTGGTCGTGTCCGCGGTCCGACACGTAGGCGAGCGCGCTGACCCGCTGACGGGACTGGTTCTTGAGCCACACCGAGCGCATCACCTCGCGATAGACGCTCGTCACCTGCTCGCGTGCGCGCAGGTACGCGACCGTCTCCTCCCGCCGTTCGCGCGCGACCCGGAAGGCGAGACCCTGGCAGGCGCCGCCGCGGTCGAGCCCGAGCACCAGCCCGGGTCGTTCCGGAGTGCCGCGGTGGACGAAGGAATAGATGCACAGGGCGCGATGTTCGCCGATCAACCGCGCCGGAACCCGTTCGACGAAGTCAAAGCCCGGATTCCAGATCAGCGAGCCGTAGCCGAAAACCCACAGGTCGCCGTCGGGAAAATCGGTTTCAGAGAGAATCTGTGCCGCCATGCTGCTTGCTTCCGTGACCGGCCTGATGTGTCACGGGGCGGCGCCGACTTCAACGGATTTGCGGCGCCGCGCGGCGGTGGGCGCGATTGCGCTTCTGCCGCCGGCCGTTTCCGGCTATGGGAACGTGCACCGGCGCGAGCACCTCGTTTGGGATGTTCGCGAAACGGCGAAATTCTGCCCGGAAATCTCCTCACTGTTAGCTTCAGGTCGTTCGATGGTTGATACCGAAGTGTTGCCGCGCCGTCGTTCCCGCTGGCCGCTCTATGCGGTTCCGGCCGCCGTGGTCGTCCTTGCGGCGGGCTGGAGCGTGTTCTGGTTCGTCGCCGCCGGGCGCATCGATACCGAGCTCGACGGCTGGCGCGACCGCGAAGCCAGGTCCGGGCGGGTCTATGATTGCGCCCAGCGCAAGGTCGGCGGCTTCCCGTTCCGCCTCGAGGTCGACTGCGTCGGCGCCAGCGTCGCGCTGGCCGCGCAGACCGCGGAGCAGTCCGCCTCGAACACACCGGCGACGGCCCGGCTCGCCGACATTCACGTCGTCACCCAGATCTACGATCCCACGCGGATCATCGCCGAATTCACCGGACCGGTCACCGTCGCCGATCTCGGCCAGCAGCCGTCGATCACCGCGAACTGGACGCTCGGCCAGGCCAGCGCGGCCGGCCTGCCGACGGCGCCGCAGCGCGTCTCGCTCGCCTTCGACCATCCGTCCGTCGATCTCATCACCGGCGCAGTGGCGGCTCCGCTGCTGCGCGCCGATCACCTGGAGCTGCACGCCCGCCTCGCCGAGGGCTCGACGCCGGACAATCCCGTGGTCGAGGCGGTGCTGCAGCTCGTGGTCGCCAAGATCCTCGGCGTTCATCCGGTGCTGCAAAATCCCTTCAACACGGATGTCCGGGTCCGCTTTCGCGGCTTGAAGGACGTGTCGCCGAAGCCCTGGCCGGTGCGGTTTCGCGAAATCCAGGCGGCTGGCGGGCGCATCGACATCACCCAGTCGCGCTTCGAGCAGGGCGAGGTCCTGGCGCTCGCCGCAGGGTCCCTCAGCCTCAACGCGGGCGGCAAGCTCGACGGCCAGCTGGCGATGACTGTGGCGGGGCTCGAGAAGATCATGCCCGCGCTCGGCCTCGATCGCGTGCTCGACCAGGGCCTGTCGCAGGGATCGGTCGACAAAATCGCCCCGGGCGTGAGTGCGCGCGACGTCAACAACGTGCTCGGGGCGCTGGACCGCGCCATTCCGGGCCTCGGCAACCTCGCTCGCAAGAACGCCAATGCGGGTCTCGCCGCCGGCGTCGCCATGCTCGGCCAGCCGACCACGCTCGAGGGCCGCAATGCCATCGCGCTGCCGCTGAGATTCGTCGACGGCGCGATGTTTCTCGGGCCCCTGCAGATCGCGCAGTTGCCGCCGCTGTTCTGACGCGGAGACTCCGCGGCCGGCCGCGTCGCTGGCCCGTCAGCTCGACGGCGTCTTCGGCAGCGGCCCGTGCGGGCGGCCGAAGTCCGCGCTCGCGGTCTCCTGGCCGAGATCGACGATGCCGCGGCGGATGGCGCGGGTCCGGGTGAAATGATCGAACAGGGCCTCGCCATCGCCGCGGCGGATGGCGCGGGTCAATTTCGACAGGTCCTCCTGGAACGCGCCGAGCATTTCCAGCACCGCGTCCTTGTTGGTGAGGAAGACGTCGCGCCACATGGTCGGATCGGAGGCGGCGATGCGGGTGAAGTCGCGGAAGCCGCCGGCGGAGAATTTCAGCACCTCCGAGCGGGTCACGTCCTCGAGCTCGTCGGCGGTGCCGACGATGGTGTAGGCGATCAGGTGCGGCAGGTGGCTGGTCACCGCCAGCACCAGGTCGTGATGCTCGGCGCTCATGACCTCGACATTGGCGCCGAGCGCGCGCCAGAAGCCGGTGAGCTTCTCCAGCGCGGCGGCGTCGATCCCCTCCGGCGGGGTCAGAATGCACCAGCGGTTGATGAACAGTTCGGCGAAACCCGCGTCCGGCCCGGAATTCTCGGTGCCGGCCACCGGGTGGGCGGGAATGAAATGGACCGACGGCGGCAGCAAGGGACACATCGCCCGCAGCACCGCGCCCTTGACCGAGCCGACGTCGGAGACGATCGCGCCGGCCTTGAGGTGGGGGGCGATGCTGGCGGCGACCTCGGCGCAGGCGCCGACCGGGACGCAGGCGATCACCAGGTCGGCGTCCCTGACCGCGTCGGCGTTGGTGGCGGCGATGCGGTCGGCGAGCCTGATCTCGGCGGCGCGGTCGCGGACCGCGGCCGAGGCATCGGTCGCGACCAGTTCGTCGGCGAGGCCGATTTGCTTGACGGCACGGGCGATCGACGAGCCGATCAGGCCGAGCCCGATCAGCGCGACGCGCGCAAAGTGCGGTCTTTCGCTCACGCCCGCCTCATGAATTCGCCGAGCGCCTCGACCACGAGGCGGTTGGCCTCCTCGGTGCCGATCGTGAGCCGCAGCGCATGCGGCAGCTGGTAGTTCTTCAGCGCCCGCAGGATCAGGCCGCGCCCGGTCAGGAAGGCGTCGGCGTCGTCGGCGGTGCGGCCCTTGTCGTGCGGAAAGTGGATCAGGATGAAGTTCGCCACGCTCGGCGTCACCTCGAGGCCGAGCTTGCCGATCTCGTCGGTCAGCCAGCTGCGCCACCGTTCGGTGTGGGCGCGCGACATTTCGTAGTGCTCGTTGTCCTCGATCGCCGCCACGCCGGCCGCCATCGCGGCGTTGCTGACGTTGAACGGCCCGCGGATCCGGTTGACCGCGTCGACGATGTGCTCGGGCCCGTACATCCAGCCGATGCGCAGCGCCGCCAATCCGTAGATCTTCGAGAAGGTCCGCGTCATCACCGTGTTTTCGGTGGTGGCGACGAGTTCGATGCCGGACTCGTAGTCGTTGCGCGAGACGTAGTCGGCATAGGCGGCGTCGAGCACCAGCAGCACGTGCGGCGGCAGCCCCGCATGCAGCCGCTTGACCTCGTCGAACGGCAGATAGGTGCCGGTCGGGTTGTTGGGATTGGCGAGCCAGACCAGCTTGGTGCGCGGCGTCACCGCCTTGAGGATGGCGTCGACGTCGGCAACCAGGTTGTTCTCGGCCGCGACCACATTGGTCGCGCCGTGGCCCATGGTCGCGATCGGATAGACCAGGAAGCCGTGGGTGGTGTGGATCGCCTCGTCGCCGGGGCCGAGATAGACGTGGGCGAGGAAGTTCAGGATCTCGTCCGAGCCGGCGCCGCAGACGATGCGGTCGGGGTCGAGGCCGAACTTGCGGCCGATCGCCTCGCGCAGCACCCGCGAGGTGCCTTCCGGGTAGTCCTCCAGATGCGCCGCCGCGGCCTTGTAGGCCGCGATCGCCCGCGGCGACGGGCCGAGCGGGGTCTCGTTGGCCGACAGCTTGAACACGCGGCCCGGCTGTTCGCTGCCGCTCTTGCCCGGCGTGTAGGGCGCAATATCGAGGATGCCGGGTTTCGGCACGGGACGGGACATCGAATTCAACTCCAGAAGATGGGGCTCTCGTGCGGTGAGCCCGATGCTAGACCATCAGGGGGCCACGGCGGCAGGGGCCTGCGGCACCGTATAGCGCGTCGCGTGGCTGCCGACGAGGGCCGAGGAACGCACCGAGGCGCCGGCCGAAATCAGCGTGGTCCGGATCTTGTCCAGCGCCTCCCGCGGCCGCGCCGCCGGATCGGAGGCCGGCGCGGTGGCGACCGACACCAGCAGGGCGGCGCCGTCGAACGTCCCGTCGGGCACCGCGACGACGTCGGCGAACGGCGATACCGCGCGCGCCACTTCGGCGTTCCAGCCGGAGACGCGGATGCTCCACATCTCGATCTCGGTGACCATGGCGTCGTCGGCGACCCGCGAGATCACGAACACCGGCAGCGCCGCCGGGTGGTCGGCGCGCTCGATGAAGGGCAGGCGGGCGATGATCTTCGGGCTGCCGGCGGCCTCCAGCGGCAGCCACCACGGCGCCCGGCTGCTGGTGGCCGAGACCAGCGCGAGATCGCCGCGCGAACGCGCCGCCGCGTCGACCGCGGCCGCGGCGCTGAAATGGGCGACGAACGGCACCGTGAAGCCGAAGTGGAACCGGGCCGAATCCCGCATCGCCGAGTCGCCCGCCGAGAGATCGGCGTGAACCGAAAACGGCGCCTGCACGTAGGTGAAGGTCGCGATGATGACGCGCCAGATGCTTTCCACCGTGTCCAGCGGCAGCAGGCCGCGGTGGCGCTGCGCCAGCCGCTTCATCATGTCGGCCTCGCGCGCGGGCCGGAACGCCGAGCCGACCTCCTGGGTCTGCTTGACGGCGATCAGCCGGCCGATGATGTCGGCGCGCTGCATCAGGAGGCCGTGCATCTGCTCGTCGATCTGGTCGATTTCGCGACGCAGATCCTGCAGCGACGGCGGCGCCGGCGGAGACTTCGACATCTTTGGCCTTCAGATCTGGTTTGATGACGTCCGCACGCCTGGCAGAGCCGGCGTCCGGAAACGGCATTGATAGGTAAGACGCCCTTCGAAAGCAAAGAAAACATTAACGGATTCAGTGGCCCACTGTCGGCGCGACGGCTGCCGGACCGGGCAACATCTTGACGCCGGGCCGGTGCGGGACTATTCGTTTCAGTCCGTGGTCATTTGAGCCGGCCGGCTTGCAGCCACGTTAAACAACTCGCTAAACAGGCCGGGGACAGATGTGATCCCGGCCGAACCATTCGTTCAGGCCGGGTTTTTGTTGCCCGGTCCGAATGCTGGACGGGAGACACGATGTCCGAACGTGCGACGGCGGCAAGCCCCGTGACACCTCTGCAGCAGCGATCGCGCGAGGCCGATCGCCCGACGTCGCAGCTCGCGCTGTTCGGGCCGGACCAGCCGCTGCGGCTCGATTGCGGGGTCGATCTCTCGCCGTTCCAGATCGCCTATCAGACCTACGGCCAGCTCAATCCGGAACGCAGCAACGCCATTCTGGTCTGCCATGCGCTGACCGGCGACCAGCATGTCGCGAACGTGCACCCTCTGACCGGTAAGCCGGGCTGGTGGGAGACCCTGGTCGGGCCCGGCAAGCCGATCGATACCGCCCGCTATTTCGTGATCTGCTCCAACGTGGTCGGCAGTTGCATGGGATCCACCGGACCGTCGTCGGCCAATCCGGCGACCGGAAAGGTGTGGGGCCTGGATTTTCCGGTGATCACCATTCCGGACATGGTCCGCGCCCAGGCCATGCTGGTCGATCGGCTCGGGATCGGCACGCTGCTGGCGGTGGTGGGCGGGTCGATGGGCGGCATGCAGGTGCTGCAATGGGCCTCGGCCTATCCCGACCGCGTGTTCTCGGCGCTGCCGATCGCCTGCGCGACGCGGCATTCGGCCCACAACATTGCGTTCCACGAGGTCGGCCGCCAGGCCGTGATGGCCGATCCGGACTGGCGCCAGGGCCGCTATTTCGAGCACGACGTGCGGCCGCAGCGCGGCCTCGGCGTCGCGCGCATGGCGGCCCACATCACCTACCTGTCGGACGCGGCGCTGCACCGCAAGTTCGGGCGGCGCCTGCAGGACCGCCAAAACCCGACTTTCTCCTTCGACGCCGATTTCGAGGTGGAAAGCTACCTGCGCCATCAGGGCTCGTCTTTCGTCGAGCGCTTCGACGCCAACAGCTATCTCTACCTGACGCGGGCGATGGACTATTTCGACCTCGCTGCCGATCACGGCGGCGTGCTCGCCACCGCGTTCCGTGGCACCCGGACCCGGTTCTGCGTGGTCTCGTTCACCAGCGACTGGCTGTTCCCGACGCCGGACTCGCGCAGCATCGTGCATGCGCTCAATGCCGGCGGGGCGCGGGTGTCGTTCGCCGAGATCGAGACCGACAAGGGCCACGATGCCTTCCTGCTCGACGTGCCGGAATTCTTCGACATCGCGCGGGCCTTTCTGGATTCAGCAGCCGCGGCGCGTGGCCTCGGCAGGACGGGGACGGCAGCATGACGGCCCAGGATCTGACATTGCCGCTTGCTTCGGCCGGTCCGTCGGCCGGGCCCTATCGCCCCGACCACCTGCTGGTCGCGCAGATGGTCGAGCCCGGCTCGCGCGTGCTCGACGTCGGCTGCGGCGAGGGCGACCTGCTGCGCCTGCTCGAGGGCCGCGGCGTCGACGGCCGCGGCATCGAACTGTCGCGTGAGGGCGTCAACCGCTGCGTCGCCAAGGGGCTGGCGGTGATCCAGGGCGACGCCGATACCGACCTGGTCGACTATCCCGACGATTCGTTCGACTACGTGATCCTGTCGCAAACGCTGCAGGCGACGCGCCAGCCGCGCGTCGTGCTCGAGAACCTGCTGCGCATCGGCCGCCGCGCCATCGTCTCGTTTCCGAATTTCGGCCACTGGAAGATGCGGCTCCAGCTCCTGGTCAAGGGCCAGATGCCGCGCACCGAGAACCTGCCGGCGACCTGGTACGACACCGCCAACATTCATTTCTGCACCATCAAGGATTTCGTCCAGCTCTGCGACGAGATCAACGTCAGGATGGAGCGCGCGATCGCGCTCGACCTGAGCGGCCGGCCGCTGCGGCTGAACGCGCCGTGGTGGTTCTGGAACATGTTCGGCGAGCAGGGCGTGTTCCTGCTGACCCGCCGCGGTGCCTGAGACGCAGCCGGCGCATCCCCGACCTGCGATCCGGCAGTGCTTGGCGTGATTTGGGGGGCTCGCCACCAAATCGCCCCGCCGCGTCCGCGCGGTCGCCCCACGATGCCATGCTGCAGTCACACCGAACCTGTTAGCGCACCCATGACGTCCGCGTTGCGCGATCGTCGGGAACGGGGGCGCTAGCGAGGAAGACTTGATGACTGAGTTTGGAGTTGCTTGCGTTCGTTCGTCGCTGCGCTATGCGGCGATGGCCATCGTCTCTGCCGCGCTCGTCGCCCTGGCGACGCCGGCATCCGCCAGAAGTGCCCATCGCGGGCGTCACGTTCACGCGGCCGCACATGGCCACCATCACTCTCGCCGCCATCCTGCCCGCTCGCGCCATGCAGGCCGCGGCCGTCTGGCCCGCCAGCAGGTGGCGCCGCTGTCGCCGTGGGACAATCCGGCTTTTGCAGGCCCTGCTCCGGGTGGCTTCAACGGCTTTTCCGACGTGGTGGCCGAGGCGCGCCGCTATATCGGTGGCAACCCGACCGGGCGAGGCCGGCTGTGGTGCGCGCGGTTCATGAACATGGTGCTGGAGCGTTCGGGCCATCGCGGCACCGGCTCGGATATGGCGAACTCGTTCGCGCGCTACGGCCAGCGCGTGACGGGGCCGCAGGTCGGCGCCATCGCGGTGATGTCGCGGAGGGGCGGCGGCCATGTCGGCGTGGTCAGCGGCATCGATCCACACGGCAACCCGATCGTGGTGTCCGGCAATCACGGCCATCGCGTCGCCGAGGCGGTCTACCCGCGCGGCCGCATCTACGCCTACGTCATGCCGGCGAGCTGAGGACTCGTATGGTGTCGCCGACGGCGATGTCGCCGTCGGCGATCACATCGGCATAGATGCCGCAGTCGTCATGGCCGTAGTTGCGCATCATGGCGTGGGGCAGTTCGAGATCGCGCACCGCGGTCACCGGGTCGACGTTGACCGCCGCGCAGCGCACGATGCGCTTGACCACCTTCAGTCGCGCCTCGCCGATCGCGAGCGTCGAGCCGACCAGGGCGAATTCGTGCCAGGCCGGCCAGCCGGAGACGTAGAGATTGGCGCGGAACCGCAGCGGGTTGACGTCCTGGCCGACCAGGCGCTCGAGCTCGGCGACGCTCGAGAGATTGATGATCGACACCACCTTGCGCGCGACGTCCGAGAAGCTGTGGCCGGCCGCGGACAACAGCCGCGGCGGGCCGCGCAGTTCCTTGGCGAAGGTCGTGGCGAAGAAATCCTCGATCGCCGCGCGGCCGGCCGCGGTATCGAGGTCGCCGCGCACCAGTTCGCAGCCGTGGTGGTGGATGGTGAGGACGTGGCTGGTCGCATCGTAACGGGTGTGCAGCGAGGCCAGGCGCTCGTTGCGCATCAGCATCAGGAATTTGATCTTCGGCAGCGATTGCGGGTTCGCCGGATCGAACCCGCTCGGCCCGTTCTCGATGGCGTAGCGCCGGTCCTCCGGCAGGGTCAGGCCGGCCCGCAGGCTCACCCTGTCCATGCCCTCGGGCGACAGGCCCTTGACCGGGTAGCGGTAGATGCTGTCCAGCGTTGCGGTGTCGACGGAGCCGGAATCGATCATGGCAAACCTATCTAGTCTGTCCCGACGGGGCCCGCCAGAACGGCGGGGTGAAATCCACGAAAATGCCGCGTAACCCCTTCCGTTTGCAGCGCCCTGTTCCCACATCTGGGGAGGCGAGGCGCCCGGGGGCGCCCGACAATCACGGCCGTGTTGACGAATATCAACGACGGCCGGGGATACCCAGTGACGATGCCGACGATGCGCCTTCGGGGCATGCGCGGCAGGCCGAGGGAAAGGGCTGTTATGAATATCGAGAAGTATACCGAACGCGCGCGGGGTTTCATTCAATCCGCGCAATCACTGGCGCTGCGCGAGGGGCACCAGCAATTCACGCCGCTGCACCTGCTCAAGGTGCTGCTGGACGACAATGAGGGGCTGGCCGGCGGGCTGATCGACCGCTCCGGCGGCAATTCCCGCGCCGTGCTCAAGGCCACCGAAACAGAGCTGGCGAAACTGCCGAAGATCTCGGGCGGCGGGGCCGGACAGGTCTATCTGGCGCAGGCCACGGCGCGGCTGTTCGACCAGGCCGAGCAGGTCGCCGAGAAGGCCGGTGACAGCTTCGTCACCGTGGAGCGCCTGCTGCTGGCGCTCGCGCTCGACAAGGACAGCGACGCCGGCGCGCTCCTGAAGAAGGGCGGCGTGTCGCCGCAGAACCTCAACGCCGCCATCGAGGCCCTGCGCAAGGGCCGCACCGCCGACAGCGCGTCGGCGGAGAACGCCTATGACGCGCTGAAGAAATACGCCCGCGACCTGACCCAGGCGGCGCGTGACGGCAAGCTCGACCCGGTGATCGGCCGTGACGAGGAGATCCGCCGCACCATCCAGGTGCTGTCGCGCCGCACCAAGAACAATCCGGTGCTGATCGGCGAGCCCGGCGTCGGCAAGACCGCGATCGTGGAAGGGCTGGCGCTGCGCATTCTCAACGGCGACGTGCCGGAAAGTCTCAAGGACAAGAAGCTGTTGTCGCTCGACCTCGGCGCGCTGATCGCCGGGGCGAAGTACCGTGGCG
The DNA here is from genome assembly GCA_031291445.1 of Xanthobacteraceae bacterium. GTDB lineage: Bacteria > Pseudomonadota > Alphaproteobacteria > Rhizobiales > Xanthobacteraceae > Bradyrhizobium_A. The sequence continues at coordinate 5,327 of JARLJA010000064.1, read as the reverse complement.
AGTTCGAGGAGCGGCTGAAGGCCGTGCTCCAGGAAGTCACGGGCGCCGAAGGCTCCATCATCCTGTTCATCGACGAGATGCACACCCTGATCGGCGCCGGCAAGGGCGACGGCGCGATGGATGCGTCGAACCTCCTCAAGCCGGCGCTGGCGCGCGGTGAACTGCACTGCATCGGCGCCACCACGCTCGACGAATACCGCAAGCATGTCGAGAAGGACGCGGCGCTGGCCCGGCGCTTCCAGCCGATCTTCGTCTCCGAGCCGACGGTCGAGGACACCATTTCGATCCTGCGCGGGCTCAAGGACAAGTACGAGCAGCACCACGGGGTGCGGATCACCGATTCCGCGCTGGTGGCGGCAACCACCCTGTCGAACCGTTACATCACCGACCGCTTCCTGCCCGACAAGGCCATCGACCTGATGGACGAGGCGGCGGCGCGGCTGAAGATGCAGGTCGATTCCAAGCCGGAAGAACTCGATTCGATGGACCGGGAAATCATCCGGCTCAAGATCGAGCAGGAGGCGCTGAAGAAGGAAAGCGACGCGGGCTCCAAGAGCCGCCTGCAGACCTTGGAAAAGGAACTCGCCGAACTCGAGGAGAAATCGGCGGCCTTGACCGGGCGCTGGAGCGCCGAGAAGAGCAAGCTGTCGAACGCCCAGAAGCTCAAGAGCGAGCTCGACGGCCTGCGCATCGAACTCGCCAACGCCCAGCGGCGCGGCGAGTACCAGCGCGCCGGCGAACTGGCCTATGGCCGGATCCCCGATCTCGAGAAGCGGCTCGCCGAGATCGAGGCCAAGGAAAACGCCGGCGAGATGATGGAAGAGGCGGTCACCGCCAACCACATCGCGCAGGTGGTGTCGCGCTGGACCGGCGTGCCGGTCGACAAGATGCTCGAGGGCGAGAAGGACAAGCTGCTGAGGATGGAGGAAAGCCTCGGCAAGCGCGTGATCGGCCAGGCCGAAGCCGTGCACGCGGTGGCGACTGCGGTGCGCCGTTCACGCGCCGGGCTGCAGGACCCCAACCGCCCGATGGGCTCGTTCATGTTCCTCGGCCCCACCGGCGTCGGCAAGACCGAGCTGACCAAGGCGCTCGCGGAGTACCTGTTCGACGACGAGACCGCGATGGTGCGGATGGACATGTCGGAATACATGGAGAAGCACTCGGTCGCGCGCCTGATCGGGGCGCCTCCCGGCTATGTCGGCTACGACGAGGGCGGGGCGCTCACCGAGGCGGTGCGACGGCGGCCGTATCAGGTGATCCTGTTCGACGAGATCGAGAAGGCCCACCCGGACGTCTTCAACGTGCTGCTGCAGGTGCTCGACGACGGCCGGCTCACCGACGGCCAGGGCCGCACGGTGGATTTCCGCAACACGCTGATCATCATGACGTCGAATCTCGGCGCCGAATTCCTGGTCAACCAGCCCGAGGGCCAGGACACCAGCGCCGTGCGTGATCTCGTCATGACGGCGGTGCGGGCGAATTTCCGGCCCGAGTTCCTCAACCGCGTCGACGAGATCATCCTGTTCCACCGCCTGCAGCGGAGCGAGATGGGGCGCATCGTCGAAATCCAGTTCGGACGGCTGCAGAAGCTGCTCGACGAGCGCAAGATCGTGCTCAAGCTGGAGCCGAGCGCGCGCGACTGGCTCGCCGAAAAGGGCTGGGATCCGGCCTACGGCGCCCGCCCGCTGAAGCGGGTGATCCAGCGCAGCGTGCAGGACCCGCTGGCGGAGTTCATTCTCGGCGGCGAGATCGTCGACGGCCAGCAGGTCGACATCGCGGCGGGGCCGCTCGGTCTCACCTTCAACGGCGAGGCCGTCGCCGGCGAGGAGGAGACCTTTACGGCGCGCGGCCGCGCGTCGCCGACCGTGCACGACGACGGACCGCGCACCACGCATTGACGATCTCAGGCCAGATCATAGGCCGACAAACCAGAAAGCCGTGACCGGGGGACCCCGGCCACGGCTTTGTCTTGCGCGCTGGCATTGCGCTCATTCGAGGGACGCGATCGGGAAAGGCCTGCCCGCGTCGTCGGGGGCGATCAGGACGCCTGTTACTGCGAGGCCTGAACCTTGGCGGACGCGCCCTGGCCCCTGCCGGCCTTGGCGGGATCCTGGTTCTGCGCGACGCGGGCGCCGTTGCGATTGGCCATGATGCCGTCGAGGCGATCGCGCTCGGTTTCGAAGCCGCTGAGCAACGGGCCTTCCAGCGACCGTCCGCGCGGCAGTTTCACGCGCATCGGGTCGACGAAGCGGCCGTTGACCAGGATTTCGTAGTGGACGTGGGCGCCGGTCGACAGCCCGGTCGAGCCGATGAAGCCGATGACCTGGCCCTGGCGCACGTGCTTGCCGGGCTCCATGCCCTTGGCGTAGGCGCTCATGTGGCCGTAGGCGGTCTCGTAGCCGTTGGGATGCTTGATGCGGATATACTTGCCGTAGCCGCCCGACCATTCGGCCTTTTCGACCACGCCGTTGCCGGAGGCGAAGATCGGCGTGCCGTAGGGCGCGGCCCAGTCGACGCCGGTGTGCATCTTGACGTAGCCGAGGATCGGATGGCGGCGGCCGCCGAACGGCGAGCGCATGATCGCGTTGCCGACCGGCTTGCGCACCAGGAACTTCTTCGCGCTCTTGCCGGTCTCGTCGTAGAAGTCGACGACGCCGTCGTCGGGGGTCTGGAAGCGGTAGTATTTCTTGGTTTCGCCGCCGATGGTGAGCGAGGCGTAGAGCACGTCGTTCTTGTCGGCGCTGGCGCCGCCGTTGGTCTCGTCCTCGCCGGCGAAGAACACCTCGAACGAATCGCCGGCCTGGACCTTGCGCTGGAAATCGACGTCGTAGGAGTAGATCCGGATCATGTCCTCGATGACGGAAGCCGGCACCTTGTTGCGCAGCGCGGTCTCGTAGATGCTCTGGTAGAGCCGCACCCCGCTGCCGTCATCGTCATCGTCGTCGCTGTCGTCGTTGCTGGCGGTCTCGGTGGTCGAGTTCAGGCTCTGCACGTCGACCGCGACGTATTTGCCCATGTCGGACAGCGCGGCCACCGCCTCGACGGTGGTGTCGTTGGCGACGATGACCCGGTAGGGCTGCAGGCGCTGGCCCGGCGCCGAAGGAACCATCAGGACCTTGACCTTCTCGCCGTCCTTCAATCCGCCGTCGCGGCCGCGCGCACCCAGCGTCGCCGCGATCGACTTGGCTTCCTCGGGCGTGCCGCCCTGCTCGCGCACGATCGAGGCGATGGTGTCGCCCTTCTTCACCACGTGGACACGCTCGGCGCTGGGATTGCCGCCGGTCGCCGTCGTGTTGGTCTTGGGCAGCATGGTGACGTTTTCAGGAACGATCAGCGCCTGGAAGGGCGCATAGGGATCCGCCGGGATGCCGTCCGCCGCATAGGCGAGCTTGGTGCCGCCCGGCCCCGACGGGCTCGGCGTGGGATAGCGGATGCCGCCCGTGGGACTGCCGCCGCCGTGCCAGTTCGAGACGTCGCGCACCTTCAGCAGCACTTCGTCGATGGTGACGTTGGAGGCGATCCGGGCCTTCGGCAGCACGGTGCCGAGATCGCGCATCACGAACGAGACTTCGGCGTCGGGCTCGGCGGCGTCGCCGTTCTGGTTGTCGTCGTCGGCGGCGGGCGCCGGCGAACCGACGTCGGTCAGGAGCCGCTGGGCGTTGAACGGCGGGATCTTGGCGCTGAGGTCGCTGGTGGTGAGCGACAGGTTGCCGGAGATCCGGATGAACGGGCGCACCCGCATCACGTCGTGGCTGCCGACCCGCATCACCTGCGACACCCGCACCACGGTGCGGGCGGCGCTGGCCTCGTTGGCCGGCGGCAGGCGGTCGCTCTTGCGCGCGACCACGAGCTTGTCATTGGCGCCGAAAGCGCCGCGCAGCGCGCCTTCGACGCGCTCGGGGACCTTGGCGAAGGTCATCTCGCCGTCCAGCGAGGTGAAAACGGCGCCGCCGATCAGGGCCGCGCCGCACAGGCCTGTCAGGATTGTTCCGCTGAACCACTGCACCGAGACGCGGCGGCGGTCGATCACCGCGGCTTCGGAGCCGTCGACGGACAGCGGCGGCTCGTGGCCGAGGTCGATGACCTCGGTCTCGCGCCCATAGTGGCCGCCGCGTGACGTCCCGTGGTTCAAACCCCGTCCCCCAACTTCCAGACGTCCACGATCCGGACGTCGCAGTTCCGACAGCTCGCTCCAGCGGTTGGCCTGCCGTCCGCCGCGGCTCTCCCGTCCCGGGTCGCCGTTCGAAGCGTGCGAATTGTGAGGCCGCTGGCCACGCACCCCCGGTGCAAGGCCGCTGAAGCGTGAATCGTTATGGACCCTTGTCGCCCCCAATGAGGGCAATCTTGCGATGCTCGTCGCCGCACCTGCCAGAATATCCGCCACCGGCGGATTGGCCTGGTAGAGGCACCGGTTTCAGAGCGACGCCCTCGAAGGCTCCTCTGTCACCCAATGATACCGTCACTTGGTTCCGAGCGCTGACACAATGCTGACGTACAACGCGCCCGTCAATGTGACCGGTCATAGTGCCGAACAATGGCGGACGTATCGCCCAGGCCCCGGCCGCGCCGCCATTGCGGCAGCTCCGTGCACGGACCTGCCACGCGATGGCGGGCGGGGCTGTGGGACCGCACCGCACCAAAAAATCTCGCCAGGCGGGCAGAAATTTTTTTGACCACGTGCGGTCCGGATCGCCTCGCGGCGGCCCTTGACCACAGCCCCGACGTCGCTTGAGCTGCTGAAAAATAAGGGTTTTCTGCGCTCCGGCGATTCTTTCCGACCGTGCGACGATTTGTTGACATCAGGCGTTGACAAGCCGGATCGGGCGGGCTTATAAACCGGCCACTGAGCGCGGCAACGCCTTGGCCCCGGCCTCGGCACGGTGTCGCGCCTTTAAAGCTCTTCCATTGAGATGAGTGAAGCCCCAACCGATAGTTTTCGGATGGAGATTTGCCGTCGGATGTTAGGGTGAGACCCTTCGCAACGAAGGGTGGGAGCCTCGGCTCCCGGGCTGTTTGACAAGTGAAGATGAAGAAAGAGAAACGTGGACGGCGGAGTCCTTGCGAGCCGCGCATGTTGAAGGCGCAAGCTTTCGAAATGTGCGGTTGGACAAAAGACTTCGGCGGTACACGTTTACATAGGTAACACCATGGTCTTCGCGATGTGAATCGCGTCGATCGACAATGGTGGGACCTCGTCAAACGTTGTGATCAGCCGGTTCAAAGTTCAAGTCCAACTTGAGAGTTTGATCCTGGCTCAGAGCGAACGCTGGCGGCAGGCTTAACACATGCAAGTCGAGCGGGCGTAGCAATACGTCAGCGGCAGACGG
>JARLJA010000063.1 GCA_031291445.1 Xanthobacteraceae bacterium | reverse complement strand
TGAAGATGATGCAGGGCGCATTCTTCTTGGCCTGCTCGAACATGTCGCGGACGCGCGAGGCGCCGACGCCGACGAACATCTCGACGAAGTCCGAGCCGGAGATGGTGAAGAACGGCACGTTGGCCTCGCCCGCCACCGCGCGCGCGATCAGCGTCTTGCCGGTGCCGGGAGGGCCGACCAGCAGGAGGCCGCGCGGAATGCGGCCGCCGAGGCGCTGGAACTTGCCCGGGTCGCGGAGGAATTCGACGATCTCCTGGAGGTCCTGCTTGGCCTCGTCGACGCCGGCGACGTCCTCGAAGGTGACGCGGCCGTGCGCCTCGGTCAGCATCTTGGCGCGGGACTTGCCGAAGCCCATGGCCTTGCCGGCACCGCCCTGCATCTGGCGGCTCAGGAAGATCCAAACCCCGATCAGCGCGATGAACGGCAGCCACGACACCAAGAGCGAAACGAACCACGGCACGTTGTCGCCGGGCGGACGCGCGGTGATCGAGACCTTGCCGTCATAGAGGCGCTTCACCAGCGTCGGATCGTTCGGCGCGTAGGTCTGGAAGCTGCCGCCATTGGTGAAGGTGCCATGGATTTCCTGGCCCTGGATCACGACGTCGCGGACGTGGCTCTGATCGACCTCGGACAACAGCTGCGAGAACGAGATGTCCTGGGAGGAGGCGCGCTGGCCCGGATTCTGAAACAGCGTGAACAATGCCAACAGCAGCAAGACAATGATGACCCAGAGGGCGAAGTTGCGCAGATTGGCGTTCATTCGGCTTCCTTTGTGATTGCGCGGACCGCAATCTCGTTCCGTGAGAGCATCTTGCGATGTCGACGCGATGACGACATCCAAGCCAAACCTTGGGGCCTGCGGCCCATCATCAGGTATCCCGTCCGAACCAAATCTCGCGCCCGATCTGGACTTTTTCCCGTTCGTCCGACGATCTCGCCGTCGACGTCCTGCGTCGATGATTTGTTCGCCAAAATCCCGGTCGCCCGTTCACCCGTCCGACCCGGCCCGAGAACCCGACTTTCGCGTTGCGCGCGAAATCCGGAATCAGGCGCCGGCTCCAGTCGCCTAATTTAGGTGTGTCGCAGGGCCGTGCCAAGGGAACCGGACGCGACTTTTAGCGCATTTTCCGCCGGTTCCGGAAAGACATCGCCGGCGGTCCGGCGGCTTCGGCCGCCGTGGTTAAGGTTTGCTATCCGTTTTCCCTCCCCGCGCGCGGCGCGGCGGCGCCGGCGCCACGCTCAGGCGCGCCGCCCCGAGCGCGACCACCGCTCCCGCCAGCGTCTGCTTCAGGCGGGCGCGCGCCGACGACGCCCGCCATGCCGCCTCGAGGGCTTCCAGCAGCGCTTCGGCCTTGCCGAGTTCGGCCGGCCCCTCATGGCCGGCGCGATCGATGGCCCGGACCAGCAGCCGCAGCTTGATCTCCTCCGGCGCCGAAAAGAACTGCGTACCGTCGACATCGGAGCGCAACGTGGCGCGGTCGAAGGCCACCAGGGACCGCTCGGCCGCCGTGGCGACGGTATCCAGCGCCGCATCGGCCCGCGCGATCCGCCGCGCCAGTCGCGCCAGATTGCGGGCGTCGCAGCCCTCGCGGGCCAGCTCCGGCATCAGGGCGCGCAGCCTCGGCCGGGTGAACTCCGGGTTGCGATTGGTGGGATCGTCGGCGAAGGCAACGCCGGCGCGTGCGACAGTGGCGACGAGCCGCGATTTCGGCACGTCGAGCAGCGGCCGCGCCAGCACCATGCCGTCGCGCCGGACCAGCCGCGCCATGCCCGCGAGCCCGGCGAGGCCGCTGCCGCGCGACATCCGCATCAGGACGGTCTCGGCCTGGTCGTCGCGGGTGTGACCGGTCAGCACATGCACGGCGCCGGCCTCGCGGGCCAGCCGCGCCAAGAGGCGATAGCGGGCGTCGCGCGCCGCCGCCGGCACGCCGGTCACGGGCTTGGCGCCGCGCCAGCGCAGCGTGTGATGTTCGACGTCGAGCGCCTGCGCGAGTTTCTTCACGGCGCGGGCTTCGGCGGCGGATTCGCGCCGCAGGCCGTGGTCGACGGTGACCGCGACCAGCCGCGGCGCGCGCTTGCGGGCGTCGCGCCACCGCGCCGCCAGCAGCAGCAGCGCCAGCGAATCCGGTCCGCCGGAGACCGCCAGCACCAGCACCGGCTGGTCGGTGAAATCGGCAAACAGCCGCCTCGCCTCGGCCACCGTGAGCGGCGCGTGGTCGCCCCCGGTCAAGGCCTGCCTTGCACTCCGCTTCACCTGCTTGGCCTCAGACATCGTCGGGCCCTGACTGAGATGGACAAGACGTGGTTCAGGCAACCGTCAGGACGCGCTCACAGAGCGCGCTTCTAGCATTTGACCCGCTTCTGCTCGCGATCAACCCCCTGCTTCACCGCCGCCGAGGCGTGCGGATACTTCCGCGCCACTTCGCCCAGCGCCGCGCAGGCGGCTTCCTTCTCCTTGAGCGCGGCGAGCGACTGCCCGAGCCGCAGCAGCGCGTCGGGGGCCTTGGCCGAGGCGGTGTATTTCGTGGTGACGGTGAGGTAGGCCTCGGCGGCATCGCGATAGCGCTGACGCTGGAACATGGCCTCGCCCAGCCAGTACTGGGCCTCGGCGACCAGGCGGTCGCTCGGGTATTTCTGGATGAAGTTGCGCATGGTCTCTTCGGCCAGCGCATAGTCCTTGCGCTCGAGATAGCCGACGCCGAGGTCGTACTCGTCGCGCGGCGTCGCGGCCGGCGGCAGCGTCGTCAGCGTGGCGCCCTGATCGGTCGCCCCCGGCCGGCGGGGGCTGGTGTTGGCGAGGTCGAGCGGCTCGCCGGCGCCGCGCCCGCCGGGCGCTCCGATCGGCGGTGCCACCGGCGCATTGGGATCGATCGGCATCGCGCCGCCCCCCAGCGGGCGGGGCGCGCCCGGCGCGTTGGGATTCTGGGTCGGATCGAACGCGTCATTGCGCCGCCCGCCGCGGGGCGAAGCCTGCGGCTGATCGATCGGCGCCGGCACCGCGGTCGGGGCTGGCGCGGACGGCGGCTGATACTGCGGCTGCGGATATTGCGGCGACGGCGCCGCCGGAGGGGCCGGCGGATTGGTCGCGACCACGGGAGGCGCCGCCGGGCCTCGCGGCGGCACGCCGGTGCCGGGGGACGCCTGTTGCCCCAGAGTGGCCTGGAGCTGGCGGAGCTGCTCCTCGAGCTGACGGTTGCGGTACTGCAGCTCCTCGTTCTGGCCGGTCAGCTGGCGGACCTGGTTCTCGAGCCGCTCGATGCGCTGCGGATCATCCTCGTCCGACATCTGGGCCAGCGCGTTGAACGGCCAGACAAGACATACGGCCACCGCCAGCGCGGCTGCGGCCGAAATGTGAATTCGGGATGACATTGCAGGGTCCTGACTTGACGCGCGCGACCACCGGGCGGCAGCGATCGACTGCGCCCGTATTGAGGCACCCACTACGCCAAAAATGTGACTTTTACAAAGACGGCCAGACCCGCACACACACGCGCGAAGCCGCGGGGCCCGAACATGCGCCCGGCGCCGCGGGGATGCCCCCGGGCGCCGGTCGGATCGACGTGTCGCCGGCGCGAGCCAGGCGCGATGCGTTCATGTCACGAACTGGCGTTCAGCACCGTGACCGCGCGGCGGTTCTGCGACCAGCAGGAGATGTCGTTGCACACCGCCACCGGGCGCTCCTTGCCGTAGGAGATCGTCCGCATCCGGCCGGGATCGATGCCCCGCGAGGCGAGATAGCTGCGCACCGCCTGAGCCCGGCGGGCGCCGAGCGCGATGTTGTATTCGCGGGTGCCGCGCTCGTCGGCATGGCCTTCGATGGTGAAGGCGTAGCGGTTGTAGGTCTGCAGCCACTGCGCCTGCTTGTCGAGGGTCGCGGTCGCCTGCGGCGAGAGGGTGGTCTGATCGCTCTCGAAGAACACGCGGTCGCCGACATTGACGACGAAGTCCTGCTGGCTGCCCGGGGTGGCGGCGCTGGCCATCGCGCCGTCCGCGCCCGCGCCGTTGTTGGTGTTGGCGCACGCTCCCATCGACAGGGCCACCGCCAGCACAGCCGCCAGCTTCAGTCCCTGGAGGATACGCTTTTCAGTCATCATTCCGGAGCCTCCACGCTCGCGTTAATCGGACCTGATCCCGTGCGCGCTTCGGATCTCCCGCCCCCGCAGCCCGCGACGGGAATCCCTGAACCGCGCCACACGAACATCATTCGGTACGATTCTGTTCGGTGTCTTCACTTCGACACCCGTTGACGGCAATGGCGCCGCCGACGAGGGTCGACCTCATGTCGGGTCTACAGCTCGATGGTTAAGCGAACGTTCCGTCAACCTTGATAAGACCTTGCCGGGTCTCCCCAAATGCCGCCGCGCCCCGGAAACCAATCGGTATGGTTAATGAGTGGGAAATGTGGCGCGACCGTGAAGCGTCGCGACGGCCGGGCGGTGCCGGCGAAGGTTCCGACCCGGGAGTTTCGCGCCTCAGGCGGCCGGCCGCAGGCGGAAGAGGCCGCGGCCGTCGCGGTTTGCGGAAACGAACCGGCGCGCGTTGCTGGCCAGCCAAATTGGGGGCCGAAACCGCCGCGGCCCAGGCGGAGCGGTCGACCCGTCCTGGTCTCCTTCAGGACACCGCGCTGCTGATGGCGACGGCCCGGTCGGTCCGAACCGCGTCCTGGGGGGCGATCGAGATCTGGCTCTTGCCCGGCTCCCGCAACGTCACCACCGTCGGCTTCGCGGCCTCCGGCCGCCGGCTGTAGAGCATGCGCCGCTCGAACTGGGTCGAGCGGAAGATGGGATAGCGCTGGAAGATCTTCTCGCGCACCGACGGGTAGTCCACTGCGGTCAGGGAAATGGGCTTGGTCAGCGTCGGGTAGGGCCGCGGCGGGCAGACCACCTTGTGCATGAACACCCGGCGATAGAAGGCCTGATGCTCGGTACGCACCGCGGCGAGCCCGATATCCGCGTGGAAGAACTCGCACGCGACATAGCCGAGCCGGACGGTGAGATACGCGAGTTCGGGCAACCGGATTGCCCGTACCGGATCGGCGACGAACCGGTTCGGGTCAACGATGATCTTGCCCCGGGCAATCTCGGGCTCGAGATATTCCGGAAACACGGCCGCCGAGGGAATCCGCGGCATGTCCGGCGTCGAGACGCTGACCCTGATCGAGCTGGTGAGGATACCATCGAAATAAACGCCGAAGATCCAGGAATTGGGTTCGTCGTCGTACCGGTCCGCCAACCGATGGTCCCCGCGCGGCTCTATCACGCCCTCGTTCATGTAGGCGCGGTAGCGGAGGCGGAAAATCTCTTCGCGATCGGCGTCGCTTTCGATGAGGCGATAGTCCACCAAGTTGAGCAGTTCGAGCCCGCGGACGACGGAGCCGCCCTTCGCATGACTACTTGCACTCACCGTCCGCACCCCACTGCACGCCACCACGACGGACCGCGTCCATGGCCCGCTCGCCGTTCATAAACATTAATACTTCCTTAAGCGAAAAGCAAAGATTTCGCCCATTTAAGGTTAACTTTTGGTTGCAGGCGGGGCGATGGACGTAATGGCCGCGTTTCGGTTTCCAGTTGTTTCCGGATGAGGCGGCGGGGATGCCCGCGCGTCAGGCGCGCAACGCCCGCAATGCGGCGCTGTCCCAGTCGCGCGCCGAATATTGGCCGTGGGACGCGGCCAGCAGCTGGCGGATCTGCCGGGCGGGCACCGGCGGGCTGAACAGGTAGCCCTGGGCCTCGGTGACGGTGCCCTCGAGAGCGACCAGTTCGAGCTGCTCGTTGGTCTCGATCCCTTCCACGACCACGTTCATGCCGAGGTCGGCACTGAGCCGGGCGACCCCGCGCAGCAGGGTCAGCGGCCGGTCCTTGTCGATGCCCTCGAGGAAGGAGCGGTCGATCTTGACCTTCTGCAGCGGGAAATTGTTCAGGTAACTGAGGCTGGAATACCCGGTACCAAAGTCGTCGAGCGAGATCCGCACCCCGGCGGCGCGCAGCTGCGCCAGCACGTCGAGAGTCCACTGCGTGTTGCGCAGCAGCGACGATTCGGTAATTTCGATCTCCAGGCGCTCGGCCGGCAGGCCGGAGACCTCGAGCGCGAACCGTACGTCGGTCATGACGTCGCGGCGATGGAACTGCTGCGAGGAGAAGTTGACCGCGACGCCGACGCCGCCCGGCCACTGGATGCATTCCATGCACGCCTTGCGCAGGATCCAGCGGCCGAGATCGACGATCAGGCCCATGTCTTCGGCGACCGGGATGATGTCGGACGGCGGCACGAAGCCGCGCTCGGGATGATTCCAGCGCAGGAGCGCCTCGCAGGTGGTGATCCGGCCGGTCTTCAGGTTGACCAGCGGCTGGTAGAAGATCTCGAACTCCTCGTTGGCCAGCGCCCGCCGCAGTTCGAGTTCGAGGGTTCGCCTGGCCTCCACCGTATGCGCCATCTCCTCGCGGAAGAAGCAGAAGGTGCCGCGACCGTCGGCCTTGGCGCGGTACAGCGCCATGTCGGCGTTCTTGAGCAGCACGTCGATGTTGGCGCCGCTGGTCGTCGTCGTCGCGATGCCGATGCTGGCGCCGATCTCGACCAGGTGCCGGTCGATCTCGTAGCGCTCGCTGAGCCGGTTGACGACGCGGCGCGCCAGCGCGGCGACGTCGTCCACCGACTTGATCCCCCGCAGGAAGATCACGAATTCGTCGCCGCCGAAACGCGCCACGAAATCTTCCGGCCGCAGCATCTCGTGCAGCCGCGACGCCACCGCGCACAGGAGCTGGTCGCCGCAGGGATGCCCCAGCGTGTCGTTGACCTGCTTGAACTGGTCGAGGTCGATGAACAGCAGCGCCGACGGCGCCTCCGGATCCGACCCGGCGGACAGCAGATGTTCGATCTCGTCGCGGAAATGCAGGCGGTTCGGCAGCCCGGTGAGTTCGTCGAAACGCGCCATGTGATTGATCTTGGCTTCCGCCACGCGTCGCGCGGTGATGTCCTCGACCAGCACCACCATGCCGCCCGACGCCATCGGCTGGAACGTCCACTCCAGCGCGCGCTCGGGCGCCACCGAGGGATCGAAGGTGGTGATCTCGGCGGCGCGACCGGCCTCAATCTCGGCGATGATGGCGCTGGCGCTCGGCCCGGAGAGCGTCCGGGCGACGACGCAGGCCGCAGCCAATTCATTGACCGTCGTGCCGCGCTCGACCAGGCTCATCGGCACCTGCATCATCTCCGAGAAGCAGGAATTCATCACCGCCAGGCGGCCGTCGCTGCCGAACATGCACAGCCCGTTGGGCATGTTGTTCAGGGCGGTGTCGAACTGGGTCGCGAGGGCGGCTTCGCGCTCGGTGGTCACCAGCTGTTTCACGAAGATTTCGTGAAGATTGAGGTTGATGTACTTCAGACCGATGAAGAACAGGCCCAGCAGGATCGCGAAGCCGATGTAGTACGGATCGCCGCGAAGCGCGAGACCGAGCGACATGGGCGCGCAGGCCAGAATCACCTGCCATTGGATGATCCGCGGACGTCCGTAGTTGCGACCGACGCTCGCCGCCGAATACCCGATGTTCACCCCGATGCTCAGCATGTGGACGACCGCGTCATTGCTGGTCGCGAGAACGGTGAAGGACCAGATCCCCATTGAGATCGACAGAAAATAGATGCCCACCGCGTAGCGCCGCTCCCACAGCGTCGCCAGTTCGGGGGTCAAGACGGTCGTCCTGCGCTCGCGTTCATAGCAGTGCATCTGCCACGATCGCGCCATGCAGATCACGGTGATCAGCGCGGCGCAGGGCCACAGCCAGACATTGCCGGTCTTGACGGCGGTCATCACCGCCGCCAGCGCAAATACGACGACCCCTGCGAGCATGGGGGCGAAATTGTGAAAAAGGGAGTCGGTCAGCGCCATCGCAATCGACGGCGGCAGGTCCTCTTCCTCAGGTATCCGCTGTGCGTCCGCCGTTGGCATGCTTTCGGTCTTTGCTGGGATCGGCTGCGCCCAGTCATACCGCCAGCATGTGAAGCATTCCTGAGGGAATATCGTTAGCGTCTGGTTTACTATTGCATTGAAAGCGAAAAACGCGCGTCGTTTCAGCGCACTAGGCAAAGCTTGCCGGGCTGCGAACGATTCGCAGCCCGCACGGCGACGCCTACGACAACAGCGGCGACCACGCCGGATCGGAGGCGTAGCCCGGGGTCGGCAGCCGCTGCTCGTTGCGACCGGAAATGTCCACCGTGAACAGCGACGGCCCCGACGTGCCGCCGGGGTCGCGGAAGAACATCACCACCCGCCCGTTGGGCGCGAAGGTGGGGCCTTCGTTGTGGAAGCCGGAGGTGAGAATGCGCTCGCCCGAGCCGTCCGGCTTCATGATGCCGATCGCGAACTGGCCGCCGCCCTGCTTGGTGAAGGCGATGTAGTCGCCGCGCGGCGACCATACCGGGGTCGAATAGGTGCCCTCACCGAAGGAAATCCGCTGCGCCGCACCGCCGCCCGCCGCCATGACGTAGATCTGCGGCTTGCCGCCGCGGTCGGATTCGAAGCAGATCCGCTGGCCATCCGGCGAATAGGACGGCGAGGTGTCGATCGCCGGCGTGTCGGTCAGCCGCGTCATCGACTTCGAGCGCAGGTCCATCACGAACAGGTTCGAGTTGCCGCCCTGCTGCAGGCTCATGATGATGCGCTGGCCGTCCGGCGAGAACCGCGGCGAGAACGACATGCCCGGGAAATTGCCGACGATCTCGCGCTGGCCGGTCTCGACGTTGAACAGGTAGACCCGCGGGTCGCCCTGGCCGAATTCCATGTAGGTGATTTCCTGGGTCGACGGCGAGAACCGCGGCGTCAGCACGAGGTCGGCGCCGCGGGTCAGGTAGCGCACGTTGGCGCCGTCCTGGTCCATCAGTGCCAGGCGCTTGATGCGGCGCTCCGCCGGCCCGCTCTCGTCGACGAACACGACGCGGCTGTCGAAATAGCCCTTTTCGCCGGTCAGGCGCTCGTAGATCTGGTCGGAGATGATGTGGGCGATGCGGCGCCAGTATTCCGGCGCGGTGAAATACTGCTGCCCGGTGAGCTGCTGGCCCGACACCACGTCCCACAGCCGGAACTCGGCCTTCAGCCGGCCGTCGGGCTGGCGCGTCATCCGCCCGGTGACGACCGCCTGGGCGTTGATGGTGCGCCAGCTGGCGAACTGCGGCGCGGCGTCGATGTTGGTGACCTTCTCGATGAACGCCGCCGGGTCGATCGGCGCGAACAGGCCGCTGCGCTTGAGATTGTTGGTGATGACCTGCGCCACGCCGACGCCGACCTCGCCGTCCGACGGCGAGCCGGCGACGAAATTCGGGATCGCGATCGGCATCGGGGCGAAGTCGCCCTCGGGAACGATGATGCGCTTCGGCCCCTGGGCGAAGGCGCCGCGCAGCCCGCTTGCGCTCAGCAGGCCAAGCGTCGCCATCCCGGACACGATCTGCCGGCGGTTCGGGCGGGGTGGCGTCGGAAATCGGCGATCTGTGTGGGTCATGCTGCTACAAGCTTGGAGTGACGTTGTCCGGCCGCCGCGAGCGCGTTCAGGTTTTGCGCTCAGTGAACACCGGTGCGAAATATTTCCATTCATCGAAATAGGCCGCGGGCAGATTGTACGGCTGGCATTCGATGATCGCCCGCAATGCGCTCTCCTGGTAGACGCGCAGATAGGGGGTCGCGGGGGTGCCTTCCGGAACCGGCGGCGCCTCCAGCGTGCCGTCGCGCTTCAGCCGGATTTCGAAGGCGGCCTCGGGGTTCTGGCTCTCGATCCCGCCATAGGGCTTCTTCCAGCAGCGTTCGACCTGCGACTGGAACATGGCGCCCCAGGTCGCCGAGTTGTCGGCGGCCTTGCCCTTGGCGAGGCCGAGCGCGGCATTGGAATTCAGCGTGTCGCCGGTCACCGCCTGCCGCGACGGATCGCGCTTGTCGAGCAGGGCGGCGATCTTGGTCTGGTCGAACACCCGCTCCTTCGGCTTGGCCGGCTGCGGCTGCGCGGTGGCCTGGGTCTGCGGCTTCGGCGGCGGCGGCTTCTTGGCCTCCTCCTTCTTCAGCGCTTCGGCGATCGGATCCACCTTGGCCGGGTCCGGCTTCTTCTCGACCGGCTTTTCCACCGGCTTGGTCTCTTCCTTGGGTTTGACCTCGGCGACCGGCTTGGGCGGATCGGGCTTCTTCTCGACCGGCTTCTCCACCGGCTTGGGCTGCGGCGGCGGCGAGGTGTCGGTCACCACCGGAGCCTTGTCGCTGATCTTGCCGACCGCGGTGTCGTCCACCGGCTTGGCCTCGGCGACCTTCTCCACCAGCGGCTTCGGGTTGTCCTTCTTGCCGGTCTTCACGCCGGCGGCGATCTTGGCGAGTTCGTCCGAGGAAACCACGTCGACTGCGATGGAATCGACCGGAGTGGCCTCCAGGCGCGGCGCGGAAAAGGAAAACACGCACAGGCCCAGAACGAGGACATGCAGAATGATCGACGCGGCAAGCGTCTTGCTGATCCTCACCCTGCTCGCGGTCTTACCGGTCCCCACAGTCCTTCACTCGGCTGATTTACGTGCCCTGTTCGGGAACGATGACGATGTTGGCCTTGAACCCCGCGTTGCGGACGTACCCCAGCAATCGCATCATTTCCGTGTAGCAGACATCCTTGTCGCCCCGAAGAAACACCACCCGCTCCGCTTCCGACCTGGTCTCGCCGATGGCCCGGACCTTGGCCTCGAGCTCGGATTCCTGGATCACCGTATCTCCCAGATAGAGGTCGACCTTGGAGTTGCAAGTTCCCTGGGTCCGCTTGACCGACACCGTGAGCGGCGGCGCGTTGGAGGATGACGAGGCCCCGCCCCGCGCCACCGGCAGGTCGATGTCGATGCTGGTCGTCATCAGCGGCGCCGACACCATGAAAATGATGAGCAACACCAGCATCACGTCGACCATGGGGGTGACGTTGATCTCGGCCATGACGTGGGCGCTTCGGCGGCCGCGCCGCCGCCCCCCGCCAGACGCCCCCCCAGTGCTCATTCCCATGACCGGCCTATCCCTCCGTCCAGACTAAATGACCGCCCCGACGCGACATTGACGTGGCCCAAAACTGGCCTTCCGGCCTGGCGCGAGGACAGGGGCCTTCAGCTCCGCTCGTCGATCTGGCGCGACAGAATCGCGGCAAACTCGTCGGCGAAGCCTTCCAGGCGCTGGGCCTGCCGGTTCACCTCGGACGAGAACTTATTGTAGAAAATAGTCGCCGGAATTGCGGCGACGAGGCCGATCGCGGTGGCGAACAGCGCCTCGGCGATGCCCGGCGCCACCACGGCCAGCGAGGTGTTCTTCGAGGCCGCGATCGACTGGAAGCTCGACATGATGCCCCACACCGTGCCGAACAGGCCGACGAAGGGGCCGGCCGAGCCGACGGTGGCGAGCACCAGCAGCCGCCGCTCCAGCCGCTCGACCTCGCGGGCGATCGAGACGTCCATTACCTTCTCGATCCGCATCTGCAGGCCGGCGAAGGACCGCGCCTGGCTTTCGAACGAGCGCTTCCATTCGCGCATCGCCGCGACGAACAGCGCCGCCATGGAATGGGTCGGCTTGGCCGACAGGGAGCGGTACAGTTCCTCGATCGACTGGCCCGACCAGAACGCCTGTTCGAAGCGGTCCATCGAGCGCTTGGTGCGAGCGAACAGGAACAGCTTTTCGATGGCGATCGCCCAGACCCACACCGAGCAGAACAGCAGGCCCAGCATCACCGTCTTGACGATCCAGTGGGCCTGCAGAAACAGGGTGATCAGCGACACGTCGGCCGAGGCCATCGGCAGCGCCGATTGCGCGATGTCGGCGGAATTCATCGAAGCTTCCCTCTTCTCGTTTCGTCGCGCGGCCCGCGCCGAAATACGCGGGGCCGCCGTCCAGGCCCGATCAATCATCCGGCACATCGCCGGCCGGCATCGCCGCGACCGCCGAATCCTGCAGCCAAGTCCTGCATCTGCGTGGGAAAAGCCCGCCTGGAGCCGGTCCCAATGTCCCCCGCAACATGTCAAAACAAGGGCTGCGAGCGCCGCTTCTGCCGTCCTAACCAAACGCTAAGCATGGTTAAGAACGGGTTACCTGCGGCGTGCGGCAACGGCTTTTCAGTAGCTGGATACCGTGAACGGCAAACAGCAGTCGATGGGAAGTTGGCTGGACGGGCCCCCAAACGCACCATTGCCCGCCTGCTGTCGCAGACGGGCAATGGATGTCGAGGGGCTCTCGGAGGGCGTGAGGGGGCGTCAGCCCTGCTGGGCGCCGGCCTCGGGGGGCGACGTCGGACGGGTGCGGTGCTCCGCCATGAACTGGTCGAACTCGGCCTTGTCCTTGGCGTGGCGCAGCCGGTCGAGGAAGGTCTTGAACTCGGCCTGCTCCTCCTCGAGCCGGCGCAGGGTGTCCTGCTTGTACTCGTCGAAGGCGCGGTTGCCGCTGGAGCGGCCGAAGCCGCCGCGACCGCCGCCGAAGCCGTGGCTCTCCATGCGCTCACGGACCCGATCCATCTTCCACTGCAGGCGTTCCATCTTTTCCTGCCAGCGGTTCTCGCCGAAATGACTTCTGCAGCCCATTGATCTGCTCCCAAGGGTGAAAAAGAGAAGCGCGAGGCCAAGCGGCCACCACACGATGAAGGCGAGCACCGTCAGCAGGATCCGGCCGGGGTGCCAGGCCGATTCGAAGAAACGCGGATGCCGGTCTTCCCAGTCGGGGCGGCCCCAGCGGTTGAATTGAGCAGTGTCGGACATGTCCCTCTCCACTTCGTGGAAGATTGCCAACGGTGAATGTAAATAACATTTACATAGATAGCCCATCCGGTTTTTTTGTCAAGCTGGGGCCGTCGAATTATTCGCCAGGCGTTCCGGCGGGCGGGCGCTCGGTGGCGAAGCCCAGCCCGCGCAGGTAGATCAGGACGCCCGCCTCCAGCAGGTCTTCCGGCGACATCGGCAGCTTGCGGCGCGCGGCGTCGCCGCGGGCGAACAACGACGCGATGCCGTGCGACATCGACCAGATGTGCAGCGCCACCATCAGCGCCGGCGGACGGCCGGCGCCGGGCGGCGCCAGCGCCGCCAGCCGCTCGGCGGTGGCGCGGATCACCGCGAAGGCGCGCTCGCTGGCGGCGAGCAGCGCCGGGTTGCCGTCGAGCGGCAGGCCCGACTCGAACATTGCCGAATAGAACGCGGGCTCGTCGCGGGCGAAGGTGAGGTAGGCGCGCCCCATGCGCTCGAAGGCGCTGAACGTGTCGGGCCGGCCCTCGTCCCATGCCGCGGCCAGCACCTTCTCGAACTGCAGGAAGCCGCGCTCGGCGATGCTGGAGATCAGTTCGTCGCGGTCGCGGAAATGCCGGTACGGCGCCGCCGGGCTGACGCCCGCCGACCGCGCCGCCTCGGCGAAGGTGAAGCCGCCGGGGCCCTTTTCCGCGATCAGGTCGAGCGCCGCCTGGAGCAGCGCCTCTTTCAGATTGCCGTGATGATAGCCGCGTTCGCTGCGGCCGGACTGCTTGCGCCAACTCATGTGAATGGCTCTTACATCAATTGGAGGGGCGCGTCACGGCAGACCTTTTCGCCCGCGGCCCCTCCAGCCGCCCCTCACCGGGAGGCCAGCCGCTGCCGCGACGCCTTCAGCGCGCGCGCGAACACCTCGCGGTCGTCGAGCGCACGCGCCAGCACCAGCGCCCCCTGGATCTCGAGCACGCAGCTCTCGGCCATATGACGGGCACGGGCCTTCGGCTCGCCGCGCCGGCGCAGCGCAGCGGTGAGCGCCTCGATCCAGCCGACGAAATACGTCCGGATCCTGCCGGCGAAGACCTCGCGAGTGGCGTCGAGCGCCATGGCGCCGACCAGGCACACCCGCCCGCCCGAGCGGAAATAGCCGTCGACCGCCACGAACATCGCCGCGATCGCCGCGTCGGGATCCTTAGTCCGGCGCAGCGGCGCGTAGATGTGATCGGTGAACCAGGCGTCGACATGGGCCAGCACCTCGCGCGCCATCTCTTCCTTGCCGCCCGGAAAGAAGTTGTAGAGGCTGCCCTTGCCGAGCCCGGTCGCCTCCGAGATCAGCCCGAGCGTCGCGCCCTCGTAGCCGCGAGTGCGGAACACCTCGGCGAGCAGCGGGATGACTTCGGCGCGTTCGGCGACGGGTTTTGCCATTCAGGTGAACTCAGCAGACAGTCGCATCCCTTCTCCGTCATTGCCGGGCTTGACCCGGCAATCCACGCTTCCCTTGCTGACTTCCGCCAAAAACGTGGATGCGCGGGTCAAGTTTACAGCCGGACCGGCCGAAGGCCGGATCCGGTTGCCCGCGCATGACGAGCAAAACAACGAAGCCCACGATAATCGGCCAAATTTTTTTGTCAGAAACTCGGGATTGACGACGCAATTCTTAGTCCTGCATCACCGCGGCTCATCGCCGAGCCCCGGAAAATCCTGCGGCCGCGGCCCCGGCGCCGGCCAGTGGAAGCGGCGCTCGCCCGCGCCGATCGCGACGTCGTTGATGCTGGCCTCGCGCCGCCGCATCAGGCCGCTTTCGTCGAACTCCCACTGTTCGTTGCCGTAGGAGCGATGCCACTGGCCGCCGGCATCGTGCCATTCGTACTGGAAGCGGACCGCGATGCGGTTGCCGTCGAATGCCCACAGGTCCTTGATCAGGCGATAGTCGCGCTCGGTGTCCCACTTGCGGGTGAGGAAGGCAACGATCGCCGCGCGCCCCTCGAGAAACTCCGAGCGGTTGCGCCAGCGGCTGTCCTCCGTGTAGGCGAGCGCGACACGCTCGGGGTCGCGCGAATTCCAGGCGTCTTCGGCCATGCGGACCTTCCGGGCGGCGGTTTCGCGGGTGAACGGCGGCAGCGGCGGACGGGACATCGACGGCTCCTGATTTTTGACCTATCAGTCCAATTTGTACCTATCGGTACAACAACGACCGAACGATCGCAAGCCGCCGCCCGGCGTGGCGGGCGCGCCTCACCGCATCGTGAGATCAGGTGTCCTGATCCGCCTTCATGGCGATCCGCAGCGCCCTGGGGATCGGCCGCGCCCGGCCGCCGGCGACGAAGGCGACCTTGACCCGCGCCTCGACCAGGAGATCGCCGCCGCGCCGCACCTCCTGGTGCAGCGTGATCGAGGCGCCCTTCACCTCGCTCGGCCGCGTGACGACCTCCAGAAGGTCGTCCATGCGCGCGGGCTTGAGGAACTCGAGCTGCATGGCGCGCACCACGAAGGCGAAGCCCGGCGCCTCGGCGCCGGCCTCGGCGAACAGCGCGTGCTGGTCGGCGCCGAGCAGGCGCAGGTAGTTGGTGCGGCCGCGCTCCATGAAGCGCAGGTAGTTGGCATGGTAGACGATGCCGGAAAAATCGGTGTCCTCGTAATAGACGCGGACCTGCATGCGGTGCAGGCCATCGAGGATCTCGCCGTCGAGGGCCGCGGCCGCCCTGGCCGACGCAACCTTGTCCGCCGCCGCCGTCATTCCTCGGATCCGCTTCCGAACAGGCCGAACTGCCCCGGGTCGCGCGCCGGCTCGGCGAGGCCGAGATGGCGGAAGGCGTGCGAGGTCAGGAGCCGGCCGCGCGGGGTGCGCTGGACCAGCCCGCACTGGATCAGGTAGGGCTCGATGATGTCCTCGATGGCGTCGCGCGGTTCCGACAGCGCCGCCGCCATGGTCTCGACCCCGACCGGGCCGCCGCCGTAGTTCAGTGCGATGGTGGTGAGATAGCGCCGGTCCATGGCGTCGAGGCCGGCGGCGTCGACCTCGAGCGCGCGCAGCGCGCGGTCGGCGAGGGCGCGGTCGATGGAGGCGGAATCGGCGGCGGAGGCGAAGTCGCGGACCCGCCGCAGCAGCCGGCCGGCGATGCGCGGTGTGCCGCGCGCCCGGCGCGCGATCTCGTTGGCGCCGTCAGGCGTCATGCCGATGTCGAGCACCCGCGCGCCGCGGACCACGATCTTCTCCAGTTCCTCCTCGGTGTAGAAGTTCAGCCGCAGCGGAATGCCGAAGCGGTCGCGCAGCGGGTTGGTCAAAAGCCCGGCGCGGGTGGTCGCCCCCACCAGGGTGAAGCGGGCGAGATCGATCTTCACCGAGCGCGCCGCCGGGCCCTCGCCGATGATCAGGTCGAGCTGGAAATCCTCCATCGCCGGGTAGAGAATTTCCTCGACCGACGGATTGAGCCGGTGGATCTCGTCGATGAACAACACGTCGCGGTCTTCGAGATTGGTCAATTGCGCGGCGAGATCGCCGGCCTTGGCGATGACCGGGCCGGAAGTCGAGCGGAAATTGACGCCCAACTCGCGCGCGACGATCTGCGCCAGAGTGGTCTTGCCGAGGCCGGGCGGTCCGACGAACAGCACATGGTCGAGCGCATCCTTCCGCGACTTGGCCGCCTCGATGAACACCTTTAGATTTTTCCGCGCGGCTTCCTGACCAGTGAAATCGAGCAAGGTTTGCGGACGAATCGAGGATTCGAGATCGTCCGCGCGCCTTTCCGGCGTCATGAGGCGGGGGTCGGAGGTCATTCCTTGGCCTTTGCTTGCGCCTTGGCGATATAGATCACGCCCGGAAGATGCTGGAAATGCGCATCGCAGGTCAGTAAGTCGGCATCACAGGCCAGCGCCGTGGCGTAGACGATGGCGTCGGCGGTCGCAAGCTTGTGGCTATGCGCCAGTTCGGCGGCATGAAGGGCGATAGCCGTATCGAGGGCGACAACCGTGCATTTCATCGTGTCGGCCAGCACCGCCTGCTCAAGTTCTTCGGACGCCTCGCGCGCCAGCCATTTCGCGAGTTCGAGTTGAACGATTGTCGGGACGATGCTTGCGTCCCGACTGGGCATTTCATGCGCGAGCGTCCTTCCTGTGGCGCTGTCGAGCAGGAATTCAATCCATGCCGAAGTATCAATCACGCGCATCAAGTGCGGTCGTTTCTGTCGCGATAATTCTCGCCGTCGGCGCCTTTGGCGGCGCCACGCAAATCTTCGCGCCGGGGCACTGGAACCAAAACGACACCCTTGCCCTTCGGCAGGAACACAAATTCCTGACCCGCGCGCCAGCCTTGCTGTTCACGAACTTCCTTCGGTATGGAAATCTGGAATTTGGACGATAGCTTTGTCGCGGCGCTCATGATTCGTCTCGCATCGATCATTGATTCGTAAGAATATCAGGAACGGGGGGTGAACACCAGCGACGAGCGCGGGTGGCAAGACGAAAGGCCGCGCGTATCGGCTCCGCGCTCACGTCTGCGCTAATTCCTTCAACCCGCGCCGGATCAGCGCGCTCGCCTCGGCGTTTTCGCCCAGCGCCTTGAGGCTGGCGGCGACAGCGGTTGCGGCCTGCGGGCGGGCGTAGCCGAGATTGACCAGTGCGGAAATGGCGTCGCGCGCCGCGTCTGGGCCGGCGTCGGGCATGTCATCGCCGGCCAAAGCGGCGGTGGCGGGATCGACCGAACCGAAAACGGCGGCTTTATCCTTGAGTTCGGCGACGATGCGGGCGGCGAGTCTTGGCCCGACGCCGGGCGCGCGGGCGACGGCGACCTTGTCTTGCAGACCGATGGCGGCGGTCAGTTCGGTCGGTGGCAGCACGCCGAGAATGGCGAGGGCGACTTTCGAGCCGACGCCCTGCACATTCTGCAACAGCCGGAACCAGTCGCGTTCGCCGTCCGACAAAAAGCCGAACAGCCTGATCGCGTCCTCACGCACCTGCGTTTCGATTGCCAAAGTCGCCGCTTCGCCAACGCGTGGCAGTTTTTGCAGGGTGCGGGACGAGCATTGCACAACATAGCCGACGCCATGCACGTCCAGAATGACGTGATCCTCGGCGAAAGAATCGACGAGGCCCTTCAATTTGCCGATCATTTTTCCCGCGCCCGATTCGTGTCCAGCCGGGAGCATAGACGAATTTTAATCGGAGAACAAAAGCAGGACGGGCTTTATTTCGCCAGCAACAGGGCGGCGCGGGCTTTGGCGCCGCGGTGCTGGGCGTGGCAGATGGCGACGGCCAGCGCATCGGCGGCGTCGGCGGTCTTCGCCTCGCTGCGCGGCAGCAAGATCTTGACCATCATGGCGACCTGGGCTTTTTCGGCATGGCCGGCGCCGACCACGGTCTTTTTGACCAGATTGGCGGCATATTCGCTGACTTCCAGACCCGCCAGAGCCGGCACGACAAGGGATATGCCGCGGGCGAGACCGAGCTTGAGCGCCGATTGCGGGTCGCGGTTGACGAAAGTCTCCTCGACCGCCGCCTCATGCGGCGCATGTTCGGCGATGAGCGCCGCGAGGCCGCGATGCAGGCTGGCCAGCCGCACGCCGAGATTTTCGCCGGTCTCGGTGTGCAGCGCGCCAGAGGCGACATAGGACAGGCGCGAGCCCTCGGACTCGATGATCCCCCAGCCTGTATGACGCAGGCCGGGGTCGAGGCCGAGGATGCGGATCGCGGCCACGTTTTATTCCTGAGGCTTCAGGTCCTTGAGCTTGCCGAAAACCGAATCGACGTCGATCTCTTCTTCCTCGGCTTCGACCGGCTTTTTGGCCGGCGTTCCG
>JARLJA010000007.1 GCA_031291445.1 Xanthobacteraceae bacterium | reverse complement strand
TCGCCGCCGCGCCGGCCGCGCCTGTGAAGGCCGCGCCGCCGGCCGACGTTCCGCTGGCGCCGTCGGTGCGCAAGCTCTCCGCCGAGAGCGGCATCGACGCCTCCACCGTTCCCGGCTCGGGCAAGGACGGCCGCGTCACCAAGGGCGACATGCTGGCGGCGATCGAGAAGGCGGCTTCCGCGCCGACGCCGGTCAGCCAGCCGGCGGCCGCCGTCCAGGTGCGCGCCCCGTCGCCGGCCGACGACGCCGCCCGCGAGGAACGCGTGAAGATGACGCGGCTGCGCCAGACCATCGCGCGCCGCCTCAAGGACGTGCAGAACACCGCCGCGATGCTGACGACCTTCAACGAGGTCGACATGAGCCACCTGATGGCGCTGCGCAGCCAGTACAAGGACCTGTTCGAGAAGAAGCACGGCACCAAGCTCGGCTTCATGGGCTTCTTCGTGCGCGCCTGCGTCCAGGCGCTGAAGGAGATTCCGGCGGTCAACGCCGAGATCGACGGCACCGACCTGATCTACAAGAACTACTACCACATCGGCGTCGCGGTCGGCACCGACAAGGGCCTGGTGGTTCCGGTGGTGCGCGACTGCGACAGCAAGTCGATCGCCGAGATCGAGAAGGGCATCTCCGAGTTCGGGCGCCGCGCCCGCGACGGCCAGCTCAAGATCGAGGAGATGCAGGGCGGCACCTTCACCATCTCCAACGGCGGCGTCTACGGCTCGCTGATGTCGACGCCGATCCTCAACGCGCCGCAATCCGGCATTCTCGGCATGCACAAGATCCAGGAGCGGCCGGTCGTGGTCGCCGGCAAGGTCGAGGTGCGGCCGATGATGTATCTCGCGCTGTCGTACGACCATCGCGTCATCGACGGCAAGGAGGCGGTGACCTTCCTCGTCCGCGTCAAGGACAGCCTGGAAGATCCGGCGCGGCTCGTGCTCGATCTCTGAGGCCGTGATGACCGCGCGGGTCGCCGTCATCACCGGAGGCAGTCGGGGCATCGGCCGCGCCACGGCGCTGGCCGCTGCGAAGCGCGGCTATCTGGTCTGCGTCGGCTACGCCACCAACGAGGCCGCCGCTGATGAGGTCGTCGGCCGGGTCGCGGCGGAGGGCGGTCGCGCCGTGGCGATCAGATGCGACGTCGGCTCGGAGGCCGACATCGTCGCGCTGTTCGAGGCCGCCGAGCGTCTTGGTCCGCTCGGCGCGCTGGTCAACAATGCCGGCGTGGTCGACGCCACGGCGCGGCTCGAGGACATGAGCGCGGCGCGCATCCAGCGCATGATGGCCATCAACGTCACCGGCAGCCTTGTCTGCGCCCGCGAGGCGGTGAAGCGGATGTCGACCCGCCACGGTGGGCGCGGCGGCGTCATCGTCAACCTGTCGTCGGCTGCTGCCCGGCTCGGCTCGCCCAACACCTATGTCGACTACGCCGCCTCCAAGGGCGCCATCGACACCTTCACCCACGGCCTCGCCCAGGAGGTCGCGGCCGAAGGCATTCGCGTGGTCGCCGTGCGCCCGGGCCTGATCGACACCGACATCCATGCCAGCGGCGGCGACCCCGAGCGCGCCCACCGCCTCAGCAAATCGGTGCCGATGCAGCGGGTCGGCACCGCGGAAGAAATCGCAAACGCCATCGTCTGGCTGATGTCCGACGAGGCGTCGTATGTCACCGGTTCAATTCTCGACGTCTCCGGCGGGCGCTAGCGGCCGTCACGTCGGCATTTTCAGGAGCAATCATGGCGAGCTACGATCTTGTTGTCATCGGCACCGGCCCCGGCGGCTATGTCTGCGCGATCCGCGCGGCCCAGCTCGGCATGAAGGTCGCGGTGGTGGAGAAGAATCCGACGCTGGGCGGCACCTGTCTCAACGTCGGCTGCATGCCGTCGAAGGCGCTGCTCTACGCCTCGGAGCTGCTCGAGGAGGCCGGCCACTCCTTCGCCAAGATGGGCATCGGCATCGCGCAGCCCAAACTCGACCTGCCGACGATGATGAAGTTCAAGCAGGAGGGCATCGACGGCAACGTCAAGGGTGTCGAGTTCCTGATGAAGAAGAACAAGATCGACGTGCTGGCCGGCACCGGGCGGGTGCTCGGCGCCGGGCGCGTCGAGGTCAAGGCCGCCGACGGCAAGACCACGGTGGCGGAGACCAGGTCGATCGTGATCGCCACCGGTTCGGACGTGGCGCGGCTGAAGGGCATCGAGATCGACGAGAAGCGCATCGTGTCGTCGACCGGCGCGCTGTCGCTCGACCGCGTGCCCGACAAGCTGGTGGTGGTCGGCGCCGGCGTGATCGGGCTCGAACTCGGCTCGGTGTGGCGCCGCCTCGGCGCCAAGGTGACGGTGGTCGAATTCCTCGACCGCATCCTGCCGGGCATGGACGGTGAGATCGTCAAGCAGTTCCAGCGCATCCTCGAGAAGCAGGGCGTCGCATTCAAGCTCGGCGCCAAGGTGACCGGCGTCGACACCTCGGGCAAGACGCTCAAGGTCCAGGTCGAGGCCGCCGCCGGCGGCAATGCCGAGACCCTGGAGGCCGACGTCGTGCTGGTCGCGATCGGCCGCGTGCCCTTCACGGATGGTCTCGGGCTGAAGGAGGCCGGCATTGCGCTCGACGCCCGCGGCCGGATCCAGACCGACCACCATTTCGCCACCAGCGTGGCGGGCATCTATGCCATCGGCGACGTCATCGCCGGCCCGATGCTTGCCCACAAGGCCGAGGACGAAGGCGTCGCGGTGGCGGAGATTCTCGCCGGCCAGGCCGGCCACGTGAACTACGACGTCATTCCGGGCGTGGTCTACACCACGCCGGAAGTCGCGTCCGTCGGCAGGACCGAGGAAGACCTCAAGGACGCGAACATCGCCTACACGGTCGGCAAGTTCCCGTTCACCGCCAACGGTCGCTCCAAGGTCAACCAGACCACCGAGGGCATGGTGAAGATCCTCGCCGACGCCAGCACCGACCGTGTGCTCGGGGTCCACATCATCGGCCGCGAGGCCGGCGAGATGATCCACGAGGCCGCGGTGCTGATGGAATTCGGCGGCTCCGCCGAGGACCTGGCGCGCACCTGCCATGCCCACCCGACGCGCTCGGAAGCCATCAAGGAAGCCGCCATGGGCGTCGCCAAGCGCAGCATCCATATGTAGGCTCTCATTGTCCATCTCCGTCGCGGATCGCAGTGCAGCGAACCGCGGCGTGGCGGACAAGTTGACGCGGGGCGGGCGGATCGACGCCGCGCGTCCTTGCAAAAGCCACATCGGGCCAGCAGATCTGGCTTGGAGCCCCGCCCCGGGGCCAGCCGTTGGAAGGTTCGATGCGCCGCCTGCTGCGACCCTTGTGGTTCTTCCTGGCACTGCTCTTCCTGATCGAGGAGTGGCTGTGGGATCATCTGGTCCCGGCGATCCGGATGTTCGTCGACGCCATTCCGTGGCGGGATTTCAAAAGCTGGTTCGCCGACCTGGTCGAGGGGCTGTCGCCCCAGGCGACCCTGGTGGTGTTCCTGATCCCCGCGGCGATCTATTTCGGGCTCGAACTGGTCGCGTTGTGGCCCTTGGCCTATGGCCGCTGGCTGCTGGCGCTGATCGTGCTCGGCGGCGCCAAGGTGATCGGCGCCGCGATCACCGCCTTCGCTTTCGAGGTGACGCGGGACAAACTGCTGCAGATGCGCTGGTTCAGCCGCGCCTACGGCGTCGTGATCCGCTGGCGCGACGCCGCCCACCGGCTCGCCGACCCGCATGTCGCCGCCATCAAGCGCTTCATCAAGCTCAGCCGCGCCCGCTGGACGCGGTTCACGCAGCGGATGCGGGCGCGGTCCCAGGCCGCGCCGAAGTCGCGCTAGCCCGATCCCGGACCCACGCTATCCCAGATGCACCAGGTGCGGCGCCACCACGCCGAGCACCGAAAAGCCGATGCCGCACAGCGTCAGCAGGCCCGAGATCCACGCCAGCGTGATCATGCCGGTGATGATGGTGGCCGACGCCAGCACGATGGCGATCTGGAACGCCGCCGAGGCGATCTCGAAATTGTGGTACTTGGCGAGCGAGGTGTCGCGCTCTTCCTCGGCGTGCTTGGCGCGTTCGGCGAGCTGCTCGGAGCCTTCGCTGGTTTCCGGCTCGGAGCGGTAGCGCGCCGCGGTCTTCTGCCAGTCGTCGATCTGCTTCATGGCCGCCGTCTTCTGGGCCTCGTCGGCGATCGACGGCGCGGTGATCTTCAGTCCTTCGGCGGCGGTCTGCACCGCGGTGCGGCGAATGGTCTTGGCCTGGAAGAACGACCACAGGTTCGCGGCCTCGATGTTCTTGCTGATCGACTCGGTCTGGGCGCCCTTGCCCAACGTCTCCGACAGCGCAAGGCAGAGCGCGATGATGGCGATCATCAGGGCGATCCGCTTGTTTTCGCCGGACGCCTCCTGGGCGTGTTCGGACTGCTCCAGGCTCTCGTGCGCGCTCATGTGGTCCTCCCCCTGCTTCGCTGGCCGCAGGTTTGACCGAACCGAGGTACCTTCGCAAGCCGCCTAAAGTCGCGCCGTCGCGCCCGGCCGGCACGCAATGGTCAGGCCCTGGGATGCGCGGTCTTGTAGACTTCCATCAGGCGCTCGGCGTCGACGCCGGTGTAGATCTGGGTGGTCGAGAGCGAGGCGTGGCCGAGCAGTTCCTGGATCGCGCGCAGGTCGCCGCCGCGGGTCAGCAGGTGGGTGGCGAAGGAGTGCCGCAGCGCGTGCGGCGTGGCGCTGTCGGGCAGGCCGAGCGCGCCGCGCAGGCCGGCCATGGCGAGCTGGATGATGCGGGGGCTGAGCGGCCCGCCGCGGGCGCCGACGAAGATCGGGCCCTCGGGGGCCAGCGGGTAGGGACACAGCGCCACATAATCCGCGATCAGGGTCAGCACGGCCGCCAGCACCGGCACCATCCGTGTCTTGTTGCCCTTGCCGGTGACCACCAACACGTCGCCGGCGCCGGGCTGCGGCACGTCGCGCCGCTTCAGTCCGAGCGCCTCGGAGATGCGCAGGCCCGAGCCGTAGAGCAGCGCCAGCACCGCGGCGTCGCGCGCCAGCACCCAGGTCGGGCGATCCTCGCCGGCGCGCAGGTCGGCGTCGACGATGCGCCGCGCCGCCTCCATCTGCAGCGGCTTGGGCAGGCTCTTGCCGATCTTGGGCGCCCAGATCGCCGCCAGCGCCCCGACCTTGCCCTTGCCCTCGCGCTCGAGAAAGCGCGCGAACGACCGCAGTCCGGCCAGCGCCCGCATCAGCGAGCGGCTGGCGATGGCATCGCCGCGCCGCGCCGCCATGAAGGCGCGGACGTCGGTGGCCTCCAGCGCCGCGAACCGCTTCAGGGTGACGGTCCTGCCCCAATGGACGCCGAGGAAGATCAGGAACTGGCGCAGGTCGCGGTCGTAGGCTTCCAGGGTCTTGGGGGACAGCCGCCGTTCCGCCCCGAGGTGGGTCAGCCAGCGCGTCACCTCCGCGAGCAGGTCGGCCGCCGCGCAGGTGAGGCCGGGATGCGGGACGGCGGCGACTGGTTTGGCCATGGTAGTGGAAGATCTCTGTTCTCGTCATGCCCGCGCCCGTCGCGGGCAACCACGTCTTAGCGGCATTGCCGCAACAAAGACGTGGATGGCCGGGACAAGCCCGGCCATGACGGCTTGATCCGACTGGCGAGACTTGCCCCCAATATTCGCGGTCAGAGGTTCAGCCCTGGTTAATCCGGTGGCCAGCATCGCCGCGCACTGGCTCCGGGAGTTGCGGGATTCTAAGGTGGCGCCGTCCATGAACAGCACCCGCCAGTCCCCCCGCTTCGTCGACGTCCTGGTGCCGGTCGCGCTCGACCACACCTATTCCTACCGGGTCCCGGCCGGCATGGAGGTCGTCCCCGGCGACGTCGTCAGCGTGCCGCTCGGCCCGCGCGACGCCATGGGCGTTGTGTGGGCGACCGATACCGCGCCCGAGCCGCGCCTGCACAACCGGCTGAAGGATATCGGTGAGAAGTTCGAGGTGCCGCCGCTGCGCGCCGAGCTGCGCGGTTTCGTCGACTGGGTCGCCAATTACACCCTGTCGGCACGCGGCATGGTGCTGCGCATGGCGCTGCGGATGGGCGAGCATCTCGGCCCGGAACGGGTGCGCCTCGGGGTCCGCCTGGCCGGGCCCGAGCCCGGGCGCCTGACGCCGGCGCGCCGCCGGCTGCTCGCGGTGCTGTCCGACGGGCTGCTCCATGCCAAGTCCGACGCGGTCCACGAGGCCGGGGTCAGCGCAAGCGTGGTCGACGGGCTGGTCGACGAGGGCACGCTGGCGGTCGAAGTGCTGCCCAAGCCGCCGCCGCCGCCGGCGCCGGACCCCGCCTACGCGGTGCCGGATTTCTCGCCGCAGCAGAGCGAAGCCGCCGCGGCGCTGCGGGCGCTGGTCGACGGCGCCGCCTTCCGGGTCGCCCTGCTCGACGGCGTCACCGGGTCGGGCAAGACCGAGGTCTATTTCGAGGCGGTCGCGGAGACCGTGCGGCGCGGCCGCCAGGTCCTGATCCTGATGCCGGAGATCGCGCTGACGGGGCAGTTTCTCGATCGCTTCGCGGCGCGTTTCGGCGTCCGCCCGCTGGAATGGCATTCCGAGCTCACGCCGCGCACCCGCGCGCGCAACTGGGCCGCCATCGCCAGCGGCGAGGCCCATGTGGTGGTGGGGGCGCGCTCGGCGCTCTTCCTGCCCTACGCCGACCTCGGCCTGCTGATCGTCGACGAGGAGCACGACCAGGCCTACAAGCAGGACGATGGCGCCCACTATCATGCCCGCGACATGGCGGTGGTGCGGGGACGGATCGCCGGCATTCCGGTGGTGCTCGCCTCGGCGACGCCGTCGGTGGAGACCGAGGTCAACGCGCGCAAGGGCCGCTACCAGCGCGTCGCGCTGCCGGCGCGGTTCGGCGGCCAGGCCATGCCCCATATCCAGGCCATCGACCTTCGCCGCGAGGGGCCGGCGCGAGGGCGCTTCATCTCGCCGCCGCTCGCCGAAGCGGTGCGCACCGAAATCGAGCGGGGCGGGCAGGCGCTGTTGTTCCTCAACCGCCGCGGCTACGCCCCGCTGACGCTGTGCCGGGCCTGCGGGCACCGGTTTTCCTGCAATATCTGCGACGCCTGGCTGGTCGACCACCGCTTCCGCCAGCGCCTGGTCTGTCACCACTGCGGGTTTTCGGTGCCGCGGCCGCAGCTGTGCCCGCACTGCGGCGCCGAGGACACCCTCGCCGCCATCGGTCCCGGGGTGGAGCGGCTGCAGGAGGAGGCGGCGGCGCTGTTTCCCGGCGCCCGCACCATGGTGCTGTCGAGCGATCTCATCACCTCGATGGAGACCATGCGGGCGGAACTGACCGAGATCGCCGAGGGACGGGTGGACGTCATCATCGGCACCCAGCTGGTCGCCAAGGGGCATCACTTTCCCCGCCTCAACCTGGTCGGCGTCATCGATGCCGATCTCGGCCTCGGCAACGGCGACCCGCGCGCCGCCGAGCGCACCTTCCAGCTGCTCAACCAGGTGATCGGCCGCGCCGGCCGCGAACAGGGCCGCGGCGTCGGCTATCTGCAGACCCACCAGCCCGAGCATCCGGTGATGAAGGCGCTGATCGCCTGCGACCGCGAGGCGTTCTACGACAGCGAAATCGAGGCCCGCGAGCGCACCGGCTATCCGCCGTTCGGCCGGCTGGCGAGCCTGATCGTCTCGGCCGGCGAGCGGCCGACCGCGGAATCCTTCGCCCGCAAGCTGGCCGCCGCGGCGCCGCTCGACGAGCGCGTCATGGTGCTGGGGCCGGCCGAGGCGCCGCTGGCGGTGATCAAGGGGCGCTACCGGTTTCGCCTGCTGCTGAAGTCGTCCCGCGGCTACGACCTGTCGGGTTACCTCAGGGACTGGCTCGCCGCCGGTCCCAGGACCAAGGGCAGCCTCAAGCTCGAGGTCGACGTCGACCCCCAGAGCTTCGTTTAGCGCGCACGATTGCGGCCCGGCCCGCCGGGGCCAGGTCACGGGTCACATGGATCTTTCTGGCCTGCAGGACTGCAGGACGCATCCCGACCCGCCTGGCATCGATTGGCATGATGCCAGGCGTTCCGCGGCCGCCGGGCGGCCCGGGCTGTCAGTGGACAGCAGAAAGGGACGGGTGTCGGCTACAAGACTTCAGCCACGACGAGGCCGACGCCGCGCGACGTCAGGCCGACCGCGCGTGCCGCGGCGGTCGAGAGATCCAGAACCCGGCCATGCACAAAGGGGCCACGGTCGTTGATGGTCACGATGACGCTGCGGCCGGCATGCGTCACACGGACGCGGGTGCCGAAGGGCAGCGAGCGGTGGGCGGCGGTCAGGGCTTCCTGGTTGAAGCGCTGGCCCGAGGCGGTGTGGTGACCGGCTTCGTTGCCGTAGAACGAGGCCATGCCGGAGAACGTGTGTCCCGTCGCGCCGCCACCGCCGAGCGAGGCATTGGCGTCACGCCAGTGGTGGTGGGCGTGGTGGTGATGGTGGTGCCGGCCGTGGGCGGACGCTTCCGTAATGCCGGCGGCCAGGACGGTGGCGGTCGCGGCGACCGTCGAGATATTCCGAAGTGTAAGAGCTCGCCAGGGCGGGAAGTTAAGTCTGCGATCCATTCAGTCTCATCCTTGTATCGTATTGGGAACGTATTGGAACAAAGCGGCTGGCTATAGACCGGCCGCCCGTTCAGGGGCGGACCGTTCGCTGCACATTGCGGCATAAGCACGGCGCGCGTTTTCGTTCCAGTCGGCAGTATTAGGGCAACAAGACTGACGGTAATTTACTCAATTGGAATAATACTTGGAATTAATTTGGTATTAACCATGATGTTCGGACCGAATACTTGCGCGTGTAGAATTCGGGTGCGTTTGAGCAGTTTTCGTGCGGTCGGGAAAGACAAGCCGATCGACCCTTCAGGAGGGTCAAGTCATGCAAATTTGGATGGTCGATATGACCCTGGGGCGCAGCTTCGGGGGCGGCCGCGGTAACTGACGGCGGTCGGGCTGCCCGGCCGGGAGGCCTGACCACCGGCCTGGCAAATCGTGAACGACGCCTGGTGGCGCGCCGGCGCCGAGGCCGGAGCGGGTCTTCGCGCCGGTGCTGGCGCCGGTTACGCCCGGCCGAAGGAACCGGACCGGTGAGCGGCCCGGCGGGTCGAGGCTCCGCCGACCGGCGCCGGGGGCGGCGCGTTCGCCGAGCGCGACGGCGCTCGTTGAAAAACCGCTGCAAGGACAGGGCTGAACGTCGACCTTAGGTCATGTTGCACCTGCGCGCCGCCTATGTTAGCAAACCGCGTTTTTTGCGGCGGCAGCGCAACGCTCCTGCCGTCCCGAAACAGAAGTCCCGCTTGAATTCCAAGCACTTTGATCGCCGACCACGCCCCGTGGCGACGATTGTCGTGCTTGGCCTCATCGACCACCCAGATAGAGCGCATTCGTGGCAGCAGAACATCAGTCGGTTTCAGGAGTGTCCGGTCGCTACGCGACGGCCCTTTTCGAGCTCGCGCGCGACGAACGGTCCATCGACCAGATCAAGGCCGATCTCGACGCCTTCGCCGGCCTGGTCGACCAGAGTTCCGATCTCGGCCGCCTCGTCCGCAGCCCGGTGTTCACCGCCGACGAGCAGGCCAAGGGCCTCAACGCGGTGCTGGCCAAGGCCGGGATCGGCGGCACCACCGCCAAGTTCCTCGGGGTTCTGACCGCCAACCGCCGCCTGTTCGCGGTGCGTGACGTGATCCGCGCCTTCAACGTGCTGGTCGCCCGCTTCAAGGGCGAAGCCACGGCGGACGTCACCGTGGCCGAGCCGCTGAACGACAAGAATCTCGATGCCCTCAAGGCCGCCCTCAAGTCGGTGACCGGCAAGGACGTCGCTCTCAACGTGAAGGTGGATCCCTCGATCATCGGCGGGCTGGTCGTCAAGCTCGGCAGCCGCATGGTCGACAGTTCGCTTCGCACCAAACTCAATTCGATCAAGCACGCGATGAAAGAGGCAGGCTGATGGACATCCGCGCCGCGGAAATCTCCGCAATTCTCAAGGACCAGATCAAGAATTTCGGCCAGGAGGCCGAGGTCTCCGAGGTCGGTCAGGTTCTGTCGGTCGGTGACGGCATCGCCCGCGTCTACGGTCTGGACAACGTCCAGGCCGGTGAAATGGTCGAGTTCGAGAACGGTACGCGCGGCATGGCGCTCAACCTCGAAACCGACAACGTCGGCGTGGTCATCTTCGGCGCCGACCGCGAGATCAAGGAAGGCCAGACCGTCAAGCGCACCCGCGCCATCGTCGACACCCCGGTCGGCAAGGGCCTGCTCGGCCGCGTGGTCGACGCGCTCGGCAACCCGATCGACGGCAAGGGCCCGATCCAGGGCGTCGAGCGCAAGCGCGTCGACGTCAAGGCGCCCGGCATCATTCCGCGCAAGTCGGTGCACGAGCCGATGGCGACCGGCCTGAAGTCGATCGACGCCCTGATCCCGATCGGCCGCGGCCAGCGCGAGCTGATCATCGGCGACCGCCAGACCGGCAAGACCGCGATTGCGCTCGACACCATCCTGAACCAGAAGCCGCTGAACGCGCAGACCGACGAGAAGATCAAGCTCTACTGCGTCTATGTCGCGATCGGCCAGAAGCGCTCGACGGTCGCCCAGTTCGTCAAGGTGCTCGAGGAGCAGGGCGCGCTGGAATACTCCATCATCGTCGCCGCCACCGCTTCGGACCCGGCGCCGATGCAGTACCTGGCGCCGTTCACCGGCTGCACCATGGGCGAGTATTTCCGCGACAACGGCATGCACGCCGTCATCATCTATGATGACTTGTCCAAGCAGGCCGTCGCCTACCGCCAGATGTCGCTGCTGCTGCGCCGCCCGCCGGGCCGCGAAGCCTATCCCGGCGACGTGTTCTACCTGCACTCCCGCCTGCTCGAGCGCGCCGCCAAGATGAACGACGCGCTGGGCGCCGGTTCGCTCACCGCGCTGCCGGTGATCGAGACCCAGGCCAACGACGTCTCAGCCTACATTCCGACCAACGTGATCTCCATCACCGACGGCCAGATCTTCCTGGAAACCGACCTGTTCTACCAGGGCATCCGCCCGGCGGTGAACGTCGGCCTCTCGGTGTCGCGCGTCGGCTCCTCGGCGCAGACCAAGGCGATGAAGAAGGTGGCCGGCAAGATCAAGGGCGAGCTGGCGCAGTACCGCGAAATGGCGGCCTTCGCCCAGTTCGGCTCCGACCTCGACGCCGCGACGCAGCGGCTGCTCAACCGCGGCGCCCGTCTCACCGAGCTGCTGAAGCAGCCGCAGTTCTCGCCGCTGAAGATGGAGGAGCAGGTCGCGGTGATCTACGCCGGCGTCAACGGCTATCTCGACGGTCTTCCGGTCGCCAAGGTGCGGGCGTTCGAGGACGGCCTGCTGTCGCTGCTGCGCGGCAAGCACTCCGACATTCTCGACGCCATCCGCACCAGCCGCGACCTCAGCGACGAGGTCGCCGGCAAGCTCAAGGGCGTGGTCGAGGCCTTCATCAAGACGTTCGCCTAATCCGGCGGTCGGATCGGCCGGCGTCCGCGCCGGCCTCGCCAATCAGGGGTCGCGGTCCGGCACGGGTGGACCGCAGGGGTAATCGAGAATGGCTTCACTGAAGGACATGCGGGTCCGCATCGCCTCGACCAAGGCGACGCAGAAGATCACCAAGGCGATGCAGATGGTGGCGGCCTCCAAGCTGCGCCGGGCGCAGTCGGCCGCCGAGGCCGCGCGCCCCTACGCCGAGCGGATGGACGCGGTGATCGGCAACATCGCTTCCGCGGCCGCCGGCTCCGGCTCGGCGCCGGCGCTGCTCGCCGGCACCGGCAAGGACGCCGTTCATCTCCTCCTGGTCTGCACCGGCGAGCGCGGCCTGTCGGGCGCGTTCAACTCGTCGATCGTGCGGCTGGCGCGCGAGCGCGCGCTCGCCCTGGTGGCGCAGGGCAAGACGGTCAAGTTCTTCTGCGTCGGCCGCAAGGGCTACGAGCAGCTGCGCCGCAACTTCGACAGCCAGATCGTGGAGCACGTCGACCTGCGCGCCGTGCGCCAGCTCGCCTTCAAGAACGCCGAGGACATCGCCAAGCAGGTGGTCGCGCGCTTCGAGGCCGGCGAGTTCGACGTCTGCACGCTGTTCTACTCGCGCTTCAAGTCGGTGATCGCGCAGATCCCGACCGCCCAGCAGATCGTCCCGCTCGAGATCGCGCCGCGCGCCGCCGCGGCGGCGACCGCGGCCTATGACTACGAGCCGGCGGAAGACGAAATTCTCGCGCGGCTGCTGCCGCGCAATCTCGCCGTGCAGGTGTTCCGCGCGCTCCTGGAAAACAACGCCTCGTTCTACGGCGCCCAGATGAGCGCGATGGACAACGCCACCCGCAACGCCGGCGACATGATCCGCAAGCAGACACTGATCTACAACCGCACCCGCCAGGCGATGATCACCAAGGAGCTGATCGAGATCATCTCCGGCGCCGAGGCGATCTGATCGCAAGCCCACGGGCCGCCGGTCGGCGGTCGTCGCGTTCTCAAATTTTGGTTCAAGACTTCGAGGAGAAAGTTTCCATGGCCCAGCCCGCCAATCAGGTCGGACGCATCACCCAGGTCATCGGCGCCGTCGTGGACGTGCAGTTCGAGGGCCATCTGCCTGCCATTCTCAACGCGCTCGAGACCAAGAACGGCGGCTCGCGGCTGGTTCTCGAGGTTGCCCAGCACCTCGGCGAATCGACCGTGCGCACCATCGCCATGGACACCACCGAGGGTCTGGTGCGCGGCCAGGAGGTGACCGACACCGGCGAGCCGATCGAGGTGCCGGTGGGCGTCGGCACGCTGGGGCGCATCATGAACGTGGTCGGCGACCCGGTCGACGAAGGCGGTCCGATCGTCTCCGAAGGCCGTCGCGCCATCCACCAGCCCGCGCCGTCCTATACCGAGCAGTCGACCGAGGCCGAGATTCTCGTCACCGGCATCAAGGTCATCGACCTGCTGGCGCCCTACGCCAAGGGCGGCAAGATCGGCCTGTTCGGCGGCGCCGGCGTCGGCAAGACCGTGCTGATCCAGGAGCTGATCAACAACGTCGCCAAGGCCCACGGCGGCTACTCGGTGTTCGCCGGCGTCGGCGAGCGGACCCGCGAAGGCAACGACCTCTATCACGAGTTCATCGAGTCCGGCGTCAACAAGCAGGGCGGCGGCGAAGGCTCCAAATGCGCTCTGGTGTACGGCCAGATGAACGAACCGCCGGGCGCCCGCGCCCGCGTCGGTCTCTCCGGGCTGACCGTCGCCGAGCACTTCCGCGATCAGGGCCAGGACGTGCTGTTCTTCGTCGACAACATCTTCCGCTTCACCCAGGCCGGCTCGGAAGTGTCGGCGCTGCTCGGCCGCATTCCCTCGGCGGTGGGCTACCAGCCGACGCTGGCCACCGACATGGGCGCGCTGCAGGAGCGCATCACCACCACTACCAAAGGCTCGATCACATCGGTGCAGGCGATCTACGTGCCGGCCGACGACTTGACCGACCCGGCGCCCGCCACCTCGTTCGCCCATCTGGACGCCACCACGGTGCTCAACCGCGCGATCTCGGAAAAGGGCATCTATCCGGCGGTC